>NZ_JAUORH010000030.1 GCF_030547425.1 Tenacibaculum sp. 1_MG-2023 | reverse complement strand
TCGCCCTTTTCTACTTGAGAAACTACAGCTAATTTAAAGCCTAAGTTGTAATCACATTGTGTGCGCTTATTCTTGGACACATTGTTTTTCATAAAATAAGTCTAAATTGTGTAAACTTATTTCAGGACGAGACAAATAAACAAAAAAAAGCACCCAAAAACGGATGCTCAATCTTTTCCATGTACAGTTACTAGCCCCCCAGCTGTATACTGTACACTTCGGTTAGTGATTATTAATCACTAACTTAATAAAATTATTTTATTATCAAACTACAATTATTATAAATAGAAATCCTTCACTTAAAAACGTAATTATTAGAAAAAAAAGACTTTATTATGATGTCTCTTTTATTTATCCTTTTCAGCTTTCCAAATTGATGTAAGGCTCCTTTTAGCACTTTTAAACTTATCTGGCATGTTTTTAAAAGGAGTAACAACAAAAGTAAAGTTATCATCTGCATTAAATCTCCAATAATTTCCTTTTAACGCTCCATCTTCTGTTTCAACATTCCAATCAGGGATGTTTATTAAAGAGAACTCTTTTGTTTCTTGGTTAAAATCTAGTGCAAAATCTTTTAGTTCTTTTTCCGAAGGGTAATTCAATATAATTTTTGCGTTCAAATTACCGTTATCTGTAACATAAAAAGTACATGATTTTGATGGATAGGTTTCTATTTCTTTCCTCCAGTTTCTTGCTATTATTTTTTTTAATTCTGAGCTAATCTGTAAACTATCTCCTTCTTTTACTATTAGTGCAAATATATTTTCTTGAACAATGGTTACTGTTTGCTCTTTTGGGTTTACTATAACGGTTGTTTTCTCCGCTCCTATTCTGCTGTTTTCTCCAAAAAAAACTCCCAATACAAAAAATACTATTTTTATTACTTCCATATTTTAAAATTACGTAGCTATTATTAATTAAAAAGCCGAAACAGATGTTTCGGCTTTGAATATTTTTAGTTAAACCAAATGGTAAACGATTTAATCTTTGCTAAATCAGGAATTTGTTCAACGGTTACTTTTTGAGTACTAAATTCTTTTAAACCCAAATCTTCATTATCAATCGTTATTGTTGCATTTAAGTCGTCAATAAATAACGTTGCTGATGAAAATGATGATTCAACTTTATTAACTTTAGTATTTGCGTTAATTTCTTGAAAAGTAGATTTTATATTGATTCCTGACTTTGTTTTAAAACGATCGTCAAAAATCTCAATACTTTTAATAGTTGATATAGAATCTAATTGTTCTTTTGGAGTAATGGTTAACAAATGTTTACCTCCTTTTTCATATACCAAGTACTTATCATCTTCTTGAAAAAGATTATTTCCTTTAGCTCCTTCACTTAATACTTTAACTACTGAGTCTTGCTTAAATACGTTTTCAATTTCGTTAACAGTTGTTTTAGTAGTTAACTTTCCTACTTTTCCTTTAGCAATATCAAATTTGCTATTACCACATTGAATAAATAATACTGATATTACTGCGATAACTAAAGGTTTCATTAATGTTCTCATTGGTCTTCTTTTATGTTTAAAACGTCTATTTCTTCTATTTGTTATTTTAGTACTTTTTTCAAAATCCCAAAAGCTGCTCTAATAAAAGTAGCACTCGTTAATACTTTTACTACTGGGTTCATACGAGTACTTTTACTACCTGTTGAAGATCTTCTTCTTGTTCTTTTATCTTCCTCTTTACGAGCTTCTTTGGTTTTCTCTTCATTTATTTTTTCAATCTTCTCATTCAACATTTCGTATGCACTCTCTCTGTCTATGGTATCGTTGTATTTCGGAATTAATCTCGAATTGTCTAAAACTTGCTTAATTTCCTTTTCTGTTAATACATCCATTCTACTCATTGGTGCACGTAACATTGTTCGCGCTAACGGAGTTGGAATTCCTTTTTCATTTAAAACAGAAATCAATGCCTCTCCTATCCCTAATTGTGTTAATACTTCTTTAGTATCATAATATTCAGAATCTAGATAATTTTCGGCTGCTAATTTAATTGCTTTTCTATCTTTTGCAGTAAATGCACGTAAAGCATGTTGAATTTTCATTCCTAACTGAGCCAATACATCTTCTGGAACATCTTTTGGATTTTGTGTAACGAAATACAATCCTATTCCTTTTGAACGGATTAACTTTACGATACTTTCAATCTGACTTAACAACGCTTTTGAAGCTTCGTCAAATACTAAATGAGCTTCATCTATAAAAATTATCAATTCTGGTCTACCGCTATCTCCTTGCTCTGGGAAAGTTTCATATACCTCAGCTAGTAACTGTAGCATAAAGGTTGAAAACAGTTTTGGTCTATCTTGAATATCTGTTAAACGTAATACAGAAATAACTCCACGTCCGTTTTCATCTATTCGAGTTAAATCGTCAACATCAAACGATTTTTCTCCGAAGAATAAATCACCTCCTTGCTGCTCTATTTCTATAATTTTTCTGAGTATTGCTCCTGTACTTGCGGTAGAGATTCGCCCATACTCTTTTTTAATTTCTTCCTTTCCTTCATTGGTAATATATTGAAGAATTTTCTTGAAATCTTTTAGGTCTAATAATGGTAATTGATTGTCATCACAATATTTAAAAATAATCGCTACAATACCTGATTGTGTTTCAGTCAAATCTAAAATACGCGATAATAAAACAGGTCCAAATTCAGAAACTGTAGCACGTAAACGAACTCCGTTTTGTTCTGATATTGATAAAATTTCTATGGGGAATTTTGTAGGCGTAAATGGTATTCCGATTTTTTCGTGACGTTCATCAATCTTAGCATGCCCTGTGCTTGGTTGCGCCAACCCACTTAAGTCTCCTTTTACATCCATCAACAACACAGGAATTCCTTTTTCTGACATGTTTTCTGCCAGCACTTGTAAGGTTTTTGTTTTACCTGTTCCTGTTGCTCCAGCTATTAATCCGTGACGGTTTAATGTTTTTAAAGGAATATTTACATGGGCATTTGTTACCGTTTCTTCTCCTAACATTCCTGCTCCTAGCGTAATAAACTCTCCTTTTGTTGCATAGCCTTCTTTGATGTAATTGAAAAACGCTTCGGTTTTACTCATTATTTTTGACTTTTTGTGATAAAAACACGTAAAAGTAACAAAAATCATTCATTAATTTTTAATGTTGCCTATCTTTGCACCCTTATGTTGAAAAAAGAAGTACAAGAGTTAATTAACACAGGAGAAATGCTTCCGCTAATGGAAGAGTTTTACACGATTCAGGGAGAAGGAGCACACACTGGTACTGCTGCTTATTTTATTCGTATTGGTGGTTGCGATGTAGGTTGCCATTGGTGTGATGTAAAAGAAAGTTGGGATGCTAATTTACATCCACCTACAAAAACGGATATCATTATTGAAAACGCAAAGAAATATGCCGAAACTGTAGTTATTACAGGTGGAGAGCCTTTAATGTGGAGTTTAGATTATATTACAGAGCAACTTCAAGAAAAAGGTATTAAAACACATATTGAAACTTCTGGAGCGTATGATTTTTCAGGGGTTTGGGACTGGTTTTGTTTGTCTCCTAAAAAAAACAAATTACCTTTAGAACGTGCTTACCAAGAAGCAGACGAATTGAAAATGATTATTCATAATAAAAATGATTTTCAGTTTGCAGAAGAACAAGCTGCTAAAGTTGGTAAAAAATGTACGTTATTTTTACAACCTGAATGGAGTAAAAAGGAAAAAATGACTCCACAAATTGTTGATTATGTAATGGAACATCCACAATGGAAAATTTCCTTACAAACACACAAGTATTTAAATATACCATAAACAAAAAGCAACCTTACTTCGACTACGCTCAGTAACCTAAAGGTTGCTTTTTTTAGTATTCATTAGGCTCTATATGAATTAAAACATGCTCCAAATCTGGGAGTTTTTCTCTTAAATAATCTTTTAATTTATGAGCAATGTCGTGTCCTTCTTTTACTGTAATGGTACTATCAACAATGGCATGTAAATCTACATGATATTTCATTCCTGCTTTACGCACAAAACATTTTTCTGTTCCTAAAACACCTGCTACTTCCATAGATTTTCCTCTTATTTCTTCTATCAAATCATCATATACATGTTCATCCATTATCTCTCCCAGCGCTGGTCTAAAAATTAAATAGCTATTGTATAAAATAAAAAATGAGGCTAATAAAGCTGCCCAATCATCAGCTGTTTCATAACCTTCTTTAAAAATAAGAGCTATGGAAATACCTATAAATGCCATTACAGAGGTAATTGCATCACTTCGATGATGCCACGCATCTGCTTTTAAGGAAGAACTATTAATTTCTTTACTTTTTCTTATAACCACTTGAAAAGATATTTCTTTCCAAATAATAATTGCTCCTAAAACGAGTAACGTCCATGGTTTAGGAGTTTTGTGTGGTGTTTGAATATTCTGTATACTTTCATAGGCTATAACTGTAGCTGAAGTTACCAAAAAGGCTACTACTACAAAGGTGATTAAAGGTTCTATTTTTCCATGTCCGTACGGATGGTTTTTATCTGCGGGTCTTTTCGCATATTTTAATCCTAACAACACTAAAATAGAAGAAAAAATATCGGTAGTAGATTCAATTGCATCTGCTATTAATGCGTATGAGTTTCCAAAAATACCTGCTAATCCTTTAATAATTGCTAAACTAGTATTACTTAGAATACTAAAGTAGGTGGTTTTTATAGCTAACTCTTCTTTACTCATTGAATTATGATATTACAATCTCTTTTTATGAGGTATTACGAAGGTACTTGAAAAGTATTGAATAAAAAAGACTCGCCAGTTAGCGAGTCTTTTGGATAGTTAATAAAAACTACCACTTTAACAACAATTAATAGTTAATAACGAATGAAAAAAATTAGTTCCAGCCTCCTCCTAAGGCTTTATATACTTTTACGTTTGTTAATAATTGATCTCTTTTAGTTTCTATAATTTCTATTTTAGACTCTAATGCTTCTCTTTGTGTTAACAACACTTCTGTATATTCTGCTCTTGCCGATTTAAACAAACGAATTGAAAGGTCTATAGATTCGTTTAATGCTTCTACTTGTTGCTTTTTTAAATCATAACTGTTTTTCAAGTTATCAATTTTTGAAAGCTCGTTCGCTACTTCTAAATACGCATTTAAAATAGCTCTTTCGTATTCGTAAACAGCTTGTAATTGTTTATTGTTGGCTGTTTTATAAACTGCTTTTATAGCATTTCTATTGATTAAAGGCCCTACGATATCTCCTGCTAAAGAATACACTAACGATTCTGGTGTTGATGTTAAAAACTTAGGTTTAAATGCTTGTAATCCTACTCCTGCTTTTATACCGATTGATGGATAAAAATTAGCTCGTGCAATTTTAGTATTTAATTTGGCTGCTGCTAATTCGTATTCAGCTCTCCTTAAATCGGGTCTGTTTTGTAACAGTTGTGAAGGGATTCCTGCTTTAATTCCTTCTATGGACTTATCAATAAAATTATCTGAATTTCTTTCTATAGGCTGCGGATACCTTCCTACTAAAAAATTAATTTTATTTTCAGTCTCTACTACCTCTTGTTTAATCTCATACAAATGACTCTGATTTTTAAGCACACTTGCTTCAAACCTACGTACTGCTAATTCGGTAGTTCTTGCAGCTTGTTTTTGAAGCTTCACCATTTGCAATGCATTTTTTTGAATTTCTAAGTTTTGTGAAACCATTGACAACTCATTATCTAACGCTAACAACTCATAATATGAATTTGCAATTTCTGAAACTAAATTAGTTACCATGAAGTTTTTTCCTTCAACTGAAGCAAAGTATTCTAGTACTGCTGCTTTCTTCTCATTTCGTAACTTCTTCCAAACATCTAACTCCCATGAAGCAGAAAGTCCTATTGAAAAATCAGTTAATGGCTCTGGAAATTTTTCATTTTCGTGAATATTTAAATTTTCTTCAACGGTTCCATTTCTAGTATACTTCCCTACCTTTTCTACTTCTGCCCCGGCATACATATTTACAAATGGTAAATACTCTCCTTTTTTTGCTTTGATGTTATTTTTTGAAATAGCTACTTGTTGTAACATTATGTTCAATTCTTGATTGTTTGATAAAGCTGTATCTATCAGAGAAATTAAATGTGAGTCTGAAAAAAAGTCACGCCATTTAATAGTCGCTGTATTTAATGAATCTGCAGGTTGATTCTTAAAATTCTCTGGTACCGCCTTATTTTCTTCTCTTACTACTTGATTTGATACACAAGAGCACAAAACTAAGAGGGTAAGCACACTTAAAAAGTGTGCTTTTTTTATTACAAATAAACTTCTTTGTTTAGTTTTCATTGTTTTCTCTTTTAATTATTTTCTTTATAAGTTTTTTAAGTTCTGCTATTTTAGCTTTTGTTTTACTTCCTTCAACTTCATTTATTCTTATAAATTCTTCAGAAACTGGTTCGCTTGATTCGTCTTTAATTAAACTTCTTCCATCACTCATTTTAGCAAATATGTAATAGAGACCTGGTATAATTAAAACTCCGAAAATTGTACCTATTAACATTCCTCCTAAAGCCGATCCACCAATAGTTCTATTACCAATAGCTCCTGCTCCGTGTGCTATAACTAACGGTATTAACCCTGCTATAAATGCAAATGAAGTCATTAAAATTGGTCTGAACCGTTCTTTAGCACCTTCAATAGCTGCTTCAAAAATTGTAGCTCCTTGACTTCGTTTTAATACGGCAAATTCTACAATTAATACCGCATTTTTACCTAATAAACCGACCAGCATAATAATACCTATTTGTGCATATACATCATTTGCTAAGCCCATTAATTTTAATAGTGTAAATGAACCATACACTCCCACTGGAAGCGATAAAATTACAGCTAATGGTAGTATAAAACTTTCGTACTGCGCTGCTAGTACAAAGTATACAAAGGCTAAAACAATAATGAATATATATACTGATTCATTACCTCTTCTTGCTTCATCATAGGTAAGTCCTTCCCAAGCAATATCATACCCTCTAGGGAGCTCTTTCGCTGCTACTTCTTTAATCGCATTAATAGCATCTCCACTTGTGTATCCTCGTGCTGGTAACCCTCTAATAGCCGCTGAATTATATAAATTGTACCGTGTTATCTCATTAGGTCCTAGTTTTTTCTCTAAACTCATAAAAGCTGAATAAGGCACCATTTCTCCCTCTTCATTTTTAACATATAGCTTTTCTAAATCTGAAGGGATTCTTCTGTATTCTGGCGCTGCTTGTGTATATACTTTAAAGAATCTACCAAAACGAATAAAACCTTGTTCATAGGTACTACCTATTAAAATGTTTAGGTTTTCCATGGCTTTACCAATGGTTACTCCTTTTTGCATCGCTTTTTTATTGTCGATTTTTAATTCGTACTGCGGATAGTTTGCAGAATAAAAAGTAAATAACCCAGTAAGCTCTTTTCGTTTTGATAACGACTCCATGAACTTGTTATTAATACGTTCAAACTCGTGATAGTCTGTTGAGTTTGTTTTATCTAATAAACGCATTGAGAATCCTCCTGAAGATCCAAAACCTGGTACTGCTGGTGGTTCAAAATATTCTATAACCGCTCCTAAGTCTTTGGTTTCTTCTTCTAGTTCTTCCATGATTTCGTGAACTGAATGATGACGTTCTGACCATGGTTTTAGGTTAATCAAACAGGTACCTGCGTTTGACCCTCTACCTTCGGTCATAATTTCATATCCTGCTAAAGATGAAACCGACTCTACTCCCTCAGTTTCTTCACAAATTTGTTGTAGTTTTCTTGCTACTTCATTTGTGCGTTCTAAAGTAGCACCTGGTGGTGTTTGAATAATTGCATAAATCATTCCTTGGTCTTCACTAGGAATAAAACCTGCAGGCAACGTTTTATTGGTGATAAATATTCCTGCACAGAAAGCTAGTAATACTCCAAAGGTTAACATTCTTCTTGCTACGATTCTGTTTAACACTTTTACATATCTTCCTGTAAGCTTTTCAAATCCTTTGTTAAACCAATCAATAAACTTATCTACTATTGATTTTTTTCTTTCTTTTCCATGGTTGTTCTTTAACATCATTGCACACAATACTGGTGTTAATGTTAATGCTACCACTGCTGAAATAATGATAGAACCCGCCATTGTTATAGAGAACTGTCTGTAGAAAACTCCTACGGGACCTGTCATAAAAGAAATTGGTACAAATACAGAAACCATAACCAGCGTAATTGCTAAAATAGCTCCCCCTATTTCTCCTAATGCTGCCTTAGATGCTTGGTAAGGTGTAAGGTGTTCTTTCTCCATTTTTAAATGAACAGCTTCTACAACCACAATAGCATCATCTACTACAATACCTATCGCTAATACTAATGCAAATAAGGTGATTAAGTTTATTGAAAGCCCGAAAAGTTGCATGACAAAGAATGCTCCAATTAAAGAAACTGGCACTGCTATAATTGGAATTAAGGTTGATCGTAAGTCTCCTAAAAATAGAAATACCACAATTGCTACTAAAATAAAAGCATCTCTAAGTGTATGTATTACTTGTTCTATTGAGGCATCTAAAAAGTTAGAAACATCATAACTAATTTTAAAATCAATACCAGGTGGTAAATCTTCTTTTAATTCTTTTAGCTTTTCTTTTACCGATGCTATTACATCACTACCGTTACTTCCAAAGGTTTGTTTTAAAACAATAGATGCTGACGGATGTCCATCTAAATTTGAGTAAATATCAAAGAATTCACTCCCTAACTTCACTTCGGCAACATCTTTAAGCTTTAAAATTTCTCCTTCTTCATTTGCTCGAATAATAATGTCTTTGTACTGATTTGGTTCGTTATACCTGTTTTGATAGGTAAGTACGTATTCTAGTGATTGTGATTTGATTCCTGAACTTCTTCCCAGTCTTCCAGGTCTTGCCAAAATACTTTGGTCTTCCATTGCTTCTAAAATTTCTTCCGCAGAAATATTATAGGCTCTCATTCGGTCGGGTTTTAACCAAACTCTCATCGCGTATTTTCTACTTCCTAAAATTTTAGCACTGGCAATACCATTAATACGTTGAATTTCTGGTATCATTTTGGTGTATGCATAATTGTATAGAAACTTTTCATCATTATGTTTCTCTTTACTAAAAAGGTTCACATACATTAACATACTTGGTTGTACTGGAGTAATAATTACCCCTTCTCGCTGTACTAACTCAGGTAATAAGGGCATTACTTGATCTACCCTTGTTTTTACCCTTACTACTGCTTGATTGGGATCTGTACCGGGTTCAAAAATTACACGTAAAGTTCCTTCTCCTGCACTTGTGGCATCAGAAGCGATATAACGCATTCCTTGTACTCCATTGATAGCTGTTTCTAAAGGAATTAATGTTGAGTTTACCAATACATCTGCACTTGAACCTGGATAAGCTATAAATATGTTTACCGTGGTTGGTGCAATTTGTGGAAACTGTGATATTGGGAGTTGTTTTATTGATAACAACCCCGTGAAAACAACTATTATCGAAATAACAATTGCTAGTACTGGTCTTTTTATAAATTGACTAAACATGTTTTGTTGAATTTTAGTTTTTGATTACTCTGCATATAAGTCTAAACTAGACATTACAGCATTTGGCTCTTTAAACTCAACATGTATCTTTTGTTGGTCTTTTACCATACGGATTCCTTCTAACAATATTTTATCGTTTTCTGTAAGTCCTTTTTCTACTATAAATAAGTGTGGTAATTCTGCTTCTACAGTAATTTCTCGCTGTTTTACTGTATTGTTTTTATCTACTACAAAAACATATTTTTTATCTAATACTTCAAAAGTGGCTTTTTGTGGAATTATTAAGGCTCCTTCGTATGGAACTTCCATTAAAATACTTCCTGTTTCTCCGTGTCTTAAAATTCCATTTGGATTTGGGAAAGTTGCTCTAAAGGCAATATTTCCTGTTTCATTGTTAAACTCTCCTTCAATCGTTTCTACTATTCCATTTTGATTGAATGGTTTGTTATTTGCCATTAAAAGTGTTACTTCTTTTTTCTTGTCTTTATCTTGACTCATTATGTAATCTAGATATTCTGTTTCTGGCACATTAAAATATACCCACATTTTACTGTTGTCTGATAGTGTTGTTAGGAGCTCTCCTTCATCTAACAAACTTCCTTTTCTAACATGTAAGTGATCCATTATACCGTTAAATGGTGCCTTAATGCTTGTAAAACCTAGGTGTGTTTGTGCTAGCATTACTTCAGCTTTTGCTTTTTCGTAGTTTGCTTTTGCTAAGGCTAATTCGTTTTTAGAAACTACATTTCCTTCCGCTAATAACTGTGTATTTTTATATTCTATTTCAGCTGCTTTTGCTTCAGCTTTTGCTTTTTGTAAGTCTGCTTTGTAAACATTTGGTGAAATTTGAAACATACGTTGCCCTTTTTTCACATGCTGTCCTTCATCAACAAATACTTTTTTTAGATATCCTTTTTCTAATGCCCTTACTTCTATGTGCTGAATAGCATGTATTTGACTTACATAATCTTTGGTTATTGACGTGTCTTTTTTAATGGGATTGGTTACAAGGAATTTGGTTTCTGGGTGTTTAGATTCCTTTTTTGATTCGCAGCTAATATGAATTAATAGCGCAAATAGGCTCATGAAAATAAAGCTTTTTTTCATTTTTGAATGTATTTGTAAAGTTAGAGTGAGTGTGTAGCCATTGAAAACCAATGGTTATTCTAAAAATTTAATTAAATTCTTATGTGTAAGTATATAAAGTAAACTAAATGATGAATTTAGACTTACTTTAAAAGGAAAGGTATCAAATTATAAAAATTTGAAATTTTACATGTAGTTTTAAAATTGAGCTAAAAGTGTACTCTTTAAAGCGTTGTGTTTTTTCTTTTACTACACAAAACTGACTCTCAAAAAACTGCGCATGTAAAATAGCTGATAAGTAACTTTCGAATTTTGACAAACTTTCATCTACTTCATTTTCATCTTGAGTTTTGTCCTCAATTTCGCTGATTTCAAAATAATTCTCTCTTTCAGAATCTTGATGCTGTTTATCAAAAGCTAAGTTAATGGTGTTTTGAGTAACAATTTGGGTCTCTACACAGGCTGAATTTAAAACAGGCACTGATATACTCTTATTAAAATTGTTATGATCTGCATATGATGTAGACCATCCTTTTAATAAGAATATTAATAGAAAAAAATATTTGTTAAATGTATTACTCATTTCGGTCGGCAAAATTATATATATAAATTCATTTAACAAACAAATAATATTGTAAAATATTTATAAAACAAAAAACTCGCCAATTGGCGAGTTTTAATATTGTTATTTCTAAGGACTTTCAAACTATTCTTTATACACTCCCATATTGGCATATTTTTCCATACGCTGAGTTATTAAGTCATTATCTTGTATATCTTTAAGTTCTTTGTAAGCCTTTATAATTTGTTCTTGTACTGCTTTAAAAGCTCCTTCACGATCAGAGTGTGCTCCTCCTAATGGTTCTTGAATGATATCGTCTACTATTTTTAGTTTCATACCATCTTCAGCAGTTAATTTTAATGCTTCTGCTGCCTTTTCTTTTTCTGACCAACTACGCCATAAAATTGAAGAACAGTTTTCTGGTGAAATAACTGAGTACCAAGAGTTTTCTAACATATATACTCTATCTCCTACTCCTATTCCTAAAGCTCCTCCCGAAGCTCCTTCTCCTATAATTATTGTAATAATTGGAGTTTTTAAACGAGTCATTTCAAAGATATTACGAGCAATTGCTTCTCCTTGTCCACGCTCTTCAGCTTCTAATCCTGGGTAAGCACCTGGAGTATCTACAAAAGTTACTACTGGAATTCCAAATTTTTCAGCCATGCGCATCAAACGTAATGCTTTACGGTATCCTTCTGGATTAGCCATACCAAAATTACGGTACTGACGTGTTTTGGTGTTGTATCCTTTTTGTTGACCTATAAACATAAATGATTGATCTCCAATTTTACCTAATCCACCAATCATTGCTTTGTCGTCTTTTACACTACGGTCACCATGTAATTCCATGAATGTATCCCCACAAAGCGCTTTTATATAATCTAAAGTATAAGGACGATTAGGATGACGAGATAACTGTACTCGTTGCCATGCAGTTAAATTCTTATATATATCTTTTTTTGCTTTCTCTAATTTTTTTTCAATTTTCTTACATGTAGCTGTTACATCTACATCGCTTTCTTTTCCTATATCAAAACATTTTGCCAACTGATCTTCTAATTCCTTTATTGGCATTTCAAAATCTAAATATTCCATTGTATTCTTGTATATAGTTTGATTTTCTAATTTTATAGTTAGTTGTTTGTAAAGGCAAACATACTAAAAAATTGTACAGTTTACCTCCATCGCTTTTCTTAAAATACTATTTTTTTATGATTTTCTTTTTTATTGAAGAAGCATTTTTAAGTACTCCGTTTAGTACTACTACTATTAAGACGATACATGCTCCATAATAAAACTCTGGATTCATTTGTTCTTTCTCTCCAAATATTAATAATGCTAAAACAATAGCATATATAGGCTCTAAATTAATCGTAAGCATTACTGTATAAGGTGTTAGATACTTCATTACCTTCACAGATGCAATAAATGCATAGGCTGTACAAACACTACTTAAAATTAATAAATATACCCAATCAGTTACTTGTAATTGGAAAAACGCTAATGAAAACTTCTGTGTAAACAATAAATATATAGTTACTCCTAATACTCCAAATAATAGTTGGTAAAACGAAATAGTATTGGCTTCATGTTTTTTTATAAACACTCCATTTAATACTGAAAACAAGGCTGATAAAAAGGCTGATATTAGCGCATAAATAATTCCAAGCGTATACTGACTTTCAAAATTGAAAATAATGTATAAACCTACGATTACTAGCAAGCCTAAAACTATTTCAATTAGTTTTATTCTTCTTTTAAAGAAAAAAGGTTCTATGAATGAAGCGAAAAAAGCTCCTGTGCTCATCATTACCAAAGCTACTGAAACATTTGATACTTTTATTGCTTTGAAAAAAGTTATCCAATGTACTGCTATAATTACCCCTGAAACGGCAAACTTAATTAATGCTTTCTTTTCTACTTTAAATGACTTCTTTCTTATTATAAAATATAAAGCAATAAAACCTACTGCTAATAACATTCTATACCAAACTAAAGGAACTGCATCTATCGATATTAATGCTCCTAGTATTGCTGTAAACCCCCAAATAAAAACGATTAAGTGTAAGAGTAAGTAATTCTTTAATTTATCTCCTTGCATTGAAATATAAATAAATAGCGTATAAACCAAATACTATATTAGGTATCCAAACATTTAACAGGGCATTTGCTCCTGCTACGGCTCCTAATACTTCTGCTACTTTTAAAAAGAAAACATAAATAAACATAACGCTAATACCTATGGCTAAATTAACTCCTATACCTCCTCTACTTTTCCTATGTGCTAGCCCCACAGCTATTAATGTTAGTATGTAGCTGGCAATTGGTAAACTTGTTCTTTTGTATAGTTCTACTAAATAAGCGTTTAAGTTTTTTATTCCTCTTTTTCTAGACACTTCAATAAACTTAACCAACTCTGGAGAGTTCATTTCTTGTGCCATAATATTCTTGTAATTAAAATCTTCTGGTGTAAATGTAAATGTGGTATCTAAGCTTCTTCCTGAAAAGATACTATCTCTTTCTTTAAAAATTTTTCGTTCTTTCCAGTTATATAGTTTAAATGTACTATCCTTTTCCTTCCAATTAATATTATCAGCAGTAAGTTTTCTTTTTAACTTAATACCCTCATATAAGTCAATTGAGAAGTTATACCCTGAATTTCTTTTTAAATCAAAGTTTTGGATATATACATAAGTACTATCATTTAATTGTAAACTAAACTCGCGAATGGAAGTATCTGCATACTTTTTTTTCTTTAAATACTTTTTTTCAAAAGCTTTCCTTGTTTTACTACTTGAAGGTACAAAAAAGTGATTCATTGAGAGTGCAATTGCACAAACTATAGTTGCTCCTATAAAATATGGATATAAAAATCGTGTAAATGATACTTGAGAACTATTAATTGCTACAATTTCTGTATTACTTGCTAGCTTAGAAGTAAATAGTATAACTGCTATAAATAATGCTAATGGCATAAATGTATTAGCATAATAAATAATAAAGTTTTTATAGTAATCGTTAACTATTTCAAACAGTGTTAAGTTTTCTTCTCGTAAAAACTTATCAACCTTTTCTGCAATATCAATAGCTACTGCTATAGGTATTAAAACAAGTAATGTAAACAAGAAAGTTGTTAAGTAACGTTTTAATATGTACCAATCTAGTATTTTCAAATTACAAACGTTTATCCATTTGTTTTACCATCTTATCTTTCCATTCTGCAAAATCTCCTGCTATAATGTGTTTACGTGCTTCTCGAGTCAACCATAAATAAAATCCTAAATTATGAATAGAAGCTATTTGTTTTCCTAACATTTCTCTTGAAGCAAAAAGGTGACGTAAGTATGCTTTAGAGTACATGGTGTCTACCCAAGTAATTCCCATTTCATCAATTGGAGAGAAATCTTTTTCCCATTTTTTATTCTTGATGTTAATGCTTCCGTGTGCTGTAAATAACATTCCGTTACGTGCGTTACGTGTAGGCATTACACAATCGAACATATCAACTCCTAATGCTATATTTTCTAGAATGTTAATTGGTGTACCAACTCCCATTAAATAGCGTGGCTTATCTTCAGGTAATATTGCTGTAACTACTTCAGTCATTGCATACATTTCTTCTGCAGGTTCTCCTACTGATAGTCCTCCAATAGCATTTCCTTCTGCTCCTGAATTTGCTATATATTCTGCTGATTGTTTACGTAAATCTTTGTATGTACTTCCTTGTACAATTGGAAATAAAGACTGACTGTATCCGTATTTTGGAGGTGTCTTTTCAAAGTGTTTTATACAACGATCTAACCAGCGATGTGTCATATGCATAGATCGCTTTGCATAGTTATAATCACAAGGGTACGGTGTACATTCGTCAAAAGCCATAATTATATCTGCCCCGATGGTACGTTGTGTTTCCATTACATTTTCTGGTGTAAAAAAATGCGTAGATCCATCTATATGACTTTTAAATTTAACTCCTTCTTCATTAATTTTTCTTCTCCCTGATAAAGAATACACTTGGTATCCTCCACTATCAGTTAAAATATTACGGTCCCAATTCATGAACTTATGTAAACCTCCTGCAGCTTCTAAAGTTTCTAATTTTGGACGTAAGTATAAATGATATGTATTTCCTAAAATAATATCAGGGTTGATTTCATCTTTTAATTCTGATTGATGTACTCCTTTAACTGTAGCTACTGTACCTACAGGCATAAATATTGGAGTTTCTATGATTCCGTGATCAGTAGTAATAACACCTGCTCGTGCTTTACTTTTTGGATCTGTTATTTTTAAGTCAAATTGCATAAGTGGCAAAGATACACATGTAAGTTGAATGTTTAAAAGTAGATAGTTAAAAGTTTCTTATTACTGATTTTTAACTTTTTCTTCTTCTTCCAAACTTAGTTTTGAAATCTACTTTCTTCTTGGGTTTAGTTTTTTGAGGAGAAGTAGTTTTAGTCTTTTTTTCTGCTTCTTCGTATGTTTTTGACGAACCTGCTACAAGACGATTAATTTCATCCATTTCTTTAGATGATAATTCTCGCCACTCTCCTACTTTTAAACTTCCTAAAGTTACGTTCATAATACGTGTGCGCTTTAATTTTTTTACTTCGTAACCCAAGTATTCACACATGCGTCTTATTTGACGGTTTAAGCCTTGTACTAAGGTTATTTTAAATGTAGTATCATTTACACGTTCTACCTTGCATTTTTTTGTTACAGTTCCTAAAATTGGAATTCCATTACTCATTCTTTTTATAAAGCGTTCATCGAATGGTTTGTTAACCGAAACAATGTATTCTTTTTCGTGGTTATTCCCTGCTCGTAATATTTTGTTTACAATATCACCATCATTGGTTAAAAAAATTAATCCTTCTGAAGGTTTATCTAATCGACCAATAGGAAACAATCGTTGCGGATGCCCTACAAACTTTACTATATTTTTCCGCTCTTTACTATCTGTAGTACAAACAATACCTACTGGTTTGTTTAACGCTATATAAATAGTTTTAGGTTTTTCTTTTAATGGTTTTCCATCAATTTTTACCACATCTCCTTCATGAACTCTGTTTCCTAACTGGGTAGGGTTTCCATTTATGGTAACTCTTCCTTCCGTAATAAAGCGTTCTGCTTCACGACGTGAACAAATACCTGTACTACTGATATATTTATTTAGATTTATTGATGTATCGTTATTTTTTTCCATTAATACAAAGAAAAATAAAATCCTCAAGCTAACACTTGAGGATTTGATAATTTGTGTGTTTTTATATTAAAACATAATCATTTTTTGTGTACAACGTGCTAAACTTGGTCTTCTTTCATAATCAAACCCAAGTGTAATCATGTGTGTTCCGTAATTATAATCTTGCGTTTTATTCATATTGATACTAAAACCATACGACATATACAGGTTGTTTTTCTTTAAACCAAGTAATGGAGCAATAGCATTTGGTTGAAAAAACTGGTCGTTTAAGAACGTGTAACTTAAACCAGCCCAAACATACCCATCTCTTATTCCTCTTCTAGCTTTAATATTCATATCCGTTCTAGAACGTTTGTCTGCTTCTCTATACTCCACTAACATTGATGGCTCTAGTTCAAAGTTTCTGCTTAATTTCGTAAAAGTGTAAGATGTAAAAAGTATATATTTTCTTAATACTTCTGGTTCACCCGTTTGAAAATCTTCAATTTCTTTATTTAAGATATTCATAATGTTTGCACTAATACTAAATCGCTCGTAACGATATAACAAACCAACATCAAAGTTTGAATTGTTTAAAGTTCTGTTTGATACTGTTTGTCCTGAGTTATTTTCTGATGTATCAATACCAAATTGCGTAAAGCTATAACTTAAAGCAAACGATAGAAAACTATCATGAAAGTCACTTAATGTTAAGTGACTTGCAAATGACAATTTTGCTCCTTTTTGAGTGGTATACCCATTTTTATCATTAAATAACGTGATTCCACCACCAAAAGTATCTGCAATACGTGCTTCAACTGTTAATGATTGTGTATCAGGTGCGTCTTTAACTCCAATCCACTGGCTTACTCCATTTAACCTAACTTGTAACCCCGTTCCTATACCTGCATAAGTTGGTGAAATTAAAAATGGGTTGTCAGCCAAATGACTTACATATTGAGGTAATTCTACTTCTTGTGCAGTAAGTTTTACACTACTAAATACCACACTTAAAATTATTAATATTTTTCTCATTTCTTTTTTATCTATATAGTGTAAAGTGTCCCATTATTTTCTTCTCTTGACCTGACAACTCTTTAAAGTAAATAGTATACCAATAATCTCCTGATGGTAATGGGGTACCTTCATAAGTACCATCCCATCCTTGTACAGAACCTTTAAAGTCGGCAATGTTACGTGCATATCTATCGTAAATAAATACTTTAATATCATGGTATTCTTCTACTTCACGAGGGTACCAATAATCATTTGTTCCGTCTCCATCTGGAGTAAATAAATTTGGAACGAAAATAGTAATATACTCTCCTCTTATAGTTATTGTTACCTCACAACCTCTAGCATCTCTTACCGTAATAGTGTAATCTTTTGTTTGTAAGATTAAGAACTCGTTATCTGGTCCAAAGTCACCTCCATCTACACTATACTCATAAGGTGGTAATCCAAAATCTGCATTAGCTATTAAGGTATTCTTAACCGAATCATCAATATCTAAAGTTAACGCTTGAATATCTTCAATATTGATCGGACTACTAGTAGAACTTTCAGAACATGAAGTTATTGTATGTGTTGCTGTAACATAATACCCTGTTCCTGCTGGTACATCAATAAATTCTCCTGTATTATTTGTTACCACAGGGTTTCCTATTCCGTCATATAATGTGTAAGACATATTAGCTCTATATGCTTCATCAACTATTGCTTTGATAATATTTCCTACCTCACAGGTATATGCAAAATCAACTGTTAATTGTAAATCTACCGATTCAGCTGTAGTTACTCTAATTGGGTCTGCAACATTACAACCTGCTTCATCTCTTACTGTAATATAATAAGACGTACCTGCTTGAATATTTTCAGCAGCTCCTAATACAATTGTATTCGTCGTATACTGAGTAGGTTGTTCTATATTATTAATACTTACATAATATGGTTGTGTTCCTCCTTGTACATCTAACTCTATTGTTGGAGTTGCATCGTTAATACAAGTTTGTTCTGTAACTCCTACCAATGTTGCTGTGAACTCTTGTGGTTGACCAATAACTACATCAATAGTATCAATACATCCAACCTTATCTTTAACAGTAATAGTGTATGTACCTGCTGTTAAGTTTCTGAATACATTATCGGTAACAAATTTATTAGTTGGGTCTGTACTAATATTGTATTCATA
This sequence comes from Tenacibaculum sp. 1_MG-2023, assembly GCF_030547425.1. Lineage (GTDB taxonomy): Bacteria > Bacteroidota > Bacteroidia > Flavobacteriales > Flavobacteriaceae > Polaribacter. The sequence continues at coordinate 2,358 of NZ_JAUORH010000030.1, read as the reverse complement.
TCCTGTTAAGTTTCCTCCAGAAGCTAATACTGTAATAGTACCATCGTTTCCTCCAAAACAACTTACATCAGTATGATTTTCAGCAACTACTAAAGGTTGTGGTTCTTCAATAGTATGTGGTGCAGTGTCTTCTGTACATACTTCTCCAAATCTGTTGGTACTTCTTACTCTAATTTTATATGTACCAACATCTAAACCTCCAAAACTATTCGATGTTTGCCATGTTCCATCAACTGGATTATCACTACCGTCTAACAATTGGTATTCGTAATTACCAAAACCACCTGTTACAGTTGCTGATAACACTCCATTAGCATCTCCATTACAGGTAACAAATCCTGAATCGACTACTAAAGTTGGCACTAAAGGCTCGTATGCATTAACTGTTACTACAACTGTGTCTTCACAATTATTATCATCACGCACATAGAATGTTTGAGAACCTGAACTTACGTTTGTAAACGTATTATTAGGACCAAAATTCACTCCATCACTACTATATTCATAAACGCCTGTGCCTCCTATTGCACTCACTTCTACGGTTGCATTAGCATTGTTACAAGTTATATCTGCAGTGATATTTGCCGAAGCTTCTACTTCTGATGGATCAACTATGTTTACAGTTTCTGTATACTCACAGCTATATTTATTATCTCTAACAGTTACTGTGTAATTTGTACCCGCTGGTAAATTGCTAAATGTATTTGATAGCTGTTCTACTTGCGTTGTTCCGTCAGGATAGGTTAAAATATAACTATAACTTACAGTTGCATCTTGTGTTTGACCTCCTGTTACATTAGTTACCTCAATAGTTGCTGTTCTTTCTCCTTCACATAAGTTTGGAATAAAAGTTACATCTGCCGCCATAGTTGTGGTCGGTTCTAGAGTAAATGTAAACGTTTCTTCACAACCTGTAACATCTCTAACTGTTGCTGTATAATCACCTGCTGTTAATCCAGTAATTCTTCTATTACTATCAAAATTTTGAATTGGTGTAGCTGGTGTTAAATCATTTACTAATTGATACTCATACGGTGCCCAACCTCCTTGAGCTTCTAACAAGATTTCTCCAGAATCAGTAACATTACAATTAATATACGTTGGTGTACCAGTTAATGCTAATGCATTTGCTGGTTCTTCAATTATAAAGTTTTCTGTTCTTGGTGAACAAAATGGTGTATTCGTCATGTTTACAACCACATAATATTCTCCTGCTACTAAATTAGTAGTAATTGTTTCTGGAATACCTCCTGTACCATTTCCTAATGTAACAGCAGTTGGGTTACCTACTTCAAATACTTCGTAAGTATAAACATCTGTATATGGTGTAGCTGCACTAAAATCTATTGTTGCACTTCCTGTACCACCAAAACAAGCTCTTTGAACATTACTTACTAATACATCAAAGGTAGGTTCTGGTTTTACTGTGTGATATGCTTCTAAAGTACATCCTGTTGCTGCATTGTATATCTCAATTGTATAATTATCAACTGGCACGTTATTAAATACTGCTGCATCTGCATCTGATACCACATTTAATGTTTGTGTAAAAGGGGTAGCTCCTGTTCCTGTTATTGTATATTGAATGTTTGGTAATGCAGGTACTACTTTTACAGTGATATTCTCTCCTGTATTACAGTCTGTATCTTTGATTACATTGATAGCTGCTCCTGTCATTGGAGTAAATGGAGCTATCGTTACTACTCTAGACACAAAACAATCTGTATTTTCATCATATACTTTTACTGTATAAGTACCTCCTGCTAAATCAGTTGATATGTACGTAAAATTACTATCGTCTTGCAATACATTACCTGCTGCATCTTCAAATACAACTCGTACATATTTCCCTGTACCTCCTGTAATCGCTCCTTTATCTACTACTATTTTTGCAGTATTAACAGTATTACCTGTAGTACAAGCAAACTGCGTTACTGTAATAGCGTTTGAGATATCTATTACTGGATTTTCTGTTACTGTAACTGGTTCATTTGTTATACATCCATTTACTCCCGTAGCTGTAACTATATAGTCATCTGCTGGTAAGTTCGTAAATACAGTATCACTTCCTGTTAAAGTAGCGTTATATGTTCCTGATACATTATTAATCTCATACGTTAATGGTAAAATACCATTATCTACTGGTGAAACTGTAACTTCTCCTGTTAATGTTCCGAAACAAATATCTGTTACTGTAGCTACTGCCGTGAAATTAGGAGTTTCAGCATCTTTAATTTCAATAGTTTTAACTACTGAACATTCTGGTGTTGCTCCTGCATCGTAAACTGTTACGGTATATGTTCCTGCTACCGTAGGATTTAGCGTTAATGTTGTACCTGCTAAATTCGTTCTTCCTAC
>NZ_JAUORH010000003.1 GCF_030547425.1 Tenacibaculum sp. 1_MG-2023 | reverse complement strand
TTCAATACTATAGGTACCGTCTGTTAAACCTGTAAAAGTAAATTCATCTGGAGTTGCCGTTGCTGGTGTTTGCCAAACTCCTCCATCTATCCTAAATTGGTAATCATTATTACCCGATGTAACTTCTACCAGAATCTCGCCATTTCCACTTCCATCATAACATAATGTAGGCGTTAAATCAAAATCTACTGTATTTGGTTCTACAACTGGTACACTTACAGGTACACAAGTTGTACTCGCAATATTAATTTGTACGTCGTCTATAAAATTCCCTACTGTCTTATTTCCTCCTGCTGTTGATAATGCATCAAAAGCAATTATTGTGGTTGATTGCCCTACTGGAACAGTATAAGTACCTGTGTATACTTTCCAAGCAGTGTTATTTGTTTCCATGGTTTCAACAACTCCGGCTGTGGCTAAGTCACTTCCTATTTTCACTGTTGCTCTATCTAAACCACTTCTTCCTCTGTGTGCTACAGACCAAGTAATTATATCTCCTGGTTGTGTACAATATTCTTGATATAATGATGATTCTTTATTAGCATTTAATTCGGCAAACGTAGCTCCTTCATGAGCAGTGACACCATTATATCCATTATGCCAAAGCTCTATTAAATTATCAGACGCCGTAGAGTCCCAACCTGGTACATCATCTTCATTATACCATTTATATCTTGTTGCTGTTTCTGCTGGTCTTTCAAAGCTTCCATTTTGGAACAATTTGGCTGTACAGCCACATTCGTTACAATTTCTACTATCTTTAACCATTACAACATAATCAGTTGCTCTTGGTGGCACGTTGTTAAACACGTTACTAGTTTCCCAATTAGCACCTCCATCAATACTGTATTCGTATGGAGGGATTCCTCCTGTAGCAGTAGCTGTAATAGTTCCTGTTGCAATATTACAAGTTACTTCTTGAGTCACTGATGCTGCCAAGGTTAATTCTTCTGGTTGCCCTATTGTAACATTACCTAAATCAAATACACAACTTGCCACTCCTCCATCAGCTTCTCTTATAAACACATTATATGTTCCTGCTGCTAAACCTACAACTCTATAAGGGTTATCGGCTGTCATTGACCAAGTTGCTCCACCATCTGTCGAATATTCAAAACTTCCTCCTATAACGTTATTTGCTGATATTGTGATTGATCCATTATCTGAACCATAGCACTCACTATCTGTAGAACCTACAATACTTCCTGAAAATTCATTTCCTGCATTTACCGTAACCGTAATATCTTCTACACAACTACCTCCATAAGTTACTTCAGCTGTATATCCTCCTACTGGTACATTATTAAATACACCCGTAGTATTTGAGTTTCCGTTTAAAGTATAAGTATATGTTCCTGCTGGAGTAGCTGTTATAGTTACGTTTCCTGTACCATCACAATTATAAACAACTGACTCTGTTAAATTTGGTACTGAAGGTAACCCATTTATAGTTACATCATTTAAATCTATTATACATCCACTTGCGTCTATTGCTCTTGTGTTGTATGTTCCTGCAGGGAGCCCTGTTACTGGATTACTTGCTGCTAAAGTATAAGTTGCAGCTGAATTTAACTTATAGTAATATGTATAATTAGGAGTACCTCCTGTTGGTGCTGTATAGGTTATAGTACCAAAGGTAGTTCCTCCAGAGGTGTTACATTCTAAATCAGTTTTTGTAGCACTTCCTCCATTAAGTGGTGCTGGCTCATTTATTACTACATTTGGAATTTCATATAAACACTGATAAGAATTTTTTGATGCCCTTATATAAATGGTATAAGTTCCATCATCTAAGCTATCAAAAGCACCTGTGGTATACCATGTAGTGTTATCTATACTATACTCTACTCCATATCCTAAATTATCTCCATTAACACTAACATTAATAGTTCCGTCTGTTAAACCATTACAAGTTACATCTGTTTCTGAATGAGTGAATACTAATTCAGGTTCTACAGTAACTTCAACTGGGGCTGAAATTGTATAACAGTTATTATCATCAATAACAATAAATCGATATACTCCTTCACTACCAACAGGCACGTTGTAGGTGTATGGATTTGTTGCTGGTATTAAAAAAGCAGTATTCGGAATATCTGATGGGTTTGTATATAAATCTGTTCCCTGACTCGTCCATACAGCAAAATTATAATTATTGCCTGACGATGTGTCTAATGTTCCTCCACTTGCAGTTAATTGAATTATTCCATCTGAACTTCCTGACTCACAAGTTATATCTTTAGTTTTTAATGCAGTAAGTACTAACTCATCTGGTTCATTAATAACAACCATTTCTGTAGCGGTACATTGAGGTGTTGTAACTCTCACTGTATAAGCGCCCCCATCTGTAACATTAAAAGTAAAATCGTTATTAGCTGTTGGTCCTTCTGTTCCTACTACACTTCCACCTTGTAATAATTCATATGTATAATCTCCAGGAACATTATTTACCTGAACTCTTATTTGTGCTGAATCATTAAAACACTGCATAGGTGTTGTAATGACGTCCATATCTATGTCATTTTCCTGAATATTAATAGGAGGAAAAGTATATGTACATGAAGCTGCAGATGCACTACTTACACGGATTGAAAGGTTATAGTTTCCTGCGGCTGTTAGACCTGAAAAAACATTACTATCTTGAAAAGGAGCATTATAACCTCCTGGACCTGTTAAACTGTATTGATAACCTGCCGGTATATTGTTTACAGTAATAGACCCGTTGTTTCCACATAAAATATCTTCTTTAATAAAAGTAGGATTTAAAGTCGCTTTGTACACATTGAAGTAGTAACTTTTAGGACATCTTCCATCATATAAAACATCTAAACGAAATTCTCCTTCATTAGTAAAATCTCTAGAAAATTCTCCGCTTCCTACTTCATTCCATGTACAGGCTGTATTTACATTAGGACACCCTGACTCTGTTACATCAGTACAAGAAGATTCATCTAATTTAAACCATTGTACTGTTGTAGCTGAAGAGGTATCAAACGGTAAACTAATCGTTCTAGATCCACTATCACCACATAAGTAAACTTCCGCTAACTCTTCTCCATTACTTGCACAAGTTAACACTTGATCTGCAAATGGTTGCAATGGATTTGGTTCTGAATTATATCCTACAACATGTATGGTTTCTTCAGCATTTATACACCCTGATGCAGCTGAAGCTATCTTATTAACTGTGTACGTTCCTTCACTAGTTACATCAAAAGATGGTACTGTAGTAGTTCCTAATAAAGTGCCTGAGGCATCTCTCCATTCGTATGATTCAAACCCTGCTCCAGCAGTTAATGTTATACTAGAACCACACATTACTTGTGTCGTTTCAAAAGAACATCCACTTGTATCAACTAAAAAGTTTGAAGTACCTACTATACCAAAATCACAATCGTCTATACCTGCATAACTAGGTTCGTTATCAACTACAACTCCCCCTCTAATTCCTTCGTATTTTGCGAACGCCTGGTTTCTAACCTCAGTAGAACACACATCTCTTAACTGGCTACAATCAGTAACTACTTGAACATGCATACGAATGTTATAAAGGGCACCTCCCTCTAAAACCATATTATTTGGCACTGAAATCTCTAATTCAGCTCTATTATCATTGGCTGCGCTTGGTGGATCGTATGCTGTTATAGATACTCCTGGAGGTAAGTCTATATCAAAACGTGTCCCATCTGGAGCAACAGATCCATTTGGTGCTGTAGTTGTTAATAAGTCTACATTTTTTGGTAATAAATCTGTAATTACTGTATTTCTGGCATCATCTGTTCCTACATTTTGAAAGCTTATATTGTAAAACAATTCACTCCCTAAACCTACAGGTGTACCTTGTATATCATTTCCACTAGCATCCTCAATTGTTTTTATTAGTTGTACTTTAGGCTCTATAATTTCAACAGCTAAAGCATTTAGAAAAGGCCAATATACATCTCCACTAGTTGTAAATTTTACTTCTGCAGAAGTTTGTCCGTTGGTTATGACACTGTTATTAGGGTTACTTAACTGATATAAATCTGCATCAAAACCTAAGGTGTTTTCACTATCAGGGGTTCGTGATGTTACATATTGATCATACCTAGTAATACTACCATTAAAAAAATTACCACTGGGATTTGTATTAGGAGTATACTGATTTACAAAATTACCAGCTGTATTTTTAATTTGAAATCTATCTCCATATATACTTCTATCTCCTTCTAAGGCTGCGGCTAATAATGTTGCTCTTACTGGTGCTGGATTTGCAGGATTAGGACCAACTGGAACTGTTGTAAATCCAGAATATGATAAATTTACATTATTCCCATTACGTACATCTGCAAAACCATCAAAGACAGCTATATTTTTACTTGACTCTGTTTCATTTTCATAAATTACTACCATTGTCCAACCTCCAGAACCTCCTAGACCACCGGAATAATCTCTTCCTCTTGTTGCTCTAATGTTAGCTGCTACATAAGTACCATTATGCCCTTCAGGGTTTACAGTTGCTAACCCTTGAATATCTGAGGTAATATCTTTATAACATATATAAGCAACACCATTATCATAAATTAGCTCCCTCTTTGTAACATCACTCGCATCTGCTTCTATATCTTGGTAAGCCCCACCAGGTAATTTGAATTTTATTTGATATGGATTATATCTCCTACTTTCTCGTCCCCCCCAAGTTTCGTAAGGATAAACACCAGCCCAATACAATCCTGCATATACTACTCTAGAACAACTTGGTAAGTTTAACTCATCTGAACTTGATGAATCTGTAGAAGAATCCCCGTCAATATCAATATACTGCATATTAACAGTTCCGTTTGAACTAGATCCATCGTAAGGGTCTTCTGGGTCATACCCCCATTGATCAATACTTAAAACATTATTGGCTATAAACGTAATATCTCCTTTAATATTAATACCTCCTGAGCTTCCGTCAGGTTTAACAACTCGCTGATCAAAATAAGGTGTTGATGGAGGTTTTAATGCCTTCTCTTGAGAAAGTTTTTCCATTAATTTTTCATAACCAACTGTCTCATCTAATGTTACTTTTGCCGGTTTTGAATTAGGTTTAGGTTTTTCTTGTGAAAAACCAATAAGGGTCTGTAATACAATTATTAGTAGGGTAATTATTCTCTTCATAATATCAATTGGGGGAATTAATTAATCAAGTTCTTCTGTTATATATTTTATTTTATCTGTATGATTGCCTTACGATCGTAAAAGGTTCCATTTAAATTTGTGTTGTACATTTTAATCGCTTCTGCTCTATCTGTTGTTTTAAAAATGTAGATATGCATGTAGCCTGTTTTTGGGTCTACAAAATAATCTGCATCTATATCATCACCTCGTAATTCATCAACATTACGGTCAGCTAGTGCTTTTTGTGAGTTTACATAAACTCTTAAATAATATCCTGGTTCTACTCCTTCAGCATCCATAGGGTAAACTCTAGCAGGAGGTTGTGTTTTAGGTTCTTCGGAGCTACTTAACGCTCCTCCTAAGGTTATTTTAACCACATACACTGGATCTTTTGTAATCTTGTTAACTTTTATTGTAGAATTGTCTTTTTTATCATCATTTTTCTCAAACAAACGGGTTTTATCATTAAAATCATCTACTTTTTCTTCTGCATCTTCTTCTTTAGCAAACCTATCTATGTACACATAGTATAATTTTTTATTAGGTTCAAATACATATTTTGCTTCAATATCTAATCGTGACCACTTATCTATTAACGCTTCTGCATTTTCTTTACTTCTAAACTGATCAGACACCACATAATACATGGTTCCTCCTCCACCAGAGCGCGTTACCGTACTTTTACGCCACGGTTTATTTGATCTTCTTTTTAATGAAGTATCTTTTGTTTGAGCACTATCCTTAACAATTACTGTATTAGTATTGATAATTGTTTTAGGTGTTGGTTGATTTTTTAGTATTCGTAATACTTCATCTATCTTTTTATTTAAAATATCAATAGAATCTTGTGCTTGCTGAATTTCATCAGATAAATCGTTATGCTCTGGGTTTTTATATATTATTTCTTGTTTTGGTGTTCTTTCTGGAAGGTTAACTTTAATATTTCCTGTTCTCCTCTTAGGTCGTTCCCTTGTAAACCTTTTTTTACCAAAATTATAAATAAGTCCAACTTCATTTGTTGCTGCAAAACTACTTTTTTCGTAACTAAATCCTATCGCTAAATTTTCTGAAAGGTTTATTCCAACACCAGCTGAAATTCCATATATTTTGTCATAACCTGCTTTTACCCAACCTGCTTTAGGTAAATCTACAATGGCATTTGCTCCATAACCAAACTCTCCTTCTCCTGGTTTTCTTGCCATTGCTAACATTCGTATATCTGCACCTTCAAAAAGCCCTGATGCGTAAGTAAATTCATGAGAGTACATTAGATGCCCCGAAAATGTTTTTTCTCCAAAAGAAGTTGCCATCTCACTTTTTTTAAGATTAAAGTCTACTAAATTCTCAAAAAACACTCCTACATCAAACTTTCCTATTGATAAGGTTATAGCTGGCTGAAAATTTACAACAGGTATATCTTGGTAATTGGATATTTGTGGTTCTGGATCTGTTGAATTCACTTTTAATCCATCAGCACTTCTCCTACTATATAAAAAGTTAAATCCAAAAGTTAAATCCATCGTTTCATTTAACTGCAAACGATGCGCATAATTTGCTAAGGCTCCAAAATCTTTAAATACTCCTACTTCTTGTTGATAAACTGCTAAACCTGCTCCCACATTTTCTCGCATTTTTCCCGAGTAGGCTGCTAAATATAGTCTAGGATTGTCTTCAAATTCAACATTACTATTTCTTACGATAGCCGAAATTGAAGTTTTATTTTCTCGTAAAGCAGAAAAGGTAGGCACCGTTAAAAAACGATTAAATTTCATAAAACTACGAGAATTAAAGCTATTATATTGCTGCTCACCACCAGAAAATTGTGCTTGTATCACAAACACATTTAACACTAAAACAATAAATAAAGTAATTTTTTTTATCATCTAAATTTAATCTATTACCGATATAGTTCCTGCTTTTATCAATTTATCGTCTTTAATAATCTTATAGTAAAATATCTTCTGATTGCCAAGACTCTCCATAGGCCAATCATTTTTATAATCGGTTGTTTTTAGAATTTCTTTTCCGCCTGAATTGTACAAAATAACTTCTACATTAGGTTGGTATGCATAAGAGTTTGACAATTTCCAAGTATCATTAGCTCCATCTTGATTTGGCGATACAATATTAGGTACTATTATTTGTCCATCTGGTTCTACAACTTCTACCGTTCTTGTTACTGAACAGGCCCCTACTTTAACAGATACTGTGTAAAACCCCAAAGTAGTTACTGTTAGTTCTTCTGTTGTTGATAACAAGGCTCCTGAGGTATTTTCTCCTTCGTACCATTCATACGATTCTCCTCCTGCCACTGTTATGGTTGCTGAGCTTCCTTCTTCCATTACTACAATCTCAGAAGGAGTAATAGTTACTGCAGAATCATCAAACATCACTACATTTATTGGGTCTAGTTCATTATCACAACCAAAACCTGAATATTTCAACACATATTCTCCTACTTCTGTCACCACCAATGTTTGAGGATCTGTTGGAGTAACATCATCCGTACCATCTTTAATCCATTGATACGTATAACCTGCTACTACATTATTTATTGTATAAGTTATAGAAGACCCAGTACATAGTGAATTTGAAGTTGATGTACTGCTTATTTCAGGCACTTCAGCTAACTTAATATCTAATTCATTAGATATTCCTTCTGTACCGTTAAAACTTGCTTTTAATGTATATACTCCATTGTCTGTAAATGAATTTACTATGTATTCATTTGCTGTTCCTCCTGTTGTTACATTATCTTTATACCATTCAAAACTCAACAAAGCTATTTGATCTGATGTTAAATCATAATCATTTCCATCCTCTGCTTCAGCCATAATCCCAACTATACTTAACTTTGTACTTGTTGTGTTACATTCTTCATAATCAGTTTCTGTTCTTATTATTGGTTCAAATGATGTTACGTTTAATAGTGTAAACTTTTCAGAATCAACTATATCATCACAAGCTGAACCTGTACTCTTTGTTACTCTTGCATAATACACTCCTGCTGTAGCTGCATCTATGCATAGCTGATTCCTTACAGCAGTTCCCATAGTTACATCATCTCTATACCATTCTATAGTAACTTCTGAGGGGTCAGCATCGTGTGTAATACACAATTCTTTTTTTTCTCCAAATAAAATAATTCTCTCTAAAGCTCCAACATTCGTTACTGTAAAACCTGCTGCTGTTTGTTGCTGTAATGTAACATTATTAGACTTAGTAGTACAGGTTCCTGTTTCAATTTCTAAATAATACGTTCCAAACTGCCCTGTTGTTGGTGTTGTATACGTTGAAGAATTAGATGATTGAACTAAACTACCATCTAAGTACCAGTTATAAGTTAAACCAGAACGATTTGTGTTAGCTTCAAAAGTATGTGACTCATCCCCACATATTTCTACAGTTGATGGCCCTTTTATTTGTTTAGCTGTATTATCTAAGATAATTACAGAAGATATTGTTGAAGTTACACTACCACATTTTCCATTATTAATTTTTACCTGATACTTTCCTGACTCAGTAACCTCTAGTTTAGGCTCTGTTGTAGTGATAAATAGCACATCATCTTTATACCACTGATAATCAGCATCCTTATCAGTATTTAGTGTAAGTTCAGCAGACCCGCTATCACAAAGTATAACGTCTTCATAATTATTTAATACTAAATCTGAATCATATTTATACGCTTCAAAAGAATCTGAGTCTGGGCTTGTTTCCTCTGATGAAGATACTGAAGAAGCTCTCAATCTCACTTTATAATTCGCACCATAAGTATTATCTGGTAATCCAAAACTTCTGGTAAAAGTATAAAGATTATTCGCATTGGTAAATGTTAATACGTTTGTTGGGCTCCCCCAATTACCATCTTTATCTGATAATTCAATGGTATAGGTATTACCAGAATCAGGTAGAGTTGTTACTTTAAATGTAACTGTTTGACTCCCATTAAGACAAACAACACCAGACTGAACCTCGGGCTTAAGTAGCGTCTGAGATACAGCACTTGTTGCACAAAACAGAAGTGTCGCTAAAAGTAATAAAATGCTTTTAGTGTAGTTTTTCATTTAAGGGATCCTTTAAGGGGTGTCAAATTTATAGTTTTTCTTAACAAAAACGGCATTAAAATTAACAAAATTTAACGCCGAAATATATAAAATCTATATGTAACCTACAACTAAAGTTTATAAACACTAAAAAACTATTAATAAGACACTATATAACAAACTTTTAAAAAGCAACTTAACAATCTTAAACCTAACTATAAAAAAGTAACCTCATTATATTAAAAATCCACCGTATATTTGTTATCCATTTTTTTGAATCATGACTAAGAAAATCACCATAGCCATTGACGGTTTTTCATCTACAGGAAAGAGTACTATTGCTAAACAATTAGCTAAAGAGCTAAGTTATATTTATGTTGATACTGGTGCCATGTATAGAGCTGTTACTTTGTATGCCATGCAACATAATTATATTTCTGAAAATCATTTTAATTCAGAAGGTTTAGTTGCTGATTTACCTAACATTTCTCTGTCTTTTACTTTTAATGAAAAACTTGGTTTTGCTGAAATGTTTTTAAACGGAATCAATGTTGAAAAAGAAATTAGAAGTATTGAAGTTTCTAAATTGGTAAGCAAAGTTGCTGAAGTTTCTGAAATTAGAAAAAAGTTAGTTCGTGAGCAGCAGGAAATGGGTAAAAACAAAGGTATTGTTATGGATGGTCGTGATATTGGAACCGTGGTTTTTCCTAATGCTGAACTAAAATTATTTATGACTGCTTCTGCGGACAAACGCGCAACCCGCCGATATAAAGAATTGCTAGATCGTGGTGATAAAGTAAACTACGAAGAAATATTACACAATGTACAAGAGCGTGACCGTATAGACTCTACCCGAAAAGATTCTCCTCTAATTATAGCTGATGATGCTATTGAATTTGACAATTCTGATATGGGGCTTAAAGAACAGTTTGAACGTATTATGAGTTTGGTTAATCTTAAAGTTCAGTAAGAACAAACTCCAACCATCGTTATATTCCCTAAAGTTCTTCTAGTTTTTTTTTGTTTTTTTTATGTAAAGTTGTAAATTTCTTACATGGAAAATCTTCAAAAAATAATCAATATTACTCAAATACGAAAAGCTGACGAACATACTATTTCTAAAAAAGAAATTACTTCTTTTGCTTTAATGGGACAAGCATCTTTAGCGTTTGTAAAAGCTATTGAACCCTTATTGGATCACTCTTTAAAAATTGCTATTGTTAGTGGTGCTGGTAATAATGGTGGTGACGGATTTGCTATTACCAGAATTTTAAGAAGTAAAAAATATACTGTACAACCTTTTTTAGTTCAATTTAAAGATACACTTAGCCCAGATTGTGATATTAATTTCCAAAAACTTGACGATACTATTAGCATAAAATCAACTAGTGAAGTTCCTGACTTTTCTGAGTACGACGTGATTATTGATGCTATTTTTGGTTTTGGCCTTTCCAGACCAATTACTGGTTTTATAAAACATGTTGTTGAAAGCATTAATAAGGCTAAAAAAACTGTGTATGCTGTTGATGTTCCTTCTGGATTGTATTGCGATAAGTTACCTGATTCCGATACTGTTGTACAAGCAGACCTAGTAGTAAGTTTTCAACGACCAAAGCTTTCTTTCTTTTTTCCTGAAAATGGAAACCATATAAAAAATTGGAAAACAGTCGCTATTGGTTTGGATGAAGATTTTATTCAGCAACAAGAGAGCAACTATTACATTCTAAACGAAAAAATTGCTGATATTTTAACGCCCAGACCTCGTCAGTCTCACAAAGGAAGTTACGGACATGCATTATTAATTGCTGGTTCCTACGGAAAAATGGGAGCTGCGGTTCTATCTTCTAAAGCTTGCTTACGAAGTGGTGCTGGCCTGTTAACTAGTTATATACCTAAGTGCGGGTATCAAATTATACAATCTTCCATTCCAGAAGCAATGTGCCTAACCGATGAGAATGAAGAATTCGTGACCCAACTCCCAGAAATTTCCAAATACGACATTCTCGCGATAGGTCCTGGAATAGGTGTTAACGAAAAAACGACACAACTTGTAAAAAAATTAGTATCGAAAAGTAATAGCCCGTTAGTAATAGATGCCGATGCTATCAATATTATTGCTCAAAACGAAGAATTAAAATCGTTACTTCCTAAAAACTCTGTCTTAACTCCACATATTAAAGAGTTTGATAGATTGGTTGGAAAATCTGACACCTCAACGGAACGTTTACAAAAACAACTTGAGTTTTCTGCTAAATATCAATGCATCGTGGTTTTAAAAAACGCATATACTGTGATTTCTTCTCCTGAAGGAAATTTATACTTCAACACTTCTGGAAACCAAGGAATGGCAACAGGTGGTAGCGGTGATGTACTCACAGGGGTTATAACTGGATTACTTGCACAAAATTACCCTCCGTTACATGCCGCTTTATTAGGTGTATTTTTCCACGGGAAAGCAGGTGATGAAGCCACTTGTAAAAAAGGATACAATGCGTTAATTGCTTCTGATATTATTGATTTTTTACGAATAGAAAAAAGTTAATTTTCTTTAGAAAATGATTGAATTAGTATTGCTAACAACATTACCAATCCACAACCCAAAGCGTTTAACCACAGGTATGGTAACCAATCAATATACCAAACTGCAATAATTAATAGTTGCGTAATAATTGCTGCAATAAATACTGCATTTCCTCTAACAAATTTTATAAAAAAAGCTAATAAAAATATCCCCAACACATTTCCGTAAAAAATAGAACCAATAATATTTACCAACTGAATTAGGTTATCAAATAAATTGGCTACACAGGCAACTGAAATTGCCAAAATACCCCAACCTAGCGTAAACCATTTCGACATTTTCACATAGTGCTCTTCGTTGTGTTCTTTGGTTGAGTTTCGTTTATATAAATCAATCACTGTAGTACCTGCTAAGGCATTTAACTCAGAAGCTGTAGAAGACATGGCTGCAGATAAAATTACTGCTAACAACAAACCTATTAATCCTTTGGGTAAATTATTCAGAATAAAGTGGATAAACACATAATCTTTATCGTTTGTCTCTACCAGTGGGTCTGCTTTTGAAATAATTGTTTTTGCTTCTTCCTTTAGCACCTTATCTTGTTCATTAAACTCTTGAATTTTGGTGACATTTTCAGGAGTTAACCCTTCAAAAATCAATGCTTTTTTTCGTTCTTCGATAAATCGATGTTGCTCATCTAGTTCAACATATTTTTCAATCGTTTCGAGGTTAGAATTTGCTATTGCTTCTCCTGCTTTTGGGTTAAAATTTAACGGTGACGGATTAAACTGATAAAACACAAACACCATCACTCCTACTAACAGAATAAAAAATTGCATCGGTACTTTTAACAGCCCATTAAAAATCAATCCTAATTGACTTTCTCTTAATGATTTCCCTGATAAATAACGCTGTACTTGGCTTTGGTCTGTTCCAAAATACGATAACATTAAAAATGTTCCTCCTAAAACACCTGTCCAAACCGTATAACGGTTATTTAAATCCCAAGAAAAATCGAGTACTTGCATTTTATCAGAAGCTCCTGCAATTTCTAATGCTTTTGTAAATGTAATATCATCAGGTAAGTATTGTAATATCAAATAAAAAGCTACAAACATTCCTGCAAAAATTACTGCCATTTGTTGTTTTTGTGTAACACTCACCGCTTTGGTTCCTCCTGAAACGGTATAAACAATTACCAAAACACCTATAATAATGTTTAGCGTAACTAAATCCCACCCTAAAACTGCTGACAAAATAATAGCGGGTGCAAAAATGGTGATTCCTGCTGCTAATCCGCGTTGAATTAAAAACAGAATTGCAGTTAAGGTTCTCGTTTTTTGATCGAACCTTCCTTCTAAATATTCGTAAGCTGTGTAAACTTTTAATCGGTGGTAAATAGGGATAAATACCAAGCAAATAATTACCATCGCTATTGGTAAACCGAAGTAAAACTGTACAAAGCCCATTCCACTATGAAATGCTTGTCCTGGAGTAGATAAAAAAGTAATGGCACTGGCTTGTGTTGCCATAACAGACAAACCAATCGTCCACCACTTACTTTGGTTTCCTCCTTTTATATAATCTTCAACATTTTTACTCCCTCTGGTTTTCCAAGCTCCGTATAAAACAATAAACAATAACGTTACCGAAAGAACAATCCAATCTATTAGTTGCATGATTTATTTTGTATATATGTTTGTAATTATGTAAAATAATACGATGTATACTAAATTAGCCACCAAGACTAACGTATACTCTTTTTTCCATACATACTTTTTATCCATACTTTATTTTTTTAGTTAATTATTGTTTTGGTTTTTCGTAGAAACTATTGGCTAATGATGCTTCATTTAACAAAGGCATTTTAAACTGAATTGGTTCTTTTGCTGGTTTTGTTGGTTGCCCTTTTTCATCTTTAGCATACCAAGTTATGGATTTTGGTAACAACAAACCGTTAACATTTTCCCAATCGTTGTATCTTATAATTTTGTACGCATCTGCTGGTTCTTTACTAAAAAAGGTTACCGTATACCCTAACCATGCCATTTGTTTTGTTTCTGGATGGTAAAATATAAAATAATTATCATCTGGTGAAGTTCCTACGTTGGCTTTATATGAAATTTTTATTCCTGGGTATGTTATTCCTTCAAAAGTTAAGGATTCTGTTTCTGAATATACAATTCCGTCATCAGCTAACACAAAAGGCATTGCGTAAAAATAAAAATATAGGTTATAATAAAACTCAGGGTTTCCTTTAAACGCTGTTGAGTCTTGTTGTTGTAGCCACACTTCTTTTCCATTAAACCCTAAAGAATACTTTGGAGAATTCACTACTATTTTTCTTGAATGTAAATCTGTAGTATGTTCTTCATTTTTTAATGTGAATGACAATGTTTTCTTTTTTTTCCATTGTGCTATTCCTCCGTGCTTTTCAAGAACTTCTTCTAATGCTTTCGGATATTTTAACGTTGATACCTCTTCTTTTTTAATTGTTTCCTTTTTAACTTCTTTTTTACAGGCTATTGAAAAAAGAGCTATGGTTATTAGTACTAGTATTTTTTTCATCATAATTGGTTTGTTTTAATTGGTCGAAACTGCCACTAAAAATTACAGTAAAAATAAAAAACTCTCTAAAAATACATTCAGAGAGTTTTATGTTAACTATAAAAATTGAATGAATTATTCATCCGTTAGGCTCTCCATAAAAGCTATTAGGTCTTCAATTTCTTTTTCTGACAAATTCAATTTATCTGACGGTAAGGTTTGATTTGGCACTTCATACCCTAATCCTTCTCCTCCACCTTTATTATAAAAATCAATTACTTGCTCTAAAGTTTCATATACCCCATTATGCATATAGGGAGCCGTTTTGGATATATTACGAACGGTAGAAGTTTTGAAAAAGTATTTTCGTTCTTCAGTTTTAAATATATCATAAGCTCCTAAATCATCATCTAACTCAGTTTCTTTCATATTTGGAACTCCAATAGATTCTACTTCTGTTTCCGTAAAATTAGGTGGAACTGTTCCGTTAAACACTGGTGGAAAGTGACATGTTGCGCATTTTGCTTTCCCCATAAAAAGATTAAACCCATTAACTTCAGAAGTTGTTAAATTATTTTCTTTATTGTTGATATTCTTATCAAATTTAGAATTAAAATCACCTAAACTTCTGATGTAGTTCGCTATTGCATTTCTGATATTGAAATCAGTTATTTTTCCATATAAATCAGTAAAAGACTTTGTATATACACTGTCATTTTTTACAGTTTCCGTCAAATATTCTAAGCTGGTATGAAACTCATTTTTGTTTTCCACCACTCCAACAATTTGCCCCTCTAAACTTCCCGCTCTTCCATCATGAAAAAAAGTTTGTTGATAAGCAGCATATAGCAATGTTGGAGTATTTCTTTTTTGCTTCGGAAACGTTGCTAATCCATCAGTAAAAGCCTTGTCTTTAATATGACAAGTAGCACAGCTCATCACTCCATCTTTAGATAAGTTTTTATCATTAAACAACTTTCTTCCTAACGCTATTTTTTCATTAGACATCGCCTTTTCTAACTGATGATAGTCATTAAAAAAATCAACATTAAATGTTTCTTTAGAAAATAATGAAGTGATGTTATTATTGAACGCCATAGTTAATGGAAATTCTACTTTCCAATCTTCTGAGGTTTTTACCAACAGCTCTAATTGTTTATGCGCATAATTTTTAATAAAATTATAACGATTAAACGACTCAAAATTGCCTTTTTGCAATACTTTTTGAGCCATCTGCAATTCGTTTACAAAATCAACATATAAATTATCTTTTGAAAATTCCTTTTTATATACATCTATAATAAACAGTAAAGTTTCATAATTTGTTTTAGCCTCTATTAATGATTGTTCTAATACTGGTGAGTCAAAACCTGTAATTCCTACCAAAGCTATGCGTGTTATTTGATCTCGTAGCAACCATAAAATATGATGTTTTTTAAAATACAGTGTATTATTTTCAGCTATTAATTTAAGCCTATTTGTAGTTGCTTTTACTATGTTATCAACCTCAATAGTATCAACCTTATCCTCATATAATAATTCTTCTATAACTTGAAACCCGAAAGGATTTCTTATTTTAATATCTGTTGCATCTTCTTCTTCTACCTTTAAAATATTCGGAGCATTTAAACTCTTATAATTTTCTTTATCAACAAAGGCCAATATTGGTTCAATTAACTTAAACTCTTTTCTTGCTAATTTGTATTTTTTCAATTTTTCTGAAGCCTCATCAACAGCATTAATTTCTTCTAAATCTGAAATACAGCTGTCAAGATGTTTTGAATAGTATTCCTGAACTTTAGCTACTAAAGCTCGATTATCTAGCTTTGAATAGCTTGTTGCTTTTTCTTGTTTACAACTAATTATAGACACCAGAAAAAGACACATAATAACATGTGCCTTTTTTATTTTTTGAAAATTGTTTTTCATTATCTATCCAATCCTTGAACAATGTATAATTGACTTCCTTCTTTAGAAGTTTCAGCTGCATCATTTGCTAAAGGATCTGTAAAAGCTCCACCATCAGCAGGAACCCATCCGTGGTTTTGAGTAATTAACAAAAAAGTATTACTTACTCCAATAGTTTTAGAAATATCAATCATACCTGTAATCTCCCATGCTTTTTCTTGAAAAGAACGTCCGTAACCTTGAGCAGAAGCTGCAACCTGATCGCACTCTAATACCTTCTTTAACTCTTCTGTTTTTAAATTATATTGATACAAACTTGCAGCGTGGTTCTTTTCACCATCAAAATATCCATTTGGATCTTCTTGAATATACGCGTAGTTTTCTGTTACTACGATATTATCTGGACTATGAAAAGCACTTGCCTTACCATCTAACTTATCACCATCTAATACACATGTAATTTTTGCTGCTCCAGTAGGATCATTTTCATTTAACTCTACTTTATATACACGTCCGTAAATACTTCCTTTCCCCACTAAACCGTCTTTTTTACGACCCGTAACACAAAAATAGATTTCACGGTTATTTTTAGCAGAACCTCTTCTCCAATCAATATCTTCTAAACGAGAGAATCCCATCACTCCTTTTTCTTTAGCTTCAGCATCTAATAAATCGATATTCTTTTCAGTTAACTCAACAAAAGAAGCGTTATAAGTTGCACCCTCTTTCATATCTACCTCATACGTAATACCTTCATCAGTCACTTTTAATCCGTATAATTTACCACCTTCTAAATCTCCTCTATCACCTACATACATTCCTAATTGACCTGAAGGAACTTCATTATCTGAATGATCATCTCCAATAAATACAACGGTTTTATCTGCGTATGCATCTTTACCAATTGCTACTGCATTTTCTGTAGACCATTGTCCCATAGCTGTTAACATTCTTGGTGAACTTGCTGCTGAAGCATTTTTTGAAGGATCTGTTGCGAAAACTCCTTTAGAAGCTCCTCCCCATTCTCCACCAGATAAATATAATGGGCCAAAGCCATGTTCTGCCTCTGTAATTAATGAACCTGAACACTGTGCTGTACTAGCTGTAGCATTTGCATTTAAAATATATTCACCATGTACAGGCTTAAAAGTTTTATCTAATTTAATACGAGCAATTGAATAATCTGCCTCAATATTATTAATTAAAGTATAAGTTCCATCTGAATTTCTCATTAATCCAGCACCATCAGCCATAGAACCATACACAAAGTTTGGTGTATCTTCTAACTTATCTTCAGAAGACAATAAAGGAAAAATGTTTACTCCAGAAAACTCTGATTCTAATTTTAAGAAGTTGGGAGTTTTAGAATGTGCTTTTAATTCTATTGAATCTCCATGGTTAGGTGTACTATCAGAGTCACACGATGTTAAAGCTATTGCGCTACAAACACCTAAGAGCCCTAATTTAAGTAAGTTTTTCATTATTCTGTTAATTTTTGTTTTATACCCGCAAATCAACAACACTTACTTTAAGATGTTCTTAGCTGTAGTTTAAATCTAACTCACTAAAAGGTTACCAACTTTAACTAAACTTAAACAACTTTAAATATCTATTTTTATTCCTCCCTCTAAACACTTGTTATTAAAATATAACACTTAACTATTTATTAACTTACTTAACTCGTTTTATCTTCTGACTATATAGCTTTTTTTCTAATAAAAAAGAGCGCCTTAAAAGGCACTCTCAGTTTGAATATTTTACTTTGGTTAGAGTAAAATCATTTTGTTTTTCTTTTTCTTCATAGAACTTTCCCTACGACGTGATATAATTCCCCATTTTATATCTTAACCTTATTGAAGGTCTAAATTTTAACCGAGACAAAAATAAACCGTCTAATTTTATTTTTGGTAAGTCAGTGACTTACTTTTAGTAAGTCACTGACTTACTTTTTCACCAAAATGAGGTAAAAAAGACTTCAAAAGCCAAAAATTTCGTTAAAACAGAAATTATTTAAAATTTTATATATTTGTTTTTTATGAAAAAAATGAATTTACATATAGCACAAGAGCTTGTAAGCTTAACATGTAGTTTTCGTGGGAATCCTGATGAAGGAATCTTTCGAAACAGGACGTTGTATGTTAATTATAATGAAAACTCAAATATGATTTGATTATAAAAACTAATGATATACAAAGCGTCCAATTAATTTTGGACGCTTTTTTTATATTTTTTTTTTGAAAAATGAAATTTTAATTTAAAACATACTAAAAACTCTTAATTGAACTCTAAGCTACTAACGTACAAAACGTTAAAAAACTACTAGTTATCTGGATATTATCCGGACAGCCCTCTTTTACTCTAAAAACAACATAATTAACTGATTTACAGTAATTTAAATTAAAAAAACACTTGTTTTATTGTAAAAATTTCGTATATTTGTACCATACTTATTAAGATATACTTAATTGGTATTATTAATAAATAAAAATTTAAAACGATGGTATTAACTAACATAAACAGAAGTATCAGCTTAGCTTACAGAAAAGGAGCTGGTTACAGAGCAAAAAAAGACAAGGATGTTTATTGTGGAGCAAAATATTTAATGAGGAATTAGCAATTATTCTACACTTATATACAACACAAAAGCGTCTTTTTAAAAAAGACGCTTTTTTTTATTAAAAACACATTTTCAACAAGTTAAAACTTGTATAATTCGTTTTTTTTCACTATATTAAGGAGACAAAATAAATGCTATGAAAACATTAAAATTGCACATACTAAATGAAAAAGGACGTTTACTCATTCAACAAGAACGCTTACTAAAATTACATTCATTATTTATAATGATGTCACTATTTTAGAATCAACATCAACTAGCGTTCACCTCAAAATTGCAAACGCTTCCTTTATGACAAAGTAGAATTCCCTGAAGTCTGTTGTACTCAATAGGCCTTAGTAGTAACGCATCTTCATGAATTGATGTTTCAATCAATTTAATTCTACCTACTACCCAAACACTTGGGTTAGATGACTATTGCCTCATTTTTAAAATGAAGTAATACACACGAAAATTTATTTCGATGCTATACGAGCTGCACATGCGGCTAGGAAAACTATTGTCAAAATTTAAAAATTGAAATTATGAGAACTTTAAAATTTACACTACTAATAAGCACGTTATTTTTGTTAACTACAAGTTGTACAGACTTAACAGAAGATATTGTACCAAACAACACTGTTAACCAAACAGAATTAGTTAATTCTATCAATGTAGATGAACCTATCTACCCTCCCGTAGACGGAGATACAGGTGGTAGTGATGGTAGCGGTAATGATGGCGGTAAAGGAAACTAACCTTTATTAATAAACCAAGCCTTTAACAAGAGTTAAAGGCTTTTTTTTTTAGATTTGCTTTTCTACATAAAATTAAGATGGTAAAAAAAAGTACTCTATTTTTTTTGTTTATTATATTCTCTAAAAATTGTTTTGGCTACAACTTAAATACTTCTCTTATTCAAAGGGATAGTATTAATATTTGGATTAATAAATCAAAAAATAAAAAACTAGATATTGATAATAGAAAAAACCTACTTTTTAAATCATATCAATATATTTTAAACAACAACTTGAAAAGATCTCTAGATTTAAGTTCTATTGCTTATGAATATTATAAACTAAAAGATACTTCTTTATTTAAAAAAGTAAATCATAAAGCTATAGAGATCTCCCAGACTCAAAAAGACTATTATGCTTTAGGTGATGCTTATTGGAATTTTGCTACGTATTATGTAAGAAAACAAGATTACCCTAAAGCTTATTATCATTTCAATAA
This sequence comes from Tenacibaculum sp. 1_MG-2023, assembly GCF_030547425.1. Lineage (GTDB taxonomy): Bacteria > Bacteroidota > Bacteroidia > Flavobacteriales > Flavobacteriaceae > Polaribacter. The sequence continues at coordinate 224,610 of NZ_JAUORH010000003.1, read as the reverse complement.
AGGTTATGAAGCTTTTGATAAAGGAGGTTTTAAATATGAAAGAGGAAAGATGCTATACGGAATGGCTCATATCAAGGGTAGATACAGAGACTTTTATGGCAGTGAAATATCTATTATAAAAGCCATTGAAATTTTTAAGAATTTAAACAAAAATAAAAACCTTTACTTTTCTTACAATCAACTTGCTTTACTGCAAGCTGATATCAGAGAGTATGATAAGGCTTTATTTTATTATAATAAATCACTTGAATACCTTTCTAAGTTAAAAAACAAAGAAAATGTTTATTTAGGTACCTATAATAACATCGCCAATATACACAAAATAAAGGAAAATTATAAATCTGCTTTAAAATATTATAATATTGACTTAAAGAAAAGTATTAATATTACCAATAAGGTAAGAGCACTTAGTAATAGAGCTCATTGTAAACTTTTAATTAATGACACTTCTAATATTAAGAAGGATTTCTTTAAAGCTTTGACTATAAGAGATAGCCTAGGTGATAAAACTGATATTTTAACTTCAAAAATCCATATTTCAGATTATTATAAACACACCAAAGACACCACTAAGGCGCTGCAATATGCTAAAGAAGCTAATTTATTAGCTAAAGAGTTAAAAAATGGAGGAGATTATTTAACTACTTTACAACAACTCGCCAACTTAGACAAACAAAATTCTAAAAAATACTTAGATCGCTACATTGTGTTTAACGACAGCTTAATTAGTGCTGAACGAAGAATACAAAATAAGTTTACACGAATTGAGTTTGAAACAGATGAATACATTGAAGAAACCGAGCGGTTAAGTCAACAACGTGTATGGATTCTAGTAACTAGTTTCGCTGGTTTATTAGTTCTTAGCTTACTATATTTTTTACGTGTACAAAAAGTAAAAAATGAAAAATTAAAACTAGAAGCGGAACAACAAAAAGCGAATGAAGAAGTATATGTACTAACACTACAACAGCAAGCTAAATTAGAAGAAGAACGTGTTAACGAACGTAATCGTATTTCAGCAGAACTTCATGATGGTGTTTTAGGAAAACTTTTCGGTACTCGGGTAAACCTTGGTTTTTTAGCTATGCAAATGAAACCCGAAACTCAAGAAAAACACCAAGCTTTTTTAGATGAGTTACAAGAGATAGAAAAAGAAATTAGAGATGTTTCCCACAGGTTAAGCGATAATTTTGATAGTTCAAATATTAACTTTACATCTATCTTAACACAACTTTTAAAAGATAGAAGTACTATTGGTAATTTTTCTTATAAGTTTAACTTTGATAAAACCATTCCATGGAACGAAATTAACGAGGTTACCAAAGCTAACGTATACCGCATTATTCAAGAAGCTTTACAAAATATTATAAAGCATGCTAAGGCAAAAAATGTTACCTTAGACGCTTCTTTTAAGAAAGAAGAGCTCATTATTTCGTTAAAAGATGACGGAATTGGTTTTAATGCCGAGAAAAAGAAAAAGGGAATTGGAATAAAAAATATTACAGCAAGGGTACAAAAACTAGGTGGTACTTTGGAATTTATCTCTAAAGAAAACCAAGGAACTACACTTGTTATTATAACCCCTTTTAATACTAAAAATGGAAAGTAAAAAGTATAATGCTTTAATAATTGACGATCACCCTTTAATATCAGAAGCCTACAAAAGTGCTTTCGCTTATATTGAAAGTCAAAATGAAAATATTTCTTTTCATATTCAAATAGCAAATAACTGTGGTGCTGCCGATGAAATTATAGAAACGTATTCTTCTTCTAACCGATCTATTGATATTATTTTTTTAGATATTAGCCTCCCTCCTATGGAAGAAAAAGGCATTTTATCTGGTGAAGATTTAGGCTTGATTATAAACGAAAAACTACCTGAGTCTAAAATTATTATCTCCACTACTTTTAACGATAATTATCGAGTACATAGTATTTTAAAAAACGTAAACCCCGATGGTTTCTTAGTTAAAAATGACATTACCCCGGTAGAGTTAGTTCATGCTATTGAAGAAGTACTTAACGACCCTCCTTACTACAGTAAAACGGTAATGAAAATGCTTAGAAGCCAAGTATCCAATGAGTATTTTTTAGATGATTTAGATCGAAAGATTTTATATGAATTATCTATTGGTAATCGTGTAAATAAACTACCCAACATCCTACCCTTATCATTAGCTGCTGTACAAAAAAGAAAACGACAAATGGCTAAAATATTTGAGGTTGATAATTCTGATGATCGTGATTTGATTTTAATAGCAAAAGAAAAAGGGTTCTTATAAGAACCCTTTTCTTTATTTTATAATTTGTTATCAATTATACTCTGTACCACTTCAGGATTTAAGAGTGTAGAAACATCTCCTAAATTATCTAATTCATTATGTGCAATTTTTCGAAGAATACGACGCATAATTTTTCCTGAGCGTGTTTTAGGCAGTCCTGCCGTGAACTGAATTTTATCTAACTTCGCTATCGGACCGATATGCTCCGTAATAATTTGATTTATCTCTTTACGTAAGTTATCTTGATTTCTTACCTCTCCTGTTTCTTTCAAAATCACATAACCATATAAAGCGTTTCCTTTTACTTCGTGTGGAAAACCAACTATAGCACTTTCAGCAACTGCAGGATGCTCATTAACGGCATCTTCTATAGGTGCAGTTCCTAAATTGTGCCCTGAAACAATAATTACATCATCTACCCTACCTGTAATTCGGTAATAGCCTACCTCATCACGAAGTGCTCCATCACCTGTAAAATACATAGCATCAAATGCAGAGAAATATGTTTCTTTATAACGCTGATGATTCCCCCAAATAGTTCTTGCCATAGATGGCCAAGGATATTTTATACATAATCTTCCATCAACCTGATTTCCTTTTACTTCTTTTCCATTTTCGTCCATCAACGCTATTTGAATTCCTGGTAAAGGCAATGTTGCGTAAGTTGGTTTTGTTGGAGTGATATAAGGTAAAGGAGAAATCATGATCCCGCCAGTTTCTGTTTGCCACCAAGTATCTACAATTGGACTTTTCTTTTTTCCTACATTATCATTATACCAGTGCCATGCTTCTTCATTTATAGGCTCTCCTACCGTTCCTAACACTTTTACGGATGAAAGATTATGGCTATCAACAAATTCTAAGTTCTCTTTTGCTAACGCTCTAATTGCTGTAGGCGCTGTATAAAATTGATTTATATTGTGCTTCTCTACAATTTCCCAAAAACGACCGAAATCTGGATAGCTAGGAACACCTTCAAACATTACAGTTGTTGCTCCGTTTGCTAACGGACCATACACAATATAACTATGTCCTGTAATCCAACCAATATCTGCGGTACACCAATACACATCATTTTCTTTATAATTAAATACATTTTTAAACGTATATGCTGTGTACACCATGTAACCCGCTGTAGTATGTAACATCCCTTTTGGACTTCCTGTTGAACCAGAAGTGTATAAAATGAATAATGGATCTTCAGCATCCATAATCTCTGGAACACAATCTTGATAAGCTTCTTCTAATAAAGGTGCTAACCACTTATCTCGTCCTTCTTTTAATTGAATATCTGAATTAATTCTTTTAACAACTAATACATTTTCTATAGTAGAACAACCTTCTAATGCTTCATCTACAATACTCTTTAAATCAATAGTTTTTGTCCCTCTGTAAGAACCATCTGAAGTAATTACCATTTTTGCTTCGCAATCATTAATTCTCGTTGCTAATGCTGTTGATGAAAATCCTGCAAAAACAACTGAGTGTACTGCTCCGATTCGTGCGCAAGCTAAAACCGAAATAGCTAATTCTGGAATCATTGGTAAGTAAATACAAACTCTATCTCCTTTCTTAATTCCGTGGTCTTTTAAAACATTAGCAAACTTACAAACACGTTTGTGCAGTTCTTTGTAAGAGATATGTTGAGCCTCTTCTTTAGGATTATTAGGCTCAAATAAAATAGCAGTTTTATCTCCTCTGATATGTAAATGACGATCAATACAATTTTCTGTAATGTTCAGCTTTGCTCCTTCAAACCATTTGAATTTAGCTTTCTCAAAATCATAGTCTAAAACGGTGTTCCATTTTTTTCTCCAAACAAAGTGTTCTTCTGCTATTTCTTCCCAAAATAATTCTGGATTTCTTACTGATTTTCTATATACTTGAAAATATTCTTCTAATGTTTTTACGTGATAGTTACTCATTCTTATACTTCTTTTATTTTAGCTTAAGCTACTAAAATAAATCATTTTTAATTGTTTATCAACTTATTAATTCTTCTTCTTAAAACATATACTAACTTTCATCTTCTTGTTGCAATAAACGTGAATGTGTAATGAAACGAACTCCTAAAGGAATTTCTAATGAAAAACTTGCTCCTCTTCCTTCAGTTACATCAATGGTTAAGTGCGTATGCTTCCAATATTCATATTGATCTTTATTCATATAAAAGGGGACTTCATCTAACACTCCTAACAGAATATCACTTTCATCTAAATACATTTCATCTTTAGGAAAAATCATTGGTGATGATCCATCACAACACCCTCCACTTTGATGAAAAATTAATTCGCCATGTTGCTTTTTTAGTATTTCAACTATTTCTTTTGCTGCATCTGTTATTGCTACTCTTTGCATATTATATTTTTTAAATTATAAAATACTAGACCTATATCAGCCCAGTATTTTCAAACAACTAAAAGAACCCTAACTTGTTTTTATCATACGATATCAACATGTTTTTAGTCTGGCGATAGTAATCCATCATCATTAAGTGGTTTTCCCTACCAAATCCTGATTTTTTATATCCTCCAAATGGTGCGTGCGCTGGATAAGCATGATAGCAATTTACCCAAACTCTCCCTGCTTTAATTGCTCTAGGAATTTGATATAGCTGATGTGCATCTCGTGTCCACACTCCTGCTCCTAATCCGTACATGGTATCATTTGCTATTTCTAGCGCTTCTGCTTCATCTTTAAACTTTGTCACACACACTACAGGCCCAAAAATTTCCTCTTGAAATACACGCATCTTATTGTGTCCTTCTAGAATAGTTGGTTTAATATAAAATCCATTTGCCAACTCTCCTTCTAGTGTATTAGCTTCTCCTCCACATAGCACTTTCGCTCCTTCTTCTTTTCCTATTTTAATATACGCTTGAATTTTTTCATATTGATCATTTGATGCTTGTGCTCCTACCATTGTGTTTACATCATACGGACTTTTTTGTACAATTGCTTCTGTTCTTGCCACCACTCGCTCCATAAACTTATCATAGATGTCTTCTTGTACTAAAATGCGTGAAGGACAGGTACAAACTTCTCCTTGATTAAAAGCAAATAACACTGCTCCTTCAATTGCTTTATCTAAAAATGCATCGTCTTCATCCATTACACTATTAAAGAAGATATTTGGAGACTTACCTCCTAACTCCATCGTAACTGGATTTAAGTTTTTAGAAGCATACTGCATTATTAACTGTCCTGTAGTAGTTTCTCCTGTAAATGCTACTTTATCTATTCTTGGGCTTGATGCCAATGGTTTTCCTGCTTCTGGACCAAAACCATGAACTACATTAATAACTCCTGGAGGAAAAACATCGGCTATTTTTTCCATTAACAATGTTGCTGATGACGGAGTTTGTTCTGCGGGTTTTAATATTACACAGTTACCTGTAGCTAATGCTGGTGGCAACTTCCACGATAACATTAAAAGAGGAAAGTTCCAAGGAATAATTTGCCCCACAACTCCCAAAGGTTCTTTAATGTTCATTGATAAAGTATTTTGATCAAGCTCTGTTGCACTTCCTTCTTCTGCTCTAATGGCTGCAGCAAAATAGCGCCAATGATCTACTGCCAAAGGAACATCAGCATTTAATGTTTCTCGTATTGGTTTTCCATTATCACAGGTTTCTACTAATGCAAACTCTTCTAAATTTGCTTCAATTATATCTGCTACTTTATTTAGCAATGAAGCTCGTTCTGCTGCTGATGTGTTGCCCCAACTTTCCTTTGCTGTATTTGCTGCATCTAAAGCTAATTCTATATCTTCTTTTTGTGATCTTGGATATTTTGCTATGATACTATTATCAACTGGAGATTTGTTTTCAAAATATTCTCCACCCAAGGGAGACACAAACTTTCCATTAATAAAATTTGCATAGCTGTCTTTAAATTTTGGTTTCGTGTAACTCATAAAACTTTGTATTTTTGTTCTTTACTTAAACTAATTTACCCGAAATAACACTTCTACAATCAACTTGTATAAAAAATGAATATTTCGTAATTTTTGTAAAATTAAAATATCATATAGTCAATATATTGAACGTATTTATTAAATTGTAACACATATCTATTATCTCAAAAAAAGGATAAATAGATTTTTGTACTATTGATTTATGAACCATTTATTAAGTCGACATAAAGAAAGTAGAAAACTTACTACTTTAATAGAGAACAGAACTACGTATAATGCTGAATATGCTGAGTTAAATATTTTTGAGACTCATAAAAGTGCTGAACAAGTCTCTTTGACTTTTGATTTTCCTGTGATTGCAAGTATGCTCACTGGAAAAAAAGTAATGCATTTAGAAGGTATGGAACCTTTTGATTTTTTCCCTGGTGAATCTGTGGTAATGCCAACTAATAAAGAAATGGTTATAGATTTTCCCTTGGCTGAAAAAGACAATCCCACTCAATGTTTGGCTTTAGGTATTGACTCTGATAAGATTGATGAGATAGTAGATAAGTTTAATCACAATGTTACTATAGAGCGCGAAAACAATAATTGGAAATTAAACGAAACTTCTTCTCACCTTGTTCATAATACGGATATTAATCATTTAGTTGGACGTTTGGTACATACGTTTACCGATCAAAACAAATCTAAAGACATTCTTCTTGATTTAATGATTCAAGAACTTATTGTGAGATTATTACAAACTAAGGCTAAAGCTTTTATTTTAAATGATCCTTCTGGCACGCTTACAGACACCCGTATTGGTATGGTTATTAAGTTTATAAAAAACAACCTCACAAATAAAGATATTACTGTAGAATTGTTAGCTAAGAAGGCTTGTATGAGTACATCTCATTTTCATAAAAAGTTTAAAAACACCTTGGGAATCTCTCCTATTGATTATATAAATTCTGAAAAAATTAAATTTTCTAAAAAACTTATAAAGCAATCTAAAAACCTGCGAATCTCTGAAATAGCTTACAAATCTGGTTTTAATAACATTAGCTATTTTAACAGACAGTTTAAAAAAATGGAAATGATTACTCCTCAGCAGTTTAAAAAGTCTTTTCTAAAAGAGTAAATCATCAACTTTTTTCAAAAAACTTTTATAGTTACATTTGCTCGCTATGGTGATATCTCTTTTCTTAGATGTTTTAAGTGCTAACTGGTACATTATTTTACTTTTTTTTATTGTAGCTATTCTATACTCCTCTGTTGGATTTGGTGGAGGTTCTAGTTACTTAGCCGTTTTAGCACTCACTGGTTTACTTTTTACACAAATAAGAGCTACTTCTTTACTTTGTAATGTAATGGTTGTTACAGGGAATGTTTTATTGTACATGCAACAAAAACAATATAGCTGGAAAAAGGTTATTCCGCTTACGTTATTTAGCATTCCCATGGCTTTTTTAGGTGGATATTTACGTATAAGTCAAACGTTTTTCTTTATCCTGTTAGGTTTTACGTTACTTTTTGCTGCTATTACTATGTGGATTTCTAATAAAGTAGTTACCAAGAATAACAAAACTACCGATTTGAACTTGATAAAAAACGCCAGTTATGGCGGAGTTATTGGTTTTATCTCTGGAATGGTTGGAATTGGTGGAGGTATTTTCTTAGCTCCATTACTTCATTTAACCAATTGGGACACTCCTAAAAAAATAGCTGCTACAGCAAGCTTTTTTATTTTGGTAAATTCAATATCTGGCTTAATAGGTCAATATACAAATCCTGAGTTTTCTATTGATTGGAATTTAACTTCTATTTTATTAATTACTGTTTTTATTGGCGGTCAAATTGGTAGCAGAATGAGTAACCAATTCTTTAGTTCTACGCAACTAAAAAAAGCAACCGCTATTTTGATTGCCTTTGTAAGTATTCGGATTTTAATTAAGTATTTGTTTTAGCTAATATAACATACATTATTCTTTATAAAAAAAGCAACGTAAATACGTTGCTCTTTCATCCCCTAAATATAGATAACTATCTTCTTAGCCTAACCAAGCATTCATCATCCACAATGTTTTTTCTTGTTCTGCAATAAAGTCACTCATCATTGAGTTTGTTCCTTCATCTTCAGATTTATCAGACAAATCAAGAATTGTACGTTCTATTTTTAATAATTCTGATAGTGAGTCAATAATTAACTTTACCGCTTCAACATCATTTGAAATATTTTTTCCTACTGGTACTCTTGATACACTAGTGTAGTCCTCAAAAGTATGTAAAGGTGTTCCTTGTAATGTTAAAATACGTTCTGCAATTAAGTCTACTTTTTCTTGTGCATCCGTATAAAATTCCTCAAACTTCATATGTAACTCAAAGAAGTTTTTCCCTTTAATATTCCAGTGTAACCCTCTTGCATTTTGGTAATACACTTGAAAATTTGCTAGTAATGTATTTAACTCATTTACTAAGTTTTCGGTTTTTTGTTTATCTAATCCTAAAATTGTAGTTGACATATTGTTTTGATTTTAAGTTTTTTACTTTTTCTACTACAAATTTAAGGTAAGTTTTAACAGTTTTACCATAAAGGTAATCGATTGTTTTAATATCTTTATCAAAAATTATTATTGAAATGACTATTACACAACTAAAATATACACTAGCTGTTGCAGAGTATAAAAACTTTACCGTAGCAGCAGAGCATTGCTTTGTTACTCAACCTACTTTGAGTATGCAAATTCAAAAGTTAGAAGAAGAATTAGATGCTAAAATTTTTAATCGCTCAAAAAAACCAATTGAATTAACTGAAGTTGGTAAACGTATTGTAGAACAAGCTAAAGTTATTGTTGATGAAAGTAATCGTATTATTGACATTGTGCATCAACAAAAAGGGTATGTAGGCGGTGAGTTCAGACTAGGAATTATCCCTACAGTTATGCCTACGCTACTACCTATGTTTTTAAAAACTTTTAGTAAAAATTACCCTAAAGTTCAATTAGTTATTGAAGAACTAACTACTGAAGAGATTGTTAGGAAATTAATGGATGGTTATATTGATGCTGCTATTGCTGCTACTCCACTAGAAAACGAAGCAATTAAAGAACGAGTTTTATACTACGAGCCTTTTGTTGGTTTAGTTCCTAGTGAGCATCGTTTATTTAAACAAAAGAAATTAAAGGTTGATGATTTAGAAGTTGATGATATTTTATTATTAGAAGACGGGCATTGTTTTAAAGACAGTGTAATTAACCTTTGTAGAACTAATAAAAGAAGTTCAACACACCACTTTCAACTAGAAAGTGGAAGTTTTGATACACTTATTAAATTATCTAAAGACGGTTTAGGAATGACGTTACTTCCTTACTTAAATACTTTAGATTTAAACGAACGAGATAAAACTCATCTAAGAGAATTTGAAACTCCTTCTCCTGCACGTGAGGTTAGCTTAATTTATCACAAATCTCAGTTAAAGATGCAATTGATTGAAGCTTTAAAAAGCACTATTGATAGTGTAATTAGAGGCGCTATTGCTTTTAGTGATGTGGAAATTGTAAGTCCACTTCAAAAAAAATAAGAGTAATAAAAAATCCCGCTAATAGCGGAATTTTTTATTTTAACTTCAAAACAAGCATCTAAATTAAATCTTTAGCTATCGCCATGCTATTTAAAAACTATATTCTGATAAAGGTTTTGGAAAATCTTCTGGATTTGCAGCTAAATGATAACGAGGATCATCTACCCCTTCTTCAATAACATCTGCAAATATTGGACTTGCTTTATAAAGCAACACTTTACAATCTTCACTTAAATGTTTTAAGGTTACCTTTTTTCCTGCCTTTTGATATTTTTCTACTAATATAAAAATAGCTTCAATAGCTGAATGATCTGAAATACGAGATTCTACAAAATCAATCTCAACATTCTCTGGATCATTTTTTATATCAAACTTTTCATTAAAAGCTGTAATACTTCCGAAGAATAAAGGCCCCCAAATTTCGTAAATCTTCGTTCCATCTTGTTTAAAACGTTTTCTCGCTCTAATTTTTTTGGCATTTTCCCATGCAAAAACTAATGCTGAGATAATTACCCCAACAAATACAGCAATTGCCAAGTCAAAAATCACGGTTACTGCAGATACTATAATTAATACAATTGCATCTGATTTTGGAATTTTATTCATAATTCTAAAACTAGACCATGCAAATGTATCAATCACCATCATAAACATTACCCCTACTAAAGCAGCAATAGGTACTTGCTCAATATACTTATCAGCAAAAAGAATAAAAACTAATAAGGTAACTGCCATCATAACTCCTGATAAACGACCTCTACCACCTGCATTAATATTAATTACAGTCTGACCAATCATACCACAACCACCAGTTCCTCCAAACAAACCGCTTAACATGTTTCCTGCTCCTTGTGCTACACACTCTTTATTACCATCACCTCTAGAATCAGTTAATTCATCCACTAAATTCATCGTCATCAACGTTTCAATCAACCCAACTGAAGCCGCTAAAAAGGCATACGGTGCTATAAACTTTAAGGTATCTAAGTTGAATGGCAAATTACTCCAAAGCTCTGCTAAATTCATTTTCTTAGAAATTTCATCAAAACCATTTAAACCAGCTCCTCCTCCATCTCTAATAAAATCTCCAACATTTATAGACTCTAATCCACCGAAAATAGATACAAACGTAACAATTAAAATAGCTGTTAACGCTGCTGGTACTTTTGTTGTTAATTTTGGAAGCAACCATATAATTAACATTGTTAGTAACACCAAGCCTATCATAGTATATAGTTTTGTTCCTTGCAAAGTTGATTTTACTACTCCACTATCTTTTACTGAATAAAACCCATTATTTTCTATATTATAAACCACCTTTTTTGTATTTGCATCAAAGACTTGCGTATCTGACTTTACAAAAACTTCCTGGTTTGTTTCATTATTAATAATTGAATTTCCTTTAATTGAAAACAATGCAGCACTTGATACTAGATCTTGTACCTCATTATCTGCAACTTTATACACCAACTCTTTCGATTCGGTTTTACGCATATTTTGCCCGAAAACATCCTTCTTATTTTCTTTGAACATCCCCAACTGAGCTATAAATATAACTACCGCTAAACCGTTTACAAACCCCATCATTACTGGATGTGGAATTAATCGAACTAACTTCCCTAACTTAAAAACTCCTGCAAGTACTTGAATGACTCCCATCAACACTACAGCTGCTAGTAAATAAAAGTATCCCATATTTTCTACAGGTGTATCAAACAGTAATCCCTTTGCGTGTCCTTCTTGTATCATATTTACAAAAATTACAGCCACAGCCCCTGCTGCTCCAGAAATTAACCCAGGTCTACCACCAAAAACTGCTGAAACAATTCCTACCACAAAAGCTCCAAATAGCGCTACAATAGGACTAATTTGAGCCACAAAAGCAAAAGCTACCACTTCTGGTATCATTGCTAACGATACTGTAATACCTGCTAAAGAATCGTCTTTTATGTTAATCTTCTTACTTTTAATGTATTTCATCATAATTTCTAAGAGTCTTTTGTAAAAATGCGCAAATGTAAAGATAATTTTATAGACCAAGTTTTAGGTTTCATTAAGTTTAATTTTGTCAGCGTAAATTTTTGCCTTAATTTTGAGCGTTGAACTATCAAACCAATTTGGTAGCAACAAATGAGCAGAAAAACACTACTTACTTCGAAAGAAATTGAAATCATTCTGCATCGATTAGCGTGTCAGTTAATCGAGAATCACAACGATTTTTCTAACACCGTTTTAATAGGATTACAACCTAGAGGTTCTTATTTAGCTAATCGACTAGCTAAGTTATTAAGAGAAGAATATGATATTAAAGACCTAAATTTAGGCTTGTTAGATATTACTTTTTATCGTGATGATTTTCGCAGAAGAGAAGAACCCTTAGAAGCCACTTCTACACAAATTGACTTTTTAATTGAAGGAAAGAAGGTGGTTATTATTGATGACGTATTATTTTCAGGAAGAAGTGTTCGAAGTGCTTTAACAGCACTACAATCGTACGGAAGACCTGATAATATTGAGTTATTAGTATTAATAGATCGTCGTTTTAGCCGTCATTTACCAATTCAGCCTAATTATAGAGGAAGACAAGTAGATGCCATCAATGAAGAAAAAGTAGTTGTGAACTGGCAAGAAACTCATAAAGAAGATACAATTTACCTTGAACCCAAGCCCTCAAAGCTTGATTAGTTATGATAAAAAAAACAAACTAAAATGAAGCAGTTAAGTGTTGAACATTTATTAGGAATTAAATACCTTAACAAAAATGACCTTGAGCTTATTTTTGAAACTGCTGCTCATTTTAAAGAAGTCATTAACCGACCTATAAAAAAGGTTCCTTCGCTACGTGATATTACCATCGCTAATTTATTTTTTGAAAATAGTACACGTACAAAACTTTCTTTTGAATTAGCTGAAAAACGTTTATCTGCAGATGTTATTAATTTTTCTGCAGGACAATCTTCAGTAAAAAAAGGAGAAACTTTGATTGATACTGTGAACAATATTTTATCAATGAAAGTTGATATTGTTGTGATGCGTCATTCGAATGTTGGAGCTGGAATTTTCTTATCAAACCATGTAGATGCTAAAATTATTAATGCCGGTGATGGTACACATGAACACCCAACCCAAGCATTATTAGATAGTTTCTCTATGCGTGAAGCTTTAAATAGTGACCTAAAAGGAAAGAAAATTGTAATTGTTGGTGATGTCTTACATTCACGTGTAGCTTTGTCAAATATTTTTGCACTACAATTACAAGGAGCCAAAGTAAAAGTTTGTGGACCTAGTACCTTAATTCCTAGATATATTTCTAGTTTAGGTGTTGAAGTAGAAACTAATCTAAAAAAAGCTTTAGATTGGTGTGATGTTGCTAACGTATTACGTGTGCAATACGAACGTATGGATATAAAATATTTTCCATCAACTAGAGAATACACACAGCTTTTTGGTATCAACAAGGAAATTTTGGATAATCTTGACAAAAAAATTGTCATAATGCACCCTGGGCCTATTAATAGAGGGGTAGAACTAACAAGTGATGTTGCCGACAGTGATCAATCAATTATTCTAAACCAAGTAGAAAATGGAGTTGCTGTTCGTATGGCAGTTATTTATTTGTTAGCACAACAAATAAAAAGATAGTCATGAACATAACTGATAAACCTGCTTACACTATAATTACTTCTGAAGAGAAAACATTTTCTAGTTTCTTAGAAAACTTTGATAATGAATATGTAAACCTTACAGGAAAAAACCTAATTGTTGTAATTTCAGAAGAATTTAATGCCTCTAACAAAAATATTTTATTACTTTTGAAATACGCAGAAGAACATCAAAACAATGGCACATCTTTTGTAGTTGTATCTAAAGATGTTACTATTGATGATTTTCCTGAGACTTTTAACATTGTTCCTACATTAGTAGAAGCAGAAGATGTTATAGAAATGGAAAATATTCAGCGTGATTTAGGTTTTTAACCTTAAGTTTTAATAATTATCCATCCCCTAAACGATAATTTATGGTAAAAAAAATACTTTTTATAACTTTTTTCTTAACTATTTCTGTTGTTTTTTCACAAGAAAAATCAATTAATAAGTTAATAGCATCTCCTAACCCTTTTACAAACAATACTACTATTTACTTTAATGCTAAACATAGTCAAACAGTTATTTTAACTGTTAGAAATGTACTAGGTAAAACCGTTTATAATAAAGAACTTAAAGTGGTTAAGGGTCGTAACTCTTTTCCTTTTCAACGTAATGACTTAAAATCTGGAATGTACATTTATGCAATACAAAGTAATAAAGAGATAATTTCAAAACGCTTTGTAATTAAATAAATGAGTTTACACTTAACTGTTTTAGGTTGTCATTCTGCTACTCCAAGAGCTAATGCCTATCCTACCGCTCAATACTTAGAAATTAACAATCGTCATTTTTTAATTGATTGTGGAGAAGGCACACAACGCCAAATGCGAAAATACAAGGTTGGTTTTTCAAAAATAAACCATATTTTTATTTCTCATTTACATGGTGATCATTTTTTTGGTTTGGTTGGACTTATTGCTACTTTTGGGATTCTAAACAGAGAAAAAGAGTTACATATTTACGGTCCAAAAGGAATCAAAGAAGCAACAACACTTCAGTTAAAAGTTTCAAAATCTTGGACTAAATATCCTATTATTTTTCACGAATTAGAATCAAAAGAAAGTGAGCTTATTTTTGAAGATGATAAGGTTTCTGTAAGAACCATTCCTTTAAATCATAGAGTTTATACTAACGGTTTTTTATTTACTGAAAAACCTAAACTTAGAAAGTTACACATTGAGAATATTCAACAGTATGATGAAATAGAAACCTGTGATTTTCATAACATTAAAGCTGGTAAAGACTTTACACTCTCTACGGGTGAAATAATTTCTAACGAAGAACTTACTATTGATCCACCCAAACCTTTAAGTTTTGCTTTTTGTAGTGATACCAAATACAAGCCAGATATTGTTCCTATAATTAAAAATGTAGACTTACTATACCATGAAGCTACATTTTTAAAAGATAGAGAAGATTTATGTGATAAAACAAAACACTCAACAGCAGAACAAGCTGCCTCTATTGCTAACCAAGGAAACGTAAATAAATTAATTATTGGGCATTACTCTAGCAGATACAAAAACATTAACGATTTTAAAGTAGAAGCTCAAACAGTTTTTAAGAACACTGAATTAGCTGAAGCAGGAAAACGATACAGTACTAATTCTTTTCCTGTGGAGATTTTAAATTAATACTGCTTTGTTGATAAAAGTACCAAAGTACACGCTATTTCACTCTCAATCCCATTTTCTTTTAACAATTTTATAAACTCTGTATTTTCCGTTCCAGGGTTAAATATTACCCTACAAGGCTGTAAGTAAATTATATACTCATAATATAATTTCTGACGTTTAGGGTTTAAATATAAAGTCACAGTATCAATATCTTCAAAAAAAATATTTTCTGTTTCAATAGCTACGTTTGCTACACTTCCTTTTTGTAAACCAATTGCTACAGTTTCTATACCACTATTTCTTAACCTTTTAATAGCTATATTAGAATATCTAGAAGGCTTTAAAGAAGCTCCCAGCACCAAAGTACGTTTTTTCATTTTCTGTTAATAATACGTTAAACTCTCTTAAACTAAGTAACAAAGTTAGGTAATAAAGAGTCTATTAAGCATCAAAACAATTCAAAAACAACAAAAATGAAAAACATATTACTAATACTTTTAGCTGTATTTACTACAAGTATATATGCACAAATGCCTAAAAGTAGCCTACCTAAACCAGGTACTATTACTGGTAAGGTAGTTGATCAAATAACCAAACAACCTCTTCCTTACGTAAATATTATAATCAAAGATGCTGCCAAAAAAATTATTACTGGTGGAATTACTGATGATAATGGACTATTCTCTATAAAAAATATTCCTGAAGGTAACAGCATTGTTGAAGTTCAGTTTATAGGATATAAAACTTTTTCAAAGCCAGTTTCTGTAAGCCGTAAATCAAGTAAAGTTAATTTAGGTACCATTTCTCTAGAGGAAGATAGCACAACTTTAGATGAAGTTGAAATTCGTGCAGAAACTTCTTCTGTAACTCAGAAAGTAGACAGAAAAGTTATTAACGTTGGTAAAGATTTAACCTCAGCAGGAGCTACTGCTTCTGATTTATTAAATAACGTACAATCTGTAAGTGTTGATAGCCAATCAGGTAATATTAGCTTGCGTGGTAACGAAAATGTGCGTGTATTAGTTGATGGGAAACCTACCAATATCCCTGCTTCTGAGTTATTAAAACAAATACCTTCATCATCTATTAAAAGTGTTGAATTAATTACCAATCCTTCTGCTAAATACAACCCTGAAGGAATGAGTGGTATTATTAATATAATTCTTAATAAAAATGCCAATATGGGCTTTAATGGTTCTATAAATACTGGAGTTGAAGCTGGTCATTATGTTCGTTACAATGCTTCTACAAACATGAATTACAAAACAGGAAAAGTGAACTTTTTTGGTAACTATGGCTTTAGAGGTGGTGATAATTATAATTTTGGATACATTAGTAGACCTGGAGAAAATTATCAAGACTTTATTTTTCAGAATGATGATGAATCACATTTATTTAAAATTGGAGCAGACATTTATTTAGATGATAAAAACACTCTTTCACTTTACACAACTCAAAACTGGTTTAATGTTTTTGCTAAAGGACGTGCTATAATTACAGATAATAATGGTAATTTAATTGAACATTCACCTAATACTCAAAACAATGAAAGTCACAATCAAGCTTATAATGTAAATTATAAACATGATTTTGAAAAAGAAGGACATAACATAGAGTTTGAAGCTAACTATTCAAAAAACAACGCTCCAAACTATTTAAATAACTATTTCTTAGAAGGTACTCAACCTGATTATTTCAATGATATTAATAACGATAGAAAAAGTACATTATTAAATTTAGATTATACAAACCCTATTTCTAAAAATGGTAAACTTGAGTTAGGTTTAGAGTATCGAGTAAATAATACCGACAATGTAAACCTAACAAACCAACAAACTGTATTAGAAGATATTAATGGAAATAAAACATATAGAGATGTAGGAGACTCTTATTTTACTTATGACAGAGATATTTATTCTGCTTATATAAACTATGGTCATAAGTTTGGAAAACTATCTATGCAATTAGGTGCTCGTTTTGAGCAATATAAAATTGAAGGAAATTTTACAGGACTAGACGAAAATGGTGATGTAAAGAAAGATAAAGTTACTGATGATATTTTCAGCGTATACCCTTCTGCTTTTTTCACTTACAATCCTAATGATGCAGATCAATTTCAGTTAAGCTATAGTAAAAGAGTTGATAGACCAGGAATACAGCAAGTAAACCCTATTAGAGAATGGAGTACTCCTTTAATTACTTCTGTAGGTAATCCTGATCTTGTTCCTCAATTTACAAACTCAGTTGAATTTAATTATACCAGAAAGATAAAAGGTGGTTCAATAACATTAGGTAGTTTTTATAGAAACATCACCGATGTAATTAATAGAGCTACTTACATGGATCCTTTAGATGAAACAAACACTAGGCAAATATTAACTTTTGCTAATTTTGACGACACAGATGCTTACGGTTTAGAGTTTTCTGCTAGTTACAAGATTGCAAAATGGTGGAGAGCAAACGCAAGTATGGATTATTATTCTCAAAAACAATTTGGAACTGCTGACTTGAGCAACCCTAACGCTCAAACTATTGAAGTTAAAACAGATATTTTTAATGCTCGTATAAGTAATAGTTTTACAGTCTCTAAAAAGTTACGTTTACAATTATTTGCAATGTACAGAGGCCCAAGAGAAGACATTCAATGGAATGTAGACCCTATGAAAATGGTCAATATTGGTGCTAACTATAGTATTCTTAAAGGAAAAGGAAATATTAACCTTAGAGTAAATGATATCTTTAACGATATGAGGTTTAAATTTAACTCTGAAAGACCTTTTGTTCAAAATGGACGTTTTAAATGGGAAAGTAGAACTGCTTATATTGGATTTAACTATAGGTTTGGTGGAGGAAAAAACAAAGCTCGCGCCAGAAAACAACGTGACAATAACGAAAAACAAGGAGGCGGAGGTTTCTTATAAAATTGGTTTTTAATTAATTATTAAAAAAAAACGAAGTATTTAACTTCGTTTTTTTTATTTTTAGCAGAATTTCATTCCCTTCAATACATGAAAAAATTGCTAATATTAACTTTATTCTTAGTTACTTATTTTTGTCAAGCTCAAAATTTACAGCTTACAGGAACTATTTTAGACAAAAAAACTAATACACCCCTACCTTTTGTTTCCATTACCTGTAAAAATACTTCAAAAAAAATACTAACAGGTAGTATATCTGATGAAAAAGGGAATTTTAAAATTGAAAAACTTCCAAAAGATAGTTTACTCTTAACTTTTCAGTTTATTGGTTATAAAACTCTAGAAAAAAGAATTAATTTAAAAGAAAGCAGTAAAATAGGAGCGGTTTTACTCGAAGAGAATATCACACAGTTGGATGAAGTTGAAATACAAGGAGAAACTTCAACCATTATTCAAAAAATTGACAGAAAAGTTATTAATGTAGGTAATAACCTAACAGCTACTGGAGCTACCTCTTTAGAAATGCTTGAAAACATTCCTTCAATAGATGTTAATCAACTTTCTGGGACTATAAGTTTACGAGGAAATGAAAATGTTAGAGTTTTAGTAAATGGAAAACCTTCCAACGTAAATACAGCTCAATTATTAAAACAAATACCTTCTAACTCGGTAAAAAGCGTTGAAATAATTACAAATCCATCGGCAAAACACACTCCAGAAGGTATGAGTGGTATCATCAATTTAATTCTTAAAAAAAATACTAAAATTGGTTTTAACGGAAGTTTATCTGTTGGTGCAACTCAAAGTAGAAATCTAAGACCCGAAATTTCCTTAAATACAAATTATAAAACTGGTATCACAAATTTTCACCTAAACTATAATACAAGTTGGGGTGATTATGAAACCTTTAATGATTTAGAAAGAACGGACATTGACTTAACTCAAGATATTGATTTTTTAAATAACTCTGAAAATCATAATATCAAATTTGGAGTAGATATAGATATTACTTCAAGAAGTATATTATCTTTGTATACGTCTCAGAACTTTGATGAGAATAGTTTAGCTACCAACACTCTTGTTCATGAAAACAATTCTTTAGTTTTTGATAACAAAAGTTTTTCTGATTATAATCAAAAAGACGAGACTTATAACATTGATTATGTTTACAACTTTGATGATAAAGGACAAAATTTAGAAATTGAACTCAATCACTCTATAACAAAAAACCCTGAAGAAACTATTAACGAAGAGTTCATCAATCCTAATTCTAAGGAATATAATTATACAAATAATATAAAAGACACACGAAAACTTTGGTTGCTTAATATTGATTATGTAAAACCTATAAAATCTGGAAAATTAGAAGCTGGAATTGAATTTAGAAAACAAGACTTTTACAATTTAATACTTACTGATAGAGAACACATAAATGATTCGGCTTCTCTTGAACTCGTAGGAAACACAACATTAAATTATGACAAAAGTATTTATTCAGTATATATAAACTTTAATAAGGAGTTCAAAAAAATTTCAATTCAAGCTGGAGTTCGATTAGAGCAGTTTAACTTAAATGCTCTTTTTTCTAATACCCAACAAGGAAACACTCCTTTAAAAGATAATATTTTTAGTTGGTATCCTTCAGCATCAATTCTATATAGTTTTACTGAAAAAGACAAGTTACAATTTACTTATAGTAGAAGAGTTGACAGACCCTCTGCATATCAAGTAACTCCTATTCAAGAATGGTTTTCACCATTAACTATATCGAAAGGAAACTTAAACTTACAACCACAATTTACAAACTCTTTGGAACTTAACTATACTAAGACGATTACTAAAGGTTATGTATCTTTTGGTACATTTTATCGAAGAACAAATGATAAAATTGGTCGATTATTACAACAAGACAATCAAAACCCTGATAGAACTATTAGTTCTTTTACTAATTATGACTTTGCTGATAGTTATGGTATTGAACTTTCAGCTAGCTTTAAACCTGTAAAATGGTGGACACTTAGACCTTCTTTTGAAACTTATATACAAGACTCTCAAGGTCTTTTAAATGGTAACTTTAAAACGGTAAAAAACATCTTAGTAAAAGGACGTGTAAGCAACTCTTTTAAAGCTTCAAAAAAACTTAATTTTCAGTTATCAGGAATTTTTAGAGGTAAAAGTGAAAATATTCAATACACTGTACAACCATATACTATGGTTAATGTTGGAGCTAGACTAAAGGTATTAAATGGTAAAGGAAATATTACCTTAAGAGGTACTGACATTTTTAATACTGTAAATCTTGACTATGTATCAAATACCCCGTTTATACAAAAAGGAAAGTATACTATGGAAAACAATTCAGTTCATCTAGGTTTTTCCTATAATTTTGGAAGTGGTAAAAACAAAAGTAAAGGCAGAAAGTATAGAGATAGTAATGAAGCTCAAGGAGGCATGTTTTAATAAAAAATCCGAAGTTAAAACTTCGGATTTTTTTATTTTATATGTAAATAAACTACCAACGAATCACTACCGACCCCCAAGTAAATCCACTGCCAAAAGCAGCCAAGACTACTAAATCTCCATCATTTATTTTTCCTTTCTCCCAAGCTTCTGTCAATGCTATAATAACCGAAGCAGCAGTAGTATTACCATACTTCATAATATTGTTATACACCTTGTCATCAGATAACTGGAACTTCTTTTGAATAAACTGAGCAATACGTAAATTCGCTTGATGCGGAATTAACATGTCAATATCTTCTTTTTGTAATCCATTTGCTTGTAAACCTTCAACAATAGCTTCCGAAAAACGAACTACTGCATGTTTAAACACAAATTGACCATTCATATATGGGTAATATGAAGTATCCTCTGGATCGTTTGCTTCCATTATCTCTGGTACCCAACGCCCAGTAGAAGGTCCTTCTAACACTAATTCTTTAGCATACTTTCCTTCTGAATGTAAATGTGATGATAAGATTCCTTTCCCCTCTTCTTCACTACGTGATAATACCGCAGCACCTGCTCCGTCACCAAAAATTACTGTAACACCACGACCACGTGTAGAACGTTCTAAACCTCCTGAGTGATTTTCAGAACCGATTACAAGTACATTTTTATACATCCCTGTTTTTATAAACTGATCAGCAACCGACATTGCGTAAATAAAACCTGAACACTGGTTACGTACATCTAACGCACCAATTGTTGGCATATCAAGTAAGTCTTGAACTTGAACACCTCCGCCAGGGAAATATAACTCAGGACTCAAAGTAGCAAAAACGATAAAATCAATATCATCTTTGGTTAAACCTGCACGTTCAATGGCTATTTTTGCAGCTTTAGCCCCCATAACTGATGTTGAATCATCAGAAGTTTTTGGGTCAATCCAACGACGTTCCTTGATACCAGTTCTTTCCTGAATCCATTCATCGCTCGTCTCCATAAACTGAGTCAAGTCATCGTTAGTCACTACGTTCTCAGGAACATAATAACCTAATCCTGTAATTTTTGAGTTATACATATATTTTTATGTTGGTTATTTTAATATTAACAAATTAAAAGCCTGTAAAAGTATGAATTTTATATAGTCTGCACAAAAAGTGTCAGTTTGTCATAAAAATTTATTTGGTATTTTTTTTGACTACTCTATTCATCAGAAAATAATATCAAATAAAATATAAAATTATGAGTAAAGGAAACATTAATGTATCGGTAGAAAATATATTTCCACTGATTAAAAAATTCTTGTATTCTGATCACGAAATCTTTTTACGTGAGTTAATTTCTAACGGAACTGATGCCACAACTAAATTGAAGCACCTTATCTCAATTGGTGAAGCTAAAACTGAGTTAGGCGACGCTAAAATTGAAATAAGTATCGATAAAGATGCGAAAACCTTAACTATTAAAGACCAAGGTATTGGTATGACAATGGATGAGGTTGAAAAATATATTAACCAAATCGCTTTTTCTGGAGCTGAAGAATTCTTAGAAAAGTACAAAGATGATAAAAATGAAACAGGTGTTATTGGTCATTTCGGATTAGGGTTCTACTCTGCTTTTATGGTTGCTGATAAAGTAGAAATCTTTACCAAATCATTTAAAGATGAACCTGCTGCTCAATGGACGTGTGATGGTTCTCCTGAGTATACTTTGGTAGAACATGACAAATCTGACAGAGGTACAGAAATTGTATTACACATTGCTGGAGATTCTACTGAGTTTTTAGAAGAAGGAAAAATTCGTGGATTATTAACTAAATACAATCGTTTTAACCAAGTGCCAATTAAATTTGGAACCAAGAAAATAAACGACCCTGACTTCACTCCACAAACCACTAAAGACGAAGACGGTAAAGAAGTTACCGAGCCTCACAAACAAATTGAAGTTGATAATATCATCAATAATACAGAACCTGCTTGGACTAAAAAACCTGCAGATTTAGAAGATGACGATTATAAAAACTTCTACCGTGAATTGTATCCAATGCAATTTGAGGAATCTCTATTCCACATTCACTTAAACGTAGATTATCCATTCAACTTAACAGGAATTTTATACTTTCCTAAGTTAACACAGAATTTGGATATGCAAAAAGATAAGATTCAGTTATACCAGAATCAAGTATTTGTTACCGATAATGTAGAAGGAATTGTTCCTGATTTCTTACAGATGCTAAAAGGGGTAATTGATTCTCCTGATATTCCTTTAAATGTTTCTCGTTCATACTTACAAGCTGACGGAGCTGTTAAAAAGATTTCTGGATACATTACTAAAAAAGTAGCCGATAAGCTTTCTTCTTTATTCAAAAACAATCGTGAAGACTTTGAACAAAAGTGGAATGACATCAAAGTTATTATCGAGTACGGAATGTTATCAGAAGAAAAATTCTTCAGTAAAAAAGCTAAGAAGTTTGCCTTATACCCAACTGTTGACGGTAAATTCTTTACGTTTGATGAGTTAGTTGAAAAAACGAAGGATGCTCAAACAGATAAAGACGGAAACCACATCGTTTTATACGCAGCAAACAAAGATGCGCAACATAGTTATATTGAAGATGCTAAAGCAAAAGGATATGAAGTGTTGTTATTAGATTCTCCAATCGTTCCGCATTTAATGCAGAAATTAGAAACAGAATCTGGTGACGCTAAAGTACAGTTTAAACGTGTAGATGCTGACCATGTTGATAATTTAATTAAGAAAGATGACACTGTAATTTCTAAACTTTCTGATGAAGAAAAAGAGAGATTAAAACCAGTTATCGAAGGCGCTGTAAATAACTCTAGCTACACAGTACAGTTAGAAGCTATGGATTCAAGTGCTTCTCCTTTCTTAATCACCGTACCAGAATTTATGCGTCGTATGAAAGAAATGAGCGCTACTGGTGGTGGAATGATGGGAATGGGTAACATGCCAGAAATGTACAACTTAGTAGTGAACACTAATCACGAGTTAGTATCAGAAATCTTAACTGCTAATGAAGACAAGCAAAAACAATTAGTTTCACAAGCTTTTGATTTAGCTAAACTATCTCAAAACCTATTACACGGTGAAGATTTAACTAACTTTATCAAACGTTCATATGAACTAATTAAGTAACAAAATTTTATGCTGAACAACTTGTTTCAGTATCACATATCAATATTCAAAACCTCTTTGTGAAAACAGAGAGGTTTTATTTTTGATATATTTGTTAGCTATAAAAACATAACCATGAAAAAAATCCTCTTAACTGTAGTAGCCACAGCTACTTTCCTAGTTTCTTGTAAGCAAGAAAAAAAGGAAGCAGTAAGCACTCCTACTCCAGAAAATACTGAATTCAATCAGTTATTAAAAGATTACAACGAAGGTAAACTACAATTAAACCCTGTAAGTGCAACTTTTGCAGGTGATAATCGTTTTAACGATCAATTCCCTAATACGTTGTCTGACGAATATCAAGCAAAAAGTAATGAGTTTTTTAAAAGCTATAAAGAAAAACTTAACAACTTTAAAGATGCTGACTTAACTGAAAATCAACAAATGAGTAAAGCTGTGTTGGATTGGGATTGTGATATGGCATTGGCACAAGCTAGCTATAAAAACGACTTATTAATGCCTATTAACCAAATGTGGACAATTAACCTTACCATGGGGCAATTGGCAAGTGGTAGTAGCGCGCAACCTTTTAAAACAGCTGAAGATTACGACAATTGGCTAAGCAGATTAGATAAATACAATACGTGGTTACAATCGGCTAAAGAACGTATGCAACAAGGTATCAAGGAAGGATATGTTTTACCTAAATCATTAATCAAAAAAGTAATTCCTCAATTCGAAAGCTTAACTGTTGTAAAAAAGTCTTCTGAAGGAGTTATCGATTTTTCTGAGCATTTATTTTTTGCTCCGATAAACGCTTTACCTGCTGATTTTTCGGATGCTGATAAAACAAGATTAACAGAAGCGTATACCAATATATTGAATGATAAATTAATTCCGTCATTCAAAGCTATGTATGAATTTTTAAAGACTGACTATTTAGCTGCTGGTAGAGAAAGCAGCGGTATTTCTGATATCCCTAACGGAACAGCATACTATCAACATGCTATCAAAAACTATACAACTACCAACATGACTGCTGATGAAATTCATGAATTAGGGCTAAAAGAAGTTGCTCGAATTTTATCAGAAATGGAAAAAGTAAAAGAACAAGTTGGATTTGAAGGAAACTTAAAAGAATTCTTTGATTTTGTTCGTAACAACAAAGAATTAATGCCATATACTGAATCGCAACAAATCATCAATAATTTTAATGCTATTCACGAAAAAATGAAACCACAGTTAGAAAAATTATTTGGTAATAAACCAAAAACTCCATTTGTGGTAAAACAAACTGAAAAATTCAGAGAAGCTTCTGCTAGTGCTGAATACAACCCTGGTTCGTTAGATGGTACTCGCCCAGGTGTTTTCTACACGCCAATTCCCGATGCAACTAAATACAACGTATTTTCTGATGAAGCTTTATTTTTACATGAGGCTATTCCGGGACACCATTATCAAATTTCATTAACTCAAGAAAACGAAGAATTACCAGACTTTAGAAAAACCTTATGGTATAGTGCCTATGGTGAAGGTTGGGCATTGTATACCGAAAATTTAGGAAAAGAATTAGGTTTATACACAGACCCATATCAATACTTCGGAATGTTAGGTATGGAAATGCACCGAGCAATTCGTTTAGTTGTTGATACTGGACTACATGCTAAAGGTTGGAGTCGTGAAAAAGCAATTCAATATTCATTAGATAATGAAGCTGAAAGCGAAGCTAGTATTATTTCTGAAATTGAGCGTTATATGGCAAACCCTGGACAAGCGTTATCTTATAAAATAGGGCAATTGAAAATCCGTGAATTACGTGCAAAAGCCAAAAAGGAATTAGGCGATAAATTCGATATTAAAAAATTCCATAATCAGGTTTTAGAGACAGGATGTATTCCTTTAGCGCTATTAGAAAACAAAATTGACAACTGGGTTACTTCTAAAAACTAACCTCACTACTTTAATAAAAAATAAAAATCCGCTTTGATAACTCAAAGCGGATTTTTTTATCAGTTAAATTTTCTAGTAAAATGGTTTTTCAAATAATAGATTTGTACAAATACCATTACGGTAAAAAAGAAGCAAGCACTTAGCATTAAATTTGATACTGTGATATTTTTAAATAAATTTGGCAATTGAATATTCGATAAGTAATCCATTTTTATCTCAGGTATTTGAAGCCAACTTGATGAAGTTCCTTTCGATACAAACAAAATACTAACAGCTAATATACCTGCTAATACAAACCATACTTTTTTTGATATTAATGGTTCTACTTTATAAATAGAAGATTTCTCTTCTTGTACAATAGCATCCATAATATTTGCTGTAAAATCAATAGATGGTGCTGCCTCTCCTATTTCGTTGATATACTTTTTTGTAAAAGCATCCAACTCTTTAATATCTTTATTTTCTCCCATAATGTTTTATCAATTCAGGTTCTACTTTTTTCTCTACTATACTCAGTAAACTCTTTCTAGCTCTATGTAATTTCACTTTAACATTCGCTTCAGAAAAATCGGTTACTTCTACTATTTCCTTCAAACTTAATTCTTCAAAATAAAACATCCATAAAATAGAACGCTCCTCTTCTGGCAGACTTAACAAACACTTATTTATCACTTCTACTCGTTCTTTTCGTTCAATACCCTCTAAAATACTATCAGTAGATTTAATTCTATTAATCGTTATCTCATCAATTGTATCTGTATTATACTTCTCTTTATTCTTTTTTAAACTATCTAAACAAGTTCTGTACGTTATTTTAACAACCAAGTAGAAAATTTTGACTCTCCTTTAAACTTACTTAAATTCTTGTAAGCTTTTATAAAAGTATCTTGTGATATTTCTTCAGCCTCTTCTCTACTCTTTACCATTTTTAACGCCAACGAAAACACCATTACTTTATACTTTTCTACTAAAAAAGCATAAGCATTAGTATCTCCTCTAAGGATTTTATCTATATAAGTTTGATCGTTAATAATAGTCGTTTTATACTATGACTGTACTTAGTTAAAAAAGGTTACAACTATTCATTAAAAAAATTAAAAATATTCTGTAACCTTTTTTTAAATGTAGCTGTCATACTTGTAAACACATTAAAAATAATCATTTTAAACTCAAAAATATGGAAGTAACAATTGTATTTATGTTCTTGTTTGCAGTAATATTCGGAATCTTTTATTTATTCTATTCAACAAGAAATAAGGAACGTTTAGCTTTAATTGAAAAAGGTGTAGATGCCAAAATTTTTATGCAAGGCGAAAAAAAACGTTCTACATTAACAGGTAGGATAATTATCTTAAACTTAGCTTTATTAGCTATGGGAATAGGTGTTGGTGTTTTATTAGGTGCTATTTTAAGTTCTTTATTTGGATATAGTGGTTCTTGGGCAGATAGACCATCAAATGCTATTGATTCAGAAGTTTTCTTTATCTCATCTATTTTTCTTTGTGCAGGTGGGACCTTATTAATCGGTTTTAATCAAACCAAAAAATTAGACAACGAATAAAGTTTGTTTAAATAATAAACTACTTTAATAAATATGTTAAAAGAGAATAAAGCTAATTTTATTCTCTTTTTTGTTTTGTAATTTAGTAAGCTAAATTCCTTAACATGAGAAAATTAACAGTACTATTCTTACTAATTTCTACAACAATATCAGCGCAAACCGACACTAAAATATACGATATTATTAATGCTGTTTCAGCAGATAGAATCAAAACTGATATTACTACTCTAACAAATTTCGGAACACGCCATACACTAAGTGATACAATTTCAAATACTCGTGGAATTGGAGCGGCACGTCGTTGGATTAAATCTGAATTTGATAAAATATCTTCTGATTGCAACAACTGTTTAGAGGTATTTTACCAAAAAGACTTTGTAAAAAAAGGAACCAATAGCAGAATCACCAAAGATGTTTGGGTCGTTAATGTTGTTGCTATTCAAAAAGGAACAAAATATCCTAACAATTACATTGTAATGAGTGGTGATATTGACTCAAGAATTTCCGATCCTAATAATTTTACCGATGATGCGCCTGGAGCTAATGACAATGCTTCTGGTATGGCAGGAACAATTGAAGCTGCTCGTGTTTTAAGTAACTATAACTTTGAAAACAGTATTATTTATGTTGGATTGTCTGGTGAAGAACAAGGTTTGTTTGGAGGAAAAGGATTGGCTAAATATGCTAAAGAAAAAGACTGGAATATTGTAGGTGTTATGAATAACGATATGATTGGAAACATTAAAGGTGTTGATGGAGTAATTGACAATCGTACGTTTAGAATTTTCTCTGAACCTGTACCTCCTACAGAAACAGAACTTCAACGGAAAGCACGTCGTTTTTACGGTGGCGAGGTGGACGGAATATCACGCCAATTAGCACGTTACATATACAAAACTACCAAAACCTATATGCCAGAAATGAATCCGAAAATGATTTATCGCTTAGATAGGTTTGGTCGTGGCGGACATCACAGACCTTTTAACGATGCAGGTTTTGCTGGTATTCGAATCATGGAAGCTCATGAGAATTACACACAACAACATCAAGATATTAGAACAGAAAACGATATTGAATATGGTGATAGACTTAAGTTTGTAAACTTCGATTACGCTAAAAAATTAACCGCTGTAAATGCTATTAATTTGGCTAATATTGCTGCTGCCCCACCTTCTCCGAAAAATGTAGAAATTGGTGGTATTGTTGAAGCATCTGCAAAATTACAATGGGATAAAGTTGATGGTGCTAAAGGATATAAAATCTACTGGAGAGACACTACTTCTCCTACTTGGGATCATTTCAAATATGTGGAAAATACTACTGAGTTTACTTTAGACGGAATTGTTTTAGACAACTACTTCTTTGGGGTAAGTGCTGTAGGAAAAAACGGACACGAAAGCATTGTTTCATTTCCTTCAAAAATTATACGTTAACAAATGGACCACAAACCTCACCTATATTTTAAAACAGACACAGAATGGCGTAAGTGGTTATTAGAAAACCATAACGAAAGTGATGGAGTTCATCTAATTTTATACAAAGTTGACGTAAACATACCCAGTATGCGTTGGGAAGAAGCTGTAAAAGTAGCTTTATGCTTTGGTTGGATAGATAGTACTGTGAAAAGTTTAGGCGATGGTAAAAGGCGGCAATACTTCAGCCCCAGAAAACCTAAAAGTGTTTGGAGTGCTTTAAACAAGAAATATATTAAGGAACTAACTACTTCCAACTTAATCCACCCTGCTGGAATTGCGTCTGTTGAAATTGCTAAAAAAAATGGTTCTTGGAATGCTCTAGATGCTGTAGAAAACTTAATAGTTCCAGAAGATTTACAAGTTCAATTTAATAAAAATCCAACCGCTTTTAACAACTATCAAAACTTTGCTCCTTCTTACCGTAAGAACTACTTGTACTGGATACATCAAGCTAAAAGAGAATCTACAAGAGTAAAACGAATTAATGAAATTATTCGTTTGTGTGAAGCTAATATTAAATCTAAATAAACTGTTAAACTTTATAATATAATTAACAATAATAGATAATAATATAAAGTAAATTGGTTATCTTATTTATCAACTCAAACAAATTATTATGTTTACAAAACAACTAAAGTTAGTTTGTTTACTTTTTTTAACCATTTCAATAATCGGCATTCAAGACATAAATGCTCAAAAAAGAAAAAAGAAAAAGAACAAAGCTAAAACAGAAGTTTCTTCTAAATCAAAAAAAAAGGAACCAAAAAAAACAATTAAAAGCTTAACAAAAAATAGTAAAAAACTAGACGGTTTATTTACTATTTTCCAAGACTCAGTTACCGGTAATGTTAAGTTACTATTGAAAAAAGAACAATTAAACAAAGATTTTATTTATTTCTCACAAATTGCTGATGGTGTTACAGAGGCTGGTGCTTTTAGAGGCGCTTATAAGGGTTCTAGCATTTTCAATATAAAAAAACACTTTAATAAAATTGAGTTTGTTGCTCCTAATACTTCATTTTATTTCGATAAAAATAATGCTATTTCTAAATCAGCCAAAGCAAATATTAGCGATGCTATTATAGCAAGTACTAAAATTTTAGCCTCTGATGAAAAAAAAGGAGAATATCTTATAGATGCTAATACCTTATTTATTTCTGAAGCTTTTACTCGAATTAAAGCTCCAAACTTTCCTAAAAGTTCACCTTTTGCATTTAAGCTAGGTAGATTTGATAAGGAAAAGTCAAAAATAAATACCATAAAAAACTATCCAGAAAACACCAACCTTAAAACTGAATATGTATACAACAATCCTTCGGTTTTAAACCAAGGGTCAAGAGCTATTAAAGATGGTAGGTATATTTCTATAAAGGTTTTTCATACGTTTATGAACGTTCCTGAGAACAACTACCAAACCAGAATAGATGACCCAAGAGTAGGTTATTTTTTAACAAACACTAACGACATGACCTCTACACAAACTGTGAACTATAGAGATTTTATACATCGTTGGAAACTTGTTAAGAAAAACCCTGAGTTAGCCATTTCAGAACCTGTAAAACCAATTACTTGGTGGATTGAAAACTCAACACCTAAAGAGTTTATTGAAACTATAAAAGAAGGTGTTTTAGCTTGGAATGAAGCTTTTGAAAAAGCTGGATTTAAAAATGCTATGGTTGTAAAAGTTCAACCAGATGATGCTACATGGGATGCTGGTGATGTTCGTTACAACGTTCTACGTTGGACCTCTTCTCCTAATCCTCCTTTTGGTGGTTACGGACCTAGTTTTGTTAACCCTAAAACAGGAGAAATTTTAGGAGCAGATATTATGCTTGAATATGTTCACTTTACCAATCGTGTAAAATACAATAAAATATTTGGTGATATATCAAAAGCTTCGTCTGAAGAAGAGGCACGTGCTATTTTTACTAATGAAAACAACCTTATGTACTGTTCAGCAGGTCATTTAATGCACGAAAACACCATGTTTGGTAAAACAGTTTTAGCAGTTACAGGTGCTTCTGATTTAGAAATGGAAGGTATGAAAAGAGAAGCTATGAAATCATTAATCATGCACGAAGTAGGTCATACACTAGGTTTAAACCATAATATGAAAGCAAGTCAATTGTTTACTCCAGAACAACTAGCTGACCCTGATTTTATAAAAGGAAAATGCTTAACTGGTTCTGTAATGGATTATGCTGCTATTAATTTAACTCTTGATAGAAGTAAACAAGGGCAATATTATGATACTGCTGTAGGGCCTTATGATATTTGGGCTATTCAATACGGTTATACACCTTTTAAAAACAGAGCTGAAATGGATGCTTTATTAGCACAATCAACAAAACCGGAATTAATTTTTGGTAACGATGCTGATGATATGCGTTCTCCTGGTAAGGCAATAGACCCTCGTGTTATGATAGGCGATTTATCAAACGATCAAATCAAATATTCAATTAACCGCATTAAACTGGCTAATAACATAATGAAAGATATTAAACAACGTTTTTCAAAAGATGGAGAAACCTACGAGGAACTTAGAAATGCTTATTATATCTTAAACGGTCAAGCTCTTAGAGCTGGTGATGTAATTTCTAGATTTATAGGTGGTGTTTATGTAGACAGATCTGTATCTGGTCAAGAAAATGCTAGCCAACCATATACACCAGTTAGTTTAACTGATCAAAAAAGAGCTATGAATGCATTAAAAACATATATTTTTGCTCCAAATGCTTTTAATGCTCCCAAAGGTTTATATAACTATTTAGCAAGACAAAGACGTGGATTTAACTTTTTCTCTGGATCAGAAGATCCTAAAATCCATGCTGAAGTTTTAAGCTATCAAAAAAGAGTTTTAAATCATATTTTACACAGAAATACTTTACAAAGAATTTCTGATTCTGAATTATATGGAAACCAATATAAACTAGCTAGTTTTATGACAGACCTTAATAATGCAATCTTTAAGGCTGATATAAACACCAATGTAAACTCTTTCCGTCAAAATTTACAAACTGAATATACCAAAATGCTACTAAAAATGATTAGTAGTAAAAGTAAATATACCAACGCCTCTAAATCTATGGCCTTGTATAATTTAAACAAGATTAAATCATGGGTAAGTAATGATGTTGGTAATATTGCTACAAAAGCTCATAAAAGTCAATTAAAACTCTTAATTAATAATAATCTTAAAGATATAAAGTAACATTATTTAAGAGCTATAATATAACCTCATCATTAAAAAATGATGGGGTTATTTTTTCACTTTTTTTTATAAAAATTCACAACCACCTTATTTTACAAGAGTTGTAGCTCTTATTTTTTAATCCTTTTCTTTCGTCTCTTAGTTTTTTTAAAAATGAATGTTTATTTTTGAGTACTATGGCTACTATATTAATTACGGGCGGAACTGGTTTAATTGGAAAAGAGTTAACTAAAAAGTTAACTAGTGAAGGACATGTGGTAAATATTCTTACTAGAACTCCTAAAAAGAACAATGAATTTCGTTGGAATGTTGAAGAAAGTTTTATCGATAAAGATGCTTTTACCAACGTAAATTATATTATTCATTTAGCAGGAGCTGGAATTGCGGATAAACGCTGGACTAACAATCGAAAAAAAGAATTAATTAATAGTCGTGTAAAAACTGCAAATTTATTGTTCAATAAAGCTCAGGAATATCAAATACCTCTTAAAAAAATTATCTCTGCATCTGGCGTAGGGTATTATGGAGCTGTTACTTCTGATAAAGTATTTACAGAAAAAGATAAGCCTGAAAATGATTTTATCTCTAAAATTTGTATAAAATGGGAAGAAGCTGCTCAGCAATTTGAGCAAATAGACATTCCCGTAACTATTTTACGAACTGGTGTCGTTCTTTCAAAAAATGGAGGGGCTTTACAAAAAATGAATACTCCTTTATTTTTATCTGCCTTAGGAAACGGTAAACAATATATGCCTTGGATTCATATTGATGATTTATGTGAACTGTATGCAAAAACAATAGAAGACAAAGACTTTAATGGTATTTTTAATGCTGTTGCTCCAGAACATCAAACCAATGAAAGTTTTACTAAATTATTAGGAAAGGTAATTAATAAACCTGTGCTTCCTATGAACACTCCTTCTTTTATTTTAAAAACTGCTTTGGGTGAAATGGCTTATATTTTATTACAAGGAAGTAAGGTTTCTTCTGAAAAAACAAGTAATGCTTATAATTTTATTTTTCCAAACTTAAAAACTGCTTTAACCAATATTTATAATGAATAATAAACTTGAAAATCCTGTTTGGCATTCGTTGTGTGAAACACATGAAAAATTTGCTATCAACTACGATAATGTAAAATTTTACAATCCTACAATTTGCCCATTTGGTGCTTTTACGGATGCCTCAAAAACTACAAAAGCTTTACATAAATACTCAAAACTTACAGATCAATTCTTTTTAGTTTCTGAAAAAGAAATTCCTACTTATAACAAAGACAACATTCTTTTGTACAAAAAGATTGATGGCTGTCAAATGGTTTTAGAGAACATAACAGATTTTGACATTACCGAAGAAATTAAACCGCTAACTGAAGAACATATTGATGAAATTTATAACCTAGTATGGTTAGTAATGCCTGGTTACTATAGAAAAAGAACGTTTGATATGGGAAAGTATTTTGGAATTTTTAAAGATAATATGCTTGTGGCTGTAACTGGGCAACGCATGCAAACTGACAATTTTATTGAAGTTAGTGCTGTAGTTACACATCCTGAGTATACTAGAAAAGGATTAGCTAAACAACTCTCTCAACATGTTACTAAAGAAATTTTAAAAGATGGAAAACATCCTATTTTGCATACTAACAAAGGAAACCCTGCAATTCAGCTTTATGAAAAATTAGGGTATCGA
Organism: Tenacibaculum sp. 1_MG-2023; assembly: GCF_030547425.1. Classification (GTDB taxonomy): domain Bacteria; phylum Bacteroidota; class Bacteroidia; order Flavobacteriales; family Flavobacteriaceae; genus Polaribacter. The sequence goes on along the minus strand of NZ_JAUORH010000003.1, from coordinate 191,200 downwards.
CTTACACGAGATATGAATTGGTGGTTTTTTCATAAAAGATAAAAGCTCAGAATTTATTCTGAGCTTTTTAATTAAAATATTTTTCTTAACCTTTAATTAACTTTGTTATCACGTTTGTTGTTGCATCTTGTCCTTGAATCTTCATTGTCATATTAATATTTGATTCTAAAGGCATCCCTGAATCTCTTTCTATATCCATAGTACCTGTAATATCTCCATTAGCCGCTCCCGTAACCTTTCCTGAAACATCTATTAAAACATTGTTAGAAGATATTGATTTAACTTTATAGGTAAAACTAAAACTCATTGCACCATCACTTTTAGTCTTTGTCCAAGTATCTCCTACCCCAACTGCTTCTTTAGGATAAATCACACTACTTGATTGCTTTGAAAAATCTTTTGCTCCTTGAATATTACTAGGTTCAACTTTTGTTTCTAAGATATTTCCTAAGTTATCTCCTTTTGTGATAATTGTAGCTGATAACATTGGCTTCATTCTAGATTTCATCATCTTACCAGTTTCATCCAACTCTTCATCTTTTTTAGTTGAATCGTAAGACATTGGTACTCCTCCTTGCTTCATATCCATTGCCATCTTGGTGATTTTAGAACTACTTTCATACGTATCATCTGAAACACTGGTTATATTATATTTCATTTGAATATGCATATCATTTGTCATTACTCCAACACCTATTACCTGAGCCATTTTCATGTCCATAGTATACTTTTGTCCTTTTTCATAATTTAAACGAAGTAACACTTTTTCTTGTGCTGTACTAATCATTGTTACACCTAACAAAAGTGCTATTAAAATTTTTTTCATCTTTTTTTTTGATTTCTATTAATAGTTTAAAGTAGCTAATATAGCTAAAAATAAAAAAGGCTTAGGTGAACACCTAAGCCTTTTAAAATATTATATCGCTTTTATTAAAAATCTTGATTTACATCCCAAGATTCTAAAATATCTTTTAATGTTTTAATAAACATACCTCCTAGGGCTCCATTTACCACTCTATGATCGTAAGAATGTGAAACAATCATCTTATGACGGATTCCTATAAAATCTCCTTCTGGAGTTTCAATAACAGCAGGTTTTTTAACAATAGCTCCTAAAGCTAAAATTGCCACTTGAGGTTGGTTTATTATTGGTGTACCTGTAATACTCCCAAAACTTCCAACATTAGTTACCGTATAAGTTCCTCCTTGAATTTCATCTGGTTTTAACTTATTAGCACGAGCTCTAGTTGCTAAATCATTTATTTGCTTAGTCATCCCCACTAAATTCAACATATCAGCATTTTTAATTACTGGTACAATTAAATTCCCATCAGGTAGCGCTGCAGCCATTCCTAAGTTTACATTTCCTCTTTTAATGATTTTATCACCATCAACAGAAATGTTTATCATAGGGTGCCTCTTAATTGTAGAAGCTACAGCTTGCATAAATATTGGTGTAAACGTTAATTTCTCTCCTTCTCTTTGTTGGTAAGCATTTTTAACCTTATTTCTCCAATTAACAATATTAGTTACATCAATTTCGATAAACGACTGTACATGAGCTGATGTTTGAATAGAATCGATCATATGTTTAGAGATTAATTTCCCCATACGGCTCATTTCTATAATTTCATCTTGACCACTTAATGAAACTGGAGTTGGTGCTGGTGCTGATTGAGGTGCCGATTTCTTTTCTGTTGAAGCTGGTGCTGCAACTCTTGGTTGACCTCCTCTATTTTCTAAATATGATAAAATATCATTTTTAGTAACTCTTCCTTCTTTACCCGTTCCTTTTATAGTTTCTAACTCTTCAACCGATATTCCTTCTGTTTGTGCAATACTTTTTACTAATGGTGAGTAAAAACGATCGCTTGATGAAGTATCAATCGTAGTAGCTGCTGTTTCTTTAGCTACTTCAACTGTTTTTTCTACTGCAGCTACAGTTTTTGGTTTAACCTCTTCTTTCTTAGACACATCAGTTGTTGCTCCTTCCTCTCCTTCTACTTCTACTTCTACTTCTATAATTGCAATAGTTTCTCCTACTTGCACAACAGCATCTTTTTCGAATAAGATTTCAACTAAAGTTCCTTCAACTTCACTAGGTACTTCGCTATCTACTTTATCTGTAGCTACTTCAACAACGGTATCATCTATATCAATAGTTTCTCCAACTTCTTTTACCCAAGAAGTTATTGTTGCTTCTGCAACACTTTCGCCCATTTTAGGCAACTTCAATTCGTATCTAGCCATAGTGTATAATTTTAAACGCTTGCGAAGTTACTAAAAAGCAACGATTTTTTCATGATTTTATACGTTAAATATTTCTAACTTCTTCTTTATTGATTAAATTATTCTCAATTCAACTATAAAAAACAATAAATAGATTATTGTTATCTCTGTAAACAGAGAATATCGTTACGAATAATTTAATATCTAATTAAACTTTTGTTTGTTAGCTCAAAATTCTATTTTTGAACTCTTTAACCTAATTAAAAATTATTGAACGCAGCTATTACCAAACTTAACTTTTTATTTGACTGGAGACCTTATCAAGCAAAAGTGCTTCAAAATTTTTCAGCTCATATACAGGATGATCATTTTCATATAGTTGCGCCACCTGGTTCTGGAAAAACAATTTTAGGGATAGAAATTATTAAAAAAATAGGTAAAAAAACATTGATTTTAGCTCCTACTTTAACCATTAGAAATCAATGGGAAGATCGTTTACAAAACTTTTTTACTACCGATTGTAATTTCAAACAGATTTCATTTGATATTAAGCAACCTTCTGATATTACCTTTTCTACATATCAATCCCTGCATAGTTTTTATAAGTCTTTTGAAACTAAAGAAGACTATTACAAGTTCTTTAAAAAACATCAAATAGAAGTTTTATTATTAGATGAAGCACATCATTTAAAAAATGCTTGGTGGAAATGTTTGTTTGATTTAAAAGAGCGACACATGCAAACTGTTGTTTCTTTAACTGCTACTCCACCCTACGATAGTGAAAATGCTGAAATTCAAAAATATTTTAAACTGTGTGGAGAAATAGACGATGAAATTGTTGTTCCTGATTTGGTTAAAGAACAAAACCTTTGTCCACATCAAGATTTAGTTTTTCTATCCAAACCTGAAGATCAAGAAATTAATTTTATTACTGATTTTAGGCTGAAAATTTCTCAGTTTGTTACTAACATTTTAAAAGATGAAAAATTTATTTCTTTTCTAAAACAGCATAGATTTTATGCTAAAACAGAGGAAAACTTAGAAGAACTCTACAAGTATTCCGACTTCTTTTCTTCAATGCTAATCTTCTTACATGAAGCAGGAGAAACTATTCCTTTTGAAAAACTACGTATATTAGGTTTTGATAAAGATGAAGAGATTGATTTTCCTTCAATTACAAATGAATGGATTCAAATTTTATTTCAACACTTATTGGTAACTGATCGTGAAAACCTTATTGAAGATGAAGTTTATTTAGATTTTTTAGAAAAAAGACTTCGAAAATTGGCAGTTTTCAGTAAAAACAAAGTCAATTTAGTAGGAAATGAACTTTTGTATAAATCACTCAGTAATAGTCCTAGCAAATTAAAAAGTATTACCACCATTGTTCAACAAGAACAACAAAATTTACAGGATGATTTGCGTTGTGTTATTTTATCTGATTATATCAGAAAAGAATACCTAAATTGCTCTTTAACTGAAATAAAAGAAATAAAAAAACTGGGTGTTGTTCCTATTTTTCATCATGTTAGAATAGCTACAAAAAATAAAAATAGTTTAGCAGTTCTTACAGGTAGTTTGGTAATTATTCATAGTAGTAATATTGCAAAGCTTGGTTTAATTGATACTATTGAAAACTACAATTATACTCCTTTAAAATCAGACACTGAATTTGTAATTCTTACAACTAAAAACTCATCTAAACATAGTATTGTTGAAGTCATTACGCAGCTTTTTGAACTCGGACATATTAAAGTGTTAGTGGGAACAAAATCACTATTAGGTGAAGGTTGGGATGCTCCATCTATTAATAGTTTAATTTTAGCGTCAGTTGTGGGGTCGTTTGTTACTTCAAATCAAATGCGTGGTCGTGCAATTAGAGTAAACAGTAAAAACCCTAATAAAGTAGGCTTAATTTGGCATTTGGCATGTATTGATATTTCAGATGAGTTGGGAGGACGAGATTTTGAAATTCTTTCACGTCGTTTCGATGCTTTTTTGGGTATTTCTAATGATGAAAAAGCTGTTATTTCTAACGGGATTGAACGTTTACAGCTTCCTGCTAATTTTATTGATGAAGATATTGATAGTTTAAATAAACAAACCTTAGCGCTTTCTGAAAACAGAAATTTGATTGCTAAACAATGGAAAAATGCCGTTAGTCATGGAAAAGGAATTAGCAAAGAACTTACTTTTTATAATGAAAGGAACAAGCAGTTTCCCAAACAGAAAAAGTTATACTATCAAGATATTGTAAAGTACGCGATTAGCGAAATTATTGTTGGTTTATCCTTTTTTCTACCGGAGTTTATCATTAAAAACTTTAACGTACTCTTACAAAAAGGAATTATTTACTTCCTTTTTGCTTTGTCATCAGCTTTGGGATTAACTTTTGGTTACAAAATTTACAAGTCTACACAACTATATCTATACTTCGGATTGATTCATAAGAAAATAGATAAAATGGCATTCGTCATTTTAGAATCTCTTAATGAATTAAATCATTTAACAACTCCTTTAAACAAAATACAAATTCAAACTCAATTATTAGCTAAAGGAAATGTTTCTTGTACTATACATGGAGCAAATAGATATGAGAATACTTTAATTATAAAAGCTTTGGATGAGCTACTCCAACCTATTGATAACCCTAAGTATTTATTGATAAAAACAAATTGGCTTCGTAAAAAATTAAAGCTACATAATTTTTTTTCTGTTCCTGAAATTTTTGGTGTTCGTAAAAAAGAATGCCTAGTTTTTCAATCTTGCTGGAACAAACATCTTGGTAAATCTAAGTTGGTGTATACTCGAACTATGAATGGAAGGAAGCTGTTATTAAAGGCACGTCTTTTCCATATTCACAATGTAAACAATGAATTGACCAAGAAAAATGTTGTTTGGAAGTAGGTTTAGTTATTTACAATTGTATTTTTACGTGAGCAATCACAAGAGTTATTGTAGGGACGGATACAGGTTTAGAGTTGTGAATTGATTTCAAATTGTATTTTTACGTGAGCAATCACAAGTGTTGTTTTTGAGGTTCATTTTAATTCTTAGTTGTGAATTGATTTCAAATTGTATTTTTACGTGAGCAATCACAAGTGATTTAAAAAAACATATAAAAGACAATATGTTGTGAATTGATTTCAAATTGTATTTTTACGTGAGCAATCACAAGCCGATGTAAACACAGTTAAAACCATTTATCGTTGTGAATTGATTTCAAATTGTATTTTTACGTGAGCAATCACAAGTAACTATTCCACTACTGTATATTCATCCGTGTTGTGAATTGATTTCAAATTGTATTTTTACGTGAGCAATCACAAGCAGCAGCAGAGGTTGCATCAGAAGGGTTAAGTTGTGAATTGATTTCAAATTGTATTTTTACGTGAGCAATCACAAGTTAAATACGAATTGAAAGACTTGAACATCCGTTGTGAATTGATTTCAAATTGTATTTTTACGTGAGCAATCACAAGACCAAAACAGTAAAAACCTATGGAGAACGAGTTGTGAATTGATTTCAAATTGTATTTTTACGTGAGCAATCACAAGATAAGCCGAACAAAGTTGCTAAACCTATGAGTTGTGAATTGATTTCAAATTGTATTTTTACGTGAGCAATCACAAGTAGCAACTCTTTATCCTTCCCATTTATCAAGTTGTGAATTGATTTCAAATTGTATTTTTACGTGAGCAATCACAAGGTAGTGTGTTATGTTTAAATAAACTAATTAGTTGTGAATTGATTTCAAATTGTATTTTTACGTGAGCAATCACAAGTTAACAGTTATATATGTTCAAGATAAATGGGTTGTGAATTGATTTCAAATTGTATTTTTACGTGAGCAATCACAAGCCAATTACTACAGTAGGTAATGGATTAGTAGTTGTGAATTGATTTCAAATTGTATTTTTACGTGAGCAATCACAAGGTATTAATAACGACACAAAACAAGTAAATCGTTGTGAATTGATTTCAAATTGTATTTTTACGTGAGCAATCACAAGACTACTAAATCACAAGCGGAAAGAGAAAAAGTTGTGAATTGATTTCAAATTGTATTTTTACGTGAGCAATCACAAGTCCTTCCCGTTTATCAATAGTACACAAACGGTTGTGAATTGATTTCAAATTGTATTTTTACGTGAGCAATCACAAGTTTTATGTTTTATCATAATGGTGCTTTATAGTTGTGAATTGATTTCAAATTGTATTTTTACGTGAGCAATCACAAGCCTATTTCAGCGAACGTACAGTCCTCTATAGTTGTGAATTGATTTCAAATTGTATTTTTACGTGAGCAATCACAAGTAAAGGATTTGTATACACAACAGCAATAAAGTTGTGAATTGATTTCAAATTGTATTTTTACGTGAGCAATCACAAGTTTCTAGTTCAAATGTTGAACACTTTTGGAGTTGTGAATTGATTTCAAATTGTATTTTTACGTGAGCAATCACAAGTATTTTGCCGTAAACCTATCCTTTTGAATAGTTGTGAATTGATTTCAAATTGTATTTTTACGTGAGCAATCACAAGGTTATTTGTTTTTTCTGCTTTCACAAAAAAGTTGTGAATTGATTTCAAATTGTATTTTTACGTGAGCAATCACAAGGTTATCCTTTCTTATTTCTCCTTTTATTTTGTTGTGAATTGATTTCAAATTGTATTTTTACGTGAGCAATCACAAGCTAATCCAGTATGTCGTTTAGTTGAAGCTAGTTGTGAATTGATTTCAAATTGTATTTTTACGTGAGCAATCACAAGGTATCGGACAAAGATTTAATTGAAATAATAGTTGTGAATTGATTTCAAATTGTATTTTTACGTGAGCAATCACAAGTTGATAGTAAAATAAAACAACCGTTATTTAGTTGTGAATTGATTTCAAATTGTATTTTTACGTGAGCAATCACAAGGGACAACGAAGCATTGTTTGACTTAATTATGTTGTGAATTGATTTCAAATTGTATTTTTACGTGAGCAATCACAAGAAAAAAGATGTGGGAAAAAGCGAGTGAAGAGTTGTGAATTGATTTCAAATTGTATTTTTACGTGAGCAATCACAAGCAATTACTTTTAAATCTTCACGGTTAAATAGTTGTGAATTGATTTCAAATTGTATTTTTACGTGAGCAATCACAAGAATTGTTCTGTAACATCTAACGCCGTTTTAGTTGTGAATTGATTTCAAATTGTATTTTTACGTGAGCAATCACAAGATGCCGAAATAAAGGTGTCGTAGTTACTGAGTTGTGAATTGATTTCAAATTGTATTTTTACGTGAGCAATCACAAGCTAAAGAAAATTTAATTAAAATAATAGGTAGTTGTGAATTGATTTCAAATTGTATTTTTACGTGAGCAATCACAAGTGTAAGTTTTACCATCCTTCCTGTAAGTTAGTTGTGAATTGATTTCAAATTGTATTTTTACGTGAGCAATCACAAGAAAAATTAGTGGGGGCAGAACTTCACCTTAGTTGTGAATTGATTTCAAATTGTATTTTTACGTGAGCAATCACAAGTTTCTAATGTTAACATAATTTTGTTTTTAAGTTGTGAATTGATTTCAAATTGTATTTTTACGTGAGCAATCACAAGTTTTATAGATTTATTTTATAATACCAAAGAGTTGTGAATTGATTTCAAATTGTATTTTTACGTGAGCAATCACAAGCTTTTTGTAATTCCTTTAAATACGAATCGTGTTGTGAATTGATTTCAAATTGTATTTTTACGTGAGCAATCACAAGATAACCTCTTCTTTTAGCTTCTTTTATTAGGTTGTGAATTGATTTCAAATTGTATTTTTACGTGAGCAATCACAAGAAATTAAAAAAAATAAATATTAATTAGCCTGTTGTGAATTGATTTCAAATTGTATTTTTACGTGAGCAATCACAAGAATATTCTATCTCCATATTTATTTTCAATAGTTGTGAATTGATTTCAAATTGTATTTTTACGTGAGCAATCACAAGGGTCTTAACTCTGTTCTGTAAAAAAGACCAGTTGTGAATTGATTTCAAATTGTATTTTTACGTGAGCAATCACAAGAAATTAGAATAGACCTAAACGGCTGTGTAGGTTGTGAATTGATTTCAAATTGTATTTTTACGTGAGCAATCACAAGTTTTGTTGTATAATTCTATTACGTTTTCCAGTTGTGAATTGATTTCAAATTGTATTTTTACGTGAGCAATCACAAGTTCTGAATCAGTAGCCTTGTATTTTATTTTGTTGTGAATTGATTTCAAATTGTATTTTTACGTGAGCAATCACAAGTATGAAACAACAATTAATTACATTATCTAAGTTGTGAATTGATTTCAAATTGTATTTTTACGTGAGCAATCACAAGTTGACTTTATTTTTTTTGTACCTCGAATTAGTTGTGAATTGATTTCAAATTGTATTTTTACGTGAGCAATCACAAGTAATTGATTATTTAAAGATTCAGAAAACTTGTTGTGAATTGATTTCAAATTGTATTTTTACGTGAGCAATCACAAGTCGTCAAACTCCGCTTTTGTTAAATGTTTAGTTGTGAATTGATTTCAAATTGTATTTTTACGTGAGCAATCACAAGCATTCATTGTATAATTATTAAAGTTATTATGTTGTGAATTGATTTCAAATTGTATTTTTACGTGAGCAATCACAAGATAAAAAGCTAAAAAAAATGAATGATAATAGTTGTGAATTGATTTCAAATTGTATTTTTACGTGAGCAATCACAAGAAAAATTAGTGGGGGTAGAACTTCACCATAGTTGTGAATTGATTTCAAATTGTATTTTTACGTGAGCAATCACAAGTACATTAATGCGTAATCTAAACGCCTTGTAGTTGTGAATTGATTTCAAATTGTATTTTTACGTGAGCAATCACAAGTCAGCCACAGAGCCAACCGCTGGCACTTTAGTTGTGAATTGATTTCAAATTGTATTTTTACGTGAGCAATCACAAGGTAACTATTTAAAAACCTCCTGTTTTCGGGAGGTTTTTGTATTTTGTAGAAATAGAAAAATTAAAATAATTCTAACTGTTGCACTGGTGTAGGCTTTGGAATTTCTTTTTTACCATGAAAAATTTCCATCATTTCAAATTGCTTATCGGTTATTTCAAACATGCAAATTTTTCCATATTTGGGCAGCATACTTTTTACTCTTTTTGCATGTACTTTACTATTTTCTCTACTCGCACAATGTCGTATGTATATAGAAAATTGGAACATGGTAAAGCCATCATTCATTAATTTTTTTCTAAAGCCACTGGCTGCTTTTCGTTCTGTTTTTGTTTCAGTAGGTAAATCAAATAATACTAGTATCCACATAACTCTGTAAGCATTGTAACGTTCTTGACTCATAATAACTTAGGATATAAAATAGTACGTCTTTCTCCTGTAAAACATTTATACAAACTTGCCGTAGTGGTAGTTACTGCAACCATAAGAGGTCGTTTTTTCTCATCAATTAACACATCTTCAGTAGCCACTTGTAAAAGGTATGCTTTAGCTTGCTTACTTAATTCTTCTTCAAAAGGGTATTTTGTTATATATTCTAAAACTAACTTATCTATAAAGGGGCGATATGGCTCCATAATGTCATCTGCTAAACAATATGGATTATACTTATTTTTATGAAAAATACCTTGTGCAGGTAACATACCGCTACTTACTATAGCTCTTGCTACTATACTCCGTAAAACAGCATATCCAAAATTCAAATAATTATTAGGAGCATCTCCAAAACGCTCTCGTTGAAAATCGGTTAAAATATATTTCCAATAATGGTTAGCTGCCTTACCCTCCATATTTGTTTCATCCCCTGAAGTAACTTTTTCTAAATACGTTTGCATAGCTTCAACAGGACTGCTATTATGTTGTAATAATTGTTTCTGATTTTCTATTTTGGCTATAACTGTTTGTTTCCATAATTGCTTCTTTAAAGGAACAGAACTATTTAATTGGTGTCTCCAACGTTCGGTAAGTTCAGAGTGTCCTACAAGTGGTAACATCAATCCATTAGGCAAATGATGATTATCACAATGTATTAGCGCAACTCCATTTCCCATTAAATAATTAATTAATTGAGTAGATAAAGTTATTTGATAATGATCTAATAGTAACAAAGCTATATCTTCTATAGGAATTGTTCCTTTTACATCTTTAGTTTCTGGACATTCTACAACTAATTGATGGTGTTTTAGCTTTAAATATGTTGGGTTCCCTATATAAATGGTTCTTTTTAACATAACTATTTAGCTTAAAAAAAGCCCATACACTAAATATTTTATGGACTTTTTACAAAAATTAATATTCTCCTACTTGGACAATTTGACCAATGTGATTAATGCGTACTTTTATAACTCCCTGTAAAGAATTTGGAGTTTGTTTTCTTTTATATGTAAAATCTAAATTATTAGTTACTGTTGTTTCTAAATGATGTCTGAAGAAATAGTCTTTAGCAGCAATTTTTTGTACTCTAAATAAGTGTTTACTTATTAAACATGCATTTTTTCCATCTAATAAATCAATTTCATCAATATTAAAGTCATTATTAGGAAATACGAACATTTCGTTTTGTTTCATAGTAAACAAAAACTGCCAACCTTCTTTTTCCTTATAGGTCTTGTCGATGATAGATAAACCTTCATTTACTCTAGCTACCACTTCGTAAAACGATACTACTTTTTCTTGTAAATTACCTTTAACATCTTTGTAAATAGCGATGTGATGATTATTACCTGTACTTACAAAATCTACTGCTTGTTTATTACCTTGTTGGTCTAATATTTCTTTCCCTAAATGATCTTTTTTATAATGTAATGCTTCTGTATTATTGACACCTGTTATAGTAACTCGTTTAATAGAAATACCTTTTTCTTTATTAAGCCAAATAGGGTTCTTTTCTAAATCAGAAAAGGCTTCTTTGGGGTTATTATTATACTCTGCTAATCTAACTTTAAGAATATTTTTTACTTTTTCATCAACCACCTTACTTAGCTTTAAATCAGAAGCTATTTCTTTCCTAATAGTATATATTTCTTCAAAACAAAGCACTTCTTTAAGAGGTTCATTTTTGTATAGGAGAGGTGTATTTTTTAATGTTTTTGTATCAAAAGCTATTAATACATTATTATCAAACTTTTTAAGATGTTCTAGTACTTGCTTTTTATGAGATGGATTACTTATTAACTGTATTTGTTGAATACTTAGTTTTTTTGAAATTCTTGTTGGTTTACTCATCAACTGTTTTGATTTTCCGTAAACTGTTTCTTTATGCAATTGCCCTCTTGGTGTTTTTACCGATTGAACATGCTTTCCGTTCTTCCCTTTTTTTATTGTATTTCTATTAGTAGTAGTTACCTTGTTTTTATTTTTAAATGAAATTAAAATACTTTCTAAATGCTTTTTTGCTTCTAATCTAAAATTCTCAATTGGCGGAACAAACACTTTATTTCCTCCATTTTTATTTGGGTTAGTTATTAAGTGCTCAATATTTTTAATTATTTTATGTTTATCATGACTTTCGTTTTTGCGAGCGCTTAAATAGTTTATATACTGTATATGGTTGTGCGTTGTAAATGCTACCGTAAGAGCATCCATTGCGTGATGACGATGATCGTTACGTTTTGTCCAATCACTAATAACCTCAAATGATTTTTCTTTTTCCTGTCCAGAATCCCAACGATTTTCTATTTGGGTTAATCCTAAAGCCTTATATTTTGGTAAATTAAGCTCTTTCATTACATTAATTAAATCCCAATCTTTTCTGAGTTTATCAGTAATACTTCCTGAGGTAGACACAATAGGCTTTTTTACTAAATCTTGTAAAATAGCTTTTGCTTTCTTTGCTATATATTGGCTGTTTCTTAAATCTCTTTCAATAAAATCTTCTGGTAAGTTACTAGCACTCATCAGTAGTTTTTTATACTTAGCTTTAGATATAGCATTTGCTTTAAATAAACTTTCTATTCTTGTTTTATAATCATTTAATCCTGAAACATAATCTTGACTAATAAAATCTAATCCTGTTCTACTTCCTTTTTTAAGATTAACAGTTCTGTAAGCTAAGGTTTTATTAGAAAAGGAATCATCAAATAATAATGCTTTAGGTATTATATGTTCAATATCTACATCTTTAGAAAAAATCTTTTCTCTTGGAATATATTTGTTCGTAAAAACGGTTTTATGTCCATTATTAGCTAATTCTTCCCATAATTTGTAACGAACTACATCGGTTTTAGTTGGTTTAAAACCAAAGTCTTTTTCTATAAGTTTTTTTATTTCATCATTCGCTTTAGTAGCTGCATTAATATATTTCACTGCTTCTTCACGTTCTTTAGCAGATTTTTTTAACTCTCTTGCTAATTCAATTCTAATTTCATCGGGTTTTCCGTAAGTTTCACAAACTTGGTTAACCAAATTAATCATTTGATTTAAAATCTTTTCAACTACTGGGTTTCGAAGACTGTTTTTGGGTAAAATGTCTAACCGTTCTTTTAATTCTCTTTTACTAAAATCTTCTTTAGATTCGCTATTAGAGTGATTATAACCTGCCAATGTACAGGCTTCAGAATATTCATGTCCTTCTTTTAAGAATGGTAAAATTTTATTTATTGCCCTTGATGATAAACTACCATAATCATCTTGTAAAGATTTATTTGAAATCAACTTTGCATACTCAGGACTAAAACCAAACTTTTTATGTAATTTCTTTTTAAGATTTACATCGGAATTACCATAAACTTCTCTATCCTCTTTTGTAATTTTACCATCATCTGTCGCTGAATACAATAAATGCCATAGTTGAAAACTAGCTTGCTTATCTAAGTTACTCTCCGAATTAAATGTTAAAATATCTGCCTTTATTCCTATTTGAGAAAAAACAGCTTTTAATTCTTGTAATATTTCTTCTGCACTTTTTTTATTCCAATCAAAACCATACCCTTCTCTTTCTATAATAGTTTGATATACATTAAAAAGAGTTTTGTTAGTTCTATTGCCTTCAATGGCTTTTCGTGTTTGTTTTTTGTAATCTATAATAGGTTGATTAGTATGCCACTCTTTATCTGAATAGCTAAACATTTTCAACACTTGCTTTTCTGTTAGTTCTCCCCTTACATTAAGCTCTTTAAAAAGAAACTTCTTGTCTGCTAAAGTAAGTTGATATTCTTCTCTAGAAATCTTGTTTACAAATAATAAATTATTAATGTTTTGCCATATCTTAAACTCTTGGAACAATGGAGATGATTTTGGTATAACTCTATGTCCTACTTGCCTTTGCTTTGGGTTACCTGTTAATTTATTTAAAATTACAGTTCCCTTCTCATCTTTTCTGTTTTCCCACCAACTTTCAAACTGGCAAAAGCTAAGTAATCCTTTTTGAGATTTTAGTTTTCTTTGATAAAAAATAACAACATCACGTATTTCTTCTTTTAATTGAGAAGTTAACTCTGAATGATACTTTGCTTGAGTTTCCCATATAGTTTCAAACTCATCTAAATAATCCTGTCTATAAAACACTTGGTTTTTTAAAGAAATATGAAAGTCCTTTTCCTTTTGCTGCCAAAGATATTCTCCAACAGTTATTTTATCCATAAATAAAATTTTACTTCTATCAGAAATAGCCCCTAAATAACCGCTCGATTTCTTTTTGTCATTATTTATTTCTTGTAAAACTATAGCTAGTTGTTCTAAATCTAATTTTTCTGAAAGTCCTAAACTCCTTAATTCATACTTCTTATTTTTTTGATCTGAAGCTTTTCCTTCTAACTTAATACCAACTATATTAAAAGGCTCTTTACAAATTGCCCAAGTTTGACTTTTATTTTTTTCTTGAAGTTCTTCAAAAAGCTTTTCGTTAAGAATACTAGGATAATATTTTTGTTGGTTTTGCCAAATAGCCAAGAACTCTGTTTGTAAATCAGATTGATAAAAATCGGGAATATATTTTTTACCTTCTTTAAGAAGCTTATATCCGTATTGTCCTGGTGTAAATTTTTCTTCATAAAGCAATTTTGCAACCCCCATACCATCAATTGCTGTCCCATCTACTTCTTGTTTAGTTTTTCGACTACTTTTATATCCTCTTTTTTTATTAATTACAAATAGTACTCTAGCAAAATCTATTAATGAAATTTTTTCTTTTGCCGCTCTAGCTCTTAACTGTAATAAAGAGTGTGTACTTTCCTTCCCTTTTTCTGCAAGTATAAAATCTTTAGATATTATATTATTTTTTGAAAGAAGCTCTCTTAAATTTTCTCTTCTCAATTTAAAACGCTGTAAGTTTTTCCTAGCACCTCTCTTTAATGTTCTATCTGCATTGGTAGTAATCGGTTTTCCTTTCTCAAAATTTATTTTTTCATCAATAGTTAAAGGGTTTACGCGTACCCCTAATTTTATAATTTTTGATTCTTCTTGATTGTGTTCAGCTTCTTCTACCAACGCCCAACCAATTGAGTTGGTACCTAAATCTAAACCTAGAATTTTTTTAGTCATTTTATTTCGCTTTTTTATACTAGTTCACAACACAAGAGTGAACTTATGATACAATATTTTTATCTTTAAGAGGAAGAAGTCGCAATTGCTTCATTAAGAAACGAATTACTTAATGATTTAAAAATAAGTAAAAAAAAGTTATTCGATATACGACAATCCGTAATCGACTAATTTAAAAAGGTGTATATTAGCAGTACAATTTTGAAATCAATTCACAATAAGGATTATTCCGTTGTGAAAACATTTAAGCTGCCTCGACTTTCAATTCGGGGCTTTTTTATGTTTGTATATTTCATGAATTCCTGTCTAAAAAAAATGTGAATCAAAACATTTAAAAAGCAAAAATATTTTGTTGCTTTCTGTATACGAGAGTATCTTCAAAATAAAAAAGACAAAACTAATTTGTTTTGCCTTCTTCTTTATTCGTTTTGGTTTTAAACTACACCCAGTTTTTAGGTTTAGTCAACACCTCTAATAATTTTGCTTCTTCAGAACCTTCTTCTGGATGATGATTGTATTTCCATTGTACAGTTGGTGGTAAACTCATTAAAATACTTTCGATACGCCCATTAGTTTTTAAACCAAATAAGGTT
Source organism: Tenacibaculum sp. 1_MG-2023 (assembly GCF_030547425.1). GTDB lineage: Bacteria > Bacteroidota > Bacteroidia > Flavobacteriales > Flavobacteriaceae > Polaribacter. The sequence goes on along the minus strand of NZ_JAUORH010000003.1, from coordinate 175,865 downwards.
CCTCTATCGTGTACTAAATTAAACTCAACATAGCGACCTCTACGCACTTCTTGCCAATCTTTATGTTCTTGAGTATACGTTATATCTTTTCTTCTCTCTACAATCGGCATATACGAGTTTAAAAAGCTGTTTCCTACTTCGGTAACAAAATCATATCGATCTTGTATAGAGAACTCTTCTGTTTCTTTTAAATAGTCAAAGAACAAACCTCCTAAACCGCGTGCTTCATTTCGATGAGTATTCCAAAAATAGTTGTCACAGGTCTCTTTAAATTTCGGATAAAAGTCAGGGTGGTGCTTATCGCAAGCTTCTTTACATACCGTGTGAAAATGTTTTGCATCTTCTTCAAATAAGTAATACGGAGTTAAATCTTGTCCGCCACCAAACCATTGTGTAACTATGTTTCCTTCTCCATCATACATTTCAAAATATCGCCAGTTAGCATGTACGGTTGGTACAAACGGATTTTTTGGATGTATTACTAAACTTAATCCGCAAGCAAAAAAATCTCCACTTTCTACACCAAACTGTTTTCTTAATGCTTCTGGTAACTCACCAAAAACTTTAGATATATTTACGCCACCTTTTTCAAAAATATTCCCATTTTCAATCACACGGGTTCTACCTCCACCTCCTTCAGCACGTTCCCATAAATCTTCTTGAAACTTGGCTTTACCATCTATAGCTTCTAATGTTGATGTTATGGTATCTTGTAATTCTTGAATGTAGGCGTAAAATTGTTCTTTCATGTGTTTGTTTCTGTTGAAGTGCAAAAGTACTTATTCTGGTAATTTTTTAAGCTGTATTTTCTTAATAGTTTCTGTAGTTGCTGCAGTTACAGATAATGGTAATACGAGGATTACTCCAAGTATAGGAATTAATAAAAATAGCATAAATACAATTCCGTTTCCTATTGCTAATCCTTTATTCTCTTTTACAAAATTGATACTTTCTCTGTATTTAAAATGGCGTTCAAGCGTAAAATCCATATTTCCGAAACCTGCGTAATAGGCCTGCATTAAAAACAACAATATGGTTGAAATAATACCTATTACCGGAATAAACCCTAGTAATAAAATAGGAATTGTAAACAATAACTCTCTTGTTAAATTTCTAAGGTTTATTCGTATTCCTCTTATTAGCTGCTCTTGAAAAGAAGTAATTCTGTGTGTATGATCTTCCCCTCTTAAATGGTCTTCTATTTTTTCTGAAACTGGACTCATAAAAGGTGCAGATAGCGCCATTACAATATGTTTATATAACACTAATCCAATTACTACAATTAGTAGTCCACTTATAAAAGTACTAATTACCTCAAAAGCTTCTTTTCCAAACTCCCACTTCCAAAAATTAGCTACGTAGTGCCCAATATTATCGGAGAATGTATACGCTATAAAACCAACAAATGTTGCTGTTAACATGCTTATAAACATCGGAATAATAAAATATTTCCATAATCTTAATTTTGAAATCATTCCAAAAGCCCCAAAATAGGCTTTAACTCCTTTTATAATATTTTGTATCATATCTTTTTTTTGTGAAAATAAAAAACCTCTTTCAATAAAGAAAGAGGTCTATGAAATATTCTTGAGTCAATTTATTTTAAAATTGGTGCTAAAAAATCTTCAAAATTCTTTGTGTTGATTTCATTGACTTTATCCCAACTTACTTCTTTGGTAGGTGTTGCAGCCCCTCTTTTAATATTAACAAATTGTTTGTCTTTACTTATTAAATAAGCTGTTGGATAATCTAATTTGTGAACAAAACCACTGATATCTAAATATCCTTTTTGAACTTTATCGATATCTCTCGCAGGAACTAACTTAATTCTCTTGTCTAGTTTTTCAGCCATTCTTTTAACTTTAGCTTCCTTGTCCCAGAAAATCATAACAAACTCCAATTGGTCATTATATTTTTCAACCATTTTGTTTAAAGCTGGTACATCTCCCCAACAAGGAGCTGACCAAGTTGCGTTAGCTATCAACACAATTGGCTTGTTAATTTTGTCTGTACTTACCGTTTTACTATCCATTGTAGTAAAGTTATAATTTAATAAATAAGAGCCTTTAATGCACTTATCAATCAAACCTTCGGTGTTTTCTTCTACACAATTGTTTACTGCAAAATTGTAATACGTTTTATTTTGTGCGAAAATAACAGTTGTTAAAAAACACATCAAAACAAAAGATAATTTCTTCATTTTTAATTATTTAAAGGGGGTTATCTATCGGCTTTATACTCTTTAACCGCATCTATAAATGCCTTTGCATTCTCTAGCGGAATATTTGGTAAAATTCCGTGCCCCAAGTTAACAATATATTTGTCTTTACCAAACTCATTTATCATTTGGTGTACCATCTTTTTTATTTCCGCTGGTGGAGACAACAATCTTGAAGGATCAAAGTTACCTTGTAAGGTAATATTTCCTCCTGTTAAATAGCGTGCATTTCTAGCAGAACACGTCCAATCTACTCCTAGAGCTGAGGCATTTGATTGTGCCATTTCATGTAAGGCAAACCAACATCCTTTACCAAAAGCAATAACTGGAGCATCATCTTTTAATGCCTCTATTATTTGATTCATGTATTGCCATGAAAACTCTTGATAATCGGTTGGAGATAACATTCCTCCCCAAGAATCAAAAACTTGTACAGCATTTACACCTGCTTTTACCTTTTCTTTTAAATAAGCAATTGTGGTATCTGTTATCTTCTGAAGCAATTCGTGTGCCAAAACTGGTTGCGTGAAACAAAATTCTTTCGCTTTATCAAAATTCTTAGACCCTTGACCTTGTACAACGTAACATAAAATTGTCCATGGTGACCCCGCAAAACCTATTAGTGGAATTTCATCATTCAATTTTTCTTTAGTTGCTTTAATAGCATCCATTACATAGCCTAATTCTTCATTTACATCAGGAATAATTACGCTATCCAACCCTTTTTTATCTCTTACAGGATTTGGTAAATAGGGTCCGAAATTAGGTTTCATTTCCACCTCAATATTCATTGCTTGTGGAATTACTAAAATGTCTGAAAATAATATAGCAGCGTCCATTCCGTACCTACGAATTGGTTGCACTGTAATTTCTGAGGCTAATTCTGGAGTTCTACAACGTGTAAAGAAATCGTACTTTTCACGAATTTCCATAAATTCTGGTAAGTATCTCCCTGCTTGACGCATCATCCATACTGGTGGACGATCAACTGTTTCTCCTTTTAAAGCTCTTAAAAATAAATCGTTTTTTATCATATTATAGCTGTTGGCTATTAGCTATTAGCTATTAGCTTTTATTTTGTTTATTAATGAATTTATCATCTTAGCTTCTTTTTCTAACATTTTAAAGATAAGTTTTAATTCTTCTGAAGAAACAAAACCTAACCCTTCTACTATTACAAGTTGGGTTTCTACTTCAAAAAGTGATCCCATAGAAATCTCTAAAAATCTTTTAAATTCAATCTCACTATTTCTACTAGCTCCTTCAGCAATATTAGAAGGTATAGAAACAGCTGCTCTTGTTATTTGACTTTTTAATCCAAACTTTTCTTCAGAAGGTAATTTTTCTGAAAGACTGTAAACTTGTTTTACAATCTCAATTCCTTCCCTCCAAATATCTAAGTTTCTGAAATTTCTCATCTTTTTCACACTAGTTCTTGTATTCAACTAAAGGCTAATAGCCAAAAACTAACAACTAAGAGCTACCTTCTCCATCGACTTATCAATTGCGTTAGCGATCTTTTGAATATCTTTTTCTGTTAATGCTGATGATAAGAACCAAGCTTCAAACTGACTTGGAGGTAAAAACACTCCATTTTTAGTCATTTCCCAGAAAAAAGTAGCATATTTCTTCGTATCAGAAGTTTGTGCTTCTTTAAAATTGGTTACAGTAACGTCTGTAAAAAATGGATTGATCATCGAACCAAATTGGTTCACGGTAATTTCTACTCCATGCTTTTTTGCTGATTCTAACAAGAAAACTTCAATAATTTGAGCAATCTCATTAAACTTTTCATACGGATTTTGTTTCTTTAATTCTGTTAAAGTTGAAATTCCCGCCGCCATGGCAATTGGATTCCCTGACAAAGTTCCTGCTTGATACATTCCTCCTAAAGGAGCTACTGTTTCCATAATTTCATTACGTGCACCATACGCACCTACTGGAAATCCACCTCCAATTACTTTTCCTAAACAAGTAATATCAGCTTCTACATCTAACACTTCTTGTGCTCCTCCAAATTTAGAACGGAAACCTGTCATTACCTCATCAATAATCAACAAAGCCCCTTTAGAATTTACATATTCTTTTAGTTCTTTTAAAAAGCCATCTTGCGGAGTTACGACTCCCATATTTCCTGCAACAGGTTCTAAAATTACCCCTGCAATATCATCGTGTGCTTCAAAATGTGCTTTTACACTTTCTAAATCGTTATAGTTGGCAATCAACGTGTTTTTTACTGCTCCTTCAGGCACACCTTTACTTCCTGGTAAACTCAAAGTAGCTAAACCTGATCCTGCTGCTACCAACAAAGCATCTTGATGCCCGTGATAACAGCCAGCAAACTTTATAATTTTATCTTTTCCTGTATATGCTCTCGCTAAACGGATTCCGCTTAATACTGCTTCTGTACCAGAATTCACAAAACGAACTTTGTCCATTCCTGGGAAAGCATCACAAACAATTTTTGCTAATTTAATTTCACCTTTTGTTGATGCTCCAAAAGAATATCCTTTTTTCAAAGCTTTTCTAATAGCTTTTTCTACTTTTTTATGACGGTGTCCTAAAATCATTGGACCATAAGACAATACTAAATCGATGTATGAATTATTATCTACATCAGTAATCTTACTTCCTTTCGCTTTTTTTATAAATAAAGGATTTCCTCCTACGGATGCAAACGCACGTACTGGAGAGTTTACCGCTCCAACTAAGTTTACTAGTCCTTCATTATATAACTCTTGTGATTTTTTAAACATTTTATTTGGCTTTTGGCTATTGGTTTTTAGCTATTAGCAAATTGCCAACAACTAATAACTAACAGCTATTTATTTAAAACTCTAGCTGCTTCTTTGGCAAAATAGGTTATGATAATATCTGCTCCTGCTCTTTTCATTGATAAAAGGCTTTCCATCATTACTTTTTCACCATCAATCCATCCTTTTTCAGCAGCAGCTTTTACCATTGAATATTCTCCGCTTACATTATAGCAAGCGATTGGTCTATCAAAATTATTTTTTAAATCTCTGATGATGTCTAAATACGATAAGGCTGGTTTTACCATTAAAATGTCTGCTCCCTCTTCATCGTCAAAAGTTGCCTCACGTAACCCTTCATCTCTATTAGAAGGATCCATTTGATAGGTTCTTCTATCTCCAAATGATGGTGCTGAATCTACCGCTTCTCTAAAAGGCCCGTAAAAACCTGAAGCATATTTTACAGAATATCCCATGATAGGCAAGTTTGCATAACCTGTATTATCTAATGATTCACGCATCATAGCTATGGCACCATCCATCATTCCTGATGGTGCTACCATATCTGCTCCTGCCTTCGCATGTGAAACTGTTTGTTTTGCTAAGTTCACTAACGTCGCATCGTTATCTACATCGTTATCATGTATTACACCACAGTGACCGTGTGATGTGTACTCACAAAAGCATACATCGGTAATTACATATAAACTTGGATAGTTCTTTTTTATAAATCGGATAGCTTGTTGCATAATTCCGTTATCATTCCAAGTTTCGGTACCTTCAACATCTTTTTTAGATGGGATTCCAAATAATAAAACTGCTGGTATTTTTAACGCTACAACCTCATCTAATTCTTTAGAAATGGTGTCTAATGAATAACGATTAATTCCTGGCATTGAAGGTATTTCAGTTTCAATACCTGTTCCTTCTTCAATAAATAAAGGATATATAAAGTCATCAACCGATAATTTGGTTTCTCTTACCAATCGACGGATGTTTTCAGTTTTTCTTAATCTGCGTGTTCTAAACATAGTTTATTCTTTTACAAAGTGAAGGTTTACCAACTCTAGTACACTTTCTACTGTTGGTAATTTTGCTATTTGTACTTCTTTAAAATGTTTTTTTGCTTCGTTTGCAGTACTTTCTCCAATACAAAAGGCTATTTTATCAGCAGTGTTTTTTTCCATATAGCTTTCAACTGTTGATGGACTATAAAACAACACTCCGTTTACTTTTTCATCAATTTTTACAGGACTATACATGGTTTTATATGCTTCTACTTCATTTACAACAACTCCATTTGCCTTTAAAAGTATTGGGAGTGTGTCTAGACGTAAATCACTACAGAAATACGTTACTTCTTGACCTTTTAATTCTTTTGATAAGTAGTCAGACAGTCTTTTCGCATTTCTTTCTGAATGTGTTACTTTTCCTATACGTTGCTCGATTAACTTTTTTGTTCTTCGACCAACACAATAAATATTTTTAAATTGTAATTCATCTGAAGTAAATGAATTTAGAATTGCTTCTACACCATTTTTACTAGTAATAATTACATTTTCAATTTCTTTTTTAATTACTTTAGGGGCAATTCTATTAAAACGGATTTTTATAAAATCGCTATCATTCACACTCATGTGTGTTGGTAATAATTTTTTCTGTACTTCTGATAATTTTTTAGTCGAATAGATTGAAAACTCTTTTTCAATCCCTTCATCTTCCATCATAATTAGCTTTCCTCCTTTGTCAATCACATAATTAGCACAATCTTTTGCTACATATTTATGCTTTCCTACTTTTACCTTTTTACTAACTTCAATTTTCTTTTTACCGTCTCTACTTAGTAAAACTCCTTTAAAGTTAATTTCTTCTTCTTTCTCATTTATAAAAGCTAATGCTCCAATTGGCGCTGTACAACCACCTTCTAAACGGTTTAAGAACTCACGTTCAATCCCTGTACAAGTTTCTGTGTCTTTATCGTTTAACTCAGCACAAATTTCTTTGATTTCTTCGTCCTTATCTAACGCTGTAATCATTATTGCTCCTTGTGCTGGTGCAGGAATCATCCATGTTAGGTTTACCGCTCCTTGTGGTCGTAAGCCTACACGTTCTAAACCAGCTGCTGCGAAAACAGCTCCGTTCCAATCGCTATCTTCTAACTTTTGTAAACGTGTATTTACATTTCCACGTAAACCTTCTACTGTATGAGTTGGATAACGATTTAACCACTGCGCTTTTCTTCGTAAACTACCTGTAGCAATCACTCCATTAGGTTGCGCCATAAACTCTTCGTTATCTTTTAACAACAAAATGTCGTTGTAGTTAGCACGTTTTAAAACTGCCGCTTGAATAATGTCTTCAGGCAATACCGTAGGAACATCTTTCATAGAATGTACCGCAATATCAATATCACCATTTAACATGGCTATATCTAAATTTTTAGTAAAAATCCCTGTGATTCCTAATTCGTAAAGAGGTTTATCTAAAACTAAATCACCCGTTGCTTTAACGGGGATTAATTGAGTTTGATGACCTAATTCTTCTAAAAGTTTTTGAACTTTTTTTGCTTGCCACATAGCCAATTGGCTATCGCGTGTACCTATTCTAATTATCTTCTGCATGGGTGGATTGTAAATTTGCTCCGAACACTTTAGCCATTACTTCAATACTTGTATTTACTGAAGTTTCTTCGTCTTTTAAATGCTTTACAAATTGTGTAGTTATTTTCTGTATAAATCTTGATGTTAATATTTCTGCTTGTTCTTCATCAAAATTTTTAATTTTTTTCTTGTGAAAAGCTATTTCTCCTTGTTGAATGTTTTGTAATGATTCTTTTAAAGCGGTAATTGCTGGTGTAAATCTTCTGTGGTTTAACCATTCTTGAAACTCATGATTATGAGTCTCAATAATTGCTTCGGCAAGAGGTACCTCTTGCTGACGTATCGCTAAGGTTTCGTCTGTTATTTTTGAAAGGTCATCAACATTTACCATCGTGACGCTCTCTAAGTTTGCAACTTCTTTTGACACATTTGCTGGCATTGATAAATCTAAAATCAACAAGTCTTTATCAGTCGGAACATGTTCTTTCGTTATAGTAGGAAAACTAGCTCCTGTAGAAACAATTAACACATCACTGTTTTGAACTTCCTCAGCTAAATTTGCATACGACGCTTTTCTTATCGAATTATGGTCTTTTACAAATTCCTCTGTTTTTTCTTCCGTTCTATTAATTAAGCTTACCGATTTATTTTGTGTGTACTCCGCTAGATTTTTACAGGTGTGTTTTCCCATTTTACCTAAACCAAATACTAAAACATTTTTCGAGTTGTAATCTGGTAAGTTATTAATTAAGTACTGAACAGCTGCATATGATACTGAAGTGGTACCTGAACTTAACTTCGTTTCGTTCTTAACTCGCTTACTTGCTTGCATTACATGGTTTAGTAAGCGCTCGAAATATGCATTTGTAGTTCCTACTTCTTTAGCTTGCTTAAATGCCTGACGTAACTGCCCTACTATTTCGTAATCTCCTAAAATCTGGCTATCCAACCCTGTTCCCATTCTAAACAAGTGGTTAATAGCTTCTTTATTTTTATATACGTTTGATACGTTTGCAAATTCTTCTACCGAACCATTTGAGTATTTACACAACATACTTATTAACTGAAAAGGATGTTCTGCAAAGCCACAAATTTCAGTTCTATTACAAGTAGACAACACAAAAATACCGTCTATTCCTTTTTGTTTTGCTTCTTCTAAAAGTTGTATTTGATTTTCTTTAGAAATACTAAATTTCCCCCTAATCGCAGCATCAGCTTTTTTATAACTAACGCCTATGTTGTATAAATTACTATGATGTTTATTTTCTACTGTCATTGAGTCTTCTTCAAAAAGTCGGTCAAAAATATAAATATTGAACAAAAAAAAGTATCGCTAAAAGAACTTTTAATGTCGTTATTCGTTTTTTCGCTTAAAAACACCTTAAAAACTTACACAAAAGTGTATTTTTGCAGTAAAATAGACTAGGAGAAACATTTTATTTTAGAATCATTCTAAATAGATAGATTTATACAAACCACTGAATCCATGTCAAAAAACATCGCAGAAAGTACATTTAGAGAAGTTCCCATTGAACAAGGTTTTTTCGTACTAAAATTCCAAAATAACTCTGACGAAACAGAGTTTTTTAAAAGAGATATTAACAACTCTTACATACAACTACATTACTGTGTTAAAGGCAATTGCAAATTTCATTTTAACAACAACAGTTATACTTTTAATGTTTTAGACAAGCATTCAATATTCCTATACAATCCCCAACAAGATTTACCAATTAACTTAGAAATATTACCAAAAACCTCTTTGGTATCTGTATTGATATCAATCGAAAAATTCCATACTTTTTTTTCTAAAGAGGCTAGTTACATTCCTTTTTTAAGTGAGAACAATAAAAACAAAAAGTATTACGACAATGCAGAAATAAATGCTAATGTTTTATTAGTCCTTCAACAAATTTTAACGGCTAAGAACCAAAGTTCTATGCGAGACCTTTATATAAAAGGAAAAACATACGAACTCCTAAGTTTACATTTTGATAGTGGCGAAAACACCAATGAAGAGTATTGCCCATTTTTAGTTGATGACCGAGAAGTTTTAAAGATTAGAAAAGCAAAAGATATTATCATTTCCAGAATGAGTGAACCGCCTAGTCTGCAAGATTTAGCGAATGAAGTAGGTTTAAACTTAAAAAAGTTAAAAGAAGGGTTCAAACAAATTTATGGCGATACTGTTTATAGCTTTTTATTTGATTATAAAATGGATCATGCTCGTAAACTACTAGAAACCAATCAATATAATGTAAATGAAGTTGGTTTACAAGTAGGATACAGCACCTCTAGTCACTTTATTTCCGCCTTCAAAAAGAAGTTTGGCACTACACCTAAACAATATGTAATGAGTTTACAACAGTAGACAGTAGACAGTAGACAGTAGACAGTAGACAGTAGACAGTAGACAGTAGACAGTAGACAAAATAAAAAACCTGGAAACTTACAAAATGAAACAACTTACCCATTACGATATAGAAAACAACCAACAAGAATTTCCTATAACTATTGTATGTGATGCGATCCGTACTCCTGAAAATATAGGTATGTGTTTTCGTATTTCTGAAAGTTTTGGAGTATCCAAAATCTATTTACACGAAAGTTCACCCACTATAGACAATAGAATTGTTAAGAAAACAGCTCGAAACACTATTCAGCAAATACCATATGATACTTATGGGAATTTTGAACAACTTATCCATCAATTAAAAGAAGAAGGAAATACTATTATTGGCATTGAAATTACCGATGAAAGCATAAATATTAGCGATTATGATTTCAGCCCACATTCTAAAATTGTGTTACTTTTGGGCAGCGAAAGAAATGGTATAGAAAACGTTAACTTAGTAGATGCAACAGTCGCTATACCAATGTATGGGCGTAACTCTAGCATGAATGTAATTCATAGTTTAGCTATTGCTCTATACGAAACAACAAACCAATTAAATAAAAATATTCTGAAATAAATTCAGCCAAAATATGAAAGGAGTTTTATTAGTAAACCTTGGATCACCAAAAAGCACCAACCCTAAAGATGTAAAAAAATACTTAGGGGAGTTTTTAATGGATGAACGTGTTATTGACGTTCCTTATTGGTTACGTACTTTTATTGTGAAAGGCATTATTTTAAATACACGACCAAAAAAATCGGCAGAAGCCTATCAAAAAATTTGGTGGAAAGAAGGTTCTCCTTTAATTGTATTATCAGAACGTTTACAAAACAAAGTACAAACAAAAACAGAACTACCTATTGCTTTGGCAATGCGCTATGGAAATCCATCAATTAAAAGTGGTTTACAAGAATTACATGACAAGGGTGTTACAGATGTTTTATTAGTTCCGTTATATCCTCAGTTTGCCATGGCAACTACTGAGACTATTTTGGTATTAGCTGAAGAATTAAGAAAAGAGTTCTTCTCTGGTATGAAAATTACCGATGTACCTGCTTTTTACAACAAACCAGAATACATTACAGCACTATCTAATAGCATAAAAGATTATTTGTCTGACAAAGATTACGATCATATTTTATTCTCGTATCATGGAGTTCCAGAGCGTCACATCAGAAAATCTGACATTACAAAATCACACTGTAACCCTGAAGCAGGAAATTTAAGTTGTTGTAACACTCCTTCTGAAGCTCATAAATATTGCTACCGTCACCAATGTTATCAAACTACCAAAAATGTGATTTCCGAGTTAGGTTTAGATGAGAACAAAGTTTCTACCTCATTCCAATCACGTTTAGGTGTTGATCCTTGGCTACAACCATATACCGATAGAACAATTGTTAATAAAGCTGAAAAAGACGGCATTAAAAAATTAGCTATTGTAACTCCCGCTTTTGTTTCTGATTGTTTAGAGACTTTAGAGGAGATAGCTATGGAAGGTAAACATGAATTTTTAGAAGCAGGCGGTGAAGAATTTTACACTGTTCCTTGTATTAATGATAATGACGAGTGGGTGGATGTTTTAGCAGGATGGATTAACGATTTCAATAAGAATTAATTATGGACTTTTTATACGTAAAAGCATTACATATCATATTTGTAGTTACTTGGTTTGCCGGGTTATTTTACATAGGTCGTTTATTTATTTATCATGTAGAAGCAGAAAAAAAAGACGAACCAGCTAAGTCTATACTACAAACCCAATACAAGTTAATGTCTAAACGTTTATGGTATATTATTACTTGGCCTTCTTTATTTTTAGCGAGTTTTTTTGCTTTTTGGATGTTGTATAAAAATCCTGTGTATTTAGAAATGCCTTGGATGCATGTAAAATTAGCCTTTGTATTAGCGCTATATTTTTATCATGGATTTTGCCATAAAGTTTACAAAGAACTACAACGTGATGAGATTAAGTATTCCTCTAATAAACTTCGCCTCTTTAATGAAATTCCAACAGTAATTTTATTCGCTGTTGTATTTTTAGTTGTTTTAAAAAGTGCTATTAACTGGATTTGGGGTGTTGTAGGAATTATCTTATTTGGAGTATTACTGATGATTGGTATTCGTTATTATAAAAAAGTAAGAGCTAAAAAATCTTGGGATAAATATGAAAAAGAATTGATTGAAGAGGATGAGAAATTAGATAATTAATTTTTTTTATAACAAATAACTTTACTAGTTTCGCCGCAAATTATAAACCTCAAATTAAATCACATTTAACTATGAAAAAAATTTTAGTTTTAACAATTGCTTTGTTTAGCTTATTAGCTTGTTCTTCTGACGACGAAAACAATTTAGACCCTATAGTAGGAACTTGGTATAAGTTTTCTATAAATGAGCAAGAAGTTAATGATTGTGAAAAAAACACAACAATCAAATTCTCTCAAAATGGTACATTTACAGCTACTTATTCTTATTACAACGGAGAGAACACTTGTCTTACTGAAGAAACGTTTAAAGGAACATGGACTAATAAAGGCAATAATAATTACACAACTTTAGGAGAAGGAGATGATGAATCAAGCAAAATATTACTTAAAGACAACAACACCTATCAAGAAATATTTACTGAAGATACACCTGACGGAACAACAACCGCTATCACTACCTTCAAGAAAAAGTAAAAATTCTTACAAGGACTTCTACAACAAAATTTAATTCTTCTATAAAAGCTCTGTTTTTTAATCAAAAAAACAGAGCTTTTTTGATTAAAAAAGACATAGTTAACAGAAAACTTTTATTTCTACTCTTACTTTTGAACAGTCTCTTTTTTACCCTTTTATCGACTGCTCAAACGGTATTCTATTCACAATACTTCTTCCCAAAGTAACTTCATCTGCATATTCTAACTCGTCTCCTACCGAAATTCCTCTAGCTATTGTTGACGTTTTTATTCCCCATTGTTCTATCTGCTTATAAATATAAAAATTGGTGGTATCTCCTTCCATCGTAGAACTCAACGCAAAAATCAGTTCTTTTATCTCACCTTCTTTTACCTTTTCTACTAGTGATTCTATTTGTAGGTTCTGAGGACCAATTCCTTCAATAGGAGAAATCTTTCCACCTAACACATGATACAAACCTCTATATTGTGCTGTATTTTCAATCGCCATTACATCACGAATATCTTCTACCACACATACAATCTCTGCATTTCTCTTCGGATTACTACAAATATCACATAACACTGTATCTGAAATATTGTGGCACTTTTTACATGATTTTACATCGTTACGCAAATGCGTTAAAGCCTCTGCTAAATACTTCGTGTTCTCTTTCGGTTGTTTTAATAAATGTAACACCAAACGAAGTGCTGTACGCTTACCAATTCCTGGCAATCGACTTACTTCATTTACTGCATTTTCTAATAATTTTGATGAAAAATCCATGCTGCGAATTTACAATTTTTCGATAAGGATTAAGTATCTTCGTAGCTTTAAAATTAAAACTTCAATTCACATGAATTCAGAGATAAGAAACCTAGAACCAAAAGCTGTTTGGAAAAACTTTGCCGACTTAAACGCTGTACCTCGCCCTTCTAAAAAAGAAGAAAGAGTAATACAGTTTATGGTAGATTTCGGTAAGAACCTAAATCTTGAAACTATGGTTGACAACGTAGGGAATGTAATTATTCGTAAGCCTGCTTCAACTGGAATGGAAGACAGAAAAACAGTCGTTATGCAAAGCCATTTAGATATGGTCCATCAAAAAAATACTGATACTGTTTTTGATTTTGACACCGAAGGAATTAAAATGTTTGTAGATGGTGATTGGGTTAAAGCTGACGGAACTACATTAGGAGCCGACAACGGTTTAGGTGTTGCTGCTATTATGGGAGTTTTAGAATCTACTGACATTGCTCATCCTGCTATCGAAGCCTTGTTTACAATTGATGAAGAAACAGGCATGACAGGTGCTATGGGACTTGAAGGTGGTTTATTACAAGGTGAAATTTTATTAAACCTAGATACTGAAGAAGATGATGAAATAGGAATGGGATGTGCTGGTGGTGTAGATGTTACTGCAACTAGAAGTTATAATGAAGAAACTACTCCTGAAAACACCATCGCTTATGAAATTTCTGTTACTGGGTTAAATGGAGGTCACTCAGGAATGGATATTATTAAAGGTTTAGGAAACGCTAATAAAATAATGAACCGTTTATTATTTGACGGGTTTACCAACTTCGGATTACGTGTTGCTGAAATTAACGGAGGTAGCTTACGTAATGCCATTCCTCGTGAAAGCTTTTCTACTGTAGTTATTGATGCTGTTTCTAAAGAACCTTTCTTATTTGAAATACATGAGCTTATTAACAATATTAAAGCTGAGTTTTCAACATTAGAACCTAACCTTACTATTGAATTAAAAGAAGTTGACACTCCTAAAACCGTGATGGATTTAGGTGTTCAAGAAGGTTTAATTAAGGCAATTTATGCTGCTTTAAACGGAGTATACCGTATGAGTCCAGATATAGATGGATTAGTAGAAACTTCAAATAATATTGCTCGTATTATTGTAAAAGACGGAGCTATTAAAATTGGTTGTTTAACTCGTTCTTCTTCCGAAACTAATAAATGGGATTTAGCTAACTCATTACGTTCATCTTTTGAATTAGCTGGTTTTGATGTAGAGTTTTCAGGCTCTTACCCTGGTTGGCTACCCAATGTAAATTCTGAAATATTAAAAACAGTTACAAAATTATACGAAGAACTACACAACGATAAACCACATGTAGCAGCATGTCACGCAGGTTTAGAGTGTGGTATTTTAGGTCAAAACTACCCAGAAATGGATATGGTTTCTTTTGGACCTAATATTAAAGGGGCTCACTCACCTGATGAGCGTGCACAGATATCATCAACACAAAAATTCTGGAAGTTTTTATTAGAAATTTTAAAGAACACTCCTGTAAAGAATTAAAAACTTATACATAAACTTTAAGACCACAACTGTACAGTTGTGGTTTTTTGTTTACATTTATAAAATGAATTTTTTAGCGCACTTATACCTTTCTGAAGATAACACAAACATCATGATTGGTAACTTTATAGCAGACCACGTGAAAGGCAATAAGTTTTCTCACTTTCATGAAGATATTCAAAAAGGCATTTTATTGCATCGAGAAATTGATACGTATACAGATGCGCATAAAATTGTTAGAATAAGCAAACGACGCTTACATGAACGCTATCGACACTACGATGGTGTAATTATCGATATTTTTTACGATCATTATTTAGCCAAAAACTGGAGAAACTATTCTCAAATTCCGTTAAATATATATGTAAATTCTGTATATAAATTACTTCAAGAAAATATTGATAGTCTTCCTGAAAGAACACAAGAAATGCTTCCTTATATGGTACAATATAATTGGTTATACAATTATCAATTTGCCAAAGGAATTCAAGAGGTTTTAAATGGTATGAATAGGCGTACTGATGGAAAATCAAAAATGAACTTAGCTACGGAAGACTTACTAGAAAATTATCAAATTTTCGAAAACGATTTCACTACTTTTTTTGAAGACCTCCGTGCATTCTCGCATCAAAAACTAAAAGAACTAAGTTAACAAAACATGAAAAAAGCACTCTTATTTTTTTCAATACTCACAGTATTATACAGTTGTAAGAAGAGAAAAATTGTAGGTACAGTTACCGAAAAAGCCATGGTTGTTTCTGCCCGCAAAGAGGCTTCAAAAATTGGTTCAGATATTTTACAAAAAGGTGGTAACGCTTTTGATGCCATGGTTGCTACCGAACTAGCATTAGCAGTCGCTTACCCTTATGCTGGAAATCTTGGTGGTGGTGGATTTATGGTTTATCGACAAGGCACAGGAGAAATCGGTGCATTAGATTATCGTGAAAAAGCTCCACTTGCCGCTCATAAAGACATGTATTTAGATAGCTTAGGAAATGTAATTGAAAATAAAAGTACTTTAGGCGCTATGGCAGTAGGGGTTCCAGGAACAGTAGCTGGTGTTTTTGCCACACATAAAAAGTTTGGTTCATTACCTATTCAAGAAATTTTAAAACCAGTCATAGCTTTAGCTAAAAAAGGCGTTGTAGTTACTCAAAAACAAGAAGACCGCATAAAAAAATATCAACATTATTTTTTAAAAGTAAATAAAGACTCTATTCTTTTTGATAAACTTTGGAAAAAAGGAGACACTATCAAATATCTTGCTTTAGCTTCAACTTTAGAACGTATTTCACAAAATGGTAGAGATGAATTTTACAAAGGTGAAACCGCCAAACGTCTCGTTGCTTTTATGCAGTCGAATGGTGGAATTATAAATGAAGAGGATTTGGCTAAATACGAAGCTAAATGGAGAACTCCGATTACTTTTACCTACGACGATTTACGAATTATTTCTATGTCTCCACCTGCTAGCGGAGGAATTTGTTTAGCACAAATAATGAATGGAATTGAACCTTTTGATTTAGACAAATACGGTCATAATTCAACAAAAACTATGCAGGTAATTACTGAAGCAGAACGTAGAGCTTATGCAGATAGAAGTTTTTATTTGGCTGATCCTGATTTTGTAAAAATTCCAGTTGAAACACTTATTAGTAAAGAATACACAAAAGACCGAATGAATGATTTTTCTTTTGAAAAGGCAACTTCTTCTACCGATGTCTCTCATGGAAGTATTACTATGGTTGAAAGTGATGAAACCACCCACTACTCTATCGTTGATCAATTCGGAAATGCTGTTTCTGCCACTACAACAATCAACGGAGCTTATGGTTCTAAATTATATTGTTCAGACTTAGGTTTCTTCTTAAATAACGAAATGGATGATTTTTCAAGCAAGCCGGGTGTACCAAACATGTTTGGGTTAGTAGGTGCTGAAGCTAATAAAATTGAACCTGAAAAACGTATGTTAAGCTCAATGACTCCCACTATTGTAGAGAAAAACGGAAACTTATATATGGTTATAGGAACACCCGGTGGTTCAACAATTATTACTTCTGTATTACAAACCATTTTAAATGTACATGAGTTTGGTATGGGAATGCAAGAGGCGGTAAATCAACCTCGTTTTCATCATCAATGGTTGCCTGATGTGATTAAAATGGAACCTAAAGGTTTTGATAAACAAGTAAAAATAAACTTACAAAATCTTGGATACGAATTAGACGAAACCAACTCACCAATTATCGGAAAAGTAGATGCTATTTTAATACTTCCTAATGGAAAATTAGAAGGTGGTGCTGATCATCGTGGTGATGATAAAGCTATAGGATTTTAATGGTTTCAAAAGAAACTCATAAAGTTCCTCTATTAGAAAACCCCATTCGGTTACAAGAGTATGCTGTTGGAATTTTCAAAACTATTCCTACTAAATCTGGTATAAAAAAAGCCATTAAAAAAGGGTTAATTAAAGTTAATAGCAAAACAACCACAACCGCTTTATACATTAAAGGAGGTGAAACCATTGAGTTACTTCAATCAAAAGAAAACTCGCAAAAAAAACATTTTAATTTCCCTTTAGATATTCTTTTTGAAGATGATTATCTAGCTATAGTTTATAAACCTGCAGGAATTTTAGTAAGTGGTAACTCTTTTGCTACAATTGACAACGCACTTGTACAAAACTTACAGAAAAGCACTTCACCTGATGCTACTCGCCCAAGACCTGTTCATCGTTTAGATTATCCAACTAGCGGGTTATTACTCATTGGAAAAACAACTGAGAGTATTATTGCTTTAAATCAACTATTTGAAAAAAAAGAAATTCGGAAAACATACCATGCTATTTGTATTGGTAAAATGGGAAGAAGTGGAGAAATTGATTTACCCATCGATAACAAAAGTGCCTTTACTTCGTTCGAAGTTATACAATCAGTGGAGTCTCCTCGATTTGATTTTTTGAATTTAGTAGAACTGAACCCAAAAACAGGTAGAAAACATCAACTACGTAAACATTTACTTATTATAAACAATCCTATTTTAGGGGACAAGGATTATTTTTTAGAAAATAAAATCATGAAAGGGAAAGGATTATTTCTACATGCATCTACGCTTACTTTTACACATCCTTTTAGTAAAGAAGAAATAACTATCACTAAAGAACTTCCTAAAAAATTCAAAAAAATATTCCCGCAATAAATCTCCTTTAAAACAGCTATCTTTGCCGCATGCGAATAGATATTATTACGGTAGAACCCGACTTAATAAAAAGTCCATTTCAAAATTCAATGATGAAGAGGGCTATTGATAAAGGACTCGCTGAAGTTCATTTTCATAACCTACGAGAATATGGGTTTGGTAATTATCGTCAAATAGACGATTATCAATTTGGTGGGGGTGCTGGAATGGTTTTAATGATTGAACCTATAGCTAAGTGTATTGAAAAACTTCAATCTGAAAGGACTTATGATGAAGTTATATATATGACTCCTGATGCTAAAACTCTAAATCAAGCTACGGCAAATACACTTTCATTAAAGGAAAATATTATCATTTTAACAGGACATTATAAAGGTGTAGACCAACGCATACGTGATAAATTTGTAACTAAAGAAATTTCTATTGGTGATTATGTCTTAACTGGAGGTGAATTAGCTGCTGCTGTTTTATGTGATGCTGTAATTCGATTAATCCCTGGAGTTTTAGGTGACGAAACTTCTGCTTTAACAGATAGTTTTCAAGATAACTTACTATCGCCACCGGTATATACAAGACCCTCAGAATATGAAGGAATGAAAGTACCTGAAGTCTTATTATCAGGAAACTTTCCTAAGATTGAAGAATGGCGCTCAGAACAAGCTTATAAAAGAACAAAAGAAATACGTCCAGATTTATTAGATTAACTAATAATCAGTGTTTTATTTATTTTTTTTATCAAAAGAAAAGCTTTAAGTTTGCAGCCACAAAATCAACCTCTGACGAAAATCGTGAATGTTGCTTTTATACAACCATAAATAATAATAAAATGGATTTAGTAAAATTTGTTCAAGACGAATTTGTAACAAGAAACGAATTACCAGAATTTACAGCTGGAGATACTATTACAGTATATTACGAAATTAAAGAAGGAAACAAAACTCGTACTCAGTTTTTTAGAGGAGTTGTTATCCAAAAAAGAGGAAGTGGAGCTTCTGAAACATTCACTATTAGAAAAATGTCTGGTACTGTAGGTGTTGAGCGTATCTTCCCTATTAACTTACCATCTATCCAAAAGATTGAAATTAACAAAACAGGTAAAGTACGTAGAGCACGTATTTACTACTTTAGAGGTCTTACTGGTAAGAAAGCTAGAATTAAAGAAAGAAGACACTAAAAACATCTTCTACTCAAAAAAAAATAAAAACACCATGAATATCATGGTGTTTTTTTTATTCACTTTTTGTTAACAACACACTTCCTCAAACTGTTGATAACAAAACACTTAAACTTACTAAAAAAACAGTATTATTCCTTATATTTGGGAATAGAGTTTACAAAGTAAGTGACATCTAAGTTATAGTTAACTATATTAATCACCAAAAGTAAACCTTTAAAGTAACGTTCTTTATATATTTTGTTTTTAAACATACTTAAAGCTAAGTACAATCATCATAATTTTTTTGATTAATTGTAAGTTATTAATAATTTATAGTTTTCTAGTTATAAGTTTATAAGTATTATTGGTTTTTATTTAGCTTAACTAATCTGTTTAAAAACATCGAAGTTTTTATTTTATAGGTGACATAATTTATAAAGTAAAGTTTCTTTTGAAGTAGTAACGTAGTTTTTTCTAAGGAAAAAGCATAAACGCAGTTTTATTTGACTATGTAGTAATACAGGTCAGCATCCTTACTATTTCAAGAAAGCCATATCAATTACAAGAAATTGTTTGATATGGCTTTTGTTTTTAATAACAAAACCTCTATTTCATCTATTTAAATTGTCAATTTCGTAGCAAAACACCCTAATTAATAACAATTTATCATCAAAAAACTCAACCGTAATTCTTAAATTTGCGTCACTTCAAAATATAATTTAATTTATTACTTATAAATATGAATAAGACTGCTAAAATTATGTACACAAAAACGGATGAAGCTCCAGCATTAGCTACTCGTTCGTTTTTACCAATCGTAAAAGCTTTTACAAAATCATCTAACATAGAAGTAGAAACCAAAGATATTTCTCTTGCGGGTCGTATTCTTGCTAATTTTTCAGACCTTTTACCTAAAGAGCAGCAGGTTGAAGATGCCTTAGCTTTTTTAGGAGATTTAGCAAAAAAGCCAGAAGCAAACATTATTAAACTTCCAAATATTTCAGCTTCTGTTCCTCAATTAAAAGCTGCTATAAAAGAACTACAAGCTTTAGGTTATGCTTTACCAAATTACCCAGAAGAAGCTACAACTGATGAAGAGAAAGCAATTTTAGCACGTTATAATAAAATAAAAGGATCTGCTGTAAACCCTGTTTTACGTGAAGGTAACTCTGACCGTAGAGCTCCAAAAGCTGTAAAAAACTACGCAAAAAAGAATCCTCATTCAATGGGTGCTTGGAGTGCTGACTCTAAAACTCATGTTTCTACAATGACAGAAGGTGATTTTGCACACAGCGAAAAATCAGTTACTGTACCAAACGCAACTGACGTACAAATTGTACACACAAATGCTGACGGAAATAAAACTGTTTTAAAAAATAAAGTATCATTACTAGCTAAAGAAGTTATCGATGCTTCAGTAATGAGTAAAAAAGCATTATTAGCTTTCTTAGAAGAACAAGTTAAAGATGCTAACGATAAAGGAGTGTTATTCTCTTTACACATGAAAGCAACTATGATGAAGGTTTCAGACCCTATCATTTTTGGTCATGCTGTACGTATTTTCTTTAAAGATTTGTTTACTAAACATAGTGAAACTTTTAAAGAAATTGGTGTAGATGTAAACAACGGTTTTGGAAACTTAGTAAGTAACCTTGAAGAGTTATCAGCAGATAAAAAAGCGGAGATTTTAACAGATATTGAAGCTATTTATGCTAGCAATCCTGATGTAGCAATGGTAAACTCTGACAAAGGAATTACCAACTTACATGTTCCTTCAGATGTAATTATTGACGCTTCAATGCCAGCAATGATTCGTACTTCTGGTCAAATGTGGAATAAAGAAGGAAAGCCTCAAGATGCAAAAGCTGTAATTCCTGATAGTTCTTATGCTGGTTTATACCAAGAAACTATCGATTTTTGTAAAAAAAATGGTGCTTTTGATCCTACTACAATGGGTACAGTTCCTAACGTAGGCTTAATGGCTCAGAAAGCTGAAGAATACGGTTCTCATGATAAAACATTTGAAATTACTTCTAATGGAAAAGTTGAAGTGATTGATGCTAGCGGAACTACTTTATTAGAGCATACTGTTGAAGCTGGTGATATTTGGAGAATGTGTCAAACAAAAGACGCACCTATTCAAGATTGGGTAAAATTAGCTGTTACTCGTGCAAGAGCTACAGGAGCACCTGCAGTTTTTTGGCTAGATGAAGAAAGAGCTCATGATAGAGAAATCATTAAAAAAGTAGAAAAGTACTTACAAGACCATGACACCACTGGATTAGAAATTAAAATCTTATCTCAAGTAGAAGCTACTAAATATACATTAGAAAGAGTTAAAGCAGGTAAAGAAACTATTTCTGTTACAGGAAATGTATTGCGTGATTATTTAACTGATTTATTCCCTATTTTAGAGTTAGGAACTTCAGCTAAAATGCTATCTATCGTTCCGTTAATGAATGGTGGTGGATTATTTGAAACTGGTGCTGGAGGATCTGCCCCAAAACATGTTCAACAATTAGTAGAAGAAAATCATTTACGCTGGGATTCTTTAGGTGAATTCTTAGCTTTAGCTGTTTCTTTAGAACATTTGGGAGAAACAAACAATAACAACAAAGCAAAAATATTAGCGGAAGCTTTAGATGATGCTACTGACAAATTATTAGACAATAAAAAAGGACCATCAAGAAAAACTGGAGAATTAGATAATAGAGGTTCTCATTTTTATTTAGCAATGTATTGGGCACAAGCTTTAGCCTCTCAGGACAAAGACACCGAGTTAAAAGCTCAATTTGCTCCTATTGCAGAAAAATTAGCAACAAATGAAACTACAATTGTAGAAGAACTAAATACTGTTCAAGGTAAAGCAGTAAATATTGGAGGATACTACGAGCCTAATAACGCATTAGCTAATGCAGTTATGCAACCTAGTGAAACTCTTAATGATATTTTACAAAGTATATAATTAATCAATTATATAAAATTCAAAAGCAGGTGGCAAAAATCACCTGCTTTTTTATTAAAATAAACCAAACAAATTACTAAACAATAACGTCCCCCGAATTACTATTTAATCCCCCATAACATTGCTTGGCTCATAGTTAAGACACAAAAAAATTATAATCGTCATATTCTAATTTCTTAAAATTTTTAATTAGTAAATTTGAAACATGAAGTTTACCAAAACAACCGAACAAGAGTCTAACTACAATAATTTAGAAAAAATGAGTATTTCTGAATTATTGTATAATATTAACAAAGAAGATAAAACAGTTCCTTTAGCTGTAGAAAAAGCACTCCCACAAATAGAGAAACTCACAGAACAAATTGTTTTGAAGTTAAAAAAAGGTGGCCGTTTATTTTACATCGGTGCAGGCACTAGTGGTCGTTTAGGTATCCTGGACGCAAGTGAATGTCCTCCTACTTTTGGTGTTCCCCATGAATTGGTCATTGGATTAATTGCTGGTGGTGATTATGCCATTAGAAAAGCGGTTGAATTTGCAGAAGATTCTACTAACCAAGGTTGGAAAGATTTACAAGAACATCAAATCTCTTCAAAAGATGTTGTTGTAGGAATTGCCGCATCAGGTACCACTCCTTATGTTATTTCTGCTTTAGAAGAATGCAATAATAACGATATTGTAACAGGCTGTATTACCTGTAATCAAGATAGTCCGTTATCATTAACCACTCAATTTCCCATTGAAGTCGTTGTAGGTCCTGAATTTGTAACAGGAAGCTCTCGTATGAAAGCGGGAACTGCTCAAAAATTAGTATTAAATATGCTATCTACAGCCAGTATGATTCAATTAGGAAGAGTTAAAGGGAATAAGATGGTTGATATGCAACTATCCAACAACAAATTAGTAGATAGAGGAGAAAAAATGTTAGCTTCTGAATTAAACATCGACCAAAAGACAGCTAGCGAATTATTAAAAAAA
Source organism: Tenacibaculum sp. 1_MG-2023 (assembly GCF_030547425.1). GTDB lineage: Bacteria > Bacteroidota > Bacteroidia > Flavobacteriales > Flavobacteriaceae > Polaribacter. The sequence goes on along the minus strand of NZ_JAUORH010000003.1, from coordinate 152,620 downwards.
TATGGAAATGTTCGTGAAGCTATAAAAAAATTTACAAATGAATAAACCTACTACTTTTGAAACTGGTATAAAAAAGCTTTTAGTTTTTTTAGGCTTGCTTATTATTTCTCCTTTAATACTAAGTATTGCCTTTAAAGCCTTACGTGCTTTTAAAGAAGCCCCTAAAGTTTTTATTGCTTATGGTTTGCTCGTGGTTGGTGTTTTATTAATACTATTTACTGTATATTATGGTTTTAAAACTTTTAAAACCATATTAGACCATCTTTTTAGCAAATAACTTTTGATAAAAAACAATTCCATAAAAAAAATAATAAATTGGGAGCACTGGCCCTCGGCGATGTTTTACCTTCCTAATCTTCCTTACGCTTTTTATTTAGCTTTTAAAGCTAAACACTTAACTTTTTTTAGTGCTGCAAACCCCTGCATAAAAAGCTCTGGAAACGGTACTGAAAGCAAATACGAAACCATATTATTGGTTCCTGAAAAATACCGACCTAAATCGGTTTTAATAAAACCAAACACTAATTTTGAAACAGTTTATAAAAAAATACAAAAGCAAAAAATAAACTTCCCTTTAATAGCAAAACCTGATGTGGGTTTTAGAGGTTTATTAGTTGAGAAAATAGCTTCAAAAGCAGCCTTAAAAAACTATATTGAAAAGTACTCTATTGATATTATCATTCAAGAATTTTTAGACCATGAGAATGAATGCGGTATTTTTTACCACAGAAATCCAAAAGATGATTCTGGTAAGATTTCTTCATTAACGCTAAAACGTTTTTTATCTGTTACAGGAGATGGTACTTCTACATTAAAAGAGCTTATTCTTGCTGATGAAAGAGCTAAATTATACATCGACTTATTTACTAAAATTCACCAAGATAAACTGACAGAAATACCTATTAAAAACAAAATTATTAAACTTACAGCTATAGGTAATCATTCAAAAGGAACACAATTTATTAATGGTAATCATTTAATAAGTGATAAACTAACCACCACTTTTGATAAGCTTAGTAAATCAATACCAGGTTGGTACTATGGACGAATTGACTTAAAGTACAACACCTTTGACGAACTAGAAAAAGGAATCGCCTTTAAAATACTAGAAATTAACGGAATAATAGCAGAACCTACACATATTTATGATGCAGAAAACTACACCTACTTAAAAGCTTTAAAAGCTATAAGAACCCACTGGAAATCGCTCTTTACTATTGCTATTACAAATCATAGAAACTTCAACACTCCATACAAAAGTTCTATAAGTTTTCTTAATGAAATTATTTTATTAAAAAAGTACACAAAAAAAATCAAACGTCTCTCCAAATAAAAATTATTTTTTATATTTGCCCGCCGATACATATTCATGTATTATTAAGAATCCCCCCGAGTCTTAAAAAAACAATTAATTATTTAACTGAATGGGAAGAAAATTACTTTTTTCTTTGATTCTTTTTTGTGCCATTACTCCAACTTTTTCACAAGTAAAAGTTGGAAACAATCCGTCTTCAATTCATTTAAATTCAATTTTAGAATTAGAAAGCTCAGACAAAGTATTAGTTATTAGTAGAATGACTAATGCTCAAATGAATGCTATACAACCTTTACGTGGCGCCTTAGTCTTTAATACTGATCAAAATTGTGTTTTTATGTATGATGGAACTACATGGATAAGTTTATGTAATGGTTCTGGGAATACAAGAGAAACTATAAAAGTAACCACCTCCTCTACTCCACCATCCGATAATAACATAGGTGATTTTTGGGTTAACGATACTCTAAATAACACTACCAGTATTTGGGACGGAACCAATTGGATTTCTATAGATAACAATCCTAGAAGAGGTAACGGAATACCTAATACTAGTACTGCTCCTGACCCAACCTCTGGAGATGTTTATGTAGATACAACTACTGGTGTAATTTATGCTTATAACGGTACAACTTGGGTAGCATCTAACGCAACGCTTTCTGCTAATAACGGACTTTTTATAAACGCAAGTAACACTATTCAATTAGGTGGGGTATTAATTCAGCCTACTACTATTGAAACTAGTACTGCAAATACGTTAGCCATTACAGGTTTAGAAAATGGAAGCACTTCTACTGATGATATCGTTACAGTAGATAGAACTACTGGCGTTTTAAAAAGAACTACTGCCTCTAACTTACTAAAAGAGGAAATTACAAAAATTACAGCTACAGATGGTCAAATAACTTTTACAGGGCTTACATTATATACAACTGACAAAATTAATGTGTACAGAAATGGAGTTAGAATAGACTTTACTGTTGATAATGCCACAACGATTACCATAGAACCTGATGCTACATGTTATGCAGGTGATGAAATACGAATAGTTCAACTTTATTAATAATAATCCTCAATTTAAAATCTTAAAAAACAATTTAATTATCAATTCATGAAAACAATTACAAACAAATTTAAATTAACATTGGCTACTTTAGGTCTTTTAGTTATTGGTACAGCTAACGCACAGCAAGAGACTGGAGATGTAACCACTAACAATAAAAACATTCAAACAGGTTTAAACAAAACTGTTAGAGTTATTGATAATAAAGGTACCATTAAGTATTTACAATCTAAAAATGGTATAACTATGATTACAAATACAACTACAGATCAAACTACAACAACCTGGCAATTAGGAGGTACACTAACTGACAATACATATATTGATGCTAGTGGTGCTATTTTTGCTTTAGATGGTATTGCTTTAGAAACTGGTGCAGCATCTACAAATGCAGTTGATGGTGAAGTTGCCAAAGGAGGTACTGCGACTGGAACAGGTTATACTTTTTTAGTAAGAGATGAAGCTACTGGTGAAACTAAGAAAATTTTAGCTGCTGATGTAGTTCAAAACGGACATTCAGTATTTACAGCTACTGCTGGTCAAACCGCTTATGATTTATCTGCATTAGTACCAGCACCTAACTTAACTAGTTATCAAAAAGTATGGGTATATAGAAACGGAGCTAAATTAGTTGCTAATTTAGACTATACTGTAGCTGGTTCTACGGTTACATTAGTTCCTAGTACTACTGCTCCTAACGATTGGTCGGTATATGATGGTGATATTATTGAAGTACAATTCAATTATTAATAATATTAATGCGTAATAACATTATTATACAAAAATTAGTATTTATAACTTCTGTATTGGCACTATTTTCTTTTAGTGCCAATGCACAAGAAGTTAGGGTTATAGATAATAAAGGAACTATACAAACGGTTAACAATAATACTGTAACCACATCTACAACTACACCAACCAACCCTGTTGAAAATGATGTTTGGTTCGATACAACCAATAGTCAAATAAAAATATATGATACTGTAGATGGTTGGAAGTTAATCAGCTCTACCCTTTCCTCTCAAAATATTTACACTGCCAACGGTAATTTAACTTCAAACCGTACTTTAAACGGTACCAACAGCTTTGGTTTAACTTTACAAAACTTAAACTATCTACAACTATTTAGTAACAGTATCCAAATAAATGGTATTAACAGTACCCAAATAAGTACTACAGGAGGTCCTATGCAGCTATCTGCTTCTTCAACAATGCAGTTAACAGCGCCAAGTAATATTATTTTACAAAGTCCAGCAGAGTTTAACAGCTCACTAATAGACATTAATGGTAATGCTGGTTCAACAGGTCAAATATTAACCTCTACAGGTACGGGTGTAGATTGGATAGATAACCCTGCTTTGAATAACTGGCTAATTACAGGTAATACTGGTACTACGAATACAAATTTTTTAGGAACGATTGATGATGTTAAAATGCAGATTCGTTCGAACAATACTCCAATGCTTGAATTTGGAAGAAGAGCTACTCTTAATTTAGTACAAGGCTACCCAGACTATAACGCCCCAGATCAATCATTAGTTTATTTAAATGGTTCTAATGGTGTATCTGCATTACAATTTAGAGCTGATGGTGCTAGTTTTTATAAACCTATGTTTTATACGACTTCTAATGGTAGCTTTAGATTAAAAGGAAGTTCTGGAAATACAGATTTATTTGAAATAGGTTCTGCAGGACCAAATAATCAAGGTCGTCTAGAGTTTATTATTGGTGATGACGGTAATGAACCTATGATATTTAAACGCTATTACTATTCTCCTCAAATATACAAAGAGTTCTTTAGAGTTCAAGGTAGTACGACTGGAAGATATGCTAAAACAAGATTTGGAATAAATATCAACCAACAAGAAATACCTATTTCTGGTGATATAAACGCAAACTATAATACTGGGAGTTTTAATATTGCAAACTCTACTTTACAAGTTCAAGGTTCCATTTCAAAATCTACTTTTACTACAACAAATAATTTAACACTAACTGAAGATCATTATTCTATAATTATTAATGGTAACCATACCATTACATTGCCTAATGCTTCTACCTGTGAAGGAAGAGAGTACGTGCTTAAAAATATAACGAGTAATAACATTAACATCTCAAGTTATCGTAACTTATCAAATGTAAATACAAACTTCATAGAAGCCAATACAGTTTTAAAAATTCAAAGTACAGGATCTAATTGGCATCAAATAAACAATTCAAATACGACAACTAGCGGAGGTGGAAGTTCAACCTTAACATATATCGATAAATATAACAGTACAAACTCTACAATAAGAGTAAATGATTATAATACAAACGGAACTTTAATACCGTTGAATTCTGTTAGGCTCTATAACGGACCAATTAATAATAGAAATAATAGTCAAGTACAAGTCACAGAAACAGGTTTATATGAAATTACATATACTGTTTCATTAAGAAAAGAGAATTCAAATGACTTCAATGATAGAACTAATAGCTCTTTTGAAATAGTTGTATGTCAAAACAACAACCCTATACCTAATACTGGTAGCATACTAACTCTTATAGGAAACACAAACCAAAGATATGTAAGTGCTTCTAGAACTGTGTTGTTAAACCTAACTGCCTATCAAAGCTATGGAATAAAAATTAGAGAAAAATATATAGGTGAAAATGGTGATGTAGTTATTGATGCTAATGCTACAGGCATGACAATTAAAAAAATTAACTAAATTATTGTAAGAGCTTTTATATATAACTATAAATACTTAAGTATTATGAAACTTTTTTTAACTTCACTATTCCTTTTGTTTATTCCTTTTTTTATTAAAGCTCAAACAGCCTTTCATAATTTAGGGAATGTACAATTTCATGATGGAGCTCAATTAGGTTTCCATACCAATGTTATTAATAATGGTACACTAGATAACTATACCGGTTTTGCTGGTTTTTATGCTGATAATGAAGTTAGAACTATTTCAGGAACTAATAGAGTTACTTTTTTCAATGTAGAGGTTGATGCTCTACAAAACTTAGAGCTATACAATTCTTTGGGTGTGCATAATCAATTAAGTTTTATTAACGGACAAGTGATTACTCCAAGAAACAACACTAGCATAACACTCAACTTTATTGATTATGACTTTTATGCGGGTGAAGATAATGAGCGACACGTTAATGGATACACCTCACTAAAACAAGGAAATAAAAACACTTCTAGCTTCACCTTCCCTGTGGGGGATGGAACAATGTTACGCCCAATGAGCTTACCTTATAAAGACAAGTATTATATTTTTAAAGGAGCATATTTTTACGAAGACCCAAACTTTCCTACCACTTTTACTGCTAACTTTTTAACAGATCAGAAACAAGCAATAATTGAAAATATTAGCAACATTGAATTTTGGGATTTAGAAGGTAAAAATGAAACCCGTATTACATTAACTTGGAATACCCGTAGTGATATAAGCTCTTTGGCTAATCAAGTTTCTCAGTTAATCGTTGTAGGCTGGAGTAAAACAGAAAATCAATGGGTAAATTTAGATGTATTAAAAGTTACTGGAGATTTATCGGAAGGAACAATTACATCAGCTGCGTTTGTTCCTGATAATTACGAAGTAATCACTATTGGTTCGCTATTAGATGATGAGATTAAAACAAATAATAATAATATTTTAATCTCCCCAAATGGAGATAATCTTAACGATTATTTAGTTTTTGATGAAGTAAATGAATATGCCCATAATAAACTTATTATTTATAATCGATGGGGAAATATTGTATATCAAACTGAAGATTATAAAAACGATTGGAATGGTACTTCTAACGGACGATCTACTATTAACAGAGAAAGTAAACTTCCAGCAGCAACTTACTTCTACTACCTAGAGTTAGGTGACCAACCAAACGCTTATCAAAAGCTTAAAAAAGGCTGGGTTTACATTAATCGATAATTATCTTACTAATTCTTTCTTTGGAGTTGTAGGGTTGTACCCAAAATCTGCATCAGGTAACTCTATTCCTAATTGATTTATAATAAAACCTATACTAGCAAAATGGTGTATTGCATGGCTATGCGCTTGTATCAAAGCACTACCTAACGTATAATTTGCAGTTACTTTTCCAGTTCCTAAATCATCTGTAACAGAAATAATTGTATCAAAATCTTCTGTTTCTAAACAATATAGTTGCTCAATTACCTCTTTAAAATATACAATTCCAAACTCCGTCTTCTGCTCTGCTAGTTGATTACGTTCTCTGTCAGAAAAATCAACACATTTTTTATCTAACCCATTAAAAATACAGACGAAAACATCCAGAATATGTCTCATATTAGCACCTATACTCGAATAATATGGTGGAATTGATGTATCACTATACTGTTCATCATTAATTGCTTCTAATAGTTTAATTCCTCTTTGTAAATTTTTATTAATAGCTGCTATCATTCGTAAGTATAAGTTTTCGAGTAAGTCGTATAAATATAGAACTTTTTACGGGGAGAAGTAAATTATTTTTTAAATCCTAAAAAAAATACTAAATATCAGTAGTTTAAAGTAAAAAATCACTTTATATTATCACTTTTAAAAAGCTTTAAAATATTTTTTGGCACGTTCTTTGGAAAATTACATAACAACTGCGGAAGCCGAAAAGCATATAGAGTAAGCATAACCCTAAAATTAGCAATTATGAGAACAGGGATACTTTTATTATTAGCAATGATGTCATTAACAACTGTAAATGCCGACAATATTGAAAAATCAACTAGCAAAATTGGGGTTACAAATCGTAATAATGATGCTGTTACCTTTGTAGAAAAGGGAATTCAATTCCATGTATTTTTAAACGGAGATTTCGACTTTAATACCCATTACAATAAATACTCTGATTACGGCGTACGCATTAAACGTGATAGAAGAGGTCGTGTTAGAAGTGTAGGAAATGTGTACATAAACTACGATGCTAGAGGAAACGTGAAACGAATTGGTAACGTATTTATAAAATATAAATTCGGAAACTTATTTAAAGTAGGAAACTTACATATTCAATACGATAGATGGGGAAATCCAAGATTTAGAGGATTTGTAAAATCGGGACACCGTTATCATTATGATGATCGTTACTATTATGATGATGGAGTTGATGTAAATATCGATATAAACATAGGAGATATTTTTGACTATGATGATGTTTATTTTTACAGAAAAGATTTTGGAAGAAACTATCGTAAGTTTAAAGAGGATAATAATTATTATTACTATAGAGCCTTACCAAATTCAAAAATTGGAAAGCGTAGTAAAGTGATAAAAAGACGTAAAAACAAAACTTACAAGAATAAATATAGGAAAGGAAAACCTGAGCAAAGAGGTAAATCAAGAAGAAACCATGATTAAACAAAAATCCCTCATCAAAATTGATGAGGGATTTTTCATTTTATATAACTAATAAACTATTTAGCTACATTAACAGCTCTTGTCTCTCTAATTACAGTAACCTTAACTTGACCTGGATAGGTCATGTCATTCTGAATTTTTTGAGAAATATTAAATGATAATTCAGCAGCTTTTGTATCGTTTACCTTTGCACTTTCTACCATAACTCTTAATTCGCGTCCTGCTTGAATAGCATATGCTTTTTGTACTCCATTAAACCCAAAAGCAATATCCTCTAAATCTTTTAAACGTTGAATATAAGAATCTAATACTTGACGACGTGCACCTGGTCTTGCTCCAGAAATAGCATCACATACTTGAACTATTGGAGCCATTAAACTCTTCATTTCTATTTCATCGTGGTGAGCTCCAATTGCATTACATACATCAGGTTTTTCACCATATTTTTCAGCCCATTGCATTCCTAACAATGCGTGTGGTAATTCACTTTCTGTTTCTGGTACTTTACCAATATCATGTAATAAACCAGCACGCTTAGCAGCTTTTGCATTTAAGCCCATTTCAGCAGCCATTATACCACAAAGGTTCGCTACTTCACGTGAGTGTTGTAACAGGTTTTGACCATAAGAAGAACGATATTTCATTCGTCCAACTGTTTTGATTAATTCAGGGTGTAAACCATGAATTCCTAAATCAATAACAGTACGTTTACCAACCTCTATAATTTCTTGAGTAATTTGCTTTTCAGTTTTCTTTACAACCTCTTCGATTCTTGCTGGGTGAATTCTCCCGTCCGTTACAAGTTTATGCATTGATAAACGAGCAATTTCACGACGAACAGGGTCAAAACAAGATAAGATAATTGCTTCAGGAGTATCATCAACAATAATCTCAACTCCTGTTGCAGATTCTAAAGCACGAATATTACGCCCTTCTCTACCAATAATTCTACCTTTAACGTCATCTGACTCAAGGTTGAATACAGACACGCAATTTTCAACTGCTTGCTCTACGCCTACTCTTTGAATAGTGTTTAACACTACCTTACGAGCTTCTTGTTGAGCCGTCATTTTCGCTTCTTCTATGGTGTCTTGAATGAAAGACATAGCATCAGATTTTGCTTCGTCTTTTAAAGATGCTACCAACTCTGTTTTGGCTTCATCGGCAGATAGTCCAGAAATTTGTTCAAGCATATCTACATGACGCTTGTGCATTTTTTCTAGCTCAGATTCTTTCTTTTCTAAAAAGTCTAATTTATAATTAAAATCAGCTTCTTTCTTCTCTAATTGCTTATTAAGTTTTTTGTTTTTGTCTAGCTCTGATGATACTTGGCTCTCTTTATCTCTTACTCTTTTTTCTACATCAGAAACTTTCTTTTCTCTAGATAAGATTACTTTTTCGTGCTCAGACTTCAGTTCTATAAACTTCTCTTTAGCTTGTAAAATCTTATCTTTCTTTATTGCTTCGGCTTCTACTTTAGCTTCTTTTATAATGCTACCAGCCTCTTTTTTAGTTTCTTGTATTAATTTATTTGCATTAGATTTTTCTAACATTTTAGCAATAAAAAAACCTACTGCTACACCTATAATTCCTGCTAAAACAGGAAATAATATTCCCTCCATAATTTTGATTTGATTGTATAAAAAAAGCCTACATTAATAGGGTTTTAAAAACTCCAAAATAACAAGTTTAGGATTAACTGATTGATCAAGGATCCGAGGTAAAATCGGCTTGCTTTACTAACCACGACTCATCCTTTATAATTGAATAACGTTGAGTTTAACAAACAATGTACTAATGTAGGCAGTATATTAAATAATATATTTTAAAGAACGTTTTATAAATGATCTTCTAGCAAGTTAGTCAATTCATTTATCTTTTGCAATACTTCGGTGTTTTCTTTAGTATTTTTTAACGATACTATTTCTGCTTTTGAGGCAAATTGTAAAGCGCTCATTGCTAAAACATCTTGCTTATCTGCTACCGCATAACTTTCTTCAAACTTAGCAATTAATTCATTAATGCTTTTCGCTGCTTTACGTAATCCTTCCTCTTCATCGGTATTATTCACACTCAACGGATACGTTCTACCAGCAATTACCACATTAACTTTTATTTTTGCCATGTAAAGAACTTTATATTATGTGTTCAAAAGAGTAATACATTTATCAATCTCTCGAACCAAAGCATTTATTTTGAGTTTTGTTTCTCTTGTATTTTCGTTACTGCCCTCAATAGTTTTAGCAACTTTCAGCAAATTAAATTGTTTTTGCTGTTCTTTTAGCTGCTTCTCTTTTTCTTGTAATAAAACTTGTAACTCTGCGTTATTTTGAAGTAAAACTTTATTTTCTTCTTTCAAAAACTCATAGTTCGAAAGTAAGTTCTTCAACTTATCTTCCAGTAAATGAATTGCTTTTAAAGGGTTACTCATTTATTTTAGAGAATAAAACTATATTCACAAAGTTATTAATATAACTTATAATTAGCAACTCTTTTAGTGTTTTTTACCAAACCATTGATTTTGAACCTTTAAGGTTTTTGATAGATTTTTACTAGTTTTGCTTTAAAACTATTGCATTTTGAAATTTTACTTTTCTCTCATTTTATTAGTCATTTTTGTTAGTGGACATGCTCAAAGTCAGTATCCACGAAATTACTTTTCAAATCCTTTAAAAATCCCTGTAGTATTGTCTGGTACCTTTGGAGAATTACGAAGTAATCATTTTCATTCTGGAATAGATATTAAAACCCAAGGAAAAGAAGGAATTCCTATTTATGCTCCTGCAAATGGATATATTTCTCGTATAAAAGTACAGCAGTATGGTTTTGGAAAAGCTTTGTATATAACACACCCTAATGGTTATACCACTGTATATGCGCATTTAAAACGATTTGAACCAAGTATTCAACAATATGTAAAAAGTGTTCAGTATAAAAAAGAAAAGTATAGCACAGGAAACCTTTTCCTTAAGTCGGATAAATTCCCTGTAAAAAAAGGGCAACTTATTGGTTATACTGGAGATACTGGTAGTTCTGGTGGTCCACACCTACATTATGAAGTTAGAAATACTAAAACAGAACATATTATCAACCCAATGCACTTCGGTTTAACAGCAAAAGATGATAAGACTCCTACAGTTCAAAAATTAGTCGCCTATCCATTAAGTGACGACGCTCGAATTAACAACTCTGCTTTAGAGTCTGTTATTTCTTTTAAAAACAAGGGAGATGGTAATTATGTAGCAGAAAAAATTACAGCTAGCGGTACTGTTGGTTTTGGTATTAGTGTATTTGACCGATTAAATGGTGCATTGAATAAAAATGGAATTTATAGTTTAGAAATGAAGGTAAATGGTAAGCGTGTGTATTATCATGATGTTGAAACCTTTTCTTTTGCTGAGAGTAAATATATTAATCTGTTAATCGATTACAAGCATTATAAAAAATATAGAAATAGAGTACAAAGAACACATAAAGTAAAAGCAAACAGACTTAGCCTATATGAAGATTTAGTAAACAATGGAAAGATTCATATTGAAAACGGAGCTAATTACAATATTGAAATCATTGCCAAAGATTTCAAACACAACACTTCTAAAGTAAGAATACCAGTTAGAGGGACTACCAGTAATTTAGTATTTAAGGAAAAAGATACCACTAACTATAAAATTATAGCAGCTAACTTTAATAAATTTCAACAAAAAAATGTAACAGTTGCTTTTCCTAAAAACACTTTTTATAAAGATTGTTTCATTGATTTTAAAGTTGAAAATGGTACTGCTAAAATTCACAATCCTACAATTCCTTTGGACAAACGTTATACACTAACTTTTGAGACTTCTTTTTTAACAGAAGATCAAAAACAACATGTATATATTGCTAATGTTACAAACCCTAAATATCCAAGATACACATCTACAAGAAAAAAAATTGACAAAGTATATACTACCACAAAACTCTTAGGTAGCTATGCTTTACGTTTTGACACTCAAAAACCAACTATTCAGCTATACAATTTTAGTAACAATCAGTGGATTTCTAAAAATAAAACACTGAAAGTTAAAATTGGAGATAAAGAAACGGGAATAAAAAATTACCGCGCTACTATTGATGGTGAATGGATTTTAATGGAGTATAACCATAAAAAAAGAATACTTACATACGATTTTAATGATAAAAAGTTGGTTGGTAGCAAACATATTTTTAAACTTGTAGTCTCTGATAATGTGGGTAATACTGAAACAGTTTCAGCAACATTTTTCAGAAAGTAAACTAAACAAGCTTGAAAAAATTTATTCTTTTATTACTGTTCCCTTCACTCGTTTTTGCACAAAAAACAGCTACAGTAAAAGGAATCATTACCAATAAATTCAATACACCAATTGAAGGAGTTGCGATTTCCTATTTATCAAAAGGAACTACTACCAATGCCAACGGAATGTATCAATTTACCATTCCTATTCGCAAAACTGTTACTGTTACATTTACACATGTTTCTTATAAAACTTTGGTAAAAAAATTCACTTCTAGAGGAAAAAGAAGCTTTAACTTCTCTCCTACTTTACAAATTAAGAGTGAAAAATTAGAAGAAGTCATTGTCAAAAACCAACAAAAAGAAGCACAAGGTATTACCAAAATAAAATCTAAAAAAGTAAAAAACATACTTGGTGCCAATGCCGGTGTTGAAAACATACTAATGACACTCCCTGGAGTTAGTAACAATAACGAATTGAGTACTCAATACAATGTTCGCGGAGGTAACTTTGATGAAAACCTAGTATACGTAAATGGAATAGAAGTATATCGTCCGTTTTTAATCCGTTCTGGTCAACAAGAAGGCTTAAGTTTCACCAATCCACATATGATTCAGAATATTAATTTTTCTGCAGGTGGATTTCAAGCAAAATATGGTGATAAATTATCTTCTGTTTTGGATATTACATATCGAAAACCAACCAATTTTGGCGTTCAACTAGATTTAAGTTTATTAGGAGGTAGTTTTACTATTGAAGATACTTTTGCTAACAATAAGCTTAGTGCTATAGTAGGTGTTCGTTATCGTGATAATAGTTTATTTGTTAATAGTAAACAGACAGAAGTTAACTTCAGACCCCGTTTTACTGATGTACAATCATTTTTAAGCTATCAAGTTACCAATAAACTCACTTTAAATTTCTTAGGTAATTTCTCTCTCAACAACTACAACTATAAACCATTAACTCGTAAAACTCGATTTGGTACCTTAAGCTCCCCGCTAGAGTTAATTGTTTTTTATCAAGGACAAGAAGAAGATCGTTTTCAAACCTTATTTGGAGCTTTTTCTGCTAATTATCAAGTTAACGACAATCTAAAACTTACTGGTACTATTTCATCTTTTAATACACAAGAAGAAGAATACTTTGATATTACTGCCGCTTACGCCATAGGTGAAGTAAATAGCAATATTGGTTCTGAAAATTTTGGCGAAGTTGAATTTTCTCAAGGAATAGGTTCACAAATTAATCATGCACGTAACGACTTGGATGCTTTAATTAGTAACATTCAACTAAAAGCTACTTTAAAAGACGGTAACAATGAGTGGAAAGCTGGTATTAAATACCAAAAAGAAAATATTAAAGATCGTATTCGTGAATGGGAAGTAATAGATTCATTAGGTTTTTCTGTTCGTCCACCACACCACTCCCCAAACAATCAACCATACGAACCTTTTACAGGTCCTATTGAGCCTTATAGAAATATAAGAGCAGAAAATGAAACAGACATCAATCGTATTACTAGTTTCCTACAATTCAGTAGAAAAGCAATTTGGAATGACCACCAAGTTTGGATGAATATTGGAGTCCGTTCTCATTATTGGTCTATAAAAACAGTTTCTACTAATAGTTATTCTCAAACAATCTTTAGTCCTAGAGCGCAATTTGCTATAAAACCTGATTGGGAAAGCGATATGCTATTTAGAATATCTGGTGGGTGGTATTCACAACCTCCATTTTATAAAGAATTACGTGATTATGACGGACAAGTACACCCCAAAGTAAAAGCACAAAAGTCAATTCACATAGTTGCTGGGAATGAATATAGTTTCAACGTATGGGAACGCCCTTTTAAATTAGTTACTGAACTTTATTACAAAGATTTATCAGATGTAAATGCGTACTCAGTAGATAATGTACGTATTCGTTATCGCGCAGACAATGTTACTGATGCCTATGCTTACGGTTTAGATGTTCGTTTAAACGGAGAGTTTGTACCTGGTAACGATAGTTGGGTAAGTTTTGGGTATTTAAAAACCGAAGAAAACATCAACAATAGAGGTTATATTGCTCGACCAACCGATCAACGTTTAAAATTTGGTGTATTATTTCAAGATTATGTGCCTAACTTACCTGATCTAAAAGCCTACTTAAACTTAGTTTACAATACTGGTTTGCCAGGTGGAGCTCCTGCTTATTCAGATGTATATCAATTTCAAAACCGTTTGAACGATTATAAACGTGCCGATGTAGGAATTTCTTATGTTTTTGCTGATGCTAACAAACAACATAAAACTGGATTATTACATAACTTTAAAGAACTTACCGCTGGTTTAGAATTATTTAACATTTTCGATATCCGTAATTCCAACACCAATACATGGGTACGTGATGCTTACAGTAAAAACCAATACGGTATTCCTAACTACATGACAGGAAGAGTATTGAACTTTAAGTTAGGAATGCAGTTTTAGCCTTCTCTACTCTTTTTTAACGAAAAATTAGCGAAAAAACTTCCTTAAGCCTTTTCCACACATAGTATTTTAGCTTCAACATTTCAAAGGTGCTATGAAAAGCACTATCTATTTTTTTACAAGAAGTTTAGTAAGCACTAATATTACACTACAAAAAATAATTACAATGAAAAATCAAAAAGTTGAAATTGAAATTTTATGGAACCATTTTAAAAATTGGATTTCTTCTAATGCTCCACATTTATCAAAAGAGCTTCAACCCGCTATTCAACCAGAAGAAATAAAACAACTTCAACAAACCATACAAACAGAATTACCTGAAGACTTTATAGCATTTTTAAGTATACACAATGGTCAGGATAGAAATGCCGAAGGCTTAATAGATGCTGAAGAACTACTTTCTTCTGATAGAATAATTGATGAATGGAAAATTTGGTACGATTTATATAAAGGTGGAGATTTTGAAGATAGTGAAGCTGAACCCGATAAAGAAATTAAAGATTTTTGGTGGAACCCTAAATGGATTCCAATCACTTATGATGGCTCTGGAAATCATCTATGTATAGATATGGATCCTACTGAAAGTGGAACCAAAGGTCAAGTAATAAGAATGTGGCACGACGATAGTGCAAGAGAGTTTATAGCTCCATCTTTTAAGGTTTTTTTCGAAAATTACTGTATTAACCTTGAAAATAATAAATATGTGTACTCTGACGAGTGGGGAGGAATAATTAATAAAGAAGATTTATAAAAACCTTTAACTTAATTACAGTAGTAACCATTCTTATTCAAAATAAATCAAGTAAAAAGGTAAAATAGCTTAGTTTATAATTGAGAAAATTTATTGTATTTTAGTGTCTAAAAAGTAATTACAAATGAATTGGATTTTGTTAATTATAGCTGGACTTTTTGAAGTTGCTTTTGCCGCTTGTCTTGGAAAAGCTAAAGAAGCTACTGGAATAAAAGCTACATATTGGTATATTGGCTTTTTAATCTGTTTATCTATCAGTATGTTACTTCTTGTAAAAGCAACCCAAGAGCTACCTATTGGAACCGCCTATGCGGTTTGGACAGGAATTGGTGCTATAGGAACAGTACTAATCGGAATTTTAGTTTTTAAAGAACCCGCTACATTTTGGCGATTATTTTTTATCACAACATTAATTACTTCGATTGTAGGACTCAAAATCGTTTCACATTAACCTAAGCCATGAAAACAACACCTAAGCACAACGAAAGAGTAGCGAGCATGACTTTTGCTTCTGTTTATCCTCACTATATTACGAAAGTTGAGAAAAAAGGTAGAACTAAAGAGGAATTACATCAAGTAATTGAATGGTTGACTGGTTTCGATGACAAAAAGTTAGACAACTTAATTGATCAAAAGGTTACTTTTGAAACCTTCTTCAATGAAGCCAACTTGAATCCAAATGCTCATTTAATTACAGGTGTTATTTGTGGTTATCGGATAGAAGAAATAGAAACTCCTTTAACTAAGCAAGTTCGTTATTTAGATAAACTTGTAGATGAATTAGCTAAAGGTCGTAAAATGGAAAAGATTTTACGTAAACCTAGTTAACAACTTCCCTTTTTAAATCCTTAAGCACTACTTCATTTATTTTAATAAAAAGAGGCTTTAAAAGCCTCTCAAACGATTTAAATACACCTATTTTCTTGCTATCTTATAAATTATAATTATTTCAATTATCACAGTAGGTATTAATAAGAGCAATCCTAAACTAACCAAAACTACTGTAGCCAAGAAAGCTCCTGTAACAATTTCTAAAACACCTCCTATTTGTACTAAAACCCCTAATTTATCCTTTAACTGTAATAAACTCATTCCAAAAATTATTTGAATTGCTCCAAAAACAAGTAGTTCTGCAACAAGAGATATTGCAATAGTTTCTTCACTAAAATTTATTAAAAAAATATCATAAAACTCAAACAACACAAAAACTATCATAAACACATAAACCACTATTTCTAATAATTTATGAGCATAAATTTTGGCTATTCTTAAAAAACCCATAAAAAATAGCACAAAAGCTACAGAGGACACTACTTTAATGCTAGTATATATAGCTACATTAAAAATTGACTCATCTTTTGTAAACTGGTATATATCTGCGATAGTTTCAATAAATCCAAAAACAAAATAAATAATTCCACAAATCCAAGCTAAGTTTAATCTCTTCTTATCTTGATTTGTAAATACTACCTCATTTGTAAACTCTTCTAAATTAATAGTTACATCTAATGCTTGTAATATAGTCTTTATGGTAAAACTTCTTGGCATAGTTTCTCCTGCCTCTATACGTTGTATTGTACGAACATTAATATTACATTTTTCAACAAGCTCTTCTTGAGTTAATCCTTTTTGTTTCCTCAATTCAAGAATCTTTTTTCCTAAATCTGGTTGTTTCATGGTAAGTAAATTTTTATTTCTCATACAATATTACTTTTCATTCTAAATTTGATAAAACTATTTAATTGTTTTAAACCCGACTTTTACACGACATCTCTTTGTTTATAGTAGTTTCAAGACGAATACCTTTTCTATAAAAATAAAAACAACCACAAAGATGATAAAAATTGAATACATTTGCTTTTGTTAATTTTCAATACATGAAACTAGTTTTTGCTACCAATAATCTAAATAAACTTGCTGAAGTACAAAAAATGCTCCCTAGCTCTATTGAGTTGTTATCTTTAAAAGATATTAACTGTTTTGATGATATTGAAGAAACTGCAACAACTTTAGAAGGAAATGCTCAAATTAAAGCAAATTACATTACTGAGAAATTTGGATATAATTGTTTTGCTGATGATACAGGTTTAGAGGTAGAAGCTTTAAATGGAGAACCAGGAGTATATTCTGCTCGCTATGCTGGTGAACCTGCTAATGCAGAAAACAATATGCAAAAACTATTAACAGAATTGAATCACAAAACTGACAGAAATGCTCAGTTTAGAACTTCTATTTGTTTAAACTTAGATGGAAAGCAATTTTTATTTGATGGAATTTGTAAAGGAAGTATTTTAACCTCTAAACAAGGCGAACAAGGATTTGGGTATGATCCTATTTTTCAGCCTGAGGGTTATAACAAATCATTTGCAGAAATGACTTCAGAAGAAAAAAACAAAATAAGCCATAGGGGGTTAGCAATTCAGCAGTTAGTAGCATTTTTAAAATCAATTAACTAATTGAATTTATCAAAAACATACACAGTTCATTTTTTACTTTTATCAGTTTTACTGATAGTTTTTCTACTACTAAACATTAGTTTAGGTTCAGTTTCCATCCCTTTTCAAGAAATTTTTAATTCCTTATTTGGCAATCCTGTAGCAAAAGATAGCTGGCAAACTATCATCGTTAACTACCGTTTACCTAAATCAATTACTGCTATGTTGGTAGGATCAGGATTATCAATAAGTGGTTTATTAATGCAAACATTATTTAGAAACCCACTTGCTGGTCCTTTTGTATTAGGTATATCTTCTGGCGCAAGCCTTGGTGTGGCATTGCTTATTTTAGGCTCTAGTGTTTTTGGAGGATTTTTTCTTGTAGCTATTTACTCTAACTGGGCATTAGCCATAGCTGCTAGTGCAGGGTCTTTCTTAGTATTATCAGCCGTTATTATAGCTGCAAATAGAGTTCGTAATACGATGTCTATTCTAATTATTGGATTAATGTTTGGCTCGTTAACATCGGCGGTTATTAGTGTATTAGCTTTTTTTAGTGAAGCTGAGCAAATACAACAATATTTGTTTTGGAGCTTTGGAAGTCTTGGAAATTTAACTTGGACAGAACTTTCGGTTTTTGGAATAATTTATCTTATCGGAATCTTAGGAACATTCTCTGTAATAAAACCTTTAAATAGTTTCTTATTAGGTGAAAATTATGCAAAAAGCTTAGGAATTAATATCAAAAAAAGCAGAAATATTATTTTATTAATTACAAGTATTCTTACAGGTGTAATTACTGCTTTCTCGGGACCTATAGCTTTTGTTGGACTAGCTGTTCCGCATATCGCTAAAATGATTTTTGCTACATCAAACCATAAAATTTTGTTGCCTGCCGTTGCTTTAATTGGAGCAATTATTCTGTTAATTTGCGACAGTATAGCACAATTACCCACAAGTGAATTTACTTTACCTATTAACGCAGTAACCTCATTATTTGGAGCACCTGTTGTTATTTGGTTATTAATAAGGAAGAAAAAAATATATGTATAGCATAGAGTTACTAAAAACTTTATAAACAACTAAACGGATAAACATCAAGCAACAAGAAAAAAATATCGTCTTACAAACAGAAAACCTTTCTATAGGGTATCAATCAAAAAAGCAACAAACCGTTATTGCTTCAAATATTGATTTAGCTATTAAAAAAGGAAAATTTGTTGCTTTATTAGGTAAAAACGGAATAGGAAAATCAACTCTGCTACGTACAATTTCTAAAGTTCAAAAACCTTTAAAAGGTTTTGTAAAAATCAATCAAAAAGAACTTTCATCTTACACGAATCAAGAATTGTCAACTACGCTAAGTTTAGTATTAACCGAACGTTTACCGTTAAGTCAGCTAACCGTTTTTGAATTGGTAGCTTTAGGGCGCCAACCCTACACCAATTGGATTGACAAACTAACTCAAGATCATTTAAAAAAAATTCTCTGGGCAATTGAACAAACTGAAATCACACATTTAAAAAACAAACGTTTTTATGAATTAAGTGATGGTCAATTACAACGTGTACTTATTGCTCGTGCTTTAGCTCAAGATACCGAAATCATCATTTTAGATGAACCTACAGCTCACTTAGACATTCATCACACATTTAAAGTATTTTCTTTATTAAAAAAACTTGTAGAGAACACAGGAAAAACTATTATTATTTCTACTCACGAAGTAAATTTAGCTATTCAACTTGCTGATGAATTCATACTCCTTTCTGAAAAGCAATTATACACTGGTACTTCGCAAGAATTAATCACTCAGAATGCTTTTGAAGAACTTTTTCCGAAAGAATTAATAAGTTTTAACAAAACATTAGAACAATTCGTTATCAAGAAAAATTAAATTTGAATGACAGTAACATTTTGTTACTTTTGAAGCTAATCAAACTAAACAAACCTTAATTATTGATGAAGAAATTACTTTATATGGCTAGTGCAATTGCACTGGTAGCATGTGGTTCTAGCAAAGAAACTGCAAATACAGATAATGACGTAACCACAGACCAAGCTGCAAAATATGCAAAAACCATTACTGCAAAAGATTTAGGCAAACACCTATTCATCTATGCTTCAGATGAATTTGAAGGAAGAAATACGGGTGAGCCTGGACAAAAAAAAGCAGTAAAGTATTTAAAAGACTTTTATGTTAGTCAAGGAATTGCTTCTCCTTTAGGTGGTGATGATTACTTTCAAGAAGTACCCTCTGAGTACTTAAGTAACAATCGTAGAGGAATGACTTTAAAAGATTCTGAAAACGTTGTTGCTTTTATCAAAGGAACGGAAAAACCAGATGAAATAGTGGTTATTTCTGCTCACTTAGATCACGAAGGAGTTAAAAATGGAGAAATTTATAACGGTGCAGATGATGACGGATCAGGAACTGTAGCCATTTTAGAAATTGCTGAAGCTTTTAAACAAGCTGCTGATGCTGGCAAAGGCCCTAAGCGTTCTATTTTATTCTTACATGTTACTGGTGAAGAAAAAGGTTTATTAGGGTCTAAATATTACACAGAAAACCCTATTTTCCCATTAGCAAATACTGTTGCTGATTTAAATATTGATATGATTGGTAGAGTTGATGACCGCCATAAAGGAAATCCAAATTACGTATACTTAATTGGTTCTGATAAGTTAAGTACTGAATTACACGATATCTCTGAAGCGATGAACAAAAAGTATACAAACATCGATTTAGATTATAAATACAACGATGATAACGACCCAAATCGTTTTTATTATCGTTCTGACCATTATAATTTTGCTAAGCACAACATTCCAATTATTTTTTATTTTAATGGAACACATGCCGACTATCACAGACCAACTGATACTCCTGACAAAATCAATTACGAAATGTTAGAGAATAGAGCTCGTTTGGTTTTCCATACTGCTTGGGAAGTTGCGAATCGTGAAAATCGTGTTGTGGTTGATAAAGCCGCAGAATAAGGTCTTAACCAAGTTTAAATTATAAAGTTTAAAAGCTCATCTAATTAGATGAGCTTTTTTATTAATTCTAATCTATATATCGTTCCTAAAATATATCTTCTTTTCTTCCTGTAAAAAACCGTTAATAGATTATTTATCTACTACAACAATTAAATTAGAAAAATAATCTAAATACTAAACCTATACCTGATAAATAATATTACTTCATTTACTTTTGCTTGCTTAAATTTAATACTATGGTTAACGAGGGAAAATTATCATTAGAAAATCAGCAAAAACTAAATAAATTACAAGAAGAATTAGCTTCTGCTCGCGATACTTTTTTAGGGTATCCTGTATCAAAAGACTTTGATTATTCAGAATTAAATAAGTTTTTTCAATATCCAATTAACAACCTTGGTGATCCTTTCGAACAAGGTACTTATCGTGTACGTACCCATGAAATGGAACGTGAGGTTATAGCTTTTTTCGCAAAGCTATTTAGAGCTAACCCTAAAGATTTTTGGGGATACGTTACCAATGGTGGTTCAGAAAGTAATTTATATGGCTTATACATCGCTCGTGAATTGTTTCCGAAGGCTATGGTATATTATTCAGAATCTACTCATTACAGTGTTCGCAAAAACATTCATTTGTTAAACATTCCTAGTATTGTAATTAAATCGCAAGAAAATGGTGAGATGGATTATGAGGATTTTGAAAATACTGTTCGTATGAACCGTCATAAGCCTGTAATTGTATTAGCTACTTTTGGTACGACTATGAAAGAAGCTAAAGACAACATAGGTAAAATAAAAGGGATATTACACAATTTAGCTATTCAAGATCATTATATTCATTGTGATGCTGCTTTGGCAGGCTCATTTGGTCCGTTTATGCAACCTCGTCTTCCTTTTGATTTTATGGATGGTGCTGACAGTATTTCTATTAGTGGACATAAATTTATTGGTTCACCAATACCTACCGGAGTATTAATGGCTAAAAGATCTAATAGAGATAGAATTGCTAAAGGAATTTCATACATCGGTTCTTTTGATACCACTATTACAGGTTCTCGTAACGGGCACTCTCCTTTATTCTTATGGTACGCCTTAAAACAGCTTGGTGTTGAAGGTTTACAACAACGTTACCAACATAGCTTAGCTGTAGCTGAATATTGCGAAGCCCAATTACAAAAAATCGGAGTCAATGCTTGGAGAAACCCTAATGCAATTACTGTGGTATTACCCAAAACTCCCCAAAGTATTAAAGATAAATGGCAATTAGCTACTGAAGGAAATATTTCTCATGTGATTTGTATGCCTAACGTAACGAAAACTCAAATTGACGAATTTGTAAACGATTTAAAAAATTGTACAGAACAAATTATTGAAGAGGAATTCTCCTATGATTTTTCATTAAGCTAACCTTATATTAATCTAAGACAAGTACTTTTGATTGCTATAAAAGAAAATTTAATTATGAAGAAATTATTATTAAGTACAATGCTACTTGCATTGTCATTTGCTTATGGGCAAGAAAAAAAAGAAAAATTAACTATTGAAAAAGGTACATGGTATACTAGTGCCAATTTTTCCATAGGACACAATAGTAATGAATTTGAAGGTTCTCCTGAAACTTCTAAATATTTTAATTTTAACTTCTCTCCTAAGGTGGGATATACTATTAACGACAACTTAATTATAGGTTTAGGTGTAGGATATGGATATTCAAAAAGTGAATCAGGGAGTGAAATTGGAAAAGGTAACTCCTATAAAATCTTTCCTTACATCAAAAAACACTTTCCACTTGGAAAGAAATTAACTATTTCGTTACAAGGAGAGTTTAGCTATAGTTATTCTGACTATTCAAACAATATTAATCCCACCCCACACGAAAGAAGCACTAACCAATATTTTGTAGGGATAAGACCTGGACTTACTTATTTTTTAAACAAAAACATCGCCTTAGAGGCTAATATAGGTAGCTTAGGTTATTCTAAAACAGACCAAGATGAAAGTAGTTTTCCTGACAGAGAATCTGATTCATTTCAGTTTAATATAAACTCAACTGATTTAATGTTCGGTTTATCATATTATTGGTAGTATTAAAGTTTACAAATCAAACAAAAAACGCTAAGAAAATTCTTAGCGTTTTTTTATACATTCTATTATTTGAAACTTTTTATTTTGTTGTAACACACTTACCGAAGTAAAAAGCTTTGTTAGGTGCGTACTATAATTTAAATGGGAATTAGCAACTAACAAAAACCTTCCGTTGTTTTTCAAACAATTTTCTACTCCTTTAAAAAGATTAAGTGCTATCTCAATATTATTCTCATACTCGAAATGAAAAGGAGGATTCGATACTACTAAGTCAAAAGAATTTTCTTTTAACTCCTCTAGAGTATCATCGCATAAAAATTCTGCTTTTTTCCCTTCTAAGTTAATTTTAGATGACTCAATAGCTAAATTAAAATCATCTAACAAAGTTACTTCCGCTAGTGGATTTTGCTTGGTAACTTCATAAGCTATAACTCCATTACCAGAAGCTAGATCTAATACTTTTAACTCCTCTGTTTTAACTTCTAAAGTTTCTAAAAAAAATTGTGTTCCTATATCTAGACTTCCAGAAGAAAACACACCATAATATTGCCGTAAAGCTTTATCTTCCCATTGAATAGTATTAATTAGGTTTTTATTTTGAAATTCCTTTTTAGGTATTTTTAAAATAAGTAACCTTGCTTTTTTCCATGCTTTTGACTGAGTAACTTCTTCAAAATATTGTTCTGCGACCCTTATAAAAGAAGGAGAAAAATACTTAGTCATAAATCCGCAAACAACTTCTGTTTTTTTATTAGAAGCTGTATGAATTTGTTGTAAAAACAATTCAAATAATTCTAATGCCTTTGGAATTTTAATCAAAGCTACTTCTACATTCTGCAAATCATCAAGCGGAGTTTTAAAATCAATTTCCGTAGAAAAATTATTCAACTTTAAGTTTTGACGAATTGCTTTTTGCTGACTAGCATACGTCCAAATAGCAGTAATCTCTTTATGCTGTAAAGCACAATTCCACATTCCAAAACGGTCATTAAAAAGATGTAAGTGATCTATCTCTTTTTCAGCTATATAATCTAACGCTAAGAGTTCAGCGTTACTCCAAGCTCGTAAACTTTTATCAAAAGTCTTAGGGTAACGCTGTAATTGATATGTTTTTGAGTTAATTTTTACTTTAGTATCCAAATTAGTACTCTACATTTAATTTACCAAAACCTTTTCTTTAGCATAGTAAATTTCATCTAACGAAGTTATTTCGCCTGCTCTATTTCTTCTAAAAATATGTTTTGGCTCAATATCTTCTATTGATTCTTTCCCCATAGCTGCAACCATTTCTTTAGTTGCGCTAATTGTTTTATTGTGATAATTTTTTACACGCATATTCTTATACTTAACTACCAAAGCCTTTACCAGGTCTTTTTCTTGTGTTGCTACACCTACAGGACAAGTATCTAAATTACATTCACGCGCCTGAATACATCCTAAACTCAACATAAAGCTACGAGCCATTCCTATGGCATCAGCGCCTAACGCTAAGTATTTAATCACGTCAAAAGCATCAATAGCTTTTCCACTTGCAATGATTTTTATTTGGTCTCTTAACCCGTATTTTTTTAGCTTTTTATTTACAAAAGATAACCCTTCTAATAACGGTGTTCCGATGTAATTTGAGAATTCCAAAGGTGCTGAACCTGTTCCTCCTTCGCCTCCATCAACAGCTATGTAATCAGGATAATTATTTGCATCAGCAAATGCTTTGATCATTGCTTCAATTTCATCATTATCTCCAACACAAAACTTAATTCCTATTGGTTTCCCTCCTGACAACTCTCTTACTTGTTGAATAAATGCAACCATTTCATCAAAATTAGAAAAAGCATCATGCCCTGGTGGCGAATCTACTCGTGTAAAAGGCTCTACAGAACGAATTTCAGCAATTTCTTTTGTATTCTTTTTTGCTGGAAGAATCCCTCCATGACCAGGTTTAGCTCCTTGAGAAAGCTTTATTTCAACCATTTTTACCTCTGGTCTTACTGCATTCTTCTTAAAAACCTCAGCATTAAAAACTCGTTTCCCATTTACACTTTTTCCTGCTCCAAAATAGCCTGTTCCTACTTGAAAAATTAAATCTCCACCTTGTAAATGGTAAGGAGAAACCCCTCCTTCGCCTGTGTTATGAGCAAACTCTCCCATTTTTGCTCCTTGATTTAATGCCATAATTGCATTTTTACTCAACGAACCAAACGACATTGCAGAAATGTTAATTATAGAGGAATTATACTTTTGTGTACACTTATCTGAGCCTATGAGTACTCGTTCCCCACTAATATGATGATGATCTTTAGGAAATAGTGAATGTTTTACAAATTCATATCCTTTTGCATATACATTGTGTTGTGTACCAAAAGGAACTGTTTCAATTTCTTTTTTTGATCGTTGGTAAACTATACTCCTTTTCTCACGGTTTATAGGCTTTCCGCTTAAATCATCTTCAATAAAATATTGTTGAATTTTTTCTCGCTCTTCTTCAAACACCCAACGTAGGCGTGCAATTACAGGAAATGCACGCATTAATGAGTGCTCTTTTTGAATAAAAGCATCATATATTGCTAATAAAGTTACTACTGAAGCAACAGTTAATAAGATATAATTCCCCATATCTGGCATGAAATAAACCAACACACCACATAAAATATTAATTACAATAATAACAGATAAGATAGTATCTCTCATTTCTTTTATTTTTCTGACAAAAATACAATTTTAGCATAAAAAAAGCCCTGACATATAGCCAGAGCTTTCTTTTATATTTAAAATACTTAAAATTACTTCTTGAATTTCGAGTATTTGTTTTTGAACTTATCAATACGCCCTGCAGTATCTACTAACTTAGACTTACCAGTGTAGAAAGGATGTGAAGTTCTTGAAATTTCTAATTTAATTAATGGATACTCAACTCCTTCTACTTCTAAAGTTTCTTTTGTATTAGCAGTTGAACGTGTTAAAAAAACATCTCCGTTAGACATGTCTTTGAACGCTACCATTCTATAATTTTCTGGATGTATACCTTTTTTCATCTCTTGTAAATTTAAAATCTTTTATTTTTGTTGAAAAAATTATAAAGTTGGTAATGCTTTATAGTTGTTTCATATATCAAAAACCTGCAATGGCTATTTGAGGGTGCAAATTTAACCCTTTTTTTTAATTTGCAAACAAATAATTTGCTTTAATTTGTACAACCATCTTTATAAACTATAGAAAATAACATTTTATATATGCGTTTTTATAAACTTTTAACTTTAGGATTAACTACTTTACTTGTAACATCTTGTAGCGAAACTAATTACAAATTTAAATTAAATACTACCAAAAAAACTACTTTAGGTAAAAAAGCTGCTATTAAGTTTGAACAACTTAAAGGTGAACAGATCGATTCTGTACAACTTTACGTAAACAACAAACGTGTAAATACTAACGAAACAAGTATTACTATAAATACTGCTGATTTTGGTGTAGGAAAACATGCTGTTACTGCGTTGGCTTTTTATCCAAACAAATCAAAAAAACTAAACAATTCTATTGAGATATTAGCAAAGGAAGCCCCTGCTGTATACTCTTATAAAATTGTAAATATTTATCCGCACGATAAAGGAGCATACACCCAAGGGTTAGAATACAAAAATGGTTACTTATACGAAAGCACAGGACGTAATGGAGAATCTACTTTACGAAAAGTTGAATTAGAAACTGGAAAAGTTTTACAAAAGGTAGATTTGGACGAAAAGTACTTTGGTGAAGGAATGACCATTTTTAACAATAAAATTTATTGGTTAACATGGCATGCTCGTAAAGGTTTCATATACGATTTTGAAACATTTAAGCAACTTGGAAGTTTTGATTACACCAATAGCAATCAAGGTTGGGGATTAACACACAACGGCTCTGAACTTATTAAAACGGATGGAAGCAACAAAATTTGGTTTTTAGACGCAAATAATCAACAAGAAAAAAGAAGTGTCCAAGTATACACAAACAAATACCCTGTTGATAATTTGAATGAAATTGAACTTATTGATGGTAAAGTTTATGCTAATAAATGGCAACAAAACTCAATAGTTATTATCAATCCAGAAACTGGTGTTGTTGAAGGTGTAGCTAACTTAAATGGATTAAGAGATATTGTTGCTAAAGATCAAACTATAGAGCCTCAAGACGATGTACTAAATGGTATTGCATATGATACTGAAAACAATCGTTTGTTCGTAACTGGAAAACATTGGGGAAAATTATTTGAAATAGAATTAATCAAACAATAATCTACTACCTAAAATCATGAAAAATCCCCTTCCCATAATACTAGCGCTTATTTTATCTATTATTGTAATGTCTTGTAGAAAAGATTTCACTACAGTACCTAGTTATGGGAAGTTACAGTTTTCAAAAGATACCGTATTTCTAGACACCATTTTCAGCAACATAGGTTCTGCTACTTATAACTTAAAAGTATACAATAAGAGTAGTAAAACTATTACAATTCCAGAAATCAAATTGGAAAATGGAAATACTTCAAATTACCGATTGAATGTAGATGGATTAGCTGGTGACAACTTTAATAACATTGATATTTTAGCAAATGACAGCATCTATATTTTTATAGAAACCACTATTAACGTTAATACAGTAACCAATCCCTTATACACTGATAAAATATTGTTCGATAATGGAGAAAATCAACAAGATGTAGATTTGGTTACCTTGGTACAAGATGCGCATTTTATTTTTCCTTCTAAAAACAGTTCGGGTATTGAAACATTAATTATTAACGGCAAAGAAACCGAGATTCAAGGTCGTTTTTTAACTGATGAAGAACTAACCTTTACTAATGAAAAACCTTATGTCATTTACGGTTACGCTGCTGTACCATCAAGTAAAATACTAACAATTGAAGCAGGAGTTAAAATTCACTTTCACAACAATTCTGGATTAATTATAGATAAAGACGCTAACCTTAAAGCCAATGGAACCTTAGATAAAAAAATTGTTTTTGAAGGTGACCGACTAGAGCATCAGTTTAGTGAAATTCCAGGACAATGGGGGGCTATTTGGATACGTGAAGGTAGTTTTAACAACGAACTAAATTATACTCAAATTAAAAATGGAACTGTTGGACTTCTTGTTGACGGACAAGATACCTCCTCTCCCACGCTAACAATAAAAAATACTGAAATATATAACAGTTCAAACTATGGTGTTTTAGGTAGAAACACACATATTGAAGGAGAAAACTTAGTAATAGGTAGCGCAGGACAATCTGCATTAGCTTGTACTTTTGGTGGTAAATATAACTTTACCCATGCTACTTTTGCTAATTTTTGGAATAGCAGTATTCGTCAATTACCTACAGTTTTAATAAATAACCACATTACTTATTCTAACGATAACAACCAAGAAGTTACAGAAATTAATGATTTAGTTAATGCTAACTTTATTAATTGCATTATTGAAGGAAATAACAATGTAGAGTTTATCCTTGATAGAATTGACGGAACAACTTTCAACTATATGGTTGAAAGTTGCTTAATTAAATTTGATGATTTTAATAATTCATTTACAGATAATAATGAATTGAATTTTGATGATACTTCACATTATCAAAACAACATTTTAAACGGTGAATCTGACTTTAAAGATGTTACTAAAAACGAGTTTATCATTGGTAAAAATAGTGACGCTATTAATAACGCAAAAGCTTCTTCTATTTCTAAAGATATTTTAGGCGTAGACAGAAGTACTTCTCCTGATATTGGAGCTTACCAACATGTTAGCTTTTAACTCTTAAAAAAGAGTCATTACATTAAAACACTTGTCAGGACATATATCTCTAGCTTACAAGCTATAAAATGAAAAAGGAGTGCAAAGGGCTAAGCACTCCTTTTTCATTTTTAATATACGACTTTTTTAGCTTATCATTTTTTATAGATCTTTCCATTTTTCATCACAAAAACTACTTTTTCCATTGTATGAATATTTTGAGTAGGATCTTCATCTACTGCAATGATATCTGCAAGAAATCCTTTTTTAACCTTTCCTAACTCATTTTTCATACCTAATAATGCTGCATTAGTCACTGTTGCAGACTGTATCGTTTCCATAGCAGGCATACCTGCTTCTACCATATACCCAAACTCTTTTCCGTTTTTTCCATGTTTAAAAACTCCTGCATCGGTACCGAAAGCAATTTTTACACCTTTTTTATAAGCTCTTCCAAAAGTTCCTTGTATTTGTGGACCAACAGCCAACGCTTTAGGTACTACAATTTCTGGATAAAAACCTTTTACTTTTGCTTTCTCTTCAACCTCTTTTCCTGCCGTAATGGTAGGAACTAAATACGCATCGTGTTTTTTCATCAACTCCATCGTTTCATCACTCATATAAGTTCCATGTTCAATAGTTTTTACTCCTCCAATAACCGCACGTTGCATACCTTCATCACCATGAGCATGAGCTGCTACATGCATTCCATAATCTTTTGCTGTTTCACAAATTGCTCTCACCTCTTCAATAGTAAATTGAGGATTATCTCCGCTTTTAGCCACACTTAACACACCTCCTGTCGCTGTTATCTTTATACAATCTGCTCCATTTTTATAGCGTTGTCTAACCGCTTTTCGAGCATCTTCTATTGAATTTACCACTCCTTCTTTTGGGCCAGGGTTTCCTATTAGCTTTCTACTGCTTCCATTTGTTGGGTCTGCATGCCCACCTGTCGTTGCTAAAGATTTCCCCGCAGTAAACACTCTAGGACCTACAATTTTCCCCGCTTTAATTGCTTTAGCTAAAGAAATATTAACTCCTGTTCCTCCTAAATCTCTCACTGTCGTAAAACCGTTTAACAAAGTAGTTTCTGCAAATTTTACCGAGTTATAAGCTCTATCAGCATCATTCAATATATATTTTTCTAGCCTTGATTTTGGACTATGCTCACTTTCAATATGCACGTGCATATCAATCAACCCTGGCATTACCACCTTATCTTTTAAATCTATCGTTATATCATCAGTGTTTTCAGTATTCACATATCCTTTTAATACTTCAACAATTTTATTTCCTTTTACTACAATGGTTTGCTCTTTATTTATTTTACCTTTTTCTGTATCAATTAATTTCCCACAAAATATATAGGTGTTTTGAGCAAATGTTGCGATTGACATTGTTAAGAGTAACGCTAAAAAAAGTCTTTTTCTCATGATAATTTAAGAATGATTAAGCAATAAATGTAGTGATTTTTATGTAGCTTGCCTTTTTAAATTTTGACAATTACATGAAGAACATTGTTATTACAGGAACTAGTAGAGGTATTGGTTTTGAATTAGCACAGCAGTTTGCTAATCAAGGACATCAGGTATTAGCGCTATCTAGAAACACAAAACCTTTAGAACAAATAAATCATTCAAACATTACAACTATTTCCGTTGATTTATCTGACGAAAGTGACATAAAAAAATCGGTTGATTTTGTTTCAACTGAATGGAAAAAGGTAGACATCCTTATCAATAATGCTGGAAAATTAATTAATAAACCTTTTGAACAATTAACCACCCAAGATTTTGAAGAGGTTTATAAAGTGAATGTTTTTGCAGTTGCCGAATTAACAAAAAACTTACTACCATTTATGCAAAAAGGGAGTCATGTGGTAACAGTGAGTAGTATGGGTGGAATTCAAGGAAGCATGAAGTTTCCTGGACTAGCCGCTTATAGCTCTGCCAAAGGTGCTGTAATAACCTTATCAGAATTATTAGCAGAAGAATACAAAGAACAACAAATAGCTTTTAATGTATTAGCCTTAGGCGCCGTACAAACAGAGATGTTAGAAGAGGCTTTCCCTGGTTATGAAGCTCCTTTATCGGCTAAAGAAATGGCTAACTACATTTTTGATTTTGCTTTAACTGGTAATAAGTATTACAACGGTAAAGTTTTACAAGTTTCTAGTTCTACTCCGTAGAAAAATAACGATTGTCACTTCGAGTGATTTTCGTTCAACATAATTGAAAAGAAAATTATATCGAGAAGTACTAGCTAGTTCTCGATACAATTTTTATTTTTCCTTTTTATTTCAAAATAAAAAACCACTCGAACTGACTTTTGAAAAAAACACTGATTAAATACATCCCTGAAGAAGCAATTCCGTTAGTTGAATATTTAATTATTGAACATAAAATCAACTTGAAAATAGTAAGCGAACGTCAAACCAAACATGGTGATTTCCGTCGTTTACCAAACGGACACATGCAAATTACGGTGAATAACAACTTGAATCCTTATCAGTTTTTATTGACCTTAGTTCATGAAATTGCACATCATGTTACCTATCAAAAATTTGGAAGAGTACAACCCCACGGTAAAGAATGGAAAACAGTATTTCAGCATTTAATGCTCCCTTTTTTACAACCCGAAATTTATCCAAAAAACATTCTACCCTATTTAGCCAACTACTTAAAAAGCCCAAAAGCCAGTACCGATGCTGATGTAAATTTATCACTGGCATTGCGAGGTGGAAAATCAGAAGACGGAAAGAACTTTATCTTTGAAATACCAAACGGAAGCGTTTTTCAATTCAAGGAAAAACTATATAAAAGAGGTGATAAACGAAGAACACGCTATGAATGTTTAAATTTAGAAAACAAGCGTGTATATTTATTCAACCAAAACGCAGAGGTGAAACTCATAGCTTTAAATAAATAACAGCTTGTATGAACACTAATTATTATGCAGTAATCATGGCAGGTGGCGTAGGTTCTCGTCTTTGGCCAGTAAGTACCGAAAAATACCCTAAGCAATTTCATGATTTATTAGGAACTGGAGAGTCTTTGTTACAAAAAACCTTCAACAGAATTAATCAATTAATTCCAGCAGAAAATATTTTAATTGCCACTAATAAACGTTACGAAGAATTAGTTTTAGAACAACTTCCTAAAATTGGTAATAAACAGTTACTGCTAGAACCTGCAATGCGTAACACTGCTCCTTGTATTTTATATGCTGCTTTAAAAATCCGTCAGCAGAATGAAAATGCTGTGATGTTAGTTGCTCCGTCTGATCACTGGATAGAAAACGAGACTGAATTTCTTAAAAACATTGAAACTTCTTTTAAAGCCTGTACTAAAGAAGATATATTGATGACTTTGGGGATTCAACCAAATCATCCTAATACGGGTTACGGCTATATTCAATTTAAAGAAAATGTTTCTGAAGTTAAAAAAGTAAAAACATTTACTGAAAAACCAAACCTAGAAAAAGCTACACAGTTTGTAGCAAGCGGTGACTATTTATGGAATGCTGGTATTTTTGTTTGGTCGGTTTCTAGCATTTTAGATTCCTTTAAAAAACATCTTCCTGAAATGGTCAACATTTTAGATACCGGAGATAACGTTTACAACACCGAGCTTGAAGATGATTTTATTAAACGTAACTATGAAAAATGTGAAAACATTTCTATCGACTTCGGGATTATGGAACGCTCTGAAAAGGTACACGTACTCCCTGTAGATTTTGGTTGGGATGATTTGGGTACCTGGGGTTCTTTATATAACAAACTTGGTAAAGACACTCACCAAAATGCAACAGTTGGAGCCACAACTATTTTTAAAGATGCCAACGGGAATATGGTTAGTACTAAAAATGGCAAAAAAGTAGTAATTCAAGGTTTACAAGATTTTATTATCGTAGAAAAAGACGATGTCTTGGTTATTTGTCCACGTAAAAACGAACAAGACATAAAACAACTACGAACTGAAGCAAAAGACACTTTTGGTAAAAAGCACATGTAACTATCATAACACTTTACATTATTGAAAAATGCTATAAAAATGGATCGAAATTATGTTGACGGTACTCTTATTACTCTTGTAAAATCAATTATAATTATACCTTTAGGAACCACTTACTTAGCCTTGATTGGCTATATTGGGGCTCAAAACTCTAGACTCGACTATTTTATACTTGCCTTTTTCTATGGTCTATTCTCCTCCCTTCTAATCAAATATATTATAGACTCCAATAAAAGACGTTTCATATATGATATTAAGCATAAAAAAATAAAGCCTATCTTAAGTTTTAAGTATACCAAAAGTGAATGGGTACTTTTTATTCAAGAAAACCTATCTATGAGAAAGAAAAAACACGTTATAGTTGTTTTGTGTATTTTCATGGTTTCTATCTCCTTAATATACTGGGGTCATACCTTAAAAAATGATGGAGAATTTGCTTTAGCTGTAGGTTACAACTTATTAATAATTTCTCTTTTTTGGGGGATATTCTCTTACCAATTTTTAATTTCTCCTTTAAAACAGGCTTTAGATTGTCGTATAAGAGAGGTTCAATGCTTTAAATATGGTATAGTTCTTATAAATGAATACTACATTATTAAAACTTTTAGCTACATGAAAAACGTATCATTAAGCAAAAAACATAATAAACATAGTATTTGTTTTACAGATGAAACCAGAGGTACTAGTTTTGAAGGATATGATGCTAACAGAATTATGAAGTTTACATTACCAATACCAAAAGATCAAAAAGAAAATTCAAAAAAAATATATGCTGCCGTTTTTAGAACTTATTAACAAGCAAATAACGTTATTTTGTTTTTACTCTTTTTATTTCATCCAACACCAAAGAATTAAAAACCTCCTCTTCATTAATAAAATCACTCTTTATTGATATATAATTAAGATTATCAACCTTACCCTCTAAACGCATATAATCTTTTTCGGTAGTTAGTATAATCTTTTGTTCAGGTGGTAACTCATCAAAAGCCTTCTTAATAGTTGAAATATCTTGCTGAGTAAAATTATGATGATCTGGGAATTTTAGGTGTTTAAAGCTTACTTCCTTTTCTTTTAAAAAGTTTAACAATGGGGTTGGATTCGCAATTCCCGTCACTAACAACACTTCTTTATCCTGCAAATCATCAATTGTTAACTCTTTTGTTCCTTTTAAATTCTCATCGTAAGCAATGGTTGTAAAAAATACCTTTTGATACGATTTTGGATTGAGCTTTCGTACTATCTTTTCTTGTTCTGTCTTCGATAAATTCTCAGGACATTTCGTAACTACAATCATCGTTGCTCGTTTAGCTCCTCTCCTACTTTCTCGCAAATTCCCTGTAGGCAACACAAAGTCATCTACAAACAAATCGTTATACTTTGTGAGTAAAATATAACAACTCGCCGTTACTTTTCTGTGTTGATAGGCATCGTCCAACAATACTACTTCAGGAGGGGTGCTACGCTGCAACAACTGTTGAATTCCGTTCGTTCTGTCAGCATCCACAGCTACGGTAACACCTTTTTTAAACTTCTTATAAAATTGCAAAGGTTCATCACCTACATCTTCAGCTGTATGGGTACCATTCACTACTTGAAACCTTTCTGTTTTACGTTTATATCCTCGACTTAAAACTGCAATTCTATAATTATCTTTTAGTAAACGTATTAAATATTCTATCTGAGGAGATTTTCCTGTTCCTCCTACACTTAAATTTCCAACAGCAATCACTGGGATATCAAAAGAAGTTGATTTTAAAACACCTAGATTAAAAAACCAATTACGAATTCTCGTAATAGCATCGTACAAAACAGCAAACGGAAATAATAAAAATCGAAGTAGCTTCATTACACCAAAAGTAATAATTTAAGCATTAATGTACAGGATACTTTTATTTTCATTTTTCTACTTTGTAACTTTGCTATAGTAATTTTGAAAACGTACCAAATGCAAATAAAAGACGTCACCAACTATATTGAACAACTGGCACCACTCTCGTATGCCGAAGATTTTGACAATGTTGGTTTATTAATAGGCAATTACAGTACTAAAGTTACAGGAGTTTTAGTTACGCTAGATACTCTTGAAGAAACTGTGGACGAGGCTATTGCTAAAAACTGTAATCTTATTGTAAGTTTTCACCCTATTGTATTTAGTGGACTAAAAAAATTTAACGGCAACAATTATGTAGAACGTGTTGTATTAAAAGCTATTCAAAATAACATTGCTATTTACGCTACACATACAGCTCTAGATAATGTAAACAATGGGGTTTCTGCTAAAATGGGAGAAGTTTTAGGCTTAGAAAACATGAAAACTTTAATCCCCAAAAAAGGAATCATAAAAAAACTAACAACTTATGTTCCTTTTGCAGAAGCTACTAATGTACGTGAAAAGTTATTTGAAGCTGGGGCAGGTAACATTGGTAATTATGACAACTGTTCTTTTAATGTAGAAGGAAAAGGAAGCTATAGAGGGAACGAAAATTCGAACCCTATTGTAGGTAAAAAAGGAGAATTAATGTTTGAAAAGGAAACCTGTATTATAGTAACTTTTGATTCTTATTTAGAAGGAAAAATACTTTCTACTCTCTTTAAAAACCATCCTTATGAAGAGGTTGCCTACGAAGTTATTACGCTGGATAACCAAAACCAAAACGTAGGTATGGGGATGATTGGAGAACTCCCTTCAGCGATGGATGAAAAAGACTTTTTATTATTTGTAAAAGAAACCTTTAAAACAGGCTGTGTCAGACATTCAGAATTACTTGACAAACCTATTAAAAAAGTAGCTGTGTTAGGTGGTTCAGGAAGTTTCGCTATCAAAAATGCGATGCGAGCTGGTGCCGATGCTTATATAAGTGCTGATTTTAAATATCACGAGTTTTTTAAAGCAGAAAAAAGAATTTTGCTTGCAGATGTAGGACATTATGAAAGTGAACAATTTACAAAAAACCTTTTAGTTGATTATCTTAGCAAAAAAATTAGTATTTTTGCAATTATTTTAAGCGAAAAAAGTACAAATCCAATATACTATATTTAACAGATGGCAAAAAAAGAAGTAACGGTAGAAGAAAAATTAAGAGCGTTATACGATTTACAGTTAATCGATTCTAGAATTGACGAGATTAGAAACGTTCGCGGTGAATTACCTTTAGAAGTTGAAGATTTAGAAGATGAAGTTGCCGGATTAAACAAGAGACTTTCTAATTTAGCTGAGGATGTTAAAAATTTAGAAACTGACATTAGTAATAAAAAGTTAGCGATTGAAGAATCTAAAAACTCAATTACTAAGTATGAAGAACAACAAAAAAATGTTCGTAATAACCGTGAATTTGACTCTTTATCTAAAGAAATTGAGTATCAAGAGCTAGAAATTCAATTATCTGAAAAGAGAATTAAGGAATATAAAGCTAAAATTGCTCAAAAGAAAGAGGTTATTGATAACACCAAAGAAAAATTAGCGAAGCAAGAAGCACATTTAACTCACAAAAAAGGTGAACTAGATGCTATCTTAAAAGAGACTGAGAAAGAAGAGCAATTATTAAAAGAAAAGTCTGAAGAATTTTCAAAGTCTATCGAAGGTCACTTATTAACTGCTTATAAAAGAATTAGAACAAAAGTAAGAAACGGTTTAGCTGTTGTTGCTATTGAACGTGGAGCTGCTGGAGGTTCTTTCTTCACTATTCCACCACAAGTTCAGTTAGAAATTGCAAACCGTAAAAAGATTACAATTGATGAGCATAGTGGTCGTATTTTAGTAGACCCAGCCTTAGCACAAGAAGAAAAAGAAAAAATAGATAGCCTATTTGCTTAATATTTTTCTTAAAATATATACAAAGCCTCCAAAAATTGGAGGCTTTTTTATTGCTACATATTTTGACCATCATATCATTAAATAATTAAAAAGCTTAAACTCCACACTTTTCTTTTTCAACTTTTCCCCTAACGTCACATTTTCGTATCTTGCATTCTGCTTATGATACAATTTATATTAAATAATCAGGTAATAAAAACTACAGCAAACGCTGGTATTACCCTACTCGATTTTATTAGAGAACATCAACAATTAAAAGGTACAAAAATAGGATGTCGTGAAGGCGATTGCGGAGCTTGTACTGTTTTAATTGGTGATCTAAATGATAATAAACTTAGCTACCAAAGTATAACTTCATGTATTTCTCCTTTAGGAAATGCTAACGGAAAACACATCGTTACGGTAGAAGGAATCAATTTACCAAAAGAACTGAATACCGTTCAAAAAGCAATGACCGATAATTATGCGACACAATGTGGTTTCTGTACACCAGGATTTGTGGTTTCTATGACTGGTTATGCTCTTGACAGTAAACAAACAACTTCTTGTAACGATGCTATCAGCGGAAACATTTGTCGCTGTACAGGTTATAAATCGATTGAAAAAGCAGGTTTTGAAATAGAACAAAAACTACAACAAAAAGATAAAAACCATCAAATTGACTGGCTAATCAAGGAAGGTTTTATTCCTAATTATTTTGTAACTATTCCAGAAAAATTAGCTCAATTACAACCAAGAACCTTTGAAAAAACAGGAGTAAAAGTAGCCAACGGAACCGATATATATGTACAACATGCTGATAAAATGGCGGAAGAAGATGTGCATTTATTAACCGATAAAAACGCTTTAAAAGAAATTTCTTTTACTGAAGGATTTTGTAGACTGGGTGCTAATACAACCGTTACCGAAATAGCAGAAAGCAAACAATTACAAACCCTCTTTCCTAAACTCAAACAATTTTTAAAACTTGTTTCTTCTGAGCAAATCAGAAATATGGGAACTATTGGAGGTAACTTTGTAAATGCCTCACCTATTGGTGATATGTCTATTTTCTTTTTAGCATTAAACTCAATGGTAACCATTCAAAAAGAAGATAGAAATACGCGACAAATTCCATTTCAAGAATTTCATCAAGACTATAAAAAGTATGATTTACACGAAGGTGAAATCTTACATTCAATACAATTCAAAGTTCCGCAAACGGAAGACTTTTTCAATTTTGAGAAGGTAAGCAAACGAACACATTTAGACATTGCTAGTTTAAATTCCGCTGGAAGAATTACACTAAAAAATAATACAATTACAGACGCTCATTTTTCTTTAGGAGGTGTTGCTGCCATTCCGAAATATTTACACGAAACCAACGCTTTTTTAATCGGAAAAACAATCAATTCAGAAACTATAAAAGAAGCTGAAACAGTTTTACAATCAGAAATCTCACCTATCAGTGATGTTCGTGGAACTGCTGAATACAAACGTTTGTTAGCACGACAATTATTTTTTGCTCATTTTTTGGAGCTATTCTCTAATCATGTAGAACTAAAAAAATTAATTGCCTAATGAAGACGATGAAAAATATTGACAGTTTTACACATGTTAGAGGAGAATCGTTATTTGTTGACGATTTAATGCTACGTCAAGATACCTTATTCGGGTTGGTTTTTGACTCGTCAAAAGCGCATGGTAAAATCAAATCGGTAGATTATTCTAAAGCAGAAGCACTAGAAGGTGTAGTAAAAATATTCACCTATAAAGATGTCTTAGGAGAAAATCAAATTGGAGGTATCATTCCTGATGAACCTTTATGGGCAGAAGATGAAGTCCATTTTTGGGGACAACCCATTGCTTTCATTGTTGCAAAAAGTGAAGCGATTGCTAAAAAAGCAAGAAGTTTAATTACCATAAATATTGAAGAACTTCCTGTAATCACAACCGCTAAAGAAGCCAAAGAAAAAGGTAGTTTTATCAATGCTCCTCGTTCATTTAACTTAGGAGACACCCAAAATGCTTTTACCGAATGTGAATATGTATTTGAAGGCGAAACTTTTTCTAACGGACAAGAGCATTTGTATCTCGAAACACAAGGTTGCTATGCGGTTCCTCAAGAAAACGGGAATATAAAAATTACCTCATCTACGCAAGGCCCTACTGCTGTTCAAAAAACAGCAGCCAAGGTTTTAGGTATTCCAATGCATAAAATTGAAGTCGATGTAATTCGCTTAGGAGGTGGTTTTGGAGGTAAAGAAGATCAAGCAACTCCTTGGGCAGTGATGGCAGCTGTGGCGGTACAACATTTGAATCGTCCAGTAAAATACATGTTGAATCGCCATGACGATTTACGTATGACAGGAAAGCGCCATCCGTATTCATCATTTTATAAAATTGGTCTAACCAAAGACCTAAAAATAAAAGCTTTTGAAGCTGAGTTCCTACAAAATTCTGGTGCCGCCGCTGATTTATCACCTGCTATTGCTGAAAGGACATTGTTTCATGCTACCAATAGTTATTTTGTTCCAAACGTACATACTACAGTGTATAGTTGTAAAACCAACTTACCTCCTAACACCGCTTTTCGTGGTTTTGGTGGTCCGCAAGGAATGTTTGTTATTGAAAGTGCTATTGCAGATGCCGCTGATAAAATAAGGATCAATAAAAGATTAATACAAGAAGCCAATCTATTAGCTGAGAACGATGAGTTTTCATACGGGCAAATTGCAACCGAAGTACAAGCACAAAACTCTTGGTTTAGCGCAAAAGAGCAATATCAACTTGAACAGCTAGAACAAGAAGTAGCTGACTTCAATAATAAGAACGACCGTTACAAAAAAGGAATTTCATTAATGCCTATCGCCTTTGGTATTTCATTTACCAATACCCCAATGAATCATGCACGTGCTTTGGTACATATTTATCAAGATGGAAGTGTTGGTGTCTCTACAGGTGCTGTAGAAATGGGACAAAGTGTAAACACCAAAATATTACAAGTAGCACAAAGTGTTTTAGGAATTTCGCCCAATAAAGTAAAACTGGAAACCACGAATACTACACGTGTTGCCAATACCTCACCTTCTGCAGCAAGTTCAACTGCCGACCTTAACGGGAAAGCAACAGAAATGGCTTGTAATTCGTTAGTTGAACGACTAACAGAAGTTGCCGCTGACATGCTCTCTACCAAAAAAGAAAATATCTCTTTTCAAGAAAATGCTGTTTTTGTGAGTGGTAAAAAATCAGAGCTAACATGGGAAGCTTTAATTACTGAAGCGATGCTTCGTCGCGTGGCGCTATCTGAAAATGCACATTATGCTACTCCTGTGATTCATTTTGATAAAACCAAAGAAAAAGGGCATCCGTTTGCCTATCATGTATACGGTACTGCTATCACAACCGTTACTGTAGATTGTATCCGTGGGAATTATGAAATTGACAGCGTAAAGATTGTACACGACTTTGGTAAAAGTATGAATATGGGAATTGATTTAGGCCAAGTGGAAGGTGCTTTAGCACAAGGAATCGGTTGGATGACCTTAGAGGAAATTGCCTATAATAATGACGGGCGTCTCCTTTCGAATGCGTTGTCTACCTACAAGGTGCCTGATATTTTTTCAGCTCCCAAAACAGTAGAAACCATTCCGTTAAAAACGGAAGGGAATCAAATGGCTATTAAAAAATCGAAAGCGGTTGGTGAGCCTCCATTAATGTACGGAATTGGAGCTTATTTTGCCATTCAGCAAGCGGTAAAAACTTTCAACCCAAATTATAAATTAAAATTCCACGCTCCTTTTACACCCGAAAAAGTGTTGATGGGATTGTATGAAAAATAGAATGACATACGCAATAAACGAAAGTATTTTTGATACGTTTCCTAAATTAGAGAGTGACAGACTTTTATTTAGAGAATACACAATGGCTGATGCCTCTGAACTGTTTAACGTTAGAACTCACCCTCAAGTTTCTAAATACTTAGACTCTGATGTTCCGCAATCTCCCAAAGACATTGAAAAAAGAATAGCACTCATTCAGCAAGCTTTTAAAGATAAAAACGGAATTACTTGGGCTATTACGCTCAAAGAAAACAATACTCTTATTGGTGATTTTGGAATATGGAGATTAGACAAACAAAACTTTAGAGGTGAAATAGGCTATGTATTAAACCCTGATTATTGGGGAAAAGGTTATATGAAAGAAGCTATGAATACCTTAATTCACTTTGCTTTTCACACATTCAACCTTCATAGTTTAGAAGCCAATATAAACCCTAAAAACCAAAATTCAAGAAGTATTCTTTTAAAATTAGGGTTTAAAAAAGAAGCCTATTTTAGAGAGAACTATTTTTACAATGGGATGTTTTTAGATAGCGAGATTTATTCGCTATTAAAATCAGATTTTAATTCAAAATAAATAAGAAGAGTATCAAACTACAATACACCAAACAAAATATATTTAGGGGTGCCTTAATTTATAGCATTGGAGATACCATTGCATCCCTTTTACTAAACGAGTTTTCCTTATACAGACTCCTCGGAATGGTATTTATTGGGGCTACCGTTTATGCTCTTGAAATCCCTAATTATTTTAATTGGATAGAGAGAAAAACAGCTAACAATAGCGGACTCAAAAGAACTATAGCTAAAACAATATTGGCCATTGCCTATTTTAATCCATTATGGATTTTTAGACATTTGCTGTTTATCAAATTATTTTCTGGAAATTTTGAACAAATAACCAGTAACTTATTCATTGTTGCTTGTTGGTCGTTTTTAGTGAACATTCCTATTTCGTTTATCGCGAATTTTATCATTCAAAATAAAGTAAAACTCGATTGGCGTTTTTTAGCCAGTGCTATTTTTTCTGCACTAATGGCTATTTATTATGCCCTAAGCGAAACCATTTTTAACTAAGCTTTTATGGATTTTTGGCAACAGTTACATACAAAACTTCAAAATGAACAAAAGGTATACCTCCTAACGGTAATTGAAAACCTTGGCAGTTCTCCAGGTCGAAAAGGCTTTAAAATGTTAATTGCTGAAGATGGGTTTATCTATGGTTCTGTGGGTGGTGGTGTTATGGAGTTTGCACTCGTTGAAGAAGCCAAACAACTATTACAACAAGAGAATCCACCAACATTCATCAAAAAACAAATTCATAAAGGAAATATCAAATATGGTTCGGGTATGATTTGTTCTGGTGAACAAACCCTAGCTTTTCATTGTTTAAATTCCACTCATGTTTCGATAATAGCGAATATCATTTCTTCTTTACAACACGGTAAAAAAGGAACATTACACTTATCTTCTACCCTATTTGATTTTACTCTTGATATTCTAGAAAGTCAGTTTGAGTATGACATCAACTCGAAAGAAGATTGGTATTTTAAAGAACATATCGGCTTTAAAGAAACCTTGTACATTGTTGGTGGTGGACATGTAGGTGTTGCTGTTTCTGAACTTTTTGTAAAGCTAGGTTTCTATGTTATTGTTTTTGATAATAGAGAAAACCTCAACACATTAGAAAACAACCAAACTGCTCATAAAAAACAGGTTATTGATTATAATGATATTGAAAACTACATAGAAGAATCTTCTTCAAGCTATGTAGCCATTATGACCAATAAATACACTGATGACAAATTGGTATTGAGTAAGCTCCTTAAAAACAACTATAAATTTCTAGGAGTTTTAGGTAGCAAAGCAAAGTTGCAAACGATGTGGGAAGTTCTGCAAAACGAAGGATTTACTCAAGAAGAATTAAATAAAGTACACGCACCTATTGGACTTTCTATAAAAAGTGAAACCCCCGAGGAAATAGCGGTAAGTATTGCAGCACAAATCATACAAATAAAAAACACTTAAACCTTATAAGTAGTAATGGATCAACCAAATGAATATAAAGCCTTTTTAACAAGCGTTTTTAATCGTTATGCTACGGTAAGCGACGACTCCATTTCTTCTTTGTTCTCAGTTGCAAAAATTCATGATTTAAAAAAGGGAAGCACCTTATTACCTTTTGGTAAGGTATCAAAACATGTTCATGTTCTTTACAAAGGAGCTGTAGTTTCTTGTTTTTTACATAAAGATGGTACAGTATACCACAAAAACATCTTTTTATCAGGTAGTTTTATAGGTTCTGTAGTATCATCACTTACCAACACACCTTCTCAGTTTTCTCTAGAGGTTATAGAGGATTCTACAGTTATTAGCTTTCCGTATGACACCTACAGACAACTTATTAAGAAAAACCAAGACTTACAGAACTTCTATATTGCTTATCTCGAAAAGAATTGGGTAATTGATAAAGAAAAACGAGAAATTGATATTGTTTTAAAAGAAGCTAAAGAACGGTATCTCGATTTTGTAAACGCTAATCCCAACATAGATAACAGGATACCATTACACTATATTGCCTCTCACTTAGGCATTACTCCCACTCAATTAAGCCGAATTCGTAAGAGCATTAAAAAAAGTGTGTAGCAGTCAACATATGTAAAGAAAAAGGTGTTATTTCCTTTCCATCTTTGCAGTATGAAAATATTCTTTTTATACTTTTTGGCTTTTATTGGAGGTGTTTCACTAGCTGTTCAAGCAGGGTTTAACACGCAACTAGGTACTATTGTAAAACAACCTGTTATCGCTGTTATAGCCACCTCTATAGCTAGTGCTGTTTTTGGATGCTTATTCATCTTTCTATTCAAAGAAGAAAGTATTCAATTAACTACAGCACAGCAAGTGCCTTGGTATTTATGGTTTATTGGCGGACTTTTTAGCATGATTGGTATTTCTCTTTATTTTTACACCATACCAAAGCTAGGGATTTCAAAAATGATTGCTTTTGGCTTATGCGGTCAATTGATTTTTTCGTTATTCGCAGGTAAATTTGGTTGGTTAAACCTGCCTGTTGAGCCTATAACTACCAAAAAGTGTATTGGAATTATTTTCATGGCAATTAGTATTCTTTTAATCAACTCAAAATGAAAAAAGTAGTATCAAACATTAACAATTTAACTTCTTTGTGGAAAACTGCTGCGACTCCATATCAAGGATATCATAAAGAAACATCTTTTGAAAGCGCTTATATTGAAAATGCCCAATGGCCTAATAGAATTTGGACCAACCTCTCTCCTTCTGAAAACCAACTAAAAGAAGTACAGCTACAAATGTTAGGAGAAGGTAACCTTTTTACATTTTCTTTATTTGCACTACCAAGTCAAGAAAACAATATGGAACTTGACGCTAAAATTCAGTTAAAGTCAACACAATACGGAATGAGTTTAGAGCTAAACGAAAAGTTCGAAACTCAAAGACACATCGATTTTAAAAGAGTAGAAAACACAGAAGAAGCTGATGTTTGGAGCAATGCCTTTTTTAAAGCCTTTAATTACGAAATAAGTACAGCAACCATTTTAAAAACTAAAGAAACCATACCCTATTATCTTGTTTATTTTGAACAAGAACTTGTTGGAACCGTAATTTTATACACTACTAATACGATTGTTGGCTTACATAGTTTGGGTATTATACCTGAAAAAAGAAAGCAAGGTTTTGCTACCGAAATTATGTGCCATACATTGAATAAAGCTATTGACCAGAATTTATCCTTAGCTACATTACAAGCCTCAGAAATGGCTAAAGAAATGTATTTAAAACTAGGATTTTCTTTAGATTTTTTAATGAATAATTATGGTGTTACCAATCCTTCTTAAAAGTACAGCATATTAACACACATAACTTTTGAACTTGGCAAAAAAATAGTAGGTTTGAAGCTACTAATGAGAGAGGATGAATTATAAAGAAGTCTTTAAAACAATTGAGGAAACTTACACTCCGCTGTCTACTGAGTGTCAACAAGAATTAATTACCAGTTCAAAAGTTTGTGTATATAAAAAAGGAGACATTGTTGTACGAGAAGGGCAATTCTCTAAAAAAGTCTTTTTTATTGTCCAAGGATGTTCAAGAGCATATTACTTAAAAGACGGTAAAGACATTTCTGATTGGTTTACTTTCGAAAATCAGTTTATGGCTTCCATCGTTAGCTTTTTCAGCAATGAACCGAGTCCGCATTATGTTGAATTTATTGAAGATTCAACCGTTTTGGAATTTTCAAAAGATACTGTTGATAAGCTTTCTCAAAAGCATCACGACTTTGAACGCTTAATTAGTAAGATAGTCACTGAAACCATGTTAGGGCTTTGCGAACGCTTATACACCATTCAATTCAACAAAGCAGAAGAAAGGTATAAACACCTGCTTAGTATTTATCCTTTTATAACCAACAGAATTCCCCTTACACATATTGCTTCTTATTTAGGAATAACTCTTGAAACGTTGAGCAGAATAAGAAACCCCAAAAAACGAATTTGATTTACATCAAATGATAAACCTTCCA
Source organism: Tenacibaculum sp. 1_MG-2023 (assembly GCF_030547425.1). Classification (GTDB taxonomy): domain Bacteria; phylum Bacteroidota; class Bacteroidia; order Flavobacteriales; family Flavobacteriaceae; genus Polaribacter. The sequence continues at coordinate 107,898 of NZ_JAUORH010000003.1, read as the reverse complement.
TTTACAGCAATTTTGCAAACAAATACAATAACAATGGAAGATAACAACAAACAACAACTAAAGTCAATCTGGGGAAAATGGTGGGAACCTATTAGAAAATGGTTTTATCCTGCTTGGTTAATCTATGAAACTTCAATTCGGTTTTATGAGTATGCCATATCAGTTCATATCTATTTTAAAAACCCACAAAACAATATTACTTCATATATAGGAGAAGTCGGTACTCAAATTTTAGGTACATTTTGTAGCCTTAGCACTTTTATAATTTGCACAGTCTTTTTAACAATACCTACCTGTTTTATACTATATAAGTTTTTTAAAACAGAAAACTTAACAGGCTCTCAGTTTGAAGCAAAAATGAAACCTATTTTTTAAGCAAAATGAAGAAAATACTCATTATAAACGGACACCCTGATAAGGAAAGTTTTAATTTTGGTCTTTCTGAAGCTTATAAAACAGGTGCGAAGAAATCGACTGCTGAAATACAAGAAATCAACATCCGAGAATTAAACTTTAACCCCAACCTTCAATTTGGCTATCGAAAGCGAACAGAGCTTGAGCCTGATTTACTAGAAGCACAAGAAAAACTTAAATGGGCAGACCACTTAGTATTGGTGTATCCTATTTGGTGGGGTTCTGTACCTGCAATTATGAAAGGTTTTTTAGATCGGGTTTTACTCCCTGGTTTTGCTTTTAAAAAAAGAGAAAAGTCTTTATGGTGGGATAAATGTTTTACAGGAAAAACAGCCAGAATAATTTGCACGTTAGATCAACCTGCTTGGTATTATAAATGGTTTTATAGAAGCCCAAGCCATAATGCTATGAAAAAACTAACATTAAACTATATAGGTGTAAAAAAAGTGCGAATTACTACCATTGGCCCTATAAGACTCTCAAAAGAAAAGTTTAGAGCTAAATGGTTGAAAAAAGTAGTAACTCTTGGAACAATGAACAAATAACAATACTTCTATTATCCATTCAATATGCTAACAAACATTTTTCTACACAATACAAATATTTTATCTTTTTTGTTGTTTGGTGTTACTCCCCTTAGGCAGTGAATGACACTTCCCTTAGGCAGGGAGTATCGTTCCCCTTACCGAGGGAGTGTCACTCCCCTTAGGTAAGGAGTGTCGACACGATTAGGCTTCGTGTGTTGACCTGATTAGGCTTCGTGTGTTGACCTGATTAGGCTTCGTGTGTTGACCTGATTAGGCTTCGTGTGTTGACCTGATAAAAAAGTTACACTTTTTTATCTTATTTATTTATATTTGAGGGTGTTAGTAAAATTGCTATACTTTTTACTTATTCTACCATTATAGGAATGTAATAGTGATTTTATTATGTATATATAACTAGTTACCACAAATAGGAAAATGAAAAAATTACTCTTAACATTAATACTTTTAAACACATACTTTGCTTTTTGTCAGAATAATTGTAATAATGAAATTCTGAATGAGAAAGTTCAACTAACCCCTAATGATAAAGAAAGTTTATTAATATTTACTCAAAAACTGAATTCACTTGAAAATTGTGGATTAGATAAAACTGATTTAGAAATTTTAAATAATAGTCCCATTATGACTCATATTATAATGGACATATTAGCTAAAGAAAATACTGAGCCTTATACTTACAATACTATTTTAGAAAAACTATTATTAATTACAGAAACAGAAAACTATAAAAATAATATCAAGCCTAAATATATAATGTTAATTGATTTTACTAAAAAAGAGGCTAATATTAAAAACTGGGAATCAGACAAATTAATACTTAAAAAGTTAGAAATACCAAATAAATATATCGAAGAAATATTCATCGAGTTAAAAAACAGCTCTAATAAAGACGAAACCTACAAACAAATACTAGAAAGAATTGGAAAAAATAGCACACCTGAAAACAATACAGAAATTGAACCTGTAGAATATAGCCAAAATAAAATTTTTGAAAACTATGGTAAAGTAGACTATGAAAAGCTATTAGAAAAAAGTAAAAAAAATAAAAAACCAGTATTAATGTATTTTACTGGTTATGCTTGTGTAAATGCAATAAAAATGGAGCAAAGGGTTCTATCAAAAAAGGAAATAATTGATAAATTAAAAACTGACTTTAATTTTGTTAGTGTGTATGTTGATGATAACACGCCTCTACCTGAAAAGGAATGGGTTAAATCAAGGAGAGGCAGACTTATAAAAACTGTTGGCAGAAAAAACTATGAATTACAAGTAAATAAATTTAAATCAGGATTTCAACCTTACTTTGTTATCATAGATGCAAATGGAGAAATTATAAAAAATCAAGGGTATTCTGATTTAGATACTTTTACTAAATTTATTGAATAACTACTTGTGGTAAGCATTGGCTATAAGTAATTGCTCATTCTTGCCTACTTTTGAAAATCCTCGTGGCTTTTAGTTTGGTGTGTATTTGTAAAGTTAAATACCAAACTAAGCAACTACTCATAATTAAATCTTTAACTACAATTAAAAAATGGAGCAAATAATTGACAAATACCTAAAAGAACTTACCGATGTTCAATTGAATAAACTACCAACCAAAATAGTTACAGAAATGGCTGCCCCACATCAGGATGAAAACGAAGAGTGGAGAATTTGGAATCCAGTTAAAAGCCAAGTAACTGACATTGAAATTGAAGAGTTTTAATCAAGACTTGGGCATAAACTTCCAAAGTCATATATAAAATTTCTAAAGTATAAACACTTTTATGAGCTTCAAATTAGTGAGTGTTCCTTCTGTGAACATCCCTTAGGTATTTGGAGAGCTTCTTTATCTGAAATGGTTTTTAATGGATATCCTCGTGAACTTTTGTTAGATAAAGGAAAAATACCTTTTGCTAATTGGAGTGATTGGGGTTTATTATGCTTTGACACAACTAGTAAACATATAAATAATGAATACCCCATAGTTTTGTGGGATCACGAAATGTTTGATGAGTTTGAGCCAATGTATATTAATTTTGAAGCGATGATCAATGAATTGGATAGTGAAGCAAAAGAAAACAATGCTAGCTAACAAAGTAGTTACCTCTTTAAATATCTAAAAACAAAACCTTGAACACTACAGAAAAAACCAAGTCGTATTTCTTACTATTAGGTTTAATCATAATCATTGGATTTCCATTATATATAATTATTAAAAATAATCATGTAGCTAATAATGGAATTGAATCTACAGGAACCATTATCAATAAAGAAAAAGTATTAAGTGGTAAACCTATAAGCTATAGATATTATTTCACAGTTGAATATAAAGTAAAAAACAAAATAAACATAAGTGAATTGAGTGTGAATAAAAACATCTACAAAAAGTATAAAGTAAAGGATATTATTTACTTGCTTTATGACAAAAAAGACATTAACTATATTATACTCAATCAAGACAAGTGAAAATAGACACCGATACACTACCTAAATGCTCATTAGAAGAGAAGAAATTTTCTTGGGGAGAGCCATATTTAGTTGTAACCCCAATATTTGATATGGTAATACCACAAGAATTATCTGATCTTGAATTTTCTGTTGAAGTATTTATAAAAAATAACTTCAGGAATCAACTATTAGAATTTTACAATGTTTTGATTAATTATGAAGAAAACAATCGGATTGAAAATTTCGAAGACACCATACCAGAACAGCTTCGTAAAGAAGTGTTAGCAAAAATCAAAAGCTTTCTTGACTCAGAAAATAAATTAACCCCTTGGGAGAAATACGATGAATATGGAAAAGAACTAGATTTTTTGTATAAGTTTGAAGAAGAGTTTAACCGAAAAATATTATTTATCAACCCGAAATAGAGCCACTTACTGTAATTATTATAAGTAATTCACTAACTCTCGCCTACTTTTTATCCTTTTGAACAATAATATACTATGCTAAAAAAACTCTTCTCTAAATGGAAACACCTCAAATGACACAAGAACTCTATCAAAAAGCAATAAAGTTTGCTGGAGAAAAACATAAAGATCAAAAAGTTCCTGGAACAAACTCTAACTATTTGCTACATATCTCTAACGTTGCTATGGAAATAATCTTAGCACATAATGCGGCTAACAATTTCGATTTGAATTATGCTGTTCAATTAGCGCTACTCCACGATACACTAGAAGATACTGATACCGACTTTTCGGAACTATTGAACATGTTTGGAGAAAAAGTTGCTAATGGAGTTCAAGCATTGACTAAAGATAAAAACCTAGATTCAAAAAAAGAGAAAATGACAGACAGCTTGAACCGAATAAACAAACTTGAAAAAGAAGTTGGAATGGTAAAATTAGCAGACAGAATTACAAACCTTCAAGAACCACCAAAACATTGGAAGAAAGATAAAATTCAACACTATTTATCTGAAGCTATCGTAATTAATGAAACACTAAAAAACAAAAATGAATATTTAAATAAAAGATTAGAAAATAAAATTGCTGAATACAAAAAGTATACTACTAAATAAGAATAACTTATTATTAAATTCTCCCGAGAAATAACTATAAAATTAATCTTTATAATGTTTAACTGCAGTAATAAACTCTTAATTACAAATATAACCTACTTTCAATCTCAAGAAGATGTAAGAAACTTCAAAAAACCACTAAAATAATTAATAACATTAAACTAAACTTAAAAATATTATATTTAACTCCATAATTAACAAGAACATAAAAAGCTGTTATTAACAATTAGAAGCCAAACTTAAATAAGAATTACAATGAAAAGAATTTACTCAATCTGTTTGTTATCAATAATTACTTTAACTTCATGTAAAAATGAGAAAGAGACTACCAAAAACAAATTAGATGAAGTTGTTAATAATGAAGTAACAACCAAAGAGAAAAAAGAATTAAAGAATAACACTAAAAAATTTTCTTGGAAAAACATAGTTGAATCTAAAGTTGATATTGGTGCATACCCTTATATAACACCACCAAAAGGTATATTAGTAAATAAAAATACTAGCAGCACAGAGTCTTATGACTTTCACAAACTTGAAATGTTTGACGGTAAATCATTTTTTGACATAGAAGGACGAGTAGATAAAATGGGAATTATGATGGATGGAAGCAAAAAATGGAATCAATACTATTTTGATAAAAGTATTAAAGACTATTTAAAAGCTATTGGTGCTCAACTTATTTTTGAAGGAAAAATACCTAATGAACTTGTAAACCAAAAAGGAGAAAGCGTAAACGATCGTTATGCTTACTTTAATAATTTTTATGTTGGTGATGCTGTAAACTCCCCTATTCGTATGTATGTATTAAAAACGCCAACTAAAAAAATAGGAATTCAAATTTATTCAGATGTGGCTAATGCACAGATTGGAGTTGTAGAATCAAAAGAATTTGAACAAACAATAGAGAAAATAACAGCAGATAAAATTATAAATGAAATAAACACTAAAGGCTTTGCTACATTACATATTAATTTCGACTCTGGTAAATCAAGAATTAAAGCTGACTCTTACGAAATAGTGAGTGAAATATCTAAAATGTTAAAAACAAACCCCAATTTAAAAATAAGTATTGAAGGACATACTGATAATGTGGGTAATGAAGAATTTAATATGAAACTTTCTAAAAACAGAGCAAAATCCGTTCTTATGTCACTCGTAGATGAAGGTATTGAAGAATCAAGGTTAGAAAGTAAAGGCTTTGGGCACACGAAACCTATAGGTAATAACGCTACAGAAGAAGGAAAAGCACAAAACCGAAGAGTTGAACTAAGAAAAATTTAAGAAAAAACGTGTAAGTAGTATGAAAACTACTGCTTACACAAAACACAACATATTATATTTTTTAAATTATTAGGGTATCACCCCAATAAAAAAACACACTTTCTTATCTTATATATATTTGAAGGTGTTAATAAAATTGCTATACTTTCTACTTATTCTACTTTCTAAAAAATGTATTGGTAGTTTTAGTATATATATAAACTAGTTGTAAGTAATTTGAGAAAATCATCAATAACATAAAATATTTAGCTCTAGAATAAAATTAAGTAAGTACTTAGCTAATCGACTAAAGGAAATTTTTACCGAGGGGAAATGGGTTGTGGGAACAAACTTCAAAGAGCAAATAATTGATCTTGATTGGAAACAAGCAACTCAAAAAATAGAAGATTTCAATACTATTGCTGACTTGACGTTTCATATTAATTACTATATCTCTGGTGTATTAAAAGTACTCGAAGGTGGAACACTTGATATTCGGGATAAGTTTAGCTTTGATTCACCGCCAATTAAATCGGAACAAAACTGGAAAGAGTTAGTGAATAAGTTTTGTTCTAATTCGGAAAAACTCATAAGTCTCGTTGAAAAAATGACTGATGAAAAATTATTGAGTGATTTTGTTAACAAAAAATATGGAACTTATTTTAGAAACATTGATGTAATGATAGAACATACATACTACCACCTTGGACAAATAATACTTATTAAAAAGAAAGTTATTCAATAAAGTGTGTCAACTTGTTTTTAGTACTCTAAACAAAGTATCAGGAATCGCTAACAACATACAAAACACCACACCCCTACTATTTAAATAATTAACATAATGATACTTACAAAGTAAATTATTAGTAAGTTCGTAAAATATAAACAAACATTAAATACAATCAAACCTAACAAAATCGCTGTATAACGATGTCTTTTTACATCTATATAAAACACATGTTGGCGGTAATTGAACAATCTGTAACATACATCACAATAGAAGTTACATAGAAGAATTATTTTCGTAAAAATAAAATCAATAAAAAATGGAACATTTAAATCGAATCGGACTTGACACAGAAAAAAGTAAAAAACTGGCAGATTTACTCAATGAATTACTCGCCAATTATTCGACATTTTATCAAAATACCAGAGGATATCATTGGAATATTAGGGGAGATAAATTTTTTGTTTTACATATCAAATTTGAGGAACTCTACAATGATCTAATATTAAAAATAGATGACGTAGCAGAAAGAATTTTGACATTAGGTTATACACCAAGTCATAAGTACACCGATTATCTTAGAAAAACAGATGTTAAAGAAAGTAACCAAATATCTGACGGTAAAAAAGCTGTAGAAGAAATTCTTGCAGCATTCAAAACTATTATTTTAAAGCAACGTGATATTTTAGAAATCGCTTCTGACTCGAATGATGAAGGAACAAGTGCATTAATGAGCGACTATATAAGAGAACAAGAGAAATTGGTTTGGATGTATTCTGCACACCTTAATGATAAATAAAGCACTCATTGAATACCGCAAATGTTTTCAACACTAATTAACCACAACTAAACAAGCATTATTGTAACAATAGTTACTTTCTTAAAATAAGCTAAGTTGTACCTTTACTTTAAAATAATGACAAGTAATTAAAATTATAGAACCATGGAAAATAATAACGAAATAGAAAACAAAATTTATTCAATGCCAAGAATTGGAGACAATGCTCCAGACTTTGAGGCAGTTACAACTAAAGGAAAAATTCAGTTTTCAGACTTTGCAAAAAATAAATGGGTAGTAATGTTTTCTCACCCTGCAGATTTCACTCCTGTTTGTACCACAGAGATGAGTGGATTTGCACAAAGAAAAGCAGAGTTTGATGCTTTAAACACTGAACTGTTAGGTTTGAGTATAGATAGTATTCATGCACATTTAGGTTGGGTTCAAAATGTAAGAAAAAATACTGGTGTTTATTTTGACTTTCCAATCATAGCTGACTTAGATATGAAAGTATCAAAGTTATATGGAATGTTACAACCAAATGAAAGTGAAACAGCAGCAGTTCGTGCTGTATTTTTTATTGACCCGAAAAAAAAGATTCGTTTGGTTATGTACTATCCACTAAATGTAGGTAGAAATATGAATGAAATATTAAGAGCATTAGAAGCATTACAAACTTCAGATAAGTATAAGGTAGCCATGCCACTTGATTGGAAAAAAGGAGATAAGGTAATTGTATCACCTCCAAAAACACTAGATGAATTAAATGATAGAATTAATGATGAATCGTTAGAAAAAGTAGATTGGTACTTAGCAAAAAAGAATCTCTAACATTAAATAAAAAACTACCGTAAACACAGGTAACCGTTGTACAAGCCCTATAAAACGATATTTTGTTTTAAGATACTTGTACAACGGTTATTATTATTAGGAATAAATGTAAATCTCTTCTTAGAAAAAGCGTAGGTAAATTTATAAAATCATTAGATAAAGACTTTACTAAAGTCAATCTTAAAATTGATAGAGACACGCTATTTAACGTTCTTAAAAAATACAACATACTTACACTTAGAAAAAACAAGTACTATAACCACAAATTCGTATCATTGTTTTTATAAGTACAATAATCTTATAAAAGATATAGAAGTTACTAAACCAAACCTTTCATAACGTGATGCATGCAAAAAGAGCAATAAAAAACACAATTAATTTATACAACCAAATAAGATTACATCTATCTTTAGACTATAAAACACCTAATATGGTATATAAATTATTTGCTTAAAATCAATTTTAACCATAGCCATATTTAAAGATAAGACATTTGATAAACCGAACTAAATAAGAAAAAATGTTTAGACATCAAGGTAAAAGCAGAACATTAAAACATAATCTGAAAATTGCCACTATTCTATCATTTGTTGCTGGTATTGTGAATGTTACAGGTTTTTTAGCATTTAAACAATTGACAACAAACGTAACTGGACATTTTGCTCTTTTTATAAGAGATGTTGCCGATTTTGAGGTTTGGAAAGGAACAGTTTATTTTCTTTATCTTTTTTCTTTTCTCTTTGGTTCTTTTTTGTCAAGCTTTTTAATTGAAAAATTTAAAGAAAACAAAAAGCTCAACGTTTTTGTTATACCAACAATAATTGAATGTTTCATTTTTTTATCAATCCCTATCATAAGTAATACTGTAGAAATAAAATATCCAGACTTCATTGTTTGTTCACTCCTCCTCGCCATGGGACTTCAAAATTCTTTTGTCACAAAGATTTCAAATGCAATTGTAAGAACAACACACCTTACAGGGTTATTCACAGATTTAGGAATTGAATTATCTCAATTATTTTTCCCTGAATCTCATCCACATAGAGAAAAAATTAAAGCAACTATAAAGCTTAGAATTTATATTATTTGTTTCTTTTTTTTAGGAGGAATAACCGGTGGATTTCTTTACTCTAAACTTAACTTGAGGTTAAACACCCTTATTTTAGGAGCTATAATTTTATTAATAAGTTTATTTTATGACGATTTAAGGTATAGATTAATCAGAACTAAAAGAAAATATAAACAAAGAAAAAAACTACACACAACTAATAAGTCTGATTAAAACAAATAAGTTTCATAAAATTTACCTCAAAGTACTTTTATAGCTCAAATCATACGGCAACCCATTTTTTACAACAGCAAAAATATGTTTTAGTAACTTATTACATACCTTAACCTTCTAAATGATAGAGCATAAAACCTGTATAACCACACAGCTCTTTTAAAACCAATACAAAAAATAGTAGAACGTGATAAAAGTTACACTACAACTAAAAAATCTATCGTACATTTGCGATAATAAATATGAAAAGAACTTTAGAACACATAGAGTATAACAAAAATACCGAAGCTTTAGCTAAGTTTGCTAAAGCATTAGGACACCCAACACGTATTGCCATTTTAAAACATCTTGAAAGTCAATCATGCTGTTTTACTGGTGATTTGGTAGATGTTCTTCCATTAGCACAATCTACCATTTCTCAACACCTGAAAGAATTAAAAAATGCTGGTCTTATTCAAGGAGAATTAAAGCCACCAAAAATAAAATACTGTATTAATAAAGAAAATTGGAAGATTGCAAAAAACTTATTTCAACAATTCTTTGATTGATATTTTTTTAATAATCAAATCGTACATTTACGATAAACAAACATAAAATAATGACTAAAGTAATTAAAATATTAGGAACAGGATGTCCAAAATGCCAATCCATGACAAGTGTTGTTAAAGATGTCGTTTTAGCAAACAACATTGATGCAACAATTGAAAAAATTGAAGATATTATGGAAATTATGAAATTCAATGTAATGATAACACCAGCTTTGGTAATAGATGATGTAGTTACAATAAAAGGTAGAGTACCTTCAAGAGATGAAGTATTAAAACTTTTAAATTGAGTAAACTATGAAGTATCATATCAAAGCTTCATCTATTTCAAATCAAGATGCAGTTATTTCTATTAAACAATCAAACATAGGTTTTGGCATCACTAAAAACACTACTGAAACCCTCCCTAACCCAGCAGAATTATTCTTAAGTTCATTCGCTTCATGCATACTTAAAAATGTAGAACGTTTTTCAATTATGATGAAATTTAATTACTCTAAAGCTACCATTGAAGTAACAGCAACACGTATTGAAAATCTACCACGAATGGAAGATATTGTTTATACTTTAACAATTTACAGCGATGATAAAAAACTAAATGTTAATTTATTAAAAAAGAACATAGAAAAGTTTGGTACAATATACAATACTGTAAAGCTATCTTGTAACATTTCTGGAACTATTAATATAACTGAAAATGTTTAATTGGTTACAAAATTTTGCTGACTGGCTTATATACTCTGTTTTTAATATTGAAACAGAAACTCACTTAGCAACCGCCCTTAATTTCTTTGTGTATGATACACTTAAGATTTTAATTCTCTTATTTGTTATTGTTTTTTTTATGGGAATAATAAACGCATACTTTCCCATTGAACGCCTTAAGAATTATCTGAATCGAAAAAAAATGTACGGCTTAGAGTACTTCTTCTCCTCTATTTTTGGAGCAATTACACCTTTTTGTTCGTGCTCTTCTGTTCCTTTATTTATTGGTTTTGTTCAAGGCGGTATTCCTCTAGGTGTAACATTTTCTTTTTTAATTACTTCTCCTTTAGTTAATGAAGTTGCCATAGCTATGTTTATAGGTATGTTTGGCTTAAAAGCAACACTTATTTATGCAGTTTCTGGTATTATATTAGGAACAATTGGTGGTTGGTTATTAGGCAAATTAAATCTAGAACCTTTACTCTCCAATTGGGTAAAAAAAATTCTAGAACGTAAAATACAACAGGTAGAATATAAAGAAGAAAAGCTAACTTTTTACCAACATTTACCCGAAATTATAAGAGGAGCTTGGGATATTGTAAAAGGAGTGTTTATTTATATAATTATTGGTATTGCAATTGGTGCAGTAATGCACGGGTATGTTCCAGAAAACTTTTTTAATGAGTTTTTAGGAGGTGAAGAATGGTGGACTGTTCCCCTAGCTGTAATTGTGGCTGTTCCAATGTATGCCAATGCAGCAGGAATAGTACCAGTTATTGAGGTTTTTGTAGCTAAAGGTGTACCACTTGGTACTGCAATTGCCTTTATGATGGCAACAGTAGGGTTGTCAATTCCTGAAGCAACTTTACTAAAAAAAGTGATGTCGCTAAAATTAATTGCTATCTTTTTTGGTGTAGTAACACTATGCATCATTATTTCAGGATATTTATTTAACATCATATTATAATCTATAAAATCAAATAAAATGAATAAAACAATCATTTTTTTTACCGCTTTAGTAATCGGTATAATATTTACATCTTGTGAAAGTCAAGAAAAAAACAAAACAACTACTCTTAATACATCTATTTCAAAAATAGAAGTTTTAGACTTCCATTCCACTCATAGGTGTATGACCTGTAATGCAATTGAAGCAAATACCAAATTTACTTTAAATACCTATTTTGCAAAGGAGCTTAATGAAGCTAAAATTACATTTCAAGTTATCAATGTAGATGAAAAAGAAAATGAAAAGGTTGCTGAAAAATTTGAGGCGTCTGGCACTTCTTTAATCTTAAACGTAATTAAAGAAGGAAAAGAAACCCAAATAAATCTAACCGATTTTGCTTTTATGAAAGGTAACGACCAAGAAGCCTTCAGTAAAGAATTAAAAGCTAAAATTGATAAAGAATTAAAATCACTCTAAATGGATTATTTACAATCGCTTTTAGAAAATTACAATATCCCTGTTTTATCGGCATTTATACTCGGGTTAATGACAGCTATTAGCCCGTGCCCTTTGGCAACCAACATTACTGCAACTGCATTTATTTCTAAAAATATTTCGAGCAAAAGAAAAGTTTTTTTGAGCGGATTATTATACTCTTTAGGAAGAGGGTTTAGTTATACTATAATTGGTTTAATATTATACTTTGGTGCAAGTAAGTTTCACATTGCACGGTTTTTTAATCAAAACGGAGAAAAATATTTAGGCCCTTTATTAATTATAATCGGCTTAATTATGCTAAATATTATTAAACTAAATTTTTGGGGTAAATTAAATTTTCAAGAAAAACTATCTGAAAAACTCAAAGATAAAGGTTTATTAGGTTCTTTTTTTATAGGTGTTGTTTTTGCTTTAGCATTTTGCCCATATAGTGGAGCATTATTTTTTGGCATGCTAATTCCAATGGCAATTACATCTGTAGATGGACTTTATTTACCTATAATATTCGCATTCGGAACAGGGTTACCTGTAATTATTTTTACCTACTTGTTAGCTTTTACTGTAGGGAAAATAGGCATATTCTATAACAAAATCACAAAAATTGAAAAGGTAATACGAACAATTACTGGTATCGTTTTTATACTTACTGGACTATATTATGTTTCTGTTTTTACAGGAATATTTGAATAACCAACATATAACAAAGAACTAAGTTAAAACACAAGTAAATTTTATATCATAACCTTACTCCACACTTTATTTTATAAACTAGATAATAATATAATAAATTTACTTATATGCTGTTCAATTAGCGTTACTTCACGATACATTAGAAAAATTGCTACCATATCCTTAAACTACATTTCTTTACTAACATTTTTCTACACGGTAGTATATACCACTGTTTAAAATAGCTCCCCTTACTGTGGGAGAGTCACTCCCCTTAAACAAGGAGTATCGCTCTCCTTACCGTGTGAGAGTCATTCCCCTTAGGCAGGGAGTATCGCTACCCTTACCATTGGGGTGTCATCCCAATTAGGCTTGGGGTATCGTTTCCATTACCGTTGGGGTGTCACCCCAATTAGGCTTGGGGTGTCGCCCCTATAAAACTACCCCCTATTTTCACCCCATAAACCAACCAACAAAAGCTAGCCTTTCTAACAAAAAAACACTGTAAAAGAACATATTACAAGCAATACCTTAACTAAATCACACCTAAAAAGTCTATTTTTTTTCATATCTTCTCATGGTCTAACCACTTAATAATAAGCCTTAAACACAAAAGCCATGAGGAACAAACTAAAAAAAGACTTAGGATTATTTGATGTTTTTGCCATAAGTACTGGAGCTATGTTTAGCTCTGGTTTCTTTTTACTACCAGGAATCGCCTCACATTACACAGGTCCCTCTGTGTTTTTGGCGTATTTACTTGCAGGTGTATTAATACTCCCCACCATGTTTAGTATTGCTGAAATATCAACAGCCTTACCACGATCAGGAGGTGCTTACTTTTTTTTAGATAGAAGTTTAGGACCACTCATGGGAACCATTGGCGGACTAGGTACCTATTTCGCTTTAATGCTAAAAACAGCCTTTGCAATTATTGGTATTGGTGCTTATGCCGCTATATTTTGGGAAGTTCCCACCAAAATAGTTGCTATCGTAGCCACTCTTTTTTTTATGGCATTAAACTTAGTGGGAGCTAAAAAAACCTCCGCCTTTCAAAAGGTGTTTGTCATATTCCTATTAATCATTTTAGTTGGTTTTATTGCTGATGGACTTTTTTCCATCTTCACCTCAGATACTATTACCAACGAATCTATTAACAAACAATTTACCCCTTTCTTTTCAAACGGATTTGGAGGTATGTTTACTACCATAGGTTTTGTTTTTGTTTCCTACCTAGGGCTCACTCAAATAGTAAGTGTTGCAGAAGAAATTAAAAACCCTGAAAGAAATATTCCTTTAGGAATGATATTGTCTTTAGTCGTTACAGGATTAATTTATGGTTTGGGTGTTTTTATTATGGTTACACTTATTGAGCCTGCCTCTTTTGCTAATGAGCTAGCTCCTGCGGCTACAGCAGCAGAACAACTTTTTAAATGGTTACCCGATAATGTAGGAGTTTTATTAATGTCGGTAGCAGCACTTGCCGCTTTTGCCTCAACAGGAAATGCAGGACTTTTATCAGCATCAAGATATCCGTTTGCCATGGGACGTGATAAACTGTTTCCTGCTATTTTAGCCAAAATTGGTAAAAAAGGAAGCCCTGTAGTCGCTATATTTTTAACCACGGCATTAATTATCGTATTCATTCTAGTATTATCAGAAGAAGGTATTGTAAAGCTTGCGAGTACCTTCCAACTGTTAATTTTTATCTTTATAAACTTCTCTGTTATTGTTTTTAGAAAAAGTAAAATAGAATCATACGACCCTGGCTATGTATCTCCATTATACCCATTTATGCAAGTTATAGGAATTGTTATTTCATTCATCCTTATTGTTTATTTAGGATGGATGCCCATACTTTTTACCTCTGGTATTATTGTTATTGGGGTACTTTGGTATCACTTTTACTCTAAAGGAAAAGTAAAAAGAGAAGGCGCTATTTTTCATTGGTTTGCACTTTTAGGGAGGCACCAATACGATGAATTGGAAAATGAATTAATGACTATTTTAAAAGAAAAAGGACTACGTGAAGGCGATCCTTTTGATGAAACCGTAATTACATCGAAAATAAAAATACTTAAGGATACCACTAACTTTGACAAGGTCTTAAATATCGCTTCCGATTACTTTTGTAGGGAGTTAGACCTCAACAAAGAAGGGGTACTACACAAGTTTTTTCAGTCGATACCCGATGAATCTGTCATCACTTTACCAGGTATTTTAGTTTTTCATGCTAAATTCAAAAGTGTTTCGCATCCATCCATGAAAATTGTGATTTCTAAAAAACCAATTGAAGGAACACTTCCGTCTGAAGACTATGAGTTTAAAAAGCCCATACAAATCTGTGCTTTTCTAATTAACTCTGATGAAAACCCAAAACAGCAATTACGTATGCTATCGAGACTTCTTGATATTTTAGAGCGAGAGCACATCGTAAAAACCTTGCTTAAAATGAATAGCCACAGAGAAATTAAAGAGTTTTTACTACAAAACGAGCGATTTGTAAGTATCAAACTACTCGAAGGAACTCCGCAAGACACCATGATTGGAAAACAGCTAAAAGACATTCAGTTACCAAAAGATGTTTTAGTGGCTTTGGTTGAAAGAAACAACAAAACGTTTACCCCTAATGGTTCAACTGTTTTTCTAAAAGATGATGTACTTACTATACTTGGGGAAACCAAGTCTATCGCAAAACTGTATAAAGAGTATATGAATTATGAAATAAATAAACTGGATACGGAGGAGACTACTTAATTTTTGGTTTGATTCTGGAGAGAATTTGATAACTTAATTATCAATTTATATTTCTTATAGAAGTTATATCTTTGGTACACCATGCCTCTTGCTGAAAAAGATTAAATGACAAAATGGACTACCAAACATACGAACCACATACAGATTTAAAGTCAATAATTAGTTGTTATTGGACGTTGGAAGTACCCATACATTCCGAACCACAAAAACAACGAATTGTACCAGATGGCTGTATAGAAATGGCTTTTATTCTTGGAGACGATATAAAACGGTACACTTCCGAAAATGACTTTATACTCCAACCACGGGCAATGATATTGGGGCAAACAATTGAACCTTTCTACATTGAACCTACAGGATATGTCAATACTTTTGCTATTAGATTTTATCCTTATGGGTTTGCTAACTTTATTTCTGAACCAATCAACAACTTAGCAAATAAAGAAACACCCCTAAACCTACTTTTTGCAAAGGAAACCGCAGATGATTTGCAACAAAAAATAATCAACGCTGAAAACACAATACAACGTATAGAAATAATCGAAAAGTTTCTTTTACATACGTTTAACGACCAAAAAACGATTCATAAAATAGTAAAAAGCACTGTGAATACCCTCCTATCTACAAACGGAAGTGTTTCTATAAACTCAATCCTCCAATACGACCTATCTAAAAGAAGGCAGCTTGAAAGAAACTTCAAAAAACAAATTGGAGTAAGCCCCAAACAATTAGGAAAAGTAATTCGATTACAAACAGCTTTAAAATTGATGCTTAACCAAAAATCTAAAAACCTAACCGATGTTGCCTATAAAAGCGACTATTTCGACCAAGCCCACTTCATTAAAGACTTTAGAGAATTTACGGGAATAAACCCTAAAGAGTTTCTCACTGATGAAAGCTTAACGCTTTCTACCCTTTTTTACAAATAAGCTAAGGTGTCGCATTTTTACAATTTCAACTAATTTTCTGCTCTTAGTTTTGCATCAATAATACTAAGCCGAAAATGAAAAATAAATTATTTATTACCATTATTACCCTACTTTTTTGCATTGTGTCTTGCAAAAACAAAGACACTTCAGTCGCTAAAACAACACAATCTAAAGAATCAATCACTAAAAGCATACAACAGATGAAAAGTTATGTCTCAATTTTTGAAATTCCAGCAACCAACATTACACGAGCCATTAATTTTTACAAAGAAATTTTAGGAATAGAAATTGAAAGATTCCATTTTCCAGAAATGGAAATGGGGGTATTTCCTTACCAAAATCAAATGGTTACAGGAGTAATTATACAAGGCGAAGATTATGAACCTTCTGCTAGCGGAGTTACCATTTACCTCAATGGTGGAGACAACCTGCAAACTATTATTGATAAAGTAGAAGAGTATGGTGGTAAAGTTATGATACCTAAAACACCTCACGCTGACGAAAACGGGTATTTTGCCATTTTTCTCGACTCAGAAGGAAACAAAATCGGACTTCATTCGCCAAATTAAAAAAACAAACACCTAACAATAAAGGGAAGTAATAATGGTTTGGGTACTAACTCAAACCGTTATTTCTTTTTATTAAAGTGTCTTGAAAACCAACCCATAAATTTATAAAGTCAGCTACAGCTCATACATCAAACGAAAGTAAAACTCCCTTTATAAAACCATTCTCTCCCCTTTCTAAAAAAATCTAATTAACGTATCTTGCAGTCTTATTAAAAGACACCTATAATGCAAGACAAAAACGTACATAACTATATAAAAAATGTTGTAGAAAATATGCCAGCAGCTTGGTTAAACCTTACCACGCACCGCCTGGATATTTATGAAGAAAAACTAGCCAAAACCCAGTTTTTAGAACAGTTTGAAGATTTGTATAAAAACAACAATGCTACTGCTTCAGCGTTAAGCGAGTTACCAACTGCATACGATTATATTCGTTTAGGGCATCCGTTATCATCTGTATTAGAGTGGACGATTGCCAAATTATACAATACAAAAGCAGAAAATGTAATTAGTTTTTCGTCACAAACAGTTCCTGTGTTGGCTGTGTTAAGAGCGAATTTGTTTGCTAATAAAAACACGCAAATAGTGTACACCAATAAAATCCCTAGCTTTTTTGATGCTGAAGCAATTAAAAATGTATACGGATATCAATTTGAATTAAAAAAGGTGGATAGTGTTGAAGCTATTCCTGAGTTTGATGGTAGCACCGTATTGATTGTTGAGCAAGAAGCTATTTGCAACTTTACCATTGTACCAAACGTTGATTTCTACATCAACACACACCCAGAATTAGGAAGCTTTTTATTAGTAAACGGTGAGCAAAACGACGCTTATATTTCAGACATTCAACATGTAAGAAGAAGAGAAACTATTGCCATGACTCCTGCTAATTCATTAAAAGCGTTAAAAAGTCTTATCGATGAACCGTATGATGTTACGGTTACTGATGTAGCAGAAAACAAAGCGAAGGTTGAGAAACTCATCAATGAAATTACCAATACCAGTACAAAAGCGTTAGTAGCATCAAGTGGACTTTCAATACAATACGCCATTTTAATGGGATTGATTGACGATGCTCTTGAAAACCATAAAGGAAAAGCGATTAAAATTGTAGTGCCTCCAAACTGCTATGGTGGTACTAACGACCAAGCAAGACGTGTTGCTGCTTGTTTAAACAACGTAGACATTGTTGATTTACCTGTTGATGGAGACAACGACATGGTAGAGAGTATTGATACCGTGTTAACCAACATTGCAGCGCAAGATGCGGTTCCGTATATCATTGCAGAAATTCCAACCAACCCAAGAGTAGAAGTACCAAATCTTACTGATTTAAGAAATGTTTTAAGTAAAAAACGTACCACTCCTACTGGTGAAACAGCCGTTGATCCTGTGTTTATTTTAGACCAAACTTTTTGTCCGAATGTTCACTTTTTAGGAGATACAGACATGTTAGCCAATATTAGAACTATTTCGTTTGCAAGTGGATCTAAATTCCCTAGTGGTGGAAAATGTACTGCTGGATACTGTGTTGGAAATAAAACAACCAACGCGTTAATCAAAAAAATAGAAAAACACTTACACATTTGCGATAACGAGGCTACACCGCTTCAATACGAAATATTAGCTGCACAAATGCCTTCAATGACACAACGAATTAGTGATGCTTATAAGAATACGCGTGAGTTTGTAAACTTTATTCATGAAGTGTTACCTGATGCTAAAATCAATTTTGTTTCTGAGGAATTAGCTGCACAAGGATTTACACCATCGGTATTCTCGTTAGACCTTCCTACCAAAGGAAATACTGCGGAAGAAAAAGAAGCGTATAAAAGAGCCTTAAACTTAAAGCTTATCAATTTAATGATTACTGAAATACCTAATGAAAGTAAGTATTGTGTAAGCTACGGACAGTTAAAAGGTTGTTATTGGACGATTCCTGCAACCTCAACACAAGGAACTACCAAAGAAGGGGATAAAGATTATATTGCTCGTGTAGCGCTATCTCCTAACATGGATTTAGCACTTCATAAAAAAGTATTCCTTGATTTTGTAAAAAGTATTTAAGAACAATAAAAACGTCATTTCGACCGAAGGGAGAAATCGCAAGGTTCAGCGAAGCTAAATCTTATCAAAGGGAGTAACTCTGATTATTGAGATTTCTCAGTCGTAACCTCCTTCGAAATGATGTTTTATTTTGTTTTGCAAATGAACACTGAGCGAAGTCGAAATGAATAAAATGGCTATCTTACTCTCGACTTACACAGATTGCTTCACTACCGTTCGCAATGACGTTAACCGAAACGTCATCTCGAACTGAAGTAACGCGGAACGTGAGAGATCTTAATAATAGGAGTTACTCTCTTCATGAGATTCCTCACATTCGTTCGGAATGACATAAAATTATTCGCAATGACTAAACTCTTTTTATCGTACCTTTTTTATTTTTTATATATTTAAAGAACTAAAAAACAAACTACTAACCTCAAACTAATCACTATGAAGCAAAAAATTTTATTCGTACTAAGTCTGCTATTCGGATTAATGTTTATCAATTCAGGATTAAACAAATTCTTAAACTACATGCCAATGCCAGAAGAATTACCCGAAAAAATGATGAGTGCTATGACTGCCATGATGGAAATTGGCTGGTTAATGCCTTTGGTAGGAATCATTGAAATTTTAGGAGGTATTCTATTCATTATCCCAAAAACTAGAGCCCTAGGAGCTGTTGTTATTTTTCCTGTAATGATTGGAATAATGCTAACTAACATTTTTCAAGCGCCTTCTGGACTTCCTATTGCTATAGCATTATTTGCTATTAATCTTTGGGTAATTTATGAAAACTGCGATGCTTATAAACCTATGGTAAAATAATAACTATCATCATTACGAAGGGGGACACGACTGAAGTAATCTCTCCGTCGACCAGCAGATTGCTTCGTTCCACTCGCAATGACAAAACATACTGTCATCTCGAACTGAAGTAGCACGGAATGTGAGAGATCTTAATAATAGGAGTTACTCACATGAATAAGATTTAGCTCCGCTGAACCTTACGGTTTCTCACATTCGTTCGAAATGACAGTTATTAAACGTCATTACGAAGGAGGTACGACTGAAGTAATCTCTCCGTCGACCAGCAGATTGCTTCGTTCCACTCGCAATGACGTTTTTACAAATCTATTTCCTTTAACGCTTTGATGTTATTACGCTCTAAAAACGCATCAATCGTTTCAAAGTGTTCAATAACACGTTGGTCTTTAAACTCAAATACTTTTTGAGACAAGCCTTGTAAGAAATCACGGTCGTGCGATACTAAAATTAACGTTCCGTCAAAGTGTAATAAGGCTTCTTTAATTACTTCTTTTGATTTTAAATCTAAGTGGTTGGTAGGTTCATCTAAAATCAACACGTTTACAGGTTCTAACAATAGTTTTACCATTGCCAAACGGGTTTTCTCTCCTCCAGAAAGTACTTTTACTTTCTTTTCTAAATCATCTCCCGAGAACATAAAACGTCCTAATATATTTTTGATTTGCGTTCTTATATCTCCTTCAGCAACCTCATCTACGGTTTGAAAAATTGTTAATTCAGGATCTAATAACGATGCTTGATTTTGTGCAAAGTACCCTACTTTGGCATTGTGCCCTAAACCACATTCTCCTTCAAAGTCAATTTCTCCCATAATTGCTTTAATCATGGTTGATTTTCCTTCTCCGTTTCTTCCTACAAACGATACTTTTTCACCACGAGCTATGGAGAAACTTGCATCTTTAAATACGGTTAAGTCTCCGTATTGCTTCGTCAATCCTTCCACTTTTACAGGGTAATCTCCTGAACGTGGTGATGGTGGAAAACGTAGTTTTAAGGCTGAAGTATCTACCTCATCTATTTCTACAGGAACTAATTTTTCTAACATTCGTTCACGCGAAGCTACTTGATTCGTTTTTGAATACGTTCCTTTAAAACGTTCGATAAATGCTTTGGTATCGGCAATAAATTTTTGTTGTTCTTGATAGGCTTTTAACTGATGTGCACGACGTTCTTTACGCAACTCTAAATAGTGTGAATAATTCGCTTTGTAATCGTGAACCGTTCCCATGGTAACCTCAATGGTTCTGTTGGTAATGTTATCGATAAATGCTTTATCGTGCGAAATTACTACCACCGCCTTGGCTTTGTTTAATAAGAAGTTTTCCAACCAAATTACCGATTCTATATCTACGTGGTTGGTAGGCTCATCTAACAAAATTAAGTCGGGTTTTTGCAGTAAGATTTTCGCCAGCTCTATACGCATACGCCAACCTCCACTAAACTCTGAGGTTGCTCTTTCAAAATCTTCTTGCTTAAATCCTAACCCTTTTAATGCTTTTTCTACTTCTGCTTCGTAGTTTATTTCTTCTAACGCGTAGTACTTCTCGCCTAAATCTGATACACGTTCGATGATTTTCATATAATCGTCCGATTCGTAATCGGTACGGGTTTCTAACTGTTTGTTGAGGTCGTCCATTTCTGCTTTCATAGCAAAAATAGATGCAAATGCTTTGGATGCTTCTTCTTTTACCGTGCAATCGTCTTCCATTAACAAGTGCTGAGGTAAGTAAGCGATTACGGTATCTTTCGGACTACGAACGCCTCCTTTAGTTGGTTTAGAAACTCCTGCTATAATTTTCATCATGGTGGATTTTCCTGCGCCATTTTTACCCATTAAGGCAATTTTATCGTTCTCGTTTATTACAAACGAAACGTCGCTAAACAGCGTGTTACCACTAAACTCAACCGTTAATTGATCTACCGTAATCATACAAAATATTTTAAGCGGCGAAATTAGCAAAAATGGTGTATAAACTTGTGAAAAACTTTCACTTAGATAGTTTATTGATTTTGTTATATTTGAAACTCTAAAACAAAAAAAGCATGAAAATAAAGACCTTAATCTTCGCCTTACTACTTTCAAACATAGTTTTTGGTCAAAATAATACCTCTAAAAACAGCAATAAGTTACTTTCAGAAACAACTACTGAAGTTAATTCTTTATACACTCCTAATTACCCTGAAGGGATATATACTTCTAAAAAAGATTTTATTGCTAAAAAGCCTAGTTCTTTAAAAACTGTTGTAATGAAAAACTTTAATAAAAAAGTTATGGATAGTATTATTCACGATTGTTATTTCTATTACTCTGATAATAATAAAAAGGTGAGAAACGTCTTTGCAATTTCCTATAAAGGGCACTTATACTTTCAAATTAAAGCTATTTTAAAAAACAGAAACAAAACTGATAGGGCTCAAAACACCAACTACCATAACATGTTTGTCAGGACTATTATAGGCGGAGAGAATTACTTATATACCGAAGCTGAGTTAGTGAACCAATGGGCTATGGGAACTGCTGTAAATTTTGGGGCTATTGGTGGTGCTATTGCTAATGACCTTATAAAAGGAAAAGGTATTGTTTGGGATTTTAAAAATAAGGAATTTAACATTTTTAAATCTTGTAAAGACTACAACAAATTTATTGAGGACAAACTACCAGAAGCTGTCCAGGAATGTAAAAAGCACCAACCTGACATGTTGGGAGTTAGAAAAGCTATAGAAAAAATAAAATAATATTACAACTGCTTACTCATACTACAACTAACAAAATTCTACTTTTAAGTATTGGTTGATAGCTTTTTCTTAATCTCTTTTAATGTTTTCTCCGAGAGCGTTTAGTAAAATATGTTGGAATTTGAGGCTACGGCTAGCAACGTTGTCAGCTTTTTTATTCGTGTTATTAATTTATCTATTGCCGTAGTATTAGCGACCCATGCCGTGGTGTTAGCGACCCGTGCCGTGATATTAGCGACCCGTGCCGTGGTATCAGCGACCCATGCCGTAGTATCAGCGACCCGTGCCGTGATATCAGCGACCCATGCCGTGGTATCAGCGACCCATGCCGTAGTATTAGCGACCCGTGCCGTGGTGTCAGCGACCCATGCCGTGATATCTGCGACCCATGCCGTGGTATCAGCGACCCGTGCCGTAATATCAGCGACCCATGCCGTAGTATTAGCGACCCGTGCCGTAGTATTAGCGACCCATGCCGTGATATCTGCGACCCATGCCGTGGTGTCAACGGAGCACGCCGTGATATTAGCGACCCGTGCCGCAGTGTCAACGGAGCACGCCGTGATATCAGCGACCCATGCCGTAGTGTTAACGGAGCATGCCGTGATATTAGCGACCCATACAAGCTTTTATGATAGCTAAAACAACTTTTATTACCTAAATAATTGAGCTTATGGGATTCCGTAAAAATATGTATAGGTATTTTTTTAGGTTCGTAAGAGTATAAACAATCATAAATACAATCATAAACCTATCAAAATGGTTGTATAACGATGTATTATACATCTATATAAACAAGCTGTGCTCAACTTAAAAAAACAAAACTAAATGGATACAAATGTACCTTATATGGCTTCGGTCAAAAACTTAACTGCAATTTTTGGAAAAATCCAAAAGGCTGCGGTTCCTGAAAGATTCACTATAGAATTTTTAAAAGACTTAGGATTTAAAAGTTCTAATGATTTCGGAGTTACGAAACTGTTGAAATACTTGGGGTTTCTAAGTGCTAGTGGTCAACCACAAACTGCGTATCGAGAATATGTTGATGAAACAAAGTCAAAAAAAGTTTTAGCTCAAAGAATTAAAATAGCATTTGACGATTTATATAATAGCAACAAGACGGCTCACACCAAAACCGGAGATGAATTAAAAGGCTGGTTTAAAACCAAAACTGGAAAAAGTGATTCTGTGGCTATAAAAATGGCAACCACTTTTAAAACCTTAGCCTCAATTGCTGATTTTAGTGCACCATTGAAAACTGAACCAAAAAAAGTAGAACCAGCACCTGCAACCGAAAATCAGCCAATACAGCAACCTATTCCAATTGTGCAGGATAACTCTATATCAAGAAAATCAGATTTTGGACTCGTTTACCGCTTTGAGATTCATCTGCCTGACACTCAGAATATTGAAACGCATAGAGCTATTTTTAAAGCATTAAAAGAAGAACTACTATCGTGAAAGAAAAATTAGATTCATTTATGCTCAAAGGAGTCTTTTCTACATATTGTATTAAAGACCTTCAAGCTAATGGCTTGTTGAGACTTCCCTCTTATGATAATCAGGAAAAAAAAGACCACGACTTATTTGCAGTAGCATCTGAAAACATAAGGACAAGTTCAATAATAATGCAACGTTATTTTAGAATCCTTTTCGTCTTTGAAAATTCAGTAAGAGATTTTATTCAAAACACATTCTTTGAAATTGACGGTACTGATTGGTTTACTAAGAGGTCCAACCGTGATATGAAAACTAAACTTGAAAAAAGGAAAGCGAACGAACAAAAAAATCAATGGCACACGGGTAGAAATGAACATCCGATTTTTTATATGGATTTTGGAGATTTATCAAAACTAATAATAAATCATTGGGATGTCTTTCAAGATTACTTTCCAGACCAAGCTTGGGTAACAAGTCGGATAAGTGATTCAGAACGAAGTAGAAATGTAATTGCGCATACCAACATTCTTGCTTCTGAAGAAGGACAAAGACTTGAAATGCATTTGAGGGACTGGATTAATCAAATTGGTTAAAAAAAGCTGTGCATAACACGGTGTATAAAACATAGCTAATAAGTG
Organism: Tenacibaculum sp. 1_MG-2023; assembly: GCF_030547425.1. GTDB lineage: Bacteria > Bacteroidota > Bacteroidia > Flavobacteriales > Flavobacteriaceae > Polaribacter. Next base: position 83,235 of record NZ_JAUORH010000003.1, on the reverse strand, counting down.
CTAAATCGAGAGGTTTGTGCTTATTTACAAAGACCACCAATTTTTTAAATTTGGCTTTTAAAATAAAAAAGTAAAACAAAACATAAAAATTCGGCTCTGTGTTAATCCGAAAAACTAGTGTCTTTTTATACGCTACGTTTCATACACAAACCGTTAATGCAAAATCTTAAACAGTAACTCTTTTAAAATATCAGCATGGGTTTGGTTGGCTCCTACTCCTTTGCTTTTTACATCGGCATCACGTAGTAAGGCTATAATTTGAGATACTTTACGCATCGGGTAGTTACGGACAGCATTTACGTAGTCGTCCACAAAATATGAGGGTATTCCTATGTTTTTGGTGTTATAAAACTTTTAATCTTCTAAAATCAACTTTTCTTTGGTTTAAAAACTTTAAGTCTACAAAGTATTCTTCAAAATCTTTTTTAAGAATATTTTCTCCAGCTTTACTTAAATACATATCTTCCATTTCCCATTTTTTATAATATATATTAATACCGTTTTGTTCGTAAAGCTTCATTCTGGCTTCTACTTCATTCATAAAAACTGATGTTTGTAGTTTTATATTTTTGTCTTTTAAAGAAATTGTTATTTGCGACCTAAACCTTTTACGAGTTTCAAACCTGTCGTGTTTGTTTTTATAATATTCAGGCGACCTTATAAATAATTCATCTAAAAAACTACTCTTTTCATCTAAGTAATCGTCTGGATTTTCTCTACACTCTTTTCCGTATACATCAATAGATATAGTTTCGTCGTAATAGAATCCTTCAATTCTAACATCTTCTGTAGATACTTTTATGTGTAAGTAATCTTTAAAGAGCGACTTGTTTGACCTATTGTTGTATCTGGTAGCATTATTATAGTTATCGGGACTCTTATGTGAAGATGTAAGGTAAATACCTTCAACTATTTTTCTTATAAATGTTACTAAGCTAAACTGCATTCTTAATGGGTTTCTTTGATGTTTTAATTTTTAGCTATTTTTCTTTTGCTGTAGAATAAAAAATAATAGAAAGCTAGATAAGATGATAACAAAGTGAAGGGATAGATTATAACTAAGTTAGCATAATAATAACGTTCTGCAACATTTAGTTCTGAATTAGCTTTTCCAAACTTAAATATGTTTAACAATGTATTTGTTATCTCATTGCCATAAGTAAAGTGTTCATCGATATAATTAATCAAATAAACCATAATTAAAGTTGAAAACCCAGCACAGGTAACATATACAAGTGGTTTTCTTCCCTTGAAATTCATTAATAGACCAAAAGCAGTTAATAGAATTATAAAAAAGAAAAACAACAAAAAGCCTTTACTGCTTTTATCAGGCTCACCTTGTATTAGTACTTCTGCTAAAATTATGAATAAGATTATTTGAAAAGTAGTAAAAATGCTACTGAAAAAGATCAGCATTATATTGATTATATTTTTTATCATAATTTACTTTTTTACCATTCTACAGGAAAAAAAACAGTTTTATAACGAGTAGGTCTAACCTTAACTTCACTACGTTTTGAGCTTCCTGTAGGATTATACTTCATTTTATGAGCTTTTCCTAAACCTGTAATAAAATTCAGTGAAATAGTATCGTTTTTTGTCAGCAATTCCAATAAGTTATAATGTTTGTTTTTAAACTGAGAAAAAGAACCTATGTGCAAAGTATCCTTGTTTTCCTTTATCATTTTTTCAACATAAGGTTTAAGTTGTGACTGGACAGCATTGGTAGTATCTAAAAGATGACATCTTATGTAATAGATGTAATTTAAACTGTCTTTACCATAAATAATTCTTTTTTGGTGATTAGTAGCGTATATAAGTGAATCGTTTTTAATAGTATAAAGCCCTAGTTGAGATTTTTCTTTTTCTATATGAGGGCTAAAATGGTAATAATTAATTTTACTTAGTGTCTGATTAACATAAGATGTATTCCTTATTTTAATTTGATTGGGAAGTTTTATGTATGATATTTTATTTTCAATTCGTTTTTTATACATCCCTATTATTACTGGATAATCATTAGCCTGAACTTGATTAAAAACAAGATCTTTTTTAGGGTTGGCACAAGTAAATGTTGTTAAGATTATAAATAAGTAAACAGTTAACTTCATTGATTAGTTAAGCTTAATAGGTACTTTAATTCTTTTTATTTTTTTATCTTTCCCTCTAAGTGGTAGAAGTTTAAACCTTAAATATAGAGTATCTTCTTTTATTAAGTCTTTTGTTAAAGTTGGGTAATTTTTATAAAAATCTTCAAAAACCCCTAGTGTAATAGAGTCTTTTGTTTCTCTACCTTTAATATATTTTGACGATAGTTTATTCGACAGTTCAGTATCATAAATCATATGTCTGGTGTATAATAAGAACTTTTTTCTTTTATTAGAGCTAAATGACCTTTCTTCATAATCTTTTAATACTTCTATCTTTTTTTCTTTGTTTATATAATAAATTTCCACAGAAGCGCCTTTTTTAGGATTTCTGTATTTGTATTGGTAAGTATATAAAAGTTCTTGTTGGCTACTCTCAATATATAGATTAAAAGGTAAACTTATCGCGTCTATTTTTTTACTTTTAGGATTATACCAACCGATTATTTCATTGCTTTTTGAAGTAGTACTCTTTACTTCAATATTTCTTTGCATACTGCAAGAAGAAATAACAAATATAATTAGCGTTATATATAACTTATATTTCACAATATATTCAATAAAAATAGATTCAATAATTGTTTTTACTTGTACTGGATTTTTTTTATCCTCTCTAATTAAAAGCATGACATTTCTATCACTAAATATCTTTTTATCATAATCTCTTACCTCTTCTAATGTTTTAAACTTACCTGTAAGTATACTAGATAGAGTATTACTTGTAATAGGCTCTAAGAAATATGCCATCTCGTAAACATGTAGAAATGTTCTTAAAGCATCTAATCCTTTTATTTTTGCTCTTTCAAGTTTTTCTTGCATTATTTGGTCAACTATAGCTTCTTGCTTTTCATGTTCAACTAATGCTACATATCCTAAAAACTCAAGCCATAAACTAATACCTACTATGGGAGTTTTGGGTAAAAAACGTTTTAACAAAAAATCAGGTACGTTTAAAGGTGTATCCGTTATTTCTTCTAAGCTCATCATAGAGAAATCAACCAAACTAAATATTTTACTAAATGCTTCAGATGCACCTTCTGCACTCATTAGTGGTCTTATACGTAATGTATTAAGTATTTCTACATTAGTACCATTAGTTGCAAAATAATGTGCTTGGTTAGCTGCTGATTTTACAATACCGTTATTAAAACGTCTACCTCTTTTTACAATTACCTCTTTGTTAAATACTTCTTCGGTGTATTGGTAAATTTTTCTAGACTTGGTATGTATTTTACCATTTGTATCTACCATAGTACCTTTGGCTAATTTCGCCAATGCAATGGTAGTTACTTTACTTTCAATAGCATTATTATAACCTGCTACAGCACTACTTACAAGTTTTTCAGCTTTCTTTTTAACTTTCTTTTTAATTTTTGATTTAGCAACATCCTCAACTTCATCAGTTGTAGCTTCTTTAAGTTCAGCTAAAAACAGCTAGAACATCTTTATCCCTTTTTAACCCATAAACAGACGCAGTTGCAAATCGTTTTCTCTTATTTATTATTTTTTTATACTTTTTATTATAATAAAGCAATGCCCGCTCAGTATTTCGAGAACGTGGATAAAGAATATATTTATTTGATTTTTTCTTATTTATAGGCTTAAAAAAAACTCTTCCATAATTATCTTTTGTTTTAATTATTGAATCACAAATAGTAACATTTACAGATTGGTCTATAACTAAATATTTCACATTGGACAACAGTCTGTTTTTTCCACTACCTACAGAATCAAGAAATCTTTCGTAGAGGACGTATATTGTTTGGTCTATCTCGTTGAGACTCTTTAATTTTTCTTCTGAAATAGGTGTAGAATTATTTTCCCAAATAGTGTAAAACTCCTGCGCTTTTATCACTCTACTTTTACAAGAAGACATAATTAAAATCAAGAACATTATTTTGAACAAAGAGATTTTAGACATCGAATTATAGAATTTAAAAAGAGCATTTAGAAATAATATATGCATATTGTGTTTTTATTGTAGTTTAGAATATTGGTGTAATTTTTCCCATTGCCATTTATTAAGTGTGTATTTAATAGTAAAGAGTAAGGAATCTCACACTAAAACCCACTTTGAATTCTATATTTTTTTAATACTTTTCCAGTAATTCCGTCTATGCGAAATCGAAGCGTTCCTTTTTTGTTAACTTCATTCTTGTAGTTTTCATTTCCTTTTAATAAACCAATATACCAAATAGGTTTTACCTCTGGAAATTCATTTAAGTTGTTATGAACAGCATAAAACTCTGTTATTTCATATTTTTCAATTTCTTTTTTTGCTATTTTTTTTACTATTGCTATAGCCTCTGCCCAACAAATATTATAACCTTTTTCATAGTCTATTACTTTAGTAATATTTCCTTGCTCATCGTAGTCGGTTTCTTTCCCTAAGTTGTAAATATTATTATATGTGAAAGCTGAAAAAATTATTTTTCCTTTGTTATTATAGTACAAATATTTATTTATGTTAGTTACTTTGTTTGTTTGTTTATTTGTTATCTCATCTTTAGAATACCAATATTCGTTTTTATAATCATCGCCATCAACTGTAACAATACTTCTTTTTTCTTTTTGTAAAAGATTAAGAATTTTTTCATCAATTAATAACTCCTCTTTAGTTATGTTGAAAATAGGGTAATTATAATGACAGACATCATCATTTATCAAATACTCTTTAGGAACAGAAGAACAATTAACAAGTAAAACAAGTATAAAAAATATTAAAAAGTAACGCATCTTATTTTAGTTTAGAATATGGTGTAATTTTTTCCATTTATTAAGTATATATTTAATAATAAAAAGTAGAGGCGCTTACACTAAAACCCACTTTGAACTCTATATTTTTTTAATACTTTTCCAGTAATTCCGTCTATGCGAAATCGAAGCGTTCCCTTTCTGTTAACTTCATTTTTGTAGTTTTCATTTCCTTTTAATAAACCAATATACCAAATAGGTTTTACCTCTGGAAATTCATTTAAGTTGTTATGAACAGCATAAAACTCTGTTATTTCATATTTTTTAATTTCTTTTTTCGCTACTTTTTTTACTATGGCAATAGCCTCTGCCCAACAAATGTTATAGCCTTTTTCGTAGTCGATTACTTTAGTAATATTTCCTTGGTTATCGTAGTGAGTTTCTTTATAAACATTTGAATTACCATTTAAATATTGAAATTTGACTCTACTTAAATACCCTTTAGGATTATACCTTAGCCATTTTTCAATTTTTATTTGTTTGTTTGTTTGTTTGTTTGTTATATAGCCTTTCTTTTCCCATCTTATATATCTTTTATTTAAAAAAGAATTATTTAAAACAGTTATAGTACCTATAGGATTTTTTTCATTATAAAACTTATCTACTTTTATTTTCATTTCTTCTTTAGAAATCTTAAAAACTGGGTCGTTATAGTAACAAGTGTCATCATCTGTCAAATATTCTTTAGGAACAGAAGAACAATTAGCAAATAAAACAAGTGTAAAAAATATTAAAAAATAACGCATCTTATTTTAGTTTAGAATATTGGTGTAATTTTTTCCACTGCCACTTATAGGTATGCCTTTTGTCATTTTTATAGTCCATATAATTGTCAGTTTTATTGTCTTTAAATAGGTGTTTAGCCATTTTAGTCTTATCAACCTTACCCTCATTAAAAGTATGCCTCAGACCTAAAGCATGCATTACTTCGTGTATAATATTTTCTGTAGCTATTTTACCATTTGGGTCTAAGACTAAATAGGCTATTCCATCGCCTGTGGGTGATATCCCTCCCGATGTGTTATATTCACCATCAGGTTTAATATCTTTTTCGTTAATACACTTTTGATTGATAAAGTACACTGTTATTTTATTTACATCTCGATTACTATGTGTTTCATTAATGTAGTGTAAAACAACGTGTTTTCTACTTCTTTCAATATAGTTTCCAACTTCTACGACAGGGTGTGTTTTCAAGAAACCATGTTTTTTTAGCTTTTGCGAATATTCAGTAAAATCTAATACCTTAGGGCTATTATTTGTAATAGTAATATCAATCAAAGCAGGGTTTAATCCTTTTTTTAGAGAATCTTCTAGTTTTTGTTTATCAACTTTATTCTCAAGAGCTCCTTTATCAATATCATTACCTTGAATCTCCACAAAGTACCATTCCAGGTCTATCTTTTTAGGTTTAGGATAGTATATATTAAGAGCACCAACGGTTAATTTATCATCCGCTTTTATAAGGATTTGTGCTGGGTTGGCACTATTGTTTTTACATGTAATTTTTACCTCTTTTACGCCTTTTAAGTTTTTAGGTTCAAAACTAAAGTCTGGATGTTCTTCAAAAGCTATGTTTTGATATTGTTTAGCCTTCTTTTTAGTATCCCAATCTAGTTTTAATTCTACTGTTTGGTTTTTTCTTATACTTATCCAATTTGGTATATACTCTTCATCTAAAATTTTTTCTGAAAGAGGTTTGTACTCTTTCTTTAATTTTTCATAACCCGATATTACTATAGTTTCTTTAGGAATGCTATCAAAACCAAAAATTCCGTCTTTTATATCACGGCTTCTAGCAGCCTCTACTATTATTTTAAAAGGTTTTTTCTCTTTCTTAGGTTCTTTATTCTCCTGTGCTTTATAAGGAGTATCTTCTATAGGTGGTATAAAACTTTCTTGCCAAGGCTTTATATAACGAGTAGGACTTTTTCTACGCCAATCGGTACTATTATTAAAAAAACGATAGTCTTGCATTGCAGGTGATATGGTTAACGTAACCTGCATACCTTTCTGGTTATCAAAAACTTCGTAATAATTTACAAGTACACCGTCTTGAAAGTTGTATTGAAATAGTTCTATTCCATCAAACTCGTCTTTGTAAAAGACTATTTTACCGTCTCTTAATTGATAAAGATTAAAAGGATGACGTATTTTTTTATTGCCTTTTCTATCTGATTTAATCCAATCAGCAAAGGTATCATCGTACATTTGAGATTCAAAAGTTACTGAAATAGCTCCTCCTAATAAGGCGGAAGTTGGTTTACCGTTCCAATCGGTAAGGCGATTATAATTTAAGTTTGTAGTAAGTAGTTCTCGTTCCTCACCACATACAAAAAGCTTTGCTTTTATGTTCATAGATGTATTTTAGGGTGGTACAATTTTTTGAGTTAAAGATATAAAATATCTCCAAAATCATACAATCAATGTATTGATTTTTAAGCTTTTTGCCGTAAAACACTGTCTTTTAAGAAGAACCAACTTTGTTTGTACGCAACTTGTACCTGTGTATACAATTTTATGTACTTAAAAAGCCACTAAGTAGTACATGTTTTTTTGCCCTTTTATTCGAGCAGTCGTCTGTTTTGATACGCTTGATTATGAAAAGTGAGTGTGTGGGTAAGTTAAAATTGTCTCTTTATTAGAATTTTGTTTGTAAAATATCGTTTTACAACATTTTTCTCGTAATTTTTTACTTCTTTAATGATAAGGTTTGCACACAATACTGTTAATGCAAAATCTTAAACAATAATTCTTTTAAAATATCGGCATGGGTTTGGTTGGCTCCTACTCCTTTGCTTTTTACATCAGCATCACGTAATAAGGCAATAATTTGTGATACTTTTCGCATCGGATAATTACGGGCTGCGTTTACGTAGTCGTCCACAAAATATGGGTTTACCCCTAAGTTTTTAGCAACCGAAGCTTTCGATTTGTCTTTTAATCCGTGGTATAGTAATAGTTGTGTAAAAAAACTATTTAGCAAGGAAATGGTCATTACCAACGGGTTGTTCTTTGGGTTCTGTGCAAAATAATTGATAATTCTGTTCGCTTTTACCACATCACGCTGTCCTACTGCTTTACGCAACTCAAAATTGTTAAAGTCTTTAGAAATCCCAATGTTTTCTTCAATATGCTTATCGGTAATAATCGTTTCTGCAGGCAATACTGAGGTAAGCTTGTCTAATTCGTTACTAATCTTACTTAGATCTGTTCCTAAAAACTCTACCAACATTTGCGAAGCTTTCGGTTCGATGTTAAACTTTTTTCCGCCCAACACCTGACGTATCCAATCGGCTACTTGGTTATCATACAGTTTTTTACTTTCATAAATGAGTCCGCTTTTTGCAATGGCTTTGTACGCCTTTTTACGTTTATCGAGCTTTTTGTATTTATAATTAAACACCAATACGGTACTCGGTTGTGGATTGGCAGCATACGACTCTATTTTATCAATCGTACGGCTTAAATCTTGCGCTTCTTTAACAATAATCACCTGCTTTTCTGCCATCATCGGAAAACGTTTTGCCGACGACACAATTTCTTCTATCGATACATCACGACCGTACATAACTACTTGATTGAATCCCTTTTCGGATTCATCTAACACATTATCTTCAATGTAATCTGAAATTTTATCAATGTAATATGGTTCTTCCCCCATTAAAAAATAAATGGGTTTGATATTGCCTCCTTTAATATCGGATATGATAGATTTAATTTCGTTCATAAAGCCTCTCCTCAATCCTCTCCTAAGGAGAGGAAGTATTATTGTTCTTGTTAATACTAACTCAAATAATTACCTCTATTAGGTATTATTATTTAAAATGTTATAGCGAGGTATTCATTTGTAATGATACTCTTTTGTCATTTCGAAGGAGCAATTTTATGAGCGACGAGAAATCTTAACAATAAGAGTAACACACCTCTTGAGATTCCTCCTCCTTCGTCGTTCGGAATGACAATTACTATAATGTCATTTCGAAGGAGGTTACGACTGAGAAATCTCATTCAACGGAGTAACTCTCATGTTTAAGATCTCTCACATTCCGCGTTGCTCCAGTTCGAGATGACAATAATGTTTCGTCATGTTGAACAACGAAGAAATAACTTATAATTTTATTACTTTTGGGTTATGCAAAAGCTCAACCTTCCTAGCTATACATTCAAGCTCAAAAGTAACGAAAATAAGACGCTTATTTTTGATAATTTGAGAAAAAAATATATGGTATTAACTCCCGAGGAATGGGTACGTCAGCATTTTGTGCAATGGTTGATTCAAGAAAGAAACTATCCTGTTTCATTGATTGCTATTGAAAAACAATTGGTTATCAACAACCTTAAAAAACGTACCGATATTGTGGTTTTTGCTTCTGACGGGCATCCGAATATTATTGTGGAATGTAAAGCTCCGCATATAAAAATTACCCAAGATACTTTTGATCAGATTGCACGCTACAACTTAAAACTCGATGCTGATTACCTCATCGTTACCAACGGACTGCAACACTTTTTCTGTATGCTAGATAAAGAGAAGGAAACTTATGTGTTTTTAAAAGATATACCTAAGTACCAATAAGTTTTATGAAAGCAAATTTTACCACTGAACTCATAACTATTATTGAAAATGATGCTTGGATGCTAAACATTCTTGAAGCTGTTAGGAATCTACATTTACCCGACTGTTGGATTGGTGCTGGTTTTATTAGGAACAAAATTTGGGACTATAAACACAATAGTAAAAGAACTTCTTTAAACGATGTTGATGTTATTTATTTTGATGAAAGCGACATTTCTAAGGCTCGTGAATTAGCTCTTGAAGAACAACTCAAAACTATTAATTCCTCTGTAAATTGGTCGGTGAAAAATCAAGCAAGAATGCATATTCGAAACAATCATTTACCTTATAAAGATTGTTACGAAGCCATTTCTTACTGGCCTGAAACAGCTACAGCAATTGCTGTTCAGTTAAATACAAACAATCAAATAGATTTTATTGCTCCGCATGGTTTAGACGATGTATTCAATCTTATTGTACGACCTACTCCTAATTTTGATTTAACAACGTATCGTAACAGAGTTATAAATAAGAGGTGGGAAAACATCTGGGAGAAGTTAGTTATTGAAGAGTAAAGGTTACGCACCTCGTGAGATTCCTCCTCGTACCTCGTTCGGAATAACGGTAACGGAAACGTCATAGTGGGGAGTAATAACAATGCAGCTATCTCATTATCAACAAAAAGATTACTTAACATACCACTTTGACTACGCTCAGTGTTCATTTGGAATGATGGTAATTCCTTTAATGACATCCAGCACACATTTCAACACACAAAACAGCACGCTTATAACATTCCTTTGTCCTTGCTTTTATCATTTTCTTAAATTTATGTTCTGAGGTACCAAACTTAAAAAATTGATTTTATGAGTAATGATATTAAACTAAACTTTATAAACAGATCTAATGATGCTAATAACAGCAGTATTGTGATTTTCCAGAAAAATATTTCAGATACCTTTGATGAAATAGCCATTGCATGGAAAGTTATTAAAAATTGTGGTCGATTAGACAATCATCCTTTCAACTATCCTATAATCTTTCAAATTGCAGCTAGTGATTCTTACGGAAACTACACACCTCAATTAACCGCCTGTAATGGAAATGCTTATGAAATGGTTAAAAGTACTTCTGGAAATGTCTTACAGAGTTCTTCAACTCCAGCTACTAACCCAGAAGAAGTAGAAATACAAAATAACTTAACTAATAGCGATATTTGTGCTCACTGTTACAGAAATGGTAAATTATTAGCTACTAAAACTAATCTTGTACCAGGTCAAAAAGCTATTTTTAAATTTGAGCCTAGTATTTACATTGGTGTTGCCTCTCAAATTGAAGAAGGTAGTTTTATTTCTTCTGCAGTTATCTCTGAAATAAACACAAAAATTACTATACTTGGTATTGCTAGTGCTGATATTGTAATGACCGGCGGGAGTTCTGAACCTTTTAATTTTAGTTTAGAGAATATAACGTATATACCTGTAGAATTAGAATAGAAGTTGCTCTGTTTAATAAGATTTAACTTTGCTGAACCTTACGGCTTCTCTCATACAGTCAGAATGATGGAACACAGAATGACTCATGCTTTTTAACACGAATTTCATTTTTAAACTGTAAATTTGCCGTCTTGAAAACAGCAATCGTCATATTAAACTGGAATGGGAAAAAATTGCTTGAGCAATTTTTACCTTCTGTCGTGAATTTTAGTTCAGAAGAAGCTGAAGTGTATGTCGCAGACAATGCTTCTACAGATGATTCTGTTGAATTTATTAAGCAGTATTTTCCTACTGTAAAAATTGTAGAGAATACCGAAAATGGCGGGTATGCAAAAGGTTATAACGATGCGTTACAACATATTGGTGCAGATATCTATTGTTTGGTAAATTCTGATATTGAGGTTACTGAAAATTGGTTGACTCCTATTATCAATACTTTTAAAAAAGAGTCCAACACAGCCATTATTCAACCAAAGATTTTAGATTTTAAAGATAAATCGAAGTTTGAATATGCAGGTGCTGCTGGTGGTTTTATTGATGCTTTTGGATATCCATATTGTCGTGGTCGTTTGTTTAGCGATTTAGAAACTGATAACGGACAGTTTAACGATACTACCGAAATATTTTGGGCATCTGGGGCTTGTTTTTTTATCCGCTCTGAAGTTTTTCATCAACTCAACGGTTTTGATGAAGATTTTTTTGCACATCAGGAAGAAATTGATTTGTGCTGGCGTGCTAAAAACAGTGGACATATTATAAAATATGTAGGGTCATCCACTGTGTATCATGTAGGTGGGGCTACATTGGATACTTTAAACCCTAGAAAAACGTTTTTAAATTTTAGGAATAGTTTACTCAACTTAGTTAAAAACTTACCTTCTGCTAAATTGTTTCCAATTATATTTTCTCGTTTAATTTTAGACGGGTTGGCTAGCGTTAAATTTTTATTGGAAGGGAAACCTAACCACTTGTTTGCTATTTTAAAAGCTCATTTTAGTTTTTATGCACATCTTTTTAGGTTCTTAAAAAAGAGAAAAGAATCACTAAAGAAGCCGAATTACTACAAACACAAATCTGTAGTTTGGCAATATTATGCTAAAGGAAGGAAAGAGTTTACTGAACTACGTTAATTCTTGTTCATCTTTATAGATATAATATAAGAGGAAGAAGACTGCAATTCCTCCAAAAGTATGCTATAACCAGTGCGTTTCCATAGGTAATACAACTACTTTATTATCTAATGTCCTAAATAGTAAAGCTATTCCAAAAACTGCTCCTCTATATACAATGTATTTTACATTTCTCCAACGGGTCTTATAAAACAACACGCCAAGCATCTGTTTCTGCAAATTCTTTGATAACCTTATTCCTCTCTACTAATAACTTTATCATATATTTTTTCAAGAATATTTTATCTATTAACTTTCCTAAAAAAACTAGAGGAGACACATAATCAAACACATCAATCATCTTTACTTTATTCTCAAACTCTTCTATGAAATAATGCTCATGTCGAAAGCTTTTAAAAGCTCCTTTTTGCATTTCATCTACAAAATATTCTGGATATTTATATTCTGTTATTTTTGAAGTTAATTCTTGGTAAAAACCTAAGTGTTTAGCTCTCCAAGTAACACTTTCATTTAACCCTATTAAACCAGTCATTTTACCAGCAACAACTTCCTCTTTTGTCTTTTGAGTTGATATTTTATGCAATTCTACACTACGAGATAAATCAAATACAATTTCTCTGTAAGAATGTATATAAGTAACTAACTCAATCCTAGGCATTACAAAACATCTAAGTTTCCTTTTCCTTCACGAAGTACTTCTGGTTCATCGGTTGTTAAATCGATTACAGTAGATGCATGATTGTCACCATACCCACCATCAATCACGACATCAACAATGTTCTGCCATTTCTCGAAAATTAATTCAGGATCGGTTGTATATTCTAATACTTCATCTTCATCGTGAATAGATGTAGATACAATCGGATTTCCTAAAGCTGCTACAATGGCTCTTGCTATATTATTATCAGGTACACGAATACCTACTGTTTTTCGTTTTTTATAGGCTTTTGGTAATGAGTTACTACCTGGTAACACAAAAGTATATGGCCCTGGTAAAGCTCTTTTTAAAATTTTATAAGTTGCGGTATCTATTTGCTTTACGTAATCAGATAAATGACTTAAATCGTTACAAACAAACGAGAAGTTGGCTTTTTCTGGCTTTACTTTTTTTATTCTTGCTACTTTTTCTAGTGCTTTAGTATTGGTAATATCACAGCCTAAACCATAAACAGTATCGGTTGGATATATAATTAACCCTCCATTTTGTAAAACTTTTACAATTTTTTCAATCTCTTTTGGATTGGGGTTGTCGTTATACAGTTTTATAAATTGTGCCATAGCTTAGTAATTATCAAAGTCAAAATCGTCTAGGCTTTCAAAGTTATTAAATTCATCATCAATTTCATCATCTATATTTTTTGAAAGATCTTCTGCCTTAAATTCTTTTTCTGGAGCTTCTTCTGGAATTTCTCCTACAGATAAGATCATTTTTGTTTCAGTAACTTTTTCATTAGATTGTTCTATTACCTCTACATAAAACGTCCACATTTGCAAGAAATCGTACACATAAATCAACTTATCGTGTTGGTTTGGTATGGTTTCATGCAACATACATGTTGCCATTGAAATTCCTTCTCCTGCTTCTGACATATTGAATAAAGGAATTTCTTCACCTTGATTCCAATCGTCATCGGTACGGTAAAAAGATGCCATTTCTTGTCCGTTAAAACCAAACGCTTTTGCGATATCAAAGTGTAGGTTTTCTAACGAACCTTTTTCATTTACTAACAGGGTTCGTATTACATCTTCTTTCGTATCTAAAATTACGCGTACTTTATACATTCTATCATTTTTTGTCAGTACAAAAATACGTATTTTTGAGTGATAATTTTTAGTCACTATGAATAAGCAAGCATCTCTTACAGTCTTAAACAGTTACAACAAAAACACCTTAATGGAAACTTTAGAAATAGAGTTTATTGATGTAGGAGATGATTTTATTACTGCTAAAATGCCTGTGACACCTAAAGTACATCAACCCTACGGGATATTACATGGTGGTGCTACAGCTGCTTTAGCAGAATCGGTTGGTAGTTGTGCTTCTGCATTTTTTTTAAGAGACTTTAATAAAATTATTAAAGGTATTGAACTTAGCATCAATCATGTAAAAAGCAAAAGAGAAGGATATGTTTTTGCGACTGCAAAAGCGATTCATAAAGGTAGAACTACACATTTATGGGAAGTGAGAATTGTTGATGAGGATGAGAATTTGATTTCACTTTGTAAGATTACCAATATTGTTTTAGACAAACAATAGCATGAAATTGCTGAAAAAAATCTTGAAAATCGTTGGAATTGCTCTCTTTGTGCTTTTCCTTGTTTTATATTATTTATTCTGGAGTTTTTCTGCTCCTAAATCTGATGTAAAAGTACTTAAAAAAATTTCAGGTAGTTCTGTTACTCCTGTCCTCACTTATAAAAACTTTAAAGGTTTTAAGTACAGAAAACTTTCAATCATAAAAGATACTACTTTACCTACACTGGTTTTTGTTCATGGAACAATAGGTTCTTCTATCGATTTTGTAAAATATATGAAAGACAGTGTATTGCTTAGCAAAGCTAATATGATTTCATACGACAGAATTGGTTACAATTATCAAGACAAAAATTCGGTTCAGGAAAGTATTGCTTTTGAGCGTGACATGTTAAGAAGTATTTTACAAGATTACAACCCCAACAAAACAATACTAGTAGGCTACTCTTACGGCGGTCCTATTGCTTTGGCTATACAACAAAAAATTCGAAAAGTGATTTTGTTGGCTCCAGCAGTGTATAGCGAAATAGAACCTATGCCATGGTCTTTAAATTTATATAAGTGGAAGTTTACTCGATGGTTGGTTCCACCTATTTGGCAAGAAGCTAGCAGAGAAAAGCTATCTCATAAACAAGATTTACAACTTTTTGAAAACAATTGGAAATCTACTCCTAACAACATAGTAAGTATCCATGGAACTAATGATTGGATTGTACCTTTTAAAAACTCTTTATTTTTAAAAGAACAGTTTCCTGAAAATCAGTTTGAGTTAATTAGCATTCCTGATGCTGGTCATGGATTTATTTGGAGTAAATTTGACACGATTAAAAAACATTTAATACAACAATTAGATTGAGTATTTTTTTAAACATAAAAGAAGCCTTCAACATAGAATTACCTTTTATTACTTACAGAAAACCTAACTGTACTATAATTAAAGGATGGTTTCAACAAAACAACGACTTAATTACCTCTGAAAACTATAATGAGAGTGGATTTATTTTTGCTCCGTTTGACAACAGAGAAAAAGCTATTTTAATTCCTAAAAATCAATCTACCTATATTGAAGAAGAAATTACGATTGGCGATACTCAAACTAACAATAACAATCATGCTCCTGATACTGCTTCCGAAAAGAGCCATATCCAACTAGTTGAAAGAGGAATCACTGCTATTAAAAACCAGCAGTTTAAAAAAGTAGTCCTTTCCAGAAAAGAAAAAATAGAGGTATCAAATTTCAGCCTTATTGATACTTTTCAAAAACTTCTGAACAACTACCCTACAGCTTTTGTATATGTTTGGTATCATCCTAAAATTGGGTTATGGTTAGGAGCTACTCCAGAAACTTTAGTTAGTATTAAAAATAAAAGTTTTACTACTATGGCTTTGGCGGGAACACAAGTTTACAATGGTACAACTAATGTTACTTGGCAACCAAAAGAATTAGAAGAGCAACAATTTGTAACTGACTACATTACTAACAATTTATCTGATATTTCTTCAGAAATTACAAAATCTGGTATTGAAACTATTAAAGCAGGAAAATTACTTCATTTAAGAACAGTTCTTAATGGTAAGCTAAAAACTAATACTGCTTCTTTAATCAAAAGCTTACATCCTACCCCTGCCGTTTGTGGAATGCCTTTAGAAGCTTCAAAACAGTTTATTTTAAATAATGAAAACTATCATAGAAGCTTTTATACAGGATTCTTAGGAGAACTAAACATTAATGATAAAGAAAGTAATTTGTTTGTTAACCTTCGTTGTATGGAAGTTTCTGACAATATTATATACATTTATATTGGTGGTGGAATTACACTTGACAGTAATCCTACAAAAGAATGGCAAGAAACGGTAGCGAAAACAACTACTATGAAAAAAATTTTATAGGAAAAACACCCAACTCACAAGATATTTTAATTCAAAATAACATAACCTACTGAAATTCAGTTTTTTTTTATTATATTTAGATAAACTCAAAAACTCGCTTTCCTATGAAACAAAAATTACTTAGGATTAACCAGCGTGAAGATAAACTTAATAGTAGAGTAGGTAGAACTTTAACTTATAAGCAGCTGGTTGAATTCGCATCAAAACTACCAAACAAAATAAAATCGCTTATATAAAAAATAAAAACCACCAATTGCTTGTGCAACAATTGGCAGTTTTTCTAAGTGTAAATTGAATTTGAATTGATTTTTTCTGCACAATCCAATCTCTAAACACAAATTATACATTTGTGTTTAGAGTTATGCAAAACAGTTTCTTCTGCTTAAATATCGTCGAAAGAAACGTCAGTAAAACTTTCTGTTGAAGTTGCTTCTGTTGTTGCGTTTTCTTCTTTTTTATAGTCTTTTTGATGACGCTCACTGATTACCTCAGATCCTTTTTCATTTACGATAAAGTCTGTTGCTTTATTCAACATCTCTTTAAAGTCGCTAAAATCTTCTTTATATAGGTAAATTTTATGTTTCTGATAATGAAAAGAACCATCATCATGAGTAAACTTCTTACTCTCTGTCACGGTTAAATAATAATCATCTGCCTTTGTAGATCTAACATCAAAAAAATATGTTCTTCTTCCTGCTCTTAAAACTTGTGAAAAGATTTCCTCTTGTTCTACTCTCTCGCTCATAATTCGCTACTTAAAATAATAGTTGTTTACTTAAATTTTCCTCAACAAATCTAACAAAATATTTGACTTGACAATACGAAATGCTATATTTCTTTTTCTAAAAGCTGTTGCTCATATAACTCTTTGTAATACCCCTCTTCTTTTACTAATTGATTATGAACACCTTGCTGAATTATCTTTCCGTTATCTAATACAATTATTTTGTCTGCATTTTTTGCCGATGATACTCTATGACTTATTATTATCGTTGTTTTATCACTAGAAACTCGTTCTAAGTTAGATAATATTCTCTCTTCTGTCTCAGTATCTACTGCTGATAAACAATCGTCAAAAATTAAAATTTTAGGATTTTTTATAATAGCCCTCGCTATTGAAGTTCGCTGCTTTTGACCTCCTGAAAGCGTAACACCACGTTCTCCTAAAATAGTTTTATATCCTTGTTTAAAGTCAATAATATTTTCATGAATTACCGCATTTTTAGCTGCTTCAATAATTTCTTCTTCTGTGGCGTCTTCTTTACCAAATTTTATATTGTTTTCAATGGTGTCTGAAAACAGAAATGGTTCTTGTGGTACAAACCCTATTTGGTTTCTTATATCATACAAATTACAGGTTTTAATATCTTTTCCATCCATTAACACACTTCCCTTTGTAGTATCATACAATCGTGAAACCAGATTAATAATAGATGATTTACCACTTCCTGTTTTCCCTAAAACTGCTAGCGTTTCTCCTTTTTCTACTTTAAAACTAACATCTTTTAACGCAGTAATGTTTGTATCTTCATAAGTTAAAGAGACATGTTTAAATTCAATATTTCCTTCTATTATCGTTTCTCCTTCATTTGCATTTTTAATTTCTGGAACTTGCTCTAAAAATTCGTTTATTCTTTCTTGAGAAGCTTCTGCTTGTTGCACCATAGAAGTCACCCAACCAACGACAGCTACTGGCCATGTTAAAATATTTACATACATCACAAATGCTCCAATGGCTCCTACCTTAATTTCATCATTAATATATAAACTACCACCAACATACAACACTATAATATTACTGATTCCTATTAACAAAATCATTAACGGAAAAAACAACGCTTGTACTTTATATAAGTCTATATTTTTATCTTTACTTGCATCTGCCAACGTATCAAAGTTTTTAATCACAGCATTTTCTATTGCATACGATTTTACGACATTAATACCAGAAAAGAACTCTTGATTAAAAGTGGTTAATTTTGAAAGGTATTGCTGAACCACAGTACTTCGCTTATTAATTTGCTTGCTTAAAACAAAAACTGATATTGATAAAACTGGAAAAGGTATCATTGTATACAAGGTAAGCTTTGGTGATATCGCATACATTTGGGTAAATCCGACTGCAAAAGAAACCAACATGTTTAACGAGTACATAATAGCTGGTCCAAAATACATACGAACCTTAGATACATCTTCACTAATACGGTTCATTAAATCTCCTGTTCTATTTTGCTTATAAAAATTAAGTGATAATCGTTGATATTGTTGATAAATCTCATTTTTTAAATCAAATTCTATTAATCGTGACATTACAATAATAGTTTGGCGCATTAAAAATGTAAAAAAGCCACCCAATAATGTTACTCCCACAATAAGTAGGATATTTGTAAAAAGAATACTTTTTACTTCTGACATTTCAGTTATTTTACCTAATTGATAATCTTCTACAACATTTAATGAGTCACCAACAAAATTGGGAATTTTAAGTGTCAGTATTTTTGATAATATCGTAATTAAAACCCCTAATAATAACCTCCATTTGTATTTAACAAAGTACTTGTTTAAGTATTGTAATGCTTTCAATTTTATTTTATTATAAAAATTAAACTTTATAAAGACGCCCTGTTAAAGATACCTTAATTGAGACCTCTTTTTTTGCTTATGTTTTAATGATTTCTTACTTTTGCACTCGAATTTTTGAGATTATCCAAATCGTCTCAAATTAAAAAACAAAACAAATGACATCAGAAATCATTGATACTAAAGATCTTAAGAATGACCCAGTGTTTGGTCAATTATCTTTTGACAATCACGAGCAAATCGTTTTTTGCAACGACGAAGATACAGGTTTAAAAGCAATTATCGGTATCCATAATACAACTTTAGGGCCTGCTTTAGGAGGTACTAGAATGTGGCAGTATAAAAGTGAATGGGAAGCTTTAAACGATGTATTACGTTTGTCTCGTGGTATGACTTACAAATCTGCTATTACTGGTCTAAACCTTGGTGGTGGTAAAGCAGTTATTATTGGTGATGCTAAAACTCAAAAAAATGACGCTTTAATGCGTAAGTTTGGTGAGTTTGTTAATTCTTTAAGCGGAAAGTATATTACTGCTGAAGATGTTGGAATGGAAACTCGAGATATGGATATTATCCGTGAAGTTACTCCACACGTAACTGGTGTTTCTGAAAACATTGGAGGTTCTGGAAACCCCTCTCCTGTAACAGCTTACGGTGTTTACATGGGTATGAAGGCTGCTGCTAAATATAAGTTTGGAACTGAAAACTTAGATGGTAAAAAAGTATTAGTTCAAGGTGTTGGTCATGTTGGAGAAACTTTAGTTAAGCACATTACTGATGAAGGTGCTCAAGTTGTTTTAAACGACATTAACGAAGCTCGCTTAGAAGAGTTAAGTAAAAAATATGGTGCTAACGTAGTATTAGGAAATGATATTTTTGGACTAGATGTAGATATTTATGCTCCATGTGCCTTGGGTGCTACTATTAATGATGAAAGTATTGCCCAATTAAAAGCTAAAGTAATTGCAGGTGCTGCTAATAACCAATTAGCTAACGAATTAAAGCATGGTACAATGTTAAAAGATAAAGGAATTGCTTATGCTCCTGACTTCTTAATTAACGCTGGTGGTATTATTAATGTATATGCTGAGGTTGTAGGTTACGATAAAGCTGAGAGCTTAAAAAGAACTGAAAACATCTACAATACTACATTAGATATTTTCAATTTATCAGAAAAAGAAAACATCACTACACATCAAGCTGCTTTCAATATTGCACAAGCAAGAATTGATGCTCGCAAAAAAGAGCAAAATAGCTAGATAAAAAATAAAAAAGTTTTACTTTTGCAGAGCGTTAGAAATGGTTTCTATCGCTCTTTTTTTTAAAGTTCTTTAGAATGATTAACAGAAGACATATTCGTGTTAAAGTAATGCAGTCGGCTTATGCGATGCAACAATCGCATAGCGATGATTTGGTTAAGGAAGGAAAATTCTTAAAACACAGCATTCAAAAAATGTACGATTTGTACGTTTTAAATCTTCAATTATTAGTTGAAGTGCAAAAATTAGCTCGTAAGAGAATAGAGCTTTCTAAAAAGAAAATACTTGCTACTAAAGAAGAACTGAATCCAAATACAAAATTTATAGATAACAAGCTTTTAAACTTACTTAACGAAAGTGTAAGTTTAGAAGGGTATATTGAGCTTAACAAGTTAAATTACTGGGATCTTGATGATGAGTACGTAAAGATTTTATTAGATGAGCTACAAAAAAGTGATCTTTATAAAAAGTATATGGATACTGTTGAAGACTCTTTTAATGTAGACAAAGCTTTTGTTATCGACTTTTTTAGAGAGATAGTAGCTCCTAATGAAAAATTAGCTGATTATTTTGAAGATAAAATGATCTCTTGGGTAGATGATATTCCTTTTGTAAACACTTGGATTCTTAAATCTTTAAACAAACAAAAAGCTAATAAACCTTTTATTTTAGGTAGTTTATATAAAGATAATGAGGATAAAATATTTGTTTCTGATTTGTTTACAAAAACGATGTTACATCAACACAAATACGAAGAAGATATTATAGAAAAAACTCCTAACTGGGAAGCTGATAGAATTGCAGATATTGATATGATTATTATTAAAATGGCAATTACTGAGTTTTTACACTTCCCTTCTATTCCAAGTAGAGTTACTATAAACGAATATATTGAACTAGCTAAGGATTATTCAACGAATAAAAGTGGTTACTTTATAAATGGTGTTTTAGATAAATTAGCCAAAGACTACCTAAGTTCAAATAAGATGGTAAAAATTGGTAGAGGTTTATTATAATAAATTAGTATTTTTACAACAAATTAAAAATATTTTTACAATGAAGAAAATAGCAGTAATAGTAGCATTTGTTGTGTCGGCAGGGGTGTTAGTTTCTTGCGGACAAGGAAATGCTTCATCAAAAGTTAAAAAAGAAAATGTTGAAAAAGCAGAAAAAAGAGACAGCTCTATTGGTTTAGGTGCTCCTGTTATTTCTTTTGACAAAGAAGAATTTGACTTTGGTACTGTTAACGAAGGAGAAGTTGTTAAAACGACCTTCTTAGTAACAAATACTGGTAAGAGCGATTTAATCATTACAAATGCACAAGCATCTTGTGGATGTACTGTTCCTGAATGGCCAAAAGGGGCTATTGCTCCAGGTAAAACAGGAGATATTAAAGTTAGTTTTAACACCAACGGAAGAGTTAACAAACAATCAAAATCTATTACCCTAACCACCAACACTGAAAAAGGTAGAGAGGTTATTAAGATTTCTGGAATGGTAACTCCTAAAAAGAAAAATTCATAATGTTTATAACCATTTTTTTACAAGCTAGCTCTCAAGAAAGTTTAATGAACATGCTTCCTTTTGTAGCAATGATTGCTGTTTTTTACTTTTTAATTATTCGTCCACAAATGAGACGTCAAAAAAAGGAAAAGCAATTTCAAACTGAAATCAAAAAAGGAGCGAAAATAGTTACCACTAGTGGTATTCATGGTAAAATTGTTGAAATCAACGATACTGACAACACTGTTACTATTGAAACTGGTGCTGGTAAAATAAAGTTTGAACGTTCTGCCATTTCTATGGAAATGAGTAAAAAACATTCTACTGAGACTAAAAAATAACAGTATATTTTTTTATAAAAAAGTGAGCTCATGAGCTCACTTTTTTGTTTTTTACGTAGATTGCATCAATAAACTATTTCTTGAAAACAAAATTTAACATACCTAAAACTTTCTTTGGTTTTTTAACTGCTTCAGTATTTTTTTGGTTGCTTATTAATCTATCAAAAGAATATAACACTACCCTTGTGTACAGTGTTGAATACGTAAAACTACCACAACAAAAAACATTAATAGAAACACCTATTAATCAGCTTTCTTTAAAACTAAAAAGTAGTGGATATAATTTGTTAGTTGCTAGCATTACCCATAAACCGATTAAGCTGGATCTTACTAAAGTTTCTAAGAAAACTAGAACTAATTATTACTTTTTATCTAAAGATCTAACTTCAGAAGTTCAAAAACAATTAAAATCTAGCATTGAATTAACTAAAATTGTAGAAGATACAATTCCTTTAAAAATTGGCACGCTTAGTTCAAAAAAAATCCCTTTAAAACCTAACTTAAATATCACTTTTCAATTAGGATATGACCTCTCAAAACCTGTAACAATTACTCCTGATAGTGTTTTAATTTCTGGAGATGAAACCTATGTTAAAGAAACAAAATTTTTAACCCTAGAAAATATAACGTTAGAAAACTTATCAAAGAGCACTAATATCTCCTCTCCTATTATCTTTCCAGAAAACACACAACTTAAATCAAGCCATTCAACTGCTGAAATTAGTATTGACGTTGATAAGTTTACCGAAGGAGAAATAGAAGTTCCTGTGTTTGTAAAAAATGCTCCAAAAGGAATTAATGTCTTTCCTAAGAAAGTTAAGATTATCTATAAAGTAGGCTTGCAGAATTTTAATGAAGTAACACCTGACTTATTTAAAGTAGAGTGTGATTATCTACAATCTAAAAACAAAGAAGTTAACTATCTCACCCCTCAAATAAAAGATCTTCCTGATATGGTTACATTGGTAAGAATAGTTCCTAATAAGATTGACTTTTTAATATATGAATAGTATTGTAGTAGGTTTAACAGGCGGTATTGGTAGTGGGAAATCTACCATAGTTAAAATGTTTTCAGAATTTGAAAATATTTCCATTTATATTGCTGATGATGAAGCTAAAAGGCTAATGAACACATCCGCTAAAATTAAGACTCAACTAATTGCCGAATTTGGTGAGCAAGTTTATGTTAACGATGAGCTTAATAGGTCTTACTTAGCTTCAATTGTTTTTAACAACAAAGAAAGATTAAGTACACTTAACGCTATCGTTCACCCTGTTGTTAATAAACATTTGCAGCATTTTATTAAAGAAAACATAGATAAAGATTACATTTTGTATGAAAATGCCATTCTTTTTGAAAACGGGAGCGATTCTCTTTGTAATAAAATCATAACAGTTACCGCCCCAATAGACGTAAGAATTAATCGAGTCATAAATAGAGACAACTCAACCATTGAAGAAGTAAAAAACAGAATTAAAAATCAATGGGATGAAACTAAAAAAACACTTCAATCAAACTATTTAATTGAAAACCTTACACTTACAAAATCAAAAGAACAAGTCTTAAAAATCCACAATTCTTTAACAGAAAACATACATTAATTTACACTTTTTTATAATTTTTTGTTAAAATTATCTTAATTTTATAGCGATTCTGTTAATCTAAGTTAAAAGATTATACGCCTAAATTTTATTAATTTATTTTTGAATAATGGGTAAGAAAATTTTTATTCTCATTGTTATTTTAATGAGTATTTCTTTAATAGGAATCATCTCTATTCAAGTTTATTGGATTAACGATGCTATCAAAAATAAAAAAGAACAATTTAAAAACAATGTGAAAATTGCTTTAGCTCGCACCTCTGAAAACATAAAAGAGAGAGAGTATCTAGAGTTTAAGCAAAATTATAAAGATTATTTTGAAAATGATAAGCTAAGAACTGATGCTGAAATAACAACTTTTCTTTTTCAACAAGTTGATACGGTAAGCAAAAAAAAGTTTTCTTTTGGTAGTACTATTTTAGAAGAGAGTATTAAAATGCCTAATGAGTTTGTAGATAACGACTCTATTATTATTAAACGCTACTCGGGGAAAGAAGATATTTACTTTTCTCAGGTAATAAAATCTGAAAATAAAGATTTTAAGCCTTTTTTAGATGAAAACCGTTACTCTACTTTTAGAACTTATAATAGTTGGAATAATGAAGTTATGGAACATGCTTTTAGACGAAGTAAAGCCGTGTTTCCTATTAACCAAAGAATAAGTAATAAAGAGTTAAGTTACACTCTGAAAGAAGAGTTTGCTAAAATGAATATTACACAAGATTTTAAATATGTTGTTTATGAAGATGGTTTGGCAACACAGTTAAAGTCTGGATATTTTAACATACAACCAGAAGATATTAGCTATCCGTTATTGGAAGATGAAAACGGAAATAGTAAATATAAACTATATGTTAAATTTCCTAACGAGAAAAAGAATCTGCTTTCAGGCATGATGAAAGTACTGATACTTTCTTTATTTTTTATAGGAATTATCATTGCTGCTTTTTCAACATCGTTATATCAGCTTATTCGTCAAAAAAAGATCTCTGAAATAAAGACAGACTTCATTAACAATATGACACATGAGTTTAAAACACCTATTGCCACTATTAATCTAGCTTTAGATGCAATTAAAAACCCAAAAATCATATCAGATGAAGAAAAGGTTAAGCGATATGTTCAAATGATTCGCGATGAAAATAAGCGTATGCACGGACAGGTAGAAAATGTATTACGAATTTCAAGACTCGAAAAGAACCAGATTGAAATTAGTAAGGATGCAGTAGACATGCACGACATAATTGAAGAGGCTACTGAACATATTCAGCTATTAACCGACGACAAAAAAGGAAGTGTAACAACTCATTTTAAAGCTATTTCAACAGAAGTTCTTGGAAATCAGTTTCACTTAACAAATGTTGTTGTTAACATGTTAGAAAACGCATTAAAATATTCAGAAAACGCACCAAAAATTGATGTATTTACTGAAAACACAAATAAATACTTTATCTTTAAGATAAAAGATGAAGGTATAGGGATGAGTAAAAATGCTCAAAAATATGTGTTCGATAAGTTTTATAGAGAACATAAAGGGAATATACACAACGTAAAAGGTCACGGATTAGGCTTAGCCTATGTAAAAGAAATTATAGATAGTCACCAAGGTACCGTTTACGTTGAAAGTGAAAAAGGGAAAGGAAGCACATTTACAGTTAAATTACCATTAATATAAAATATTAAGAAATGGGGAGTAAAAAAATATTATTAGTAGAAGACGATCCTAATTTTGGAACAGTTCTTAAAGATTATTTAGCATTAAATGATTACAATGTTACACATGCTAAAGATGGAATAGATGGTTTAATTATGTTTAAAAATGCAGAATATGACTTATGTATTTTAGATGTAATGATGCCTCGTAAAGATGGTTTTTCTTTAGCTGAAGACATTCGTTCAACTAACAAAGAAATTCCTATTATCTTCTTAACTGCAAAAACATTAAAAGAAGATGTTTTAAAAGGGTATCAAGTTGGTGCAGACGATTATTTAAATAAACCTTTTGATTCTGAAGTTTTATTACATAAAATTAAAGCAATTTTACAACGTAAAGAAACAGAAAAGACAAACGACAGTGATGAATTTGAGTTTAAAATTGGGTCTTTTGATTTTAACTCTAAACTACGTCATTTAATATACAAAGGTGGAGAACCTCAAAAGTTATCACCTAAAGAAAGTAAACTTTTACGAATGTTAGCCGTGCATAAAAATGACTTAATGCCACGTGAATTGGCGTTGACAAAGATTTGGCGAGATGACAACTATTTCACTTCTCGTAGTATGGATGTTTATATTGCTAAACTTCGTAAATACTTGAAGAATGATGAAAATGTAGAAATTTTAAATATACATGGTGAAGGATTTAGGTTAATTGATAACAAATAATGTCATTTTTAAGTAAGAAAAGCTTAGGTAAACCCTAAGCTTTTTTTATTATCTATCCTATTTGTTTTCTAACTACGCTCTAATGATTTATCAACAGTACTGTATTTTCCGTTATAACTTCCTGTTGCTACATTTCCATTAGCCTTTTTAACTTTAATATCTAATGATATATTAGTTTCATTAATTGAATTTATAGTTAAAGTAACTTCATCTCCAGTTTCATACTCCATTAACAATTGCTCATTATCATACTCTCCTAAAAACTCTCCATCCGTCATAAATTCATACCATAAACTGTCTGTTGTATAAGTTTTTGAAGTTAAGTCTTTATCACGAACAGTAATTGAAAATAAATCCACCTCAGTTAAAGCTATACCAGAGTTTCGAGCAGCTTCTATATCTTCTTCAGTAACATTCAATAAGTGTAAGAATACAGAAGGCGTATCTCCTTTCATGAATTTCTCTACCAAAATTGATTCTATTGAATAATTTTCACCTTCAATTATAAATTGATTTGGTGTTTCTTGAACATCATCAGATGAACAGCTTACATAAAAAACAGTTGTTAAAATAATTGCTAATAAGTAGTTTATTTTTTTCATAATTGTATAATTTGATATGCAAAACTACCTTAGTTTTAAACCATCTAGTTAAATTTACTTCTGAATATATCATGTATTTTTCTAAAAAGCTAAACTTTCCTTTTAAACTATTTTCTACTACTTTTTTTATACATTGTAACAATAATTTACATCAATCGTCAAATACATATAATCAACAAAAACCAAAATAGCTTGGAAACAATTTTATCTATTCGAAACCTCGATAAAAAATACGGAAAAGTTCATGCCGTAAACAATCTTTCCTTCGATATACAAAAAGGCACAGTGTACGGAATTTTAGGACCTAACGGAAGTGGTAAATCTACTACTTTAGGTATTATTTTAAATGTAGTAAACAAAACCTCAGGGAGTTTTAGCTGGTTCAATGGAAACTTATCTACACATGAAGCATTAAAAAAAGTAGGAGCGATTATAGAACGTCCTAATTTTTATCCATACATGAGTGCTGTTCAAAACTTACAATTAATATGTAAAATTAAAGGAGTTTCATACGATAAAATAGATGAAAAATTAAAAACTGTTAACCTTTATGAACGTAGAAATAGTAAGTTCAAGACTTATTCTTTAGGGATGAAACAACGTTTAGCTATTGCTTCTGCCCTATTAAATGATCCTGAGATTTTAATTTTAGATGAACCAACAAATGGATTAGATCCTCAAGGAATTCATGAAATTCGTCAAATAATTAAAGAAATTGCTAAAAATGGAACCACAATTTTACTTGCCTCTCACCTACTTGATGAAGTAGAAAAAGTATGTTCGCACGTTGTAGTAATTAGAAATGGTGTAAAACTATATAGCGGTAGAGTTGATGAAATGAGTGCTTCAAATGGTTTTTTTGAGCTTCAAGCAGATAATCAAGATACACTTATTCAACTTTTAGAAAATCATCCAGCAATAGGAAAAATAAAAGAAGAAAATGGAATTTTAATAGCAAGTCTAGCATCAGAATTATCAGCATCAGAAATTAATACATTTTTATTTGATAAAGGTGTTTCTCTTTCTCATTTAGTAAAACGCAAACCTAGCTTAGAACAACAATTCTTAGACCTAACCAACAACCAATAAACCTACAACACCATGTTACGACTTTTAAATATAGAAATTCATAAATTAAAATATAACAGAGCTAGCAAAATTCTTTCTATTATATATTTCGCTTTATTGACCTCAATTGCTTTAATTGCAGCAATAAAATTTGATATAGGCCCTATTAAGTTTCATTTAGCTGAACAAGGAATTTTTAATTTTCCATATATCTGGCACTTTAACACCTATATGGCCGCTATTTTTAAATTCTTTTTATTACTAGTTATTGTTTCTATGATGGCTAACGAATACAGTTATAAAACTTTAAAACAAAACTTAATTGATGGATTAAGCAAAAAAGAATTTATTCTTTCAAAATTTTATACTGTTATAGCTTTTTCTCTTATTTCCACCGTTTTTGTTTTTGCTGTTTCATTAATTCTTGGTGCTATATATTCTGATTTTAATGAAATTTCTATCATATTTTCAGACTTGGGTTATTTATTTGCTTTTTTCATTAAACTTTTAGGCTTTTTCTCTTTTGGTTTGTTTTTAGGAGTCTTAATTAAACGATCTGCCTTTGCTGTAGCGGCTATGATTGTTTGGTTAATTGTAGAAAGTTTAATTAAAGGATATTTATATTGGACATTTAGAAATATAAAAACTGGTGTTGATGAAGCAGTCAACTCAATTATGCAGTTTTTTCCTCTAGAGTCAATGGCTAACTTAATTAAAGAACCTTTTACAAGATTAGGTGCAGTTAAATCAGTTGCAAATCAAATAGGAGAAAACTTCACGAAAGATTACTCTGTTAGTTTATTTAACATCGTAATTGTATTAATTTGGACAACTATTTTTATTTATTCATCATATGCTTTGTTAAAAAAACGAGATTTATAGAGGGTTTTATGTAGTTTAGTTGTTTTATTTATATAATTAATTCCATTTAAATGAAAAAACAACTACTTCTAGCACTTTTTTTTATAGTTTCTATTTCTTCATATAGCCAAAAAGAAGCAAATATTTGGTATTTTGGGAATAATGCAGGACTGGATTTCAACTCAGGAAATCCAGTAACATTAAATGACGGGCTACTAAAAACAGACGAAGGTTGTTCAACCATTTCAGACGAAAATGGTAACTTATTATTTTATTCAGATGGAATTAATGTTTGGACAAAAAATCACGAGTTAATGCATTATTCTAGTGGTGGTTTAGCAGATAACCTTCAAGGAAACCCATCAAGCTCACAATCAGGTTTAATTGTCCCTAACCCTGAAGATAAAAACCTTTATTATATATTTACCGTGGGTACCAACTTTATAGGAAACCTTCCCTACCCAGATAATCCTGGATTTAAATTTTATACTATAGATATTTCAAAAGGTAATGGTGGAGAAATTATTTCTGGCCCCGTAAACTTAGCTGATAGTAGAGATTTTGAATGGTCGGAGAAAGTTACTGCTGTACAAGGAAAAGATTGTAAAGAAATATGGGCTTTATCTATAGTACAAAATACTTTTTACGCCTATAAAATTGATAAAAATGGAGTAGATTCAACAAACCCAATAATCTCAACTTCTTCATATTTTTTAAGAGATAAAAGAGGATACTTAAAAGTATCTCCCGATGGAACTAAGGTAGCATTAGCTGATTTTACTAATGACGGAAGTGGAAGATTAGTATTATACAATTTTGATAATGCTACGGGTAAAGTAGATTCTAATGGTCTAATTCTTACAGATAGCCCAATTGATGGATCCCCTTATGGCGTTGAGTTTTCACAACAATCAACAAAACTATATACTTCTTTATATCATGAAAACAGTAATTCTTTTAGAATTTTTCAATATGATTTGTTAGACTCTAATATTCCACAAACTAAAACTCAAGTTCATCAAGAGCAAGGTTATAGAGGAGCCTTACAACTGGCCCCTAACGGAAAAATTTATGCTTCCATTCCTGAAAGAAATCATTTAGGAGCCATAGAAAACCCCGAAGACAATGCTACAGACATTCAGTTTACATCAAATGCTGTTAGTCTTGGCGGGGCAAGGTCTTCACAAGGACTACCTCCTTTTATCCAATCATTTTTTGCCCCTGTAAAGCTAATAAACCTTGCTAATAATGAAGTTTTAAACAATAGCAATCAAATTTTTTGCATTGGAGAAAGTTATCAAATTCAACCAGAAAAGAACAACCCTAGTGATACATATACATGGTTTAAAGATGGAACAGAAGTAGCTAATACAAGGGTTTTAACAATTGACAATATTAATTATGGCAGTGGTTTGTATGAAATACAAATAGAATCTAACTCTTATTGTAAAAAAACATATACCGGTAAAGTTCAAATTACATTTGAACCAAAGCCTACAATTAACACATTACCTCCATATATTCAATGTGATTTTGATAACAATACCATTGATGGATTTACAACTTTCAACCTAGAAATACTAGAAAAAGCATTAGTAAAAAACCTTTCTGAGGTTACAATAGATTTTTTTGAAACATCTGACACTAGTTTTTCAACACCTCTTAACAAAAATAACTATACTAATTTAGCAACCATAAATCATTCTATAACTGTAAGAGTTACAAACAATACTACACAATGTTACCAAACTGATGTTGTCAATTTACAGGTAAACCCTACAGGGTTAACTTCATACACCAATGAATACATTCATGAATTAGATCAAAACGCATCTAATCCTGATGCTAAATTTAGTGTTGGTACTAACAACGGTTTTTTTGATTTTTCTTTAAAAACTCAAAAAATAATTAATAGCTCTGGAGGAACATTGTCTGATACTACTCATGATTTCCAATATTATAGAACAGCAAAGGACGCATCATTACAAACAAATCAAATTGTACTTCCATACCAAGATGACTTATTTACCGATAATTCTGATGTATATGTTAGAATTTCAAACAAAGGAGCTACATCTTGTGAAGCCGTTGGGAGTTTTAAAATTTTTGTAGAAAAAATTCCTGTACCACAAGGAAACCTTAATGACTTAATTTTATGTGTCGATAATCCAAGAACAAACCCTCAACCAAAGAGAATTCATTTAAATGCTGATACAGGGAATCCAACGGACACCTATAAATGGTACTTAAATAACAAATTAATTTCAGGTGAAACATCTCCTACTTACAATGCTAATGCTTCTGGAGAATATAAAGTCGAAGCTTATAGAAAACATCCTAATATTTCTACCTCATATCTAGGATACAACACATTTTTTGTAAAAGAGTCTAACCAAGCATTAGTTATAAACATTAAATCAGTAGACGATCGAGATAGTCCAGAAAGCAATAAAATTGAAATCACTGTTGATGGAATTGGTGACTACGAATATGCTTTAAATAGCACAAATCTTAGCGACTTTGTTAAAGGAAATGAAAATCTAACATATACCTTTACTGATATTCCTCCTGGATTAAACTCAATCTCTATTAGAGATCGAAATGGATGTGGAATTACTACATCAAACCAAATTTCAACTATTTACTTCCAACGTCACTTTACACCAAACGGTGATGGGAATTTTGACACATGGAAAATATTAGGAGTAAACAATAACTATTACGATGTTGTAAAAGTCCAAATATTTAATCGTTACGGAAAACTCATTAATGAAATTACTGATAAAAATCACCCAGGTTGGGATGGTGTATACAATGGCACGACCTTACCTACAAATGATTATTGGTATAACGCTGAGCTAATTGATTCCAATGGAAAAGTAAGGAAAAAGACAGGGCATTTTTCTCTACTTAGAAAATAAATCACACACTATGAAAAAATTAATTATCTTAAATCTATTGTTTACTTACGTATCTCTATTTTCTCAAAATGATTGTTCTGATGCTATTGTTGTTTGTGGTAATAGTGGTTTTCAAAACTTAAACGCGACAGGGGTAGGTATTCAAGAACTTTCAGGATCTAATACTTGTTCTAGTCAAGAGAATAATAGTTTATGGATTAAAATTAAAATTGATAAAGGAGGTACATTAAGCTTTACCCTAACCCCAACTAATGCTGACGGTAGCCATAATACTGACATTAACATCGATTTTGATTTTTTTATATTTGGTCCAAATGTAAATTGTGGAAACATAGGACAAGCCATTCGATGCTCTACAACAAATCCAGCTGCAAGTAACCAAGGAAGTAACCTAACAGGTATTAGGAGTTCTGAAACTGACATTTCTGAAGGACCTGGTTCTCTAGGTAATAGCTTTGTTAGTGCATTTGATGTAAATGATAATGATTCTTATTTTCTAGTTATTGATAGACCTATAGGTAACAGTAGCTTTAAAATTGATTGGACAGGTACAGCTACTTTTAACAAACCTCCTACAATCAATTCTCCAACAGTTGGTCAATCGTACGACTTAGAAGAATGTGATAGTGATGGTACTTTTGACAACAGTACAAATTTTGATTTGACTATTAATAGTAACTCAATACTAAATGGACAAACAGATGTAAAAATTAGTTACCATCTAAGTAATAATGATGCTCAAACCAACACAAACCCTATAGTAACTCCAAATGCTTTTAAAAACACAAGTAACCCTCAAAAAATATTTGTGAGGTTAACAAACATAAACTCTGAATGTTTCTCTGTAACCGATTATGATATTATTGTAAACAATAATATTAATATTACTCAACCATCAGATTATGTTGTATGTGATGATACTTATAGTGGAAATAATACTGATGGTTTGTATAGTTCGTTTTTATTATCTTCTAAAGACAGTGAAATTTTAGGAGCATTAGACCCCAATACACATATGGTGAGTTATCACCAAAGTCTTTCTGATGCACAAAATGATTTAAATCCTATAAATAAAAACACTCTTTTTACTAATACAACAAAAGACACTCAAGCAATCTTTGTAAGAGTTGAGAATAATGTTGGTTGCTTAAATACTGCATCCAGCTTTAACCTAATTATAACACCTATTCCTGATTTTGTTACAATACCACCATATCAACAATGTGATTTTGATGCCAACCCTACTGATGGTTTCACTACATTTAATTTAAAAATCAAAGAGGCTGAAATATCAAACAATGCTACAAATATAACAGTATTGTTTTTTGAAAATCAAACTGATTTTAATAACAACATACCTATAACATCGCCACAAAACTATATTAATACAACTCCATTTAGTCAAACATTACTTGTAAAAATTATAGATAACACAACACAATGTTTTAATACAGGAAGCCTAGGCCTAACTGTTAATTCCTCAGGCTTGAGTACATTTGATGATATGTATTCTTGTGAGTTAGACACTAATGCTTTAAACCTAAATGCTACTCAAAGTATAGGAAGTCAAAATGCCTTTTTTGATTTCGACATGAAAAGGGATGATATTATTACAAAATCTAACGGTGCTTTAACTAACACTACACATTTGATTGAATTTTACAAAACAGCTATCGATGCTTCTTTACAAATAAATAAAATTATCTCACCTTATAACGATGATTTGTTCACCGATAACTCAGAAATATTTGTAAGAGTTATATCAAGACACAATAATGCTTGCGAAAGCATAGGTAAGTTTAATGTACATGTTGAAAATCTTCCTAAACCTCAAGGAAATTTAAATGATCTTATTTTATGTATTGACAACCCAAAGTCAAACCCTCAACTACATACAATCCCTTTAAATGCTGACACAGGAAACCCAACCGACACTTATAAATGGTATTTAAATGGAAACTTGATTTCTAATGAAACATCAAATATTTACAACGCTAATTCTGCAGGAAAATATAAAGTTGAGGCCTATAGGAAATACCCTAATATTTCTAAATATTGCATGGGATATAACACATTTCTTGTTA
Source organism: Tenacibaculum sp. 1_MG-2023 (assembly GCF_030547425.1). Classification (GTDB taxonomy): domain Bacteria; phylum Bacteroidota; class Bacteroidia; order Flavobacteriales; family Flavobacteriaceae; genus Polaribacter. The sequence continues at coordinate 49,800 of NZ_JAUORH010000003.1, read as the reverse complement.
AAGAGTCCAACCAAGCATTAATTGTAAACATTAAATCAGTAGACGATCAAGGCAATCCTGTAAGTAATAAAATTGAAATCACTGTTGATGGAATTGGTGACTACGAATATGCTTTAAATAGCACAAATCTTAGCGACTTTGTTAAAGAAAATGAAAATCTAACATATACCTTTACTGATATTCCTCCTGGATTAAACTCAATATCTATTAGAGACCGAAATGGATGTGGAATTACTACATCAAACCAAATTTCAACTATTTACTTTCAACGTCACTTTACACCAAACGGTGATGGGTATTTTGACACATGGAAAGTATTAGGAGTTAATAACGATTATTACGATATTGTAAAAGTCCAAATATTTAATCGTTACGGAAAACTCATTAATGAAATTACTGATAAAAATCACACAGGTTGGGATGGCGTATACAATGGCACGACCTTACCTACAAATGATTATTGGTATAACGCTGAGCTAATTGATTCCAATGGAAAAGTAAGAAAAAAGACTGGGCATTTTTCTTTATTGAGAAAGTAAAAACCATAAATAATTGTAAAAAATACGGATAGTTTTTCACATAAACTATCCGTATTTTTGTTGAATGAACTTTGAATTACACTCAGAATTTAAACCAACAGGGGATCAACCTCAAGCCATTAAACAACTTTCAAACGGAATTTTAGCCGATGAAAGATATCAAACACTTTTAGGTGTTACAGGTTCTGGTAAAACATTCTCGGTAGCCAATGTAGTAGCAGAAGTACAACGACCAACACTTGTTTTGGCTCATAACAAAACCTTGGCTGCTCAGTTGTACTCTGAGTTCAAACAGTTCTTTCCAAACAATGCTGTGGAGTATTTCGTTTCATATTATGATTACTATCAACCAGAAGCTTATATTCCTGTAACAGGAACCTACATTGAAAAAGACTTATCCATCAACGATGAGATAGAACGCTTACGAATTAGCACCTCTTCTTCCCTACTTTCAGGACGTCGAGATGTGTTAGTAGTAGCCTCAGTATCTTGTTTGTATGGTATTGGAAATCCGACTGAATTCAAAAAAAATGTTATTACTATTGAAGTTGACCAACAAATTTCTCGTACCAAATTTTTACATCGCTTAGTTACCAGTTTATATGCTCGCACAGAAGTTGAAATAAAAAGTGGAACGTTTAAGGTAAAAGGTGATGTTGTTACCATTTATCCTTCTTATGGAGATAATGGATATAGAATTCATTTTTTTGGAGATGAAATAGAAGAAATTGAAACCTTTGATATTGAAACCAACGAAGTCATTACACGTTTAGATAAACTCAATATTTATCCTGCTAACTTATTCGTAACATCTCCTGACATACTACAAAACGCCATTCATCAAATTCAGGAGGATATGGTGAAACAAGTAGATTATTTTAAAGAAATAGGAAAACATTTAGAAGCAAAACGTTTACAAGAGCGAACTGAGTTCGACTTAGAAATGATTCGTGAATTGGGGTATTGCTCAGGAATTGAGAACTATTCTCGTTATTTAGACGGACGAGAAGCAGGTACCCGGCCTTTCTGTTTGTTAGATTATTTTCCTGATGATTATCTAATGGTAATTGATGAAAGCCATGTTACCGTACCACAAGTTCACGCGATGTATGGTGGAGACAGAAGTCGTAAAGAAAACTTGGTAGAATACGGATTCCGATTACCTGCTGCAATGGATAACCGTCCACTAAAGTTTGAAGAATTTGAAGCTTTACAAAATCAAGTTATTTATGTGTCGGCAACCCCAGCTGATTATGAACTACAAAAAACCGAAGGTTTGTTTATAGAACAAGTAATTCGACCTACGGGATTGTTAGACCCAGAAATTGAAGTTCGTCCTAGCTTAAATCAAATAGATGACTTAATTGAAGAGATTCAAATCCGTGTAGAAAAAGATGAACGTACTTTGGTTACTACACTAACTAAGCGAATGGCTGAAGAATTAGCTAAATACTTAACTAGAATTCAAGTACGCTGTCGTTACATTCACTCTGATGTAGATACCTTAGAACGTGTAGAAATTATGCAAGATTTGCGTAAAGGATTATTCGATGTACTTATTGGAGTTAACCTTTTAAGGGAAGGATTAGACCTTCCAGAAGTATCGTTAGTGGCTATTTTAGATGCTGACAAAGAAGGTTTTTTACGTTCACACAGATCATTAACACAAACCGTTGGACGCGCTGCTCGTAATGTAAACGGTAGAGCGATTATGTATGCTGACAAAATTACCAACAGTATGCAACTCACCATTGACGAGACCAATCGCAGACGTGAAAAACAAATTAATTACAATACCACTCACGGAATTACTCCAACACAAATCAATAAAAAGATAGACAATACGCTATCTAAAAATGCTATTACCTCGTATCATTATGATAATGTGGCACAAAAAGCTGCTGAACAAGAGTTGGAATACCTACCTAAACAAGAAATAGAAAAACGTATTCGTACTAAACGCAAGCAAATGGAAGAAGCTGCCAAAGCTTTAGACTTTTTAGTAGCAGCACAATTACGAGATGAAATTGAGATTTTGAAAGAAAAATTGTAGTTTTATAAAAATTATATATTTTTACTAGAAAAATGCTAAAATTTTTAACTTCACTCATTATTTTTATTTCTTTGAACTCTTACGCTCAATTAAAAGATACTATTTTTCTTAATGAAGACTTTATTAAACTTACTAAGGAAACATATTTTTCAAACGAAAAAAATGAACATTTTTTTCATTTCCAAATACAAGAAGATTCAACTACAATAGCCTTAATAAAAGTTGCTAAAAGAAAACATGGAAGAATTGATATTAACACCCATAATAAAATTAAAAAATATCTTTTTTATTTGTCTGATGAAAAAATTGACTCAACAAAAACTATTATTATTAATTATTTCCCAAAACAAGACAACTGTTATATTGCAAACAACCCTTGGAGCAAAGCTAGTATTAAAAACTTTAAGCGTTTCGTTCAAGAATTAAAGAATAAAGAAAATATATCTCAGTTTTTTATTTTTAAAGACACACGTACAGTTAATAACTTTAATGATTACTTTTCTTGGTATCCAGATAAAGAATCAATCATAGAAAAAACATTTTTTAAATTCCAATATCCTTGTTACAGTTATATTATTATTAGACCTAATGGAAACTATTTTACATTTAGAGGAGAATATTATGCTCCAGAAATAATAGGTGTCCTAAACAGGTAAAGTCCTTTAAAACTTTAAACTACCTTATTTAAAACAAAAAACCTCACTATAACAGTGAGGTTTTTTTATATTCTAACTAAGAATTAAAAGGTAGTTTAAGCGTTTAAAACTTCTCCTACTTTATCGGCTGCTTCTTGGAACTCAGTAGCTGAGATAATTTCCATTCCGCTGTTGTCAATTAATTCTTTTGCTTCTTTAGCATTTGTTCCTTGTAAACGACAAATAATAGGCACATTAATTTTGTCTCCCATATTCTTATAAGCATCTACAACACCTTGAGCAACACGATCACAACGAACGATTCCTCCAAAAATGTTTACTAGGATAGCTTTTACATTAGGATCTTTTAAAATAATTCCGAAAGCAGTTTCAACACGTTGTGCATCTGCAGTACCACCAACATCTAAGAAGTTAGCTGGATCACCACCTGCTTGCTTAATTAAATCCATAGTTCCCATTGCTAAACCAGCTCCGTTTACCATACATCCAACGTTACCATCTAAATCTACATAGTTTAATCCTGCAGCTTTCGCTTCAACCTCAATAGGGTTTTCTTCACGTAAATCACGCATTGCTGCATAATCTTTATGACGGTATAATGCATTCTCATCTAACGATACTTTAGCATCTACTGCCATAATTTTATCATCAGATGTTTTTAATACTGGGTTAATTTCAAACATCGAAGAATCAGACTTGATGTATGCAGTATATAAAGCAGTAACAAATTTTACCATTTCTTTTAAAGCTCCACCGCTTAAACCTAAGTTAAAAGCAATTTTACGAGCTTGGAAAGGCAATAATCCTGTTGCAGGATCAATTTCTTCTGTAAAAATTAAATGTGGAGTTTCTTCTGCCACTGTTTCAATATCCATACCTCCTTCAGTAGAGTACATAATCATGTTTCTACCAGTAGCACGGTTTAATAAAACTGACATATAAAATTCATCTGGCTCACTATCACCAGGATAATATACATCCTCAGCAATTAACACTTGGTTAACTAACTTTCCTTCTGCTGAAGTTTGAGGAGTTACTAACATCATTCCTAAAATATCATCAGAAATGCTTTTTACTTCGTCTAAGTTTTTAGCTAACTTAACTCCACCTCCTTTTCCACGACCACCTGCGTGTACTTGAGCTTTAATTACGTGCCAACCTGTACCTGTTTCTTCTGTTAATTTCTTTGCTGCTTCAACAGCTTCTTCTGGAGTATTTGCAACAATTCCGCGTTGAATACGAACGCCAAAACTGCTTAATATTTCTTTACCTTGATATTCGTGTAAGTTCATTAGATATGAATTTTTAAAGTCGAACAAAAATACAAATTCAATTTATAATACCTTATAAATTGTACTTTAATTTATGATTAAAATCAATTTTATTCAATTTTTGTTTTTACATTTTTTTAACACTTAAACATGTAACATTCTTTTTTTTAACAGGTCTTTACTGTAATTAACGTGATTTTGTGATTTATTAACCCAAATCATAATAATTTAGCTCAACAACTAATACTATATCTCAATCAACTATGCTTAAAATTTTAGCATTTCTTACAATCTGTTTCTTCTTTATAAAAATCACAACTGCTCAAACTATTAACCAAAATAGAAAAAAACTAGACGTAGTACGTGTAGATTCACCACCAAAAATTGATGGAAAACTAGATGACACCGCTTGGCAAAATGTTCCTGTTGCTAAAGATTTTGTGATGATGCGTCCTGACAATGGAAAAGAAGAACCTAACACTCATAAAACAATAGTAAAATTGGTGTATGATGACAATGCTATTTACATCAGTGCCAAAATGTATGATCCTGATCCTTCAAAAATACCTGCTGAGTTTACCAACAGAGACAATATTGGTAATAGCGACTTCTTTTTAATAACCATTAACCCTAACGATGATGGACAAAATCCTTTTGAATTTATTGTAACCAGTTCTGGTGCGCAAGCAGACTCAAAAGTATCAAACGGAAATGAAGATTTTAACTGGAGTGCTGTATGGGATAGCGATTTTAGTATTAACGAAGACTCTTGGGTTGTGGAGATGAAGATTCCTTATAGAGCTTTACGTTTTGCCAATGTTCCTGTTCAATCATGGGGAATCAATTATCACAGAAAGGTTCTAAATTTGAATGCTCAATTTACTTGGAACCATATTGATAATCAACAAGGGAATTGGACACAATACGATGGTCTGTATAAAAACTTTAACAATATAAAACCTCCTACTCGATTAAACTTTTATCCATACGCATCGGCAACTACAACCACTAAAGATGATAATACCGTTTTTGACTGGAGCGTAGGTATGGATGTGAAATATGGAATTACTGAAAACTTTACACTAGACGCAACATTAATTCCTGATTTTAGTCAAGTAGGTTTTGACAATGTTACCTTAAACCTCGGCCCTTTCGAACAACAATTTACAGAACAACGTCAATTTTTTACAGAAGGAACCGACCTCTTTACCAAAGGTAATTTGTTTTATTCTAGAAGAGTTGGTGGAAGACCAATAGATCAATTTTCTGATGAACGAAAAGATGATGATGAATTTACTGATGGTAAAAAAGTAAATGATGAAGTTATAGATATTCCTGATAAAGTTCAAATGCTAAACGCTATAAAAATATCAGGAAGAACCAAAGGAGGTTTAGGAGTTGGCTTTTTTAATGCTATTACCGAAAAAACAGAAGCTACTGTTGAAAGAACTGAACAAACAATTAACGGGTTGGATACAATTAGCAATGTGAGTACTTATAAAACTACAGTAAATCCGTTTTCTAATTACAATATTATGGTATTAGATCAGCAGTTTAATCAAAACTCATCTGTTACCTTAATTAACACCAATGTAACTCGTGATGGACGATTTAGAGATGCTAATGTTACTGGACTTCTATGGCATGTTGAAGATAAAAAAAGTAGATACAATGTAGACGGTAGTTTTAAAATGAGTACTATCTCTGACGATGAAGACAATCCTAATACAGGTTACACTTTCGACACTAGTATAGGTAAGCAATCAGGGAATTGGCGTGGAGAAATTGGATATAATTTTGAAAACAAAGACTATAACCCTAACGACATGGGAATTCTATTTAGCAATAACGAACAAGTTATTTACGGTTTTATCGGTTACCAGCTGTTAAAACCTAAAGGACTATTCAATAATTATAGAGTTAATATTTTTTATGATGTTAACTTCTTACACAATCCAGGAACGTACGTAGGTACAAATGCTAGTTTATCTTTTGGTACTGACACAAAAGAACGATTCAGTTTTGGAGGAAATTTGAATTATAGCACAGAACGAAAAGATTTTTTTGAACCAAGACAAGGAACTACTAGTGGAGTTTATTTTAACAGACCTGAAAGACTAAATGTGAATCACTGGGGGTCTACTGATTATAGAAAAAAGTTCGCTATAGACTACGATTGGTATTATACTTTTTATAAAAACAATCCTAAAGAAGACTATGGATTCAGAATTTCTCCTAGATATCGTTTTACCAACAAGTTTTCTTTAATTTATGGTTTCAGGTATGGTAAAACAAATAACGGTCAAGGCTATGTTACAAAAATTGATGAAGATGATGTAGAAGAAAAACCTTCATTAGCTCCTTTAAAAGATCATATTATTTTCGGGCAACGAGATTGGGCTACTTATGACAATTCTTTAACTGGGAAATATACGTTTAGCACAAAATCAGCAGCGTCGTTATCGTTTAGGCATAACTGGAGTAAAGTTCCATATCAAGAAAAGTATTTTAGCTTAAATGAAGATAACGGAGAACTTACTTCAAATAATTATCAAGGAGAACACGATAAAAATTTTAATAGTTGGAACTTAGACTTAAATTATCAATGGCAATTTGCTCCTGGTAGTCAATTGATTTTTTTCTACAGAAACTCTATAAGACCTGATCATGATTTTGCCCCTGCAAATATTGATTTTAAAAACAATATCTCTAAACTCTTTGATCAAAGCATGCAGCATAGGTTTTCAGTTCGCTTGGTTTATTTTATTGATTATAACAACATCAAAAGCATAATTTAAATACACGTTTATGTATTATTTTAAATCAGGTAAGCTCTAAAGTTTATCTGATTTCTTTTTTATACATTCGTTACTTAGAAAATAACACTATGATTGTTGCTAAAAACATCCACAAACATTACGGAGAGGTAGAAATTTTAAAAGGCGTTGACCTTCATATAAAAAAAGGAGAAATTGTAGCTATTGTTGGTCCTTCTGGAGCTGGTAAAACAACCTTATTACAAATTTTAGGAACTTTAGATAAACCCTTAAAAAATCAAAACTACGAATTGTTAGTCGATGGTGTTTCTATCAAAGGTTTAAACGACACAAAAGTTTCTGCTTTCAGAAATAAACACATCGGATTCATTTTTCAATTTCATCAGTTATTACCAGAATTTACTGCCTTAGAAAATGTTTGTATTCCTGCCTTTATAGGAGGAAAAGGAAAAGCAGAAACCGAAAAAAGAGCCAAAGAATTACTAGCCTTTTTAGGATTATCACATAGAGAGAACCATAAACCTAATGAACTTTCTGGTGGAGAACAACAACGTGTAGCCGTTGCCAGAGCTTTAATTAATGAGCCTTCTGTTATTTTTGCTGACGAACCTTCAGGAAACCTTGACTCTACTTCTGCTAAAAACTTACATGAGTTATTTTTTAAACTGCGTGGTGAGTTCGGACAAACTTTTGTGTTAGTCACACACAACAAAGAGTTAGCACAAATGGCTGATAGAACACTTACCATGAAGGACGGAATTATTGTTGAATAGTGTAACTATTTGAAGTTTCTGGCTACTAATTAATAAATCAATTCTATGAAAGAAACTTTTCAAGAGCTTATCATTTATTTAAAAAACCCTGTTTTAGAAAAAGATACTAACCAGAATAGTACGTATCAATTTCAAAAATTCTTTCATCTATTGATCATAAGTATTATTACAGGTGCTGTATTGTCTCCTCTTTTTATTCTTATTCAAGAATTGGGTTGGGTAAATATGAATGAGCATGCTATGGAGGAACTACTAAAAGCACACTCTAAATGGTTTATTGCTTTTCTTGCTATTATTTTAGCCCCTTTGTTCGAAGAATTATTTTTTAGAGCTCCTATCACCTTATTTCATGGCAAAAAAACATTTAAAAAAGCCTTCTATATCTTTGCTATACTTTTTGGTTTAGTACACTTAACCAATTTTGGTATTACCACAAATGTCCTTTTATTAGCTCCAATATTAGTTGCTCCACAAACTATTTTAGGCGGCTATTTAGGATTTATTAGAGTTCGTTTTGGCTTACAATGGAGTATCTTATTACATGCTTGCTATAATGCTTTCTTTGTTTTGCTTAGTTTTGCAGGAGATTTAGTATAAAATGAACAAAACTGAACTTAAAGAATTTTTAGACGAAAAGGTTGTACGATACAACAATCCTGATTTTATTGATAGTGACCCAATTCAAATTCCACATCTATTTTCGTTGAAAGAAGATGTTGAAATTGCTGGTTTTCTAGCAGCAACTATTGCCTGGGGAAATCGTAAAATGATTATTAACAACTCCCATAAAATGATGAGTTTAATGGGAAACTCACCTTACGATTTTGTACTCAATCATACTGAAGAAGATTTAGCTAGTTTTGATGGGTTTGTCCACAGAACTTTTAATGCTGAAGATTTTAAGTTTTTTATACAGTCTTTAAAAAACATCTATCAAAACCATGGTGGATTGGAAGCTGTTTTACAACCTAAAGGTAATGCCGATAATTATCAGCATGCAATTCATCATTTTAAACAAGTTTTTTTTGAAATACTACACCAACCAAGAACTTTAAAACATGTTTCCGATCCGTTGAAAGGTTCAGCATCGAAGCGAATTAACATGTTTTTACGCTGGATGGTACGCGATAATGCTACTGGAGTCGATTTAGGTATATGGAAAAAACACTCACAGGCTAACTTGCATTTACCCTTAGATGTTCACACAGGAAATGTTGCTCGAAAACTGAGAATCCTTACTCGAAAACAGAATGACTGGAAAGCAATTCAAGAACTTGACCTAACGTTAAGAAAGTTTGATAAAAAAGACCCTGTTAAGTATGATTTTGCCTTATTTAGTTTAGGCGTTTTTGAAAAGTTTTAATTTTTCTAAAAAAAGTAGTTACTTAGTTGATATGAAAAATAGTTTTGATAAAATGATGTCTTTAGATATTTATGTGTCTAATTTGGAAAAAGAAGAGTATATTAAAATTGCTACTGACCTTGAACCTTCTTCAAAGAAAAGTGTAAACCTTTTAAGTTGGGGTATTCAAGATTTGTTTTTTGAAAAAGAGTTATATAGTGACTTAAAAATTATAAAAACGCTATCTAAAAACCTTAACTGGAAAAACAACATATCACATATTATAAAAGAAAACTATTATGAATCTTTAGTTCTTACCGATGTTAATAAAAAAATAGTTTGGGTGAGCAACGGTTTTACAAAAATGACGGGATATAAAAAAGAGTTTGCTTTAAACAAAACTCCACGTTTTTTACAAGGTGAAAAAACCAAGGAAACTACTAGAAAAAGGATTCAAACGAAACTACTAAAAGGAAAGCCTTTTAAAGATATAATTGTCAATTACAGAAAAGATAACTCTACCTATAAATGTGAATTACACATTATTCCACTGCATAACAATAACAGCTCAAAGGTCACACATTTTTTAGCTTTAGAAAAAGAAGTAGTTTAATCTTAAAATAAATGCAAGCATTTATTCATTATTTTTTACATTTTGGTTTTCCCATAATCATAGCCTATCTATTTTTTAGAAATAACTGGAAAAGAATTGCTCTAATTTTGCTTGCTACTATGTTAGTAGATCTAGATCATTTATTTGCTAACCCAATATTTGATTCTAACCGATGTAGTTTCGGGTTTCACATACTTCACTCTTATTATGCTATTGGAATCTATATTGTTTTACTCTTTTTAAAAAGACCTTATAATATTATAGGTTTAGGATTATTGCTGCACATGCTAACCGATTTTATCGATTGTTTATTTATGTACAACGCTTGTAATTCTTGCTTAGAAAATGCCCCAGCAAAAAGTTTATTAGAACCAATAAGCAAATTACTTTTTTAACAGTAAATCACAGTACCAAAAACTTCTATCATAGTTTTTAGTAGCTTTTTTTTCTGATTTCTTTGAATCCTGATAACAGTTGTCATCATCGTTTTTATGCAAAGTATACGATTTCAACACCTTCTCTCCTATTTCAAAGGCTACAGGTTTCTTAAAAATAGGTCCATCATAACAAAAAGTATGAAACTCACCATTTTCTCCGCAAACATCTACTCCCTCAGGAAGCTCATTTATAAAATCATCATCAATAACCCTACCTACAAACTCTTCTCCCAACAATTTTGCATTGACACAAACGGTAATTGTTTTAAAACCTAAACTCAGAAATTCACGTAATAACTCCTTAGTATCTTGCTTCCATAGCGGATATACTCCTGTAATTCCTACTTCTTGTAATTTTGAATCACGATACGCTCTTAAATCTTCCAAGAAAATATCACCAAAAATGCCATTTACAAGACCTACATCTTTTAGCTCAGCAGTTTTCTCTTTCACTCTCTCATTATACAAATCCATCGTAACCTCAGCAGGAAAGTAAATTTTTTCTAATGGAATACCAATACTTTCAGCTTGTGCATCTAGTAAATCTTCATGCAACCCATGCATTGAAACACGTTGGTAATCTTGATTTACATTCGTAATCAATTTTTGCACATCGTATTCCTTTTGTTGCAATATTTTGTATAATGCTAATGAAGAGTCTTTACCTGAACTCCAATTAAAATAGGCTTTTTTCATGTGACAAATATGCATAAAAAAATCCTGCAATAGCAGGATTCATTTTTATTTCGTTTTCAGTAAGATTCCTCTCTTCATTCTGAATGACATTTGTGAAAATTACTTTCTCTTTTGATTTAAGGGAACTGGTCTTTCTTGTTTTACTACAGGTTTTCCATGTAAATCAAAATCTCCTGCTTCAAAAATTTCAATATCAATAAATTCTCCTAATTTGATATAATGTTCACGTGCATCAACAATTACATCATTATCTACATCAGGTGAATCAAACTCGGTACGTCCGTAGTAATATCCACCATCTTTTCTATCAAATAAACATTTAAAAGTCTTTCCTATTTTTTCCTGATTTAATTCCCAAGAAATTTGCGATTGCACTTCCATGATTTCATTCACACGTCTAAACTTAACATCAGCAGGCACATCATCTTCTAAAACATATGCACCTGTGTTTTCTTCGTGTGAATATTCAAAAGCTCCTAAACGTTCAAAACGCATTTCTTCTACCCAATCTTTTAATTCTTGAAATTGCTCTTCAGTTTCTCCAGGGTATCCAACAATCAATGTCGTACGAATTGCCATATTTGGTACTGCTTCACGGAATTTATGAATCAACGCAGTGGTTTTTTCATGCGTTGTACCACGCTTCATTGACTTTAAAATCTCGGTGTTGATATGCTGCAGCGGAATATCTAAATAATTACAAACCTTTGGCTCATTTTTCATTACTTCTAACACGTCCATTGGGAAACCTGTTGGAAAGGCATAATGCAAACGAATCCATTCTATTCCATCAACTTTCGCCAACGCTTGCAGTAAATCTGCCAACGCACGTTTTTTATAAATATCTAATCCGTAATAGGTTAAATCTTGTGCGATTAGCATGATTTCTTTAATTCCTTTTTCAGCCAACTTCGTAGCTTCTGTAACCAAATCTTCAATTGGGGTAGAAACATGCTTACCACGCATTAACGGAATAGCACAAAACGAACACGGACGATCGCAACCTTCAGCTATTTTTAAATAGGCATAATGTTGCGGAGTCGTTGTTAAACGCTCACCGATTAACTCATGCTTATAATCTGCTTCTAAAACTTTAAGCAAGTTAGGTAAATCGTGAGTACCAAAATACTGATCTACATTGGTAATTTCAGCTTCTAAATCTGGTTTATAACGCTCACTTAAACAACCAGTAACAAATACTTTATCTACTTCACCTGCTTCTTTACGTTGCGCATAATGTAAAATAGTATCTACACTTTCTTCTTTAGCTTTACCTATAAAGCCACATGTATTAATTACTACAATATTACCATCGTCATTTTCATCTTCATGAACCACGTCTTTACCATTGGCTTTTAACTGTCCCATTAACACTTCACTATCGTAAACGTTTTTAGAACAACCTAAGGTAACTACATTGATTTTGTTTTGTTTTATTGTTTTGGTACGCATATCAAAATTTTGGGGTACAAAGATACGTTTTAATTGATCTTTTTTTACTTTAAACCCTTAAAAATTAGTTTGATTCTTAGGATTGTTTTAGATAACTTCGCTATCAGTGAATTTCATCTCTTTAAAAACTACACTAATCACTATTTACGTAATGAATGAACTAAAAAGATTGTTGCACGATTTAATCGGACTCTCAGAAGATGAATTTCAAACGTTTCACAATCAATTAGAAAAAAAAGAATATAAAGCTAAATCCTTATTAATTGAGGAAGGAAAAACAGTAAAAGATTTATACTTTGTCGAATCTGGACTCTTTAGAACATTTAAAAACATAGAAGATAAAGAATTCACTACCTATTTTGCTTGTGATAAGCATTTTATAACAGTTTTTGATAGCTTTATATACCAAACTCCTTCTTCTGAATTTTTAGAAGCCATTGAAGATAGTGTAGTTTATAAGATATCTTTTGATAATTTGACTCAATTATATAAAGAGTATCCTAATTTTGAAAAGTTTGGACGTGTTTTAGCTGAGAGAAATCACCTTTGCGCCCAACAAAGAACATTAACAATGCAAACAAAATCAGCCAAGAAAAAGTACTTAGATTTTATAAAAGATTACGATAAAAAAATTGTTTTAAAAGCTCCTCAATACCAAATAGCTAGTTTTCTTGGTATAGCTCCTGAGTCGCTTAGTAGAATTAGAAAAGAGGTTGTCATTTCCTAACATTTATCAAGATAAAAATAGTTTATCATTATTTTCTTTGTCTTTATAAATCATAAAATAAATACAATGAAAACAGTATCGATAGTAAAATATACTATACTCTTAATCTTGCTCATTTTTATAGCTAGTGTTTCGTTTAAATCATGTTCAATAAATCCAGAAGCTTGGTCTCCTCCTACACCACCAAAACTGGAAGGCGTACTTCTTGAAAATAACCTGCTAAGTTCAACCCAGCACATCAATTTAGATGGCTGGTACGGTCCAGAAGATATTGCTGTGGATAATCAAGGAAATTTATATTGTGGGGTGCACATTTCAGAAACAGATTTTTCAGATGGTAGAGTTTTAAAAATTGATACTTCTGGAAAAGTCTCTGTGTTTTGTAATACAGAATCTTGGGTAGCAGGATTACATTTTGATAGCAATCAAAATCTAATTGCTTGCGATTTAGAAAGAGGTTTAATCAGTGTTGATAAAAACGGAAAAATCACAACCTTAGCTAGTGAAGATGAACACGGAAACAAATTTTTGATTCCCAATGATGTTGACATTGCTTCTGATGGAACTATTTATTTTACCAATACTTCTTCTAAAATCCCTTTTAGCAGAACACATATTTGGAAACTATTAATGGAAGCGAAACCAGATGGAGGTCTTTATAGCTACAACCCGAAAACCAAACAAGTAAAAACACTTATAGAAGGCACCTATTTTGGAAACGGTGTTGCGGTTTCTCAAAATGAAGACTTTGTTTTAATGGTAGATTTAGCTAAATATAGAATTCTTAGATACTGGTTAAAAGGCAGTAATAAAGGAACAACAGATATTTTTTTAGACAATCTCCCTGGTTTCCCTAATGGAGTCTCTAGGAGAGCCGATGGTAGTTTTTGGCTTGGTTATTCTACTAAAAGAGATCCTTCTTTAGATGGAATACACTCTAAACCTCTTGTAAAAAAATTAGTTTATGGTCTTCCGCTTTTTTTACAACCCAAAGTAGCTCGCTATGGAATGATTATGCATTTGAGTGCTGATGGAGAAATATTAAAAACGTATTATGACACCACTGGTAAAGTTGTATCAGAAGCAAGTTCTGTTGAAGAACATGATGGTTATCTTTATCTCGGTGGGGATGTATCTGGTCATATTGGAAAATACAAATTGGAGAATTAAAATTGGAGAATTAAAATTCTTCAGAAAAATAAATAGCACAAAAACTCCCATTTAGGGAGTTTTTGTGCTATTTATTTTTCTTGATAATCTATTTTTATTATTTATAATTAACAGGTATTTTTCTTGCTTTCGTTAGTTGTTCAAATGCATACCCTAATTGTAATAGGTCTTTTTCGGTAAAGGGTTTTCCTATAAAAGTCAAACTAATTGGTTCTCCTGACTCTTTATACCCCATAGGAACTGTTAAAGTTGGATATTTTGCTACAGCAGCAATACCTGAATGATAATTGTTTATTGATACAATAGCATCTAAATTTTGTTCTATTAAGTCTTTTAAAAACTTTTTCCCGTTAAAACTTAAGCTATCTTTTATTACTTCTAATTGAGTTAAGTTAGTAGTATCCTTTACTATTCCTTCAAATAATTGTTGTCCATACGGTGCTCTTTTAATTGAATCCTTTTTATTGAATACTACTACATCTTCTATATCTTTTATTGTTAGTTTTTTATTTCCATAAATAGATAGATACTTAGATAAATCGTGTTTCATATCTATATTTAACAGTATTAAAAATCCATCAAACGATATTTCAGGTGGTGTTAACTCAATAATTTCTGCACCAGTTTCTTGTAGTTTTTTTATATTTTCTTTGTAAATAGAATCTGTTAAAATAGGTTTTAACACTCCTATTCTTTTTCCTTTCATTGTGTAGTTTTCTTTAAGCAATTCTTTAGAATTAAAACCTTCAGTTTTTAAAGAGGAACTATCTTCATTATCTTTCCCTAACATTGCTTCAAATAAAATAGCGTTATCCACAATACTTTTCGTCATCGGACCAGGCGTATCTAGTGTGCTTGAAATTGGAACAATTCCTGAGCGACTTAAAACGCCAATTGTTGGTTTTAATCCAACTACTGAGTTTTGACTTGATGGAGAAGTTATTGATCCTGCTGTTTCTGTCCCTACAGCTACCACTGCATAATTTGCCGCAACTGATACTCCACTTCCTGAACTAGAACCCCCAGTTTCAAAAATTTTTCTTTTATAAGGATTTAAGGTTTGTCCTCCTGTAGCGCTGTAACCTAGTGGACAGTCTTCACAAAAGAAATATGCCCATTCACTTAAATTCACTTTCCCTAAAATCAAAGCACCAGCTTCTTTTAGCTTTTTAACAATAAAAGCATCTTTATCAATTGAATTGTTTTGCAAGGCTACAGCTCCTGCAGTAGTTATCATTCCTTTTGCATCAATATTATCTTTTATTAAAATAGGGATTCCATTCAAAGAGAATTCTCTAACTTTTTTTGATTCTTTATCTTTTGCTCTTGCTGCTTCTAATACCTTTGGATTTAGGGATATTATTGCGTTTAAATACTTTGTACTATCACTTTCAAACTTTCGAATTCTATACAAATAAAACAGAGTTAATTTTTCGTAGCTAAGTTTCTTTTCTGCAATGCTCTTTTGAATAGACGGAATATCTTTTTCTAACACCAATGGTTTTAATTCATTATACTGCTCTTCAGAAAAATTTGATAATTCCTTTTCAAAAGGTGTAAACTCTTTATTCAAGTCTAAAAATTTAGACTGAAGTACTTGAAACTGCATTCTCTTTTTCTCGTGTTCCTGTTGCTTTTCTATTTCAGAAGATTCATCGTATTTCTTAAAATGCACCTTTGCTGGTGTTTGCTTACATGCGCTGATTAATAGAATTGTTATTAATAAAAAAACTGCTTTTCTCATTTACCAAGTATCTGATAATCAAATGTAATTATAAAAATTGAAAAGCTTCTTTTAGGATAACAAAACTACCCTTCAGTCTAAATTCTAATAACTGATGATGTTTAAACACTATTATTTGGAATGATTTTTTACAGCAAAATCTCCCCAGTCTGCGATAGACTGAATTATTGGAATTAAACTTTGTCCTAAATCTGTTAAAGAGTATTCTACTTTTAAAGGTGGTTTTGATGTATACACTTTTCTTTTAATTACACCATCTTCTTCCAAGGCTTTCAACTGTAAGCTTAAAGTTCGTTCTGTAACCATTGGAATCTCTTTTCTTAACTCACTGTAACGAAGTGTTCCTTTTATTAAATGAAAAAGAATTACTGTTTTCCATTTCCCTCCAATTACTCCCATAGTAAGACTAGTGCAACAAGGAAATTCTTTCCCTTTAAATGTAAATGTTTTAGATGTTTGTCTGTCCATAATTTATACTATCCTTTTTGACCGTTATTGCAAAGATAAAATACTATAATTACTTTTGATACTATAATATTTATAGTTTAATTAAAAAATAGAATATGAGCTTTATATCATCAATGCAGCAACGTTATACTACCAAAAAATACAATGCTTCAAAAAAAATTGAATCTAAAAAAATTAAAGAATTACAACAGGTATTACAATTAAGCCCTTCATCAATAAACAGTCAGCCTTGGAAATTTACTTTTGTTTCTGATGCTGATACTAAACAACGCCTTTCAGAAGTATCTTGGTTAAACACAAGTAAAGTTCTTGAGAGTGATACTGTTGTAGTGTTCAACCGAATTAATGATATTGAATTATTTGAAAAACAAATTGAAGAAGAACTACCTGAAGGAGCTGTCGGTTATTATAAAGAATTTATAAAGCCAAAACCTGAAGAAGAGATTAAAGCTTGGTTTGACAGACAAGTTTATTTAGCTTTAGGTGTTTTTTTAAGTGCGTGTGCAGAAATGGGAATTGATGCTACTCCAATGGAAGGTATTGAACCCGAAAATTATGACAAAATTTTGAATAACGAAGGTTATGCAACCCTTGTTGCTGTAGCTATAGGCTATAGAGATAACGAAGATTTTAATCAACCAGATAGAAAACCAAAATCAAGATTAGTATTTAACAAGGTTATTAAAACAATTTAAAATAAAAAAACTCCCAAATTGGGAGTTTTTACTTTGTTATATATTCTTTCACAGTAAAAAGATATTATTTAAAAAACGAGTCTACAAATTCGTGTTTGTTAAATACTTGCAAGTCGTCGATACCTTCTCCTACTCCAATATATTTTACAGGAATTTGGAATTGATCTGAAATACCAATTACTACTCCCCCTTTTGCAGTACCATCTAATTTAGTTACTGCTAACGATGTTACTTCTGTTGCTTTGGTAAATTGTTTTGCTTGTTCAAATGCATTTTGACCAGTAGAGCCATCTAACACTAATAATACATCGTGTGGAGCATCTGGAATTACTTTTTGCATTACACGTTTAATTTTTGTCAACTCATTCATTAAATTAACCTTGTTATGTAAACGTCCTGCTGTATCTATGATAATTACATCAGCATCTTGATTAACCCCTGATTTTACAGTATCAAAAGCTACGGAAGCAGGGTCTGATCCCATATCTTGCCGTATGATAGGTACATCTGTTCTGTCAGCCCAAACTTGTAGTTGGTCTATCGCTGCTGCTCTAAAAGTATCAGCTGCTCCTAGCACCACTTTTAAACCTTTCTTTTTGAATTGTGAGGCTAACTTCCCAATCGTAGTTGTTTTTCCTACTCCATTCACTCCTACTACCATTAACACATATGGTTTTTTATTAGCAGGAATCGTAAAATCAGTTTCATCTCCTGTATTCGTTTCTGATAATAAACCTGCAATTTCTTCACGTAAGATTTGGTTTAATTCTTCAGTTCCTAAATACTTATCACGAGATACACGATCTTCAATTCTATCAATAATTTTTAGGGTAGTTTCAACTCCTACATCAGACGACACCAATACTTCTTCTAAATTATCTAGCACATCATCGTCAACCTTTGCTTTACCTGCAACTGCTTTTGATAATTTAGAGAAAAAACTTGATTTGGTTTTTTCTAATCCCTTGTCTAAGGTTTCTTTTTTCTCTTTCGAGAAGATTTTTTTAAAAAAACTCATTCTTAAATTTTATAATCGCTTATATAGGTTAAAAACTATACCAAATTTTTGATACGGTCAAATTGTCATTGTACAATTACAATTCGCGTTAGGGATTATCTCGGCATCCTTTTTTTGAAGAAAAAGATATAGCGAAAAGCCCGACCCGAAGGGTAACGTTCAAAAATACAGATTTTTAATACATAAAAAAAGCTACTCTCTGATGAAAGTAGCTTTTCTTTAAACTGTATACAAGAATTACTTTTTTGCTATAAAGTCGTTTACTTGTGCTGGATCCATAATAGCTTCAACAAAAGTGTAAGCTCCAGATTTAGGAGACTTTACCATTTTGATAGCCTTGGTTAATCTTTTCGAACCTGTTTGTAACGATGCTACTGATTTCTTTGCCATTTTATATTAAAGTTTACGCCGTAGCTTATTATTTAATTTCTTTATGAACTGTCATTTTCTTTAAGATTGGATTAAATTTCTTTAATTCCATTCTATCAGGAGTATTCTTTTTGTTCTTTGTTGTAATATAACGAGAAGTTCCTGGTTTACCAGAAGCTTTGTGCTCAGTGCACTCTAAAATTACTTGAACTCTGTTTCCTTTTTTTGCCATCTCTCTAAAATTTTATCTAGTAAGGAATTATTTAGTTAAGAAACCTTTTTCTCTAGCTTCTTTAATAACCGCAGAGATTCCTTTTTTATTAATATTTTTTAATGCAGAAGCAGATACTTTTAAAGTTACCCATTTATCTTCTTCTGGAATATAGAAACGCTTATTCATTAAATTAGCGTTAAACCTTCTTTTAGTTCTATTTAAAGCGTGAGATACATTATTACCTACCATCGCTTTTTTTCCTGTTAATTCACAAACTCTAGACATCTTCTTGACAGTTTTTAGTGTTATTTCTAAACGAGGTGCAAATTTATGCAATTTAATTTATTGCACAAAAACATTCTCGATTAAATTTCTAATTATTTTAATCTTTTCAAAACTAGGTTCAGCATCTAACCTATTCGGAAGCGTAACGGCGGCAAAAATACTAATTATTTTAATATAGTAGCCTGTAAAAGTTCTAAAGATTTAGTTACAGTTCTATTAATAACCTTTTCCCTTGGTTGTCCAAAATTAAATTCATAAACCTCTACTCCATCCTTAGTAGCAATAGCGATATACACTAGACCTACATTCTTATCGTTGTGATCAGTTGTTGGCCCTGCGTTTCCAGTTACAGCTATAGCATAATCAGTTTGTAGTTTCTCTAAACACCCTTTTGCCATTGCTGAAGCTACTTCTTTACTTACTACTGTAAACTCATCAATTGTTTCTTTAGAAACACCCAATAACTGTTGCTTTAGAGCTGCTGTATACGTAACAAAACCGCCCTTAAAATATGATGATGCTCCTGGAACAGTAACGATAGTTGATGCTATTTTACCTCCTGTTAAACTTTCTGCAGTGGCAACAGTTTTTCCATACTGTTTTAACAGCTTACCTACTTCTTTTTCTAATGATGTTTCATTATCGTCTCCAACGATAATTTCTGGAATTAAAGTGTATAGTTCAGTAACTTGCTTTTCCATTTCTTGCACTAGCAGTTTTTCATCATTTCCTTTAGCTGATAATCGCAAACGTACACTTCCATAAGACGGCAAATATGCTAACTTTATAAAATTAGGTAAATTATCTTCCCAGTCGGAAATTCTTTCAGCAATAATTGTTTCCCCTGTACCAACCGTCATAATGGTTCTATGTAATATGAACGGTAATTTAAAAGTAGATTGAAGCTTTGGAAGTACGTCATACTTCATCAATCCTTTCATTTCATAGGGAACTCCTGGAAGTGATACAAAAACCGTATTATTTTCATAAAACCACATTCCCGGTGCTGTTCCTAAACGGTTCATTAATAAAGTTGCTTTGGAAGGAAGCTGCGCTTGATATCGTTGAATTTCGTTAAATGGATGATTCACTTTTTTGAATAGATATTTAATGTTATCAATAACTTCGGGATATTCAACTATCTTTTCATCTTTAAAGTATGTTGCAATCGTTTTTTTGGTGATATCATCTTTGGTAGGTCCTAATCCTCCAGTAATAATAACAATGTCAGCTCTACTTTCTGCTTCTTTTAACGCATTTAAAATATGTTGTTCTTCATCTTGTATTGACGATATTTGGTAAACTGAAACTCCTATTTTATTGAGTTCTTGACCAATCCATTGTGAATTGGTGTCTACAATTTGTCCGATAAGAATTTCATCTCCTATCGTAATAATTTCTGCATTCATGTATATATCTAAAAAAGAATCCCGCCGAAGCGGGATATATTTTATTTTACTTTTATTTGAAAAGCTTGCTTTCCTTCAATAGTTCCTGTTAAAATGTCATTTCCTGCTACTTTACCAACTCCTGCTGGCGTTCCTGTAAAAATAATATCTCCTTTTTTTAAGGTAAAATATTGTGACACATAACTAATCAACTCATCAATTTTCCACAACATACTAGATGTATTTCCATCTTGCACCACCTCATCATTCTTCTGTAATTGAAATGATAAGTTTTCTAAGTTAAACTCTTCTTTAGGAAAAAACTCTCCCACAACAGCACTACCATCAAAAGCTTTTGCTTTTTCCCATGGTAATCCTTTCTCTTTACACTGTGCCTGTACATCACGTGCTGTAAAATCAATTCCCAATCCAACAGTGCCATAATACTTATGTGCAAATTTTGGAGAGATATGTTTTCCTACTTTGTTTATTTTTACCAGTACCTCTACTTCATAATGAATATCATTTGAAAACGGTGGAATAAAAAATGGCATTTTTTTAGGAAGAATAGCTGAATCTGGTTTTAAGAAAACCACTGGGTTTTCTGGTCTTTCATTTGCTAATTCTTCTATATGTTTTGCGTAATTACGCCCTATGCAAATTATTTTCATTTCTTCAATTACGAATTATGATTTTAGAATTACGAATTAAAAAATCTTCAACTCGTAATTCATAATTTTTAAAATTATCAATCAGTTACGGTATCCAAGTTTTAGGGAAGTTAGGTTTACGTTTTTCTAAAAACGCATCACGTCCTTCTTTAGCTTCATCTGTCATATAGGCTAAGCGTGTAACTTCTCCTGCAAATACTTGTTGACCTACCATTCCGTCGTCCGTTAAGTTCATTGCAAACTTTAGCATTTTAATTGAGGTTGGTGATTTTGCTAAAATTTCTTGTGCCCAATCAAAAGCTGTTTGCTCTAACTCGTCATGAGGAATTACGGCATTTACCATTCCCATTTCATACGCTTCTTGCGCTGAATAATTCCTTCCTAAAAAAAAGATTTCACGTGCTTTCTTTTGTCCTACCATTTTAGCTAAATATGCTGAACCGTAACCTGCATCAAACGAAGTTACATCGGCATCTGTTTGTTTAAAAATAGCATGTTCTTTACTCGCTAACGTTAAATCACAAGTTACATGTAAACTGTGTCCTCCACCTACTGCCCAACCTGGAACTACACAAATCACTGCCTTTGGCATAAAACGTATTAAACGTTGTACTTCTAAAATATTCAAACGGTGATACCCGTCTTCTCCAACGTATCCTTGATGTCCACGTGCATTTTGATCTCCTCCAGAACAAAAACTCCAAACTCCATCTTTAGTTGATGGTCCTTCTGCCGACAATAACACAACTCCAATATTGGTGTCTTCATGCGCATCTTGGAATGCATTTAATAACTCAGAAGTAGTTTTTGGTCGAAATGCATTACGTACATTTGGTCTGTTAAATGCTATTCTCGCAACGTTGTGTGACTTTTTATAAGTAATATCTTCGTACTCCTTGGCAACTTTCCAGTCTGGCTGTATCATAATTTTAAAATATTGTCGTTATTTAGTTGTACAAAAATAACATAATAACTTTATTTTCTTTTCTATATTTGAACGATATAATTTACCCCTAATATGAAACAAGTATATTTATTATTTACCTTATTAATTAGCACTAGTCTTTTTTCTCAAAAAATTGTTACTCAAAAAGTCAATTCGAAAGAGCTAGGAAAAGATAGGAACATTAAAATCTACCTTCCTAAAGGATATGATATAGACGAAACTACTAACTACCCTTTAGCTATCGTTTTAGGTGATGAGTACCTATTTGATTTATACGTAGGAAATGCTAAGCTTTATGCTAATGTTGATAAAGCTCCGAGACAAATTGTGGTAGGGATTGACATGAAAAACACTTATGGAAAAGATATTTCTATTATACCCTCTAACAATGCATTAACAAGTTCTGGAGTACATTTTTTTAATTTTATTAAGCACGAATTAATTCCTTTTATGGAAGGAAACTACAGAACTTCTCCTTTCATGACAATTGTTGGTGAAGGAAAGGGTGCTAATTTTATTACTCATTATTTAAAGGATGAAAAGCCTGTTTTTAACTCATACATATGTATTACACCTGATTTACCTCAATTTGCTCCGGCAATTTTAGAATCATATTCTCTTAGCAGGCTGGGTTCTATTGATAATACCTACTTTGTATACATAAGTAATAACAAAAAATATATTGACCCTAAGCAATACAGTCGTTTTAGTGAAATTAGAACTTTGTTAACATCATATGAAGCCAAAAACTTTAATGTTACTTTTGATGAGTTTGAATCTTCTCCTAGCTATTTAGCAATGATTGGAGAAACTATTCCTAGAGCTTTTACACAAATGTTTAGTTTATATTCTAAGATTACTAAAGAGGAATTTGAGGCTAATGTGAAAGATTTAGCTCCTTTAGATGCTATTAAATATGTTGAGAAAAAATATTTAGATATTCAATATTTGTATGGTTCTAACTTAAATGTTCGTTTGGATGATATTTTTGTTATTGAAGACATCGTTATTGATAGACAAGACGGTGATTATTTAAGAGTTTTAGGTGATTTTGTAATGATAAAGTACCCTGATTCTCACATGGGTGATTTCTACATTGGTAAATATTACGAGTTGGGGAAAGACTACGAAAAAGCTGATTTTTATTATAAAGCTGCTTATGGGAAAATGGATCCTTCTAACCCTAACGCCGATGCTTTTTATGAAAACATTAAACGTGTAAACGATTTAATGGGGAGTAAAAAGACAGAGGAAGAAAATAATACTAATGATGAGGAAATTATTGAGGAAGAAGAGCAAGAATAGGCTATTTTAACACTATTCTGTCTTCTTGTAATTCTATTTTTTTACTCTTATACAAGCTACCAACAGCTCTCTTGAATGCTTTTTTACTCATTTGTAAATGAAATTTAATTGATTCAGGAGAGCTTTTATCTGTTAACAGCAAAAAGCCTTTTTCTTCTAACTTTTTAAGTATTTTTTCTACATCAGAATCAATTACATTTTCAAATCCTTGTGGGCGTAGTGATACATCAATTTTTTCGTCTTCACGAATCTTCTTAATGTAACCTACTTTTCGCATTCCTTCTTCAACATCACTAAAAACTTCATTATTATACAACAAGCCTTCATACGCTTCATTAATTAAAACCGAATAACCTAAAGCGGTTTGAACACCAATTACTAAATCTACCTTATCACCTTCTTTTAATTCCATCTTATACGTTTTTAAAATAGTTTTTTAAAACTACGTCATTTATTTCTTTTGGAGTAAAAATCTCCATTATTTTTGGTTGATTCGATTCTTCATAAAACGAAGTCAAACTATTTTGTAAGCTTTTTAAGTCTTTTACCTGAACATATTCAAAACCATACATTTTTGATAAATATTCTGCTGTTAAACCGTGTGGTGTTTCAAAATATTCAGCAGCGTTCGTTGATAGTGGACCTGGGATATATCTAAAAATACCGCCTCCAGCATTGTTTAAAATAATAATTCTAAAATTCTTGGGAATATTTGTGTTCCACAACGCATTACTATCGTAAAAGAAACTTAAATCCCCTGTTATAAATACTGTTTGATTTTCTGAACCAAATGCAGCTCCAATAGCTGTACTTGTACTTCCATCAATCCCACTAGTTCCTCTATTACAAAATACTTTCAAGGTCGAATTCACATCAAACAATTGTGAATATCGAATGATTGAACTGTTACTTATTTGTACTTGTGAGTTATTAGGAATACTATTTAAAATAACTTCAAAAGATTTTAAATCTGAATACTCACAGTTTTTTAAGTACTCTTCATGTTTTACAGCTTTAAGTTCTTTTTCTTGTAACCACCTTATTTGGTAATTACTTAGAACATCTTTCTTTTTACCAGAAAGCACTCTTAAAAAGGTTACAGGATTCGTTTGTACAAACTCCGACAAACAATGATAAGTATCCATTGCTTTTAACTCATCAACATGCCAGTGATGTTTTGGTTGTAACTTTCTTAAAAACTGTTTTATTCTTTTAGAAATCACCATTCCTCCTAAAGTAATTAATACTTCAGGTTGTAGTTTTTTATACTCTTCTTCCGTTAACTTAGATATTAGCTTATCAATACTATTGATAAACTTCGGATGATATACATTTGATGTTGTTTCTGTCAATACTAAAACAGAAGTATCGTCTGCATATACATCTAATATTTTTTGAAGTTCAACATCTGGAAAATTACTTCCTACTAAAATCATTTTTTTAGTTGAAGAATTCCAAATAGAAGAAAGTATTTCGTAGTCCTTATGAGATTTCTCGACTTCTCTCGAAATGACACTTGAAAAATCAAAAACTTTTAGTTCTTCTACAGTTTCATATAAAGGTTCGTCAAACGGAACATTGATATGAACTGGTCCTTTTTGGTTTATAGAAGTTTGTAATGTTTCAACCAGTAAATCGGTATTATTTTTCAACTTACTTTCTTCCTCAATCAAATTAGCTGAAGACAAAATATGATTTTCAAATACATTTTCTTGACGAATGGTTTGTCCGTCACCAATATCAATTAAGTGTTTAGGTCTATCTGCTGAAATTATAACTAGCGGAATTTGGCTATAAAAAGCTTCTGCTATAGCAGGGTAATAATTTAACAAAGCAGAACCAGAAGAACATACGATAGCTACAGGTTTTTGCTTTTGTTGTGCTATTCCCATTGCAAAAAAGGCTGCACAACGTTCATCTACCACACTTAATGCTTCAATTGTTGGATGATTTGAAAATCCAATAGTAAGCGGTGCGTTACGAGAGCCTGGAGAAATAACAACGGTATCAATATTAAATTGATGACATGCTGAAATTACTAATTGTGCGAGTTCTTTTTTTGGGAACATTTCTTTTAAAGTTAAAAAATGTCATTTCGAAAAAAACGAAAAACCTTTTTGAACAAATAGATTTCTCACTTCTGTCGAAATGACATTGTATTATTTCCAACTAAGTTGGTTAGTTTCCTTTTTTATAATCTGCTAAGAATTTAGCTAAACCAATATCAGTTAATGGGTGTTTTAACAACCCTTCAATAGCACTTAATGGCCCAGTCATAACATCAGATCCAATCTTAGCACAATCAATAACATGCATTGTGTGACGTACAGATGCTGCTAATATTTGCGTTTCAAACATATAGTTATCATAAATCTGACGGATTTCAGCAATTAGGTTTAAACCATCTGTAGAAACATCATCTAAACGACCAATAAACGGAGACACATACGTTGCTCCAGCTTTTGCTGCTAACAATGCTTGACCTGCTGAAAACACTAATGTAACATTGGTTTTAATTCCTTTGTCAGAAAAATATTTACATGCTTTAATCCCATCTTTAATCATAGGTAACTTTACTACAATTTGAGGATTCAAAGCAGCTAACGCTTCTCCTTCTTTTATCATTCCATCAAAATCAGTAGAGATTACCTCAGCAGAAACATCACCTTCAACAATTTCGCAGATTGCTTTGTAGTGATTGATAATATTTTCTTCTCCTGTTATTCCTTCTTTAGCCATTAATGACGGATTGGTAGTTACTCCATCTAAAATACCTAAAGCTTGTGCCTCTCTAATTTGATCTAAGTTAGCTGTGTCTATAAAAAATTTCATCTGTATATTTATTATGTAGTTGTGTTCTAATTCTTAGTATTTCAAAAGGGTTAAACCCTCTATAAAACAATTTTATATGCCGTAATTTTCTTCAATTACTATTCTTCTGCGAATTTACAATTTATAATGATTCATTAGAAGCTTTTCATAAACTTTATCGGGCAGTATTCTTTTTAACACAATTGAAAACTTCTCCATAAATCCACCTATTTTATAATGAATTTTAGGATTTTTATTTTCAATGATTTTATAAATAGCTTCTGCCATTAGTATTGGGTCTGCTCCTGAATCTACATGAGTATCCATCAAAGCTAAGTTTTCAGCATACTTTTCTTTGTAGGCAGAGTTTTCAAAAACAGGTGTGTGATATCTTCCTGCAGCAATATTCGTAGCAAAATCTCCTGGAGCTACGTTTACAACATTAATTCCAAAGCTTTTCACCTCCATACTCAATGCTTCTGTTACTAACTCTAAAGCTCCTTTACTTGCAGAATAAATCCCTCTAAATGGTAATCCCATATATCCGGCGATTGAAGTTGTATTAATAATAGTTCCTGATTGCTGCTTTCGCATATGAGGTAATACCGCTTTAACAACATCAATTACTCCAAAGAAGTTTGTATTAAAGTTTTCCTTCATTTCTTCTGTTGGTGTATCTTCAATAGGACCTGTAATCCCTTTTCCTGCATTATTTATCAACACATCTATCTTTCCTTCTACATCAATCACTTTTGCTATAGCCTCTTTTATAGATTCTTCATTGGTTACATCTAACGACACCATTTGAAATGGAACATTCACTTTTTTAGGGTTCCTGCTTGTTCCGTAAATTGTAAACCCTCTATCGTATAAATATAAAGCTATTGATTTTCCTATTCCTGAAGAAGCTCCTGTAATGAAAACTATTTTTGACATTGTTCTTATTTTAAGCAAATATCTTAAAGTTACCATCAATAAAAAAACTTTAAAAACTTATCTTAGCCTTTTATCTTTCAAGAATAAACACTATGTATAAAAAACCATTTTCTTTATCTGTTTTTATGACATCTTTGGCTATTTTAATTGTCGGATGTTCTTCTTTAACAGCTCAAAAAAACACATCTTTATTTTCAAATACTGAGAAGTTTACTCGTCAAGATTCTTTACGTGGTTCTATTACTCCTGAAAGATTGTGGTGGGATTTAACATATTATCATCTTAACGTAGCTGTGAATCCTGATAAAAAATTTATTGAAGGAAAAAACACGGTACAATACAAAGTTTTAAAACCTCATCAAGTTTTACAAATAGATTTACAACCTCCTTTAAAAATTACTAAAGTCACTCAAAACAATGAAGAACTACAAGTTGTTTCTGAAGGAAATGCCCATTTTATTCAACTAAAATATCCTCAAAAGAAAGGATCAATAAATTCTATTGATGTGTATTATGAAGGAAATCCTAAAGAAGCTATCAGAGCTCCTTGGGACGGTGGTTTTTCTTGGAAAAAAGACAGTAATGGGAATCATTTTGTAGCCACATCTTGTCAAGGGTTAGGTGCTAGTATTTGGTGGCCAAATAAAGATCATATGTATGATGAAGTAGATTCTATGGCTATTAGCGTTCGTGTACCTAAAAACCTAATGGATGTTTCTAACGGACGTCTACGTAACATCGAACAACATAATGATAATACTACAACATATCATTGGTTTGTTGATAACCCAATTAATAATTATGGTGTTAACGTTAATATTGGAGATTATGTTCATTTTTCTGAAAAGTATAACGGTGAAGATGGAGAGCTAGACATGAATTATTATGTATTACATGACAACCTAAAAAAAGCTAAAAAGCAATTTAAAGATGCTCCTAAAATGATGAAAGCTTTTGAGCATTGGTTTGGTAAATATCCTTTTTACGAAGATGGCTTTAAGCTGGTAGAAGTTCCGTATTTAGGAATGGAACATCAAAGTTCAGTTACCTATGGTAATCAATATAAAAATGGATATTTAGGTAGAGATTTATCTGGAACTGGTTGGGGGCTAAAGTTTGATTTTATTATTATCCATGAAGCGGGTCATGAATGGTTTGCTAACAATATTACCAATGTAGATATTGCTGATATGTGGATTCATGAAAGTTTTACTGCGTATTCAGAAAACTTATTTTTAGATTATTACTACGGTAAAGAAGCTTCTGCAGCATATGTTATTGGAACTCGAAATGCAATTCAAAACGACATTCCAATTATTGGCAATTATGATGTAAATGATGAAGGTTCTGGTGATATGTATTATAAAGGTGCCAACATGTTACATACTATTCGTCAGTTAATAAACAACGATGAAAAATGGCGACAAATTTTACGTGGATTAAATGCTGACTTTTACCACCAAACAGTAACTACACAAGAAGTTGAAAAATATATGATTGAAAAATCAGGAATTGATTTAAGTAAAGTATTCGACCAATATTTACGTACAGTGAAAATTCCTGAATTTGAGTACAAGGTTGAAAATAATACTTTAAAGTATCGTTGGGGTAATGTGGTAAAAGGGTTTAACATGCCTTTAAAAGTAATTATTAACGGAAAATCTGAATTATTACATCCTACTGAGAATTGGCAAGTAAAAACTATTAAAGGAGACTCTATTAAAGTTGACAAGAATTATTATGTTAACTTTAAATCCGTTTAAAATAGCTGTATTTTACCTTTTATGATTAAACAGTTACTAAAAAAGCCTTACACTTAACCCTAAAAAACTGTTCTTAATTGACGGATTAGGAGCAGTTCTATCAGCTTTTTTATTAGGAGTAATATTGGTAAATCTTGAAAGTATTATAGGCATCGCACCTTCAACACTTTATTTACTAGCTGTATTACCTATATTTTTTGCTGTCTACGATTTTTACAGTTATCAAAAAATACACAATGAACTAAAACCTTTTTTAAAAGGAATTGCCATATTAAATCTGCTATATTGTTGTCTTTCTATTGGAGCAGCATTCTATCATTATAAAACAATCACAAGTATAGGGTGGATATATATTTTAGTTGAAGTCTCAATTATTATCATTCTATCTATAATTGAACTTACCATAGCAAAAAGACTTACCAAAAATTAGATATAAAAAAACTCGAACCTTATCTGGTTCGAGTTTTTCTTTAACTATACATTATTACTTAGTAATCTAATCTTCTTAAATAATCTAGTTTTTCTTGCCAAAGATCTAATTGATCTTTAAACTCTTGTATTCCATTACGAACATTTTGTACTAAAGGATTGTCTTCTGTAGCGTTTGAAATAAAACTTAAATTATTTTCTAACTGTTGCATCTCACGTACAGTTTCATCTATTCTCTTTCTAATAAAGAACTGTTCACTATCTAGTTTTCTGTAGTCTTCTTGTGATAAATATGCATCAACAACACCTTTAAACTTCATCATTTCAATATCAATTCTACTCATATCTAGTTTATCTAAGTGAGCATCCATTGCTTTATTGAATTTTTCGTCTAAGTAACGTGCATTTCTTGGCAACGCTCCTAACGCTCTCCAATCAGCTAACGTTTTTTCTACATCTTCTTCGTTAGATATTTCAGCCGTTTTAATTTGTTCTATAAACTCTTTTTTAGTTTCTACTACAGCTAACTGCTCTTTATTCTGCTCATTTTTACGAGCGTGTAGTCTGTCAAAATAATGATTACAAGCATTTTTAAAACGTTTCCAAATATCATCAGAAAACTTTCTAGGTACATGCCCTATTTTTTTCCAATCAGCCTGAATACGTTTCATAGTATTAGTAGTTTCGCTCCAATCTTCACTCTCTTTTAAACTTTCAGCTAGTTCTACCAACTCCATCTTCTTCTTTAAATTCTCATTTTGAGAACTTTTTTCTTCCTTATAAAAAGCATTTTTCGCTGTATTGAATTTTTTTGTAGCTACTTTAAATTCTTGCCAAACTGCTTCACTTTTACTATAAGGCAGCTTTCCTATGTCAAAGTATTTTTTACGCAGTTTTTCTATTTCTGCAATACTTTTTTGCCAATCGTTATGTGTTTTATTATTTGATGTATCGTATGCACTTATTTCAGCAGCAACTGCCAATTTCGCATCAATCATTTCTTGATGCTTTGACTTTAGCTCTCTGTAATGTTGATGACGTCTGTCGTGAATCTTCTTAGTAGCTTCACTAAACCTACCCCAAACATCTTCTCTGTGCTCTCTTGATACTGGTCCTATATCTTCTTTCCACATACGATGTAATTCTTGCAACTCTTTAAAAGCTACATTAACATCTTCTACTTCATTTAAGGCCTCTGCTCTTTCAATTAATCGTAGTTTTTCTTCTAGATTATGTTTGAAATCTAACTCTCTAAAGTCTTTATTTAAATGTAGTAAATCATAAAAACGCTCTACATGGTGGTGATAAGTTCTCCATGTGTCGTTATACTTTGTTTTTGGTACTGCTCCTATACTTTTCCAACGATTTTGAATTTCTTGAAAATCATGATACATCGTTTTAGGATCAGCATTTTTAATTAAAGATTTTAATTCTTCAATCAAATTATTTCTTCTCTCTAAGTTTTCTTTTAATTGTTTTTCTAACTGAGAATAGTATGCGTCACGTTTGGCTTTATATTCACCTAATAATTTGTTGTATTCTGTTTTTATTGGGCTAGAAAATTGAAAATCTATAGAATTTCCTCCATCGGCTAAAAATGCTTCTTTTTTCTTTGCTAGTAAAGCTCCAAACTTAGAGTTAAATGCTGTTTTAATAGCATCTACATTTGATTTTAGTTGCTGAATTGGGTGGCTTTTAAGCAATTTTTTTAATTCATCTACCAATTTTTCTAACTCCATCGAAGCATAATCAAGCATGGGGATTTCGTGCTTTTCATCTGCTTTTTCAGATTCATTGGCTACTTCATTTTCAACCTCATTAACAGCATTTTCAGTTTCTTCATTTGTCTTCGCTTGCTCTTCTGTAATTGGCTTTTCTACTTTCTCTTCGTTATTTTCTAACATATCTACAATGTTTAAGTTCCTTTGATTTAGATTATAAAGATAAGGATTCTTAGAGAATAGCAAATTTTATTTTAGTTTTTAAAATTTTAGCTATTGTTCCATATTTTCCAAGCTTTCTCTGCTTGAAGTTCTAACATCTCTAATCCGTTTTTTATGGTTGTTCCCTGTTTTTTTCCTTTGCGTAAAAAAGTGGTTTCTGATGGATTGTATATTAAGTCATATAACAGGTGTTTGTCTGACAAAAATTCATACGGAATATCTGGGCAGTTCTCTACATTTGGGTGTGTACCTAGAGGTGTACAGTTTACAATAACAGAGTATGACTCAGTAAGTTCTTTAGTAATATCTTGATACGAAATCTGTTTTTTTCCTTCAGGAGTTCTCGATACATATTTATACTTCATCCCTAGACTTTCAAATGCAAAAGCTACTGCTTTTGAAGCACCTCCTGTTCCTAAGATCAAGGCTTTTTTATGATGTTTTTTTAGCAATGGTTTTAGTGACTTTTTAAAACCATACACATCAGTATTATATCCTTTTAACCTTCCTTTTTTAGTAATTTTAATAGTATTGACCGCTCCTACTTTTAAGGCTTTCTTATCTATTCTATCTAAAAAATTAAAAACATCTAGTTTGTACGGAATGGTCACATTCATTCCTTTTAACTGCTTTTTATTTTCTTTTATTTTTTGAGGAAGTTCGTGTATAGATTGAATATCAAAATTGATATACTCATGATTTTTTAAATCTAATTTTTCAAACTTTTCGGTAAAATATCCACGAGAAAATGAGTACGAAATGTTCTTTCCTACTAAAGCATATA
This sequence comes from Tenacibaculum sp. 1_MG-2023, assembly GCF_030547425.1. Classification (GTDB taxonomy): domain Bacteria; phylum Bacteroidota; class Bacteroidia; order Flavobacteriales; family Flavobacteriaceae; genus Polaribacter. The sequence continues at coordinate 17,525 of NZ_JAUORH010000003.1, read as the reverse complement.
AATGCTTATTTTCTTTTTTGGTCATAAAAATCAATAATTAATATTAATGCAACTCCAATAATAATAAATCCTATTGAAATCCATGTTTCTTGATTGTTAAAATTCGGAATAAATCTTTGGTAATTTTCTATAATTTTATTTCCGCTTTGATCTAACAAAAATGCACCTTCTTCTTTCTTATAAATAGTTTCTTTCCATGGCCAAACAACCCCTAATGATCCTGTAATAAAACCTATGATAATTGCTGTTACAATTTGATGCCATCTTTTTAAAACATAACCCAAAACATGTGAAATAGACACAAGACCAAACGCTGAACCTGCTGTAAAAACTCCTATAATTTTTAAGTAACGTACTTTTACCTGATCATTTAATACTTCAAAGTTTCCAGACAATAGGTTGGCTATTACATTCCCTAGCACATTTACACTATCTACCAACAGCATCACATAGTTCCCTAATAATATGAGAATAAATGAGCCTGAAAGCCCTGGTAATGTCATTCCTGAGACTCCTATTATCCCACATAGAAACACAAACCACAAGTTGTCATTTTCTGTTGCTGGTGTCATAAAACTTATGGAGACACCTACTGAAACTCCTATTAGTAACCCTAAAATAGTTTTAGGTTTCCAATCTCCAAAATCTTTTGATATGTAGTAAATGGAGCCTATAATCATTCCAAAGAACCATGACCATACATATAGTTGATAATTTCTTAAGAAGTAATCTAAAACAAGAGAAACACTGAAGTAGCTAAACATACTTCCTCCCATTACCCATACTAAAAACTGTAAATTGGTATAACTAGCAAAACTTTTAAAACGACCGTTAAGCAACAATTTAAAAGCTTTACCATTTATTCTTTGAAAAGTATAAATAAGTTCTTCATAAAACCCCATCACAAAAGCCACCATACCACCAGAAACTCCCGGCACTTTATTAGCTCCTCCCATTATCAATCCTTTTAAAAAAAGATTTATTTTTTGTGATAGCGTGCGCTCTTTATACATGCTCATGCTGTTTAATTAGAACGCTAAGTTAGTTATTTTCTAATGCTTTTTTACTGCTATTTTTTCTAGTAATAAAATAAGTCCGAAACCAATTAAGGCCAACACAGTTGCATACATTAATTGAGGGTTTCCATCATAAGAAAACGGAGAAATAGATAACTCATTAAAAGGAACTTGTTCTCCATGAGAATTGGTTCTATAAGTCAGTACTTTTTTCCATGGCCAGATTTTATTTAATGAACCTATAATAAACCCTGTTAACACAACTAGCGTATAATTTTTATAATTTGAAAACAAGTATTTCAAAACTCTTGAAAACGTTAGCAAGCCTACTATTGCTCCTAAAGCAACAAATGTTATAGTTGTAAAATCACGGTTATTTACAGCTGCTAAAACTGGTTTATAGGCCCCTAATAACACCAAAATAAAAGACCCTGAAATACCTGGTAAAATCATTGCACAAATTGCTATAGCGCCTGCTAAAAACATAAACGACATTGATGAATGTTCTGAAACTAGTGGGTTTAATGTTGTTATATAGTAAGCGAGTATCGCTCCTAAAATTAATAGAACTCCTGAAACAAGATTCCATTGAGTTACCTGTTTTGCTATATAAATAACGCTTGCTAATACTAAGCCAAAGAAAAAAGACCATACTAAAATTGGGTGATTTACTAATAACCAAGAAATCATTTTTGCTAACGAAACGATACTAATAAAAATCCCAACAAAAAGAGATACTAAAAAATTACCGTTTACCTGTTTCCACGCTGATTTAAAACCTTCTTTTTGTAAGGTTTTAAGTAATTTTATATTGATATTACTTATAGAGCCTAATAGCTCTTCATAAATCCCTGAAATAAAAGCGATGGTACCTCCTGAAACACCTGGAACTACATCTGCAGCTCCCATAGCCATTCCTTTTAACATGATTACAAGGTAATCCTTACTTGTTCTACTCATAAAATAGTTTGGTTATTTTTTCTCTTTAGATTTAAAGTTTATCAGCCCTTTTTTCTTTTTTGGCGGAATACTATCTTTTAAAGTATCTCTTTTTACTCTTTTTTTATTCAACCCTAATTTTCTTCCTAAGTCGCGCAAGTTATTAAAATTAACTTGGTATGAGATACCTATTCCTTGCGTATACCCTTCTTCTTCGGTAGAATATTGCACTTCATTTTGACGGTTAAATACCGTACCTCTTAAGTTACCTTCTTCATTTAAAAGAACTTCTACTTTTACTTCTCCAACAACACTAGTTTGTGTATTAGTTCCTACTGGCACCCCTACTTTACCATTAACCAACACTCTATCAGTTAACTGCGTTGACACAGACACATCTACTTGATCATCCGAATTAAGGTTATCAACATTTCCCCTATCTCCTTGCGTATACCCAACTCCTAATTGAAATTTGTTTCCATCGCTATTTAACATATTTGTTAAAATACTTGAGGCAATTTCAGAGGCTGTTCCTGTAATTCCTGAACTTGCACTATTACCAATAGCATCCGCATTATAAAATGTACCAAAAGCTAATAAAAACGAGAAATGTTGCATTTTTGTATTTAAATCATTCTCGTTTAATAAAAACTCTAACTCTGAACTTACTGTTGAATTTGCATTTGGTATTTTAATATCAAACTCTTGTTTTGAACTAAATAATCCTCCTGTAATTTTTGTGTATAAGTCAATTGGAATTTTACGATTTGAATTGATATTATCTAATAACTGTGCTGGGTTTGCTTTGGTTCTATAAACTGCTGTTATATCTAAATCAGCTTCATAAGGATCTCCATTCCAAGAAATAGTTCCTCCTTTTTGTACTATAAAAGGCTTTGTTATTCCTGCATACTTGAAGTTGTAAAAACCATTATCTACCGTAAAATCTCCGAACATATTAAATTTCCCTCTTGTATCAATATCTATTCTAAGATTTCCTTCACCACTTCCTTTTAATTCACTTCCCGAAACTTTATCAATTACTACTTGAGCTACAGCATCTTTTGTTACAGCTAAATCTAATCTTAAATCAAGTCCTTTTATATCACCAATAACTTTCCCTTTTGATCCCTCTTCTTCTTCTCCTGTTTTAAATCGGATTAACTTATAATTATCTATTGTTTTAACATCACTTAACGGAATTACAAAAAGAGTTCCTTTATTTGTTCTTCCATTAACCTCTATATCTAAATAGCTGGTAAGTCCTCTAATTTTTGCTTCACCGTCTAAAAACCCAGTTCCGTAATATTGAGATTCTTCTGTCTCTTGTGTATCTAAAATCAGTAAATTTTGAGTATTAATATCAAAATTCAAGAACCAGTCTTCAAAATTTTGATGCACAATACTTCCTGATAAATCTCCCTGTGTTAGGTATTTTGTATCCTCTAATATTATGTCTTTAAAAACAAATTCTTGTTTATCTAAAACTACGCTCGTGTTTCCTTTTAAATCAAAATCTACGTTTAAATACGGAAAAGCTAATCCTGCATTTTCAAAGTTTAGAACTCCATTAAAATCTGGGTTTCTTAAATAACCTTTTGCCGTAAAATCTCCTGTTACTTTTCCTCTTAGTTTAGATAAGACACCTTCTCCTAACGGTCCGAAAGCTCCAATATCATACTCTTTCAGGTAAATATCTAAATCTATAATTGGTCTTTCTCTTGAAAAGTCAACTTCTCCTGTAGCTGAAATGTTTTTTGCGTTTTCACTTTCTAAATATAAGTTGACGTCATATTTTTCGTAGGAATTATCTCCTGTAACATTCAACGCTAAATTTCCTTGTGAGTAATTGTTTATATAAAAATCCTCAACATACAAACTCCCTTTAGGAGCTACTGTTTTATTTTCTTGTTTGAACTCTAATGTACCATTTAGTTTTCCATCTAGTTTTAAACTATCTACTGGGGGTAAAAAGCTAGCTAGTTTTACTTTATTAAAGTTAGCTTGTATGTCTTTGTAGGTACTATCCCTTACAATTCCTTTAAAATCTATTTTTTGTTCTCCTGATTTAAAAACAAATGGACTAATTGTAAAATCATCCTTTTGCAAATCAAATGTCACTTTATTATTCTTATCGTCATTAGGATTTACTTCCCAATCAAAACCTTTGTAATATAATGTCGATTTTTGAATTCCTACAACAGATTTTTGTAGCTCATTAATTGTATAAAAAAAATCTAAATTAAAACTCTCGCCATAATCTTTCCCTCCTTTAAAAACCGATTTAAAAAATAATGTATCATTTTGAGTACGGTTTAACAGGTTTAGCTTTTCAATATTATAATACTTTGTATTGACTTTTTTTGCTGTTAAGTGAGTGTTATATAGTGGGTTTTTATTATCCAGCCTTAACACTACTCCTTCAATTATATTTTTATATGCATTTATTTCTGGAGACTCAAATGTAAGTTTTAGTGAGTTTTTATCTGAATTAATGCGTCCTTTTAATCTTGTATTTTTTCCTATTGAAATATTTGGTAAAAACACATCGATAATTTGATTATAAATTGTGAAATCAAAATCTAAAAATTGATTTGGTGCCACTTCGTGAGGGCGGTAGTTCGTATATACGCTACCTAAAGCGTTTTGGGTTATTGGCAGTAATTCTTCAAAAGAAAACTTACCTTTTACACTTCCTTTTACAATATCTTCTGAGTTTACTTCAATCGTTTTTATACTATCTTTTACAGATGAGTTTACTTCAAAACTCTTAAAAGGATAGCTCTGTTTTTGATTTGTGTATACTAGGTTTTTAAAAGTTGCTTTTCCTACAATATCGTCAAATGTATTCCCTGAAATATTTAAGTTAATATTCCCTTTTAACTCAGAGATACTATCACGAGTGAATAAGTTTGTTTTTTTCAAATCAATTCTATCAACATTCGCAATAAAGTCAAATTTGTTAATTTCTGATGAAAAATCGGCTAACCCTTCAAATTTTAATTTAAAATTATCATCTTCTGCATTTAGCAAACCATCAAACTTTTTGTTTTGAAACTGTCCGTTTACCTGTAAATTTTTATACTCATATTCATTAAAAAATAAACTACTTACTTTTCCTATAATTATGGTATTAACATTATCAACATTAAACCCACTACCATTTACATCTGCTTTTAATGAAACGGTTCCTAATACAGGGTCATTTGCAAAAACACCAAGATCAAAATTTTTAAACTCAACCTCACCTGTGTATTTTGCTGCATCAATATTATCAATATTTGTTAACTGTAAATCAGAAATTGCAGTCCCTATCTCTGATTTTACTGATACAGTAGCATCCATTTGTTGTGGTGTTACTCTCACTATTCCATTCAACGTAAAATTACCTAGTCTTTGAAATTCCGTTGGCAATGTTCTTCCTAATAAATTTGGTAGTACATTTCTTAATTGGTAATAATTTGCGGTAAGATTATCTAAGTCTGCATCAAAAACAAAACCTCTACTGGTTTTAACAGCATTAACAAATCCCATATTTCCAATAATTCTCATACCTCCCTTTGAATGTACTCTTACATTATTAGCACTGAAATTATTTAGTACACCATCAATATCTCCGCTTATATATAGAAAGTCCTGCCCACCAATTTCATTGTAAAGTTTATTTAAATCTTTTACTGAAACTACACTTTCTTGAAACTTTGCTTTTATTCTTACCTTATCATTAAAGTTCACAAAGTCTTTTCGGTTGTAGGTAAACTTAATTTTAGCTTGAAGCTTGGTTTTATTATCTGTTTCTAATGTTGTGTTCTTAAAATCCATAAAGGACCTTGTATATGTAAAGTCAGTGGATAAATTCGACACATTTACTCCTCTATTTCCTGTAAAAAACATGTTCCTTATTTTCATAGAAACATCAGGTCCAACAATTGAAAAATCATTTAACTCAGCCCCAGCATTGTATGCTGCAAACTCAAGAGGATCTCCTTTATTCTCATCTAGTAATTTAAAAGTTAAACCATCTAAGGAAATTTTATCACTTTTTAGAATAAACGGTGCTGCTAAACTATCTCTTGGTTTTCCATCTTCAAAACTATCTATGAAAATAGACATATTATCATTCTTTTCACCTTTATATGTCTTCATATAAAAATGAACTCCACCTAAAGAGGCTTCCCCTAAATCTACTTGATTTTCTAATACACGCTTAGCGTTTGATAAGGAAGTGCTTAAATTATTTACAAATATTAATGTGTCTTTGTGGTGGTCTCTAATCTCAATATCTTTTAACTGAACACTTCCAAACCAAGACAAATCAATCTTTTTTACAACAATATTGGTGTTGAATTCTTTATTTACCCAATTAGTTGCATACTTAGCAAGTTGACTTTGTACAATAGGTAATGATAGTAAAATAAAAAGCAAGAGTAAAAAAAGCACAGCGTACTTTATTATTCTACCTACTATATTCCCTAATCTTTTAATAACTTCCCTTATTTGTAATCCTGTTTAACAAAAGTAATCAGCAAACTGCAAAAATGCTGCCTTATTTTAAAGAAATCTTATTTTTAACGAAAATCTAACGTAATATCAATATTTTTGCAACCTAAATCCGAAAAGATTTGAGTACAGAAAACATCTATATTTTAGGTATTGAAAGTTCTTGTGATGACACAAGTGCTTCAGTAATTTGTAACGGAAAAGTATTAAGTAATGTTGTTGCAAGCCAAGAAGTGCATGCTAAATACGGTGGTGTGGTTCCTGAGCTAGCTTCAAGAGCCCACCAACAAAACATTGTTCCTGTTGTGCAACAAGCTATTGAACAAGCTGGCATAACTAAACACAATTTAAATACTATTGCCTTTACTCGTGGCCCTGGATTAATGGGCTCTTTATTAGTTGGTACTTCTTTTGCTAAATCTTTAGCTTTAGGGTTAAACATTCCTTTAATAGATGTGAACCACATGCAGGCACATATTTTAGCTCATTTTATTGATGAAGAAGAAAGTAAAACACCTCCATTTCCTTTTGTTTGTTTAACCATTAGCGGTGGACACACACAAATTGTAAAAATTACCAATCATTTTGAAATGGAAATTTTAGGTGAAACGATTGATGATGCGGTTGGAGAAGCTTTTGACAAATCAGCAAAAATATTAGGATTACCTTATCCTGGCGGACCTTTAATTGATAAATATGCTCAATTAGGAAATCCTAAAGCTTTTAAATTTACCAAACCTAAAGTGGGTGATTTAGAATTTAGTTTTAGTGGATTAAAAACTGGAATCTTATATTTTATACAAAGGAATGTAAAAGAAAACCCTAACTTTATTAAAGAAAATCTTAACGATATCTGCGCTTCTATTCAATATACTATTATTGAAATATTAATGGATAAGCTTAAAAATACTGTAAAACAAACTGGCATCAAACACATAGCAATTGCTGGTGGGGTTTCTGCTAATTCAGAAATACGAAAACGCTTAATTTTAGCTGAAAAACACTGGGGGTGGACAACTTACATTCCTAAATTTGAATACACCACCGATAATGCTGCTATGATTGCAATAGCCGGATATTTAAAATACTTAAACAACGATTATTCTGATATTTCTGTAACAGCCAAAGCTCGTTTAAAGGTTACAGAATAAATCTCTTTTTTACTACAATGACTAACTTTAAAAACAGGTTTCTTTTTAGTGTTACATATTATTTCTTGTGGGTAGTATATTTTTTACTCGCTCGCTTTTTATTTTTAATATATTATTTTGATAAAACTTCAGAGTTAAGTTTTTTTACCACTTTAAGAACATTTTTATACGGTATTCAATTAGATTTTTCTTTTGCTGCTTATTTAGCTGCCATTCCTTTTTTAATCATCTTGCTTTCAATCTGGATTCCTAAGAAAATAATTGGTTATATTATTAAAGGGTATACCTTCCCAATCCTTTTGGTTATCAACTTATTTATGTTAACAGACATGTCTTTGTATAAATTTTGGGGGGTTCGTATAGATGTTACAGTTTTAAATTACATCAACACTCCTAAAGCTATGCTAGCTTCAGTGAGTACTTTACAGTTAGTTGGCGGAATATTTGCTTGGGTATTACTTTCTGTAGCTACTATTTACTTTTTTAACAAGGCCTTAAACAAAACTCTTAGCAAATTAAGCAAAAGACATTTTTTAGAAGCTCCTGTATTTTTACTTTTAATTGCAAGCTTAATTATTCCTATGAGAGGTGGTTTTGCTAACATTCCTATTAACCAAAGTAATGTGTACTTCTCTAAGAATATGTTTGCTAATCATGCTGCAGTAAATTTTATTTGGAATTTCGCTAATACGATTAGTCATAAAACTGATGGTAAAAATCCATATACACATTATAAAAGTGATATTGCTAAAAACATCATCAATAACACTAAAAATCAACTTTTAACAGCCAGTACAGACTCTATTTTAAACACAAAAAAACCAAATGTTATTATACTTATTTGGGAAAGTCTTTCAGCAAAAGCTGTTGGTGCTTTAGGCGGCGAACCTAATGTTACTGTAAATCTAAACAAGCTAGCTAAAGAAGGTATTCTATTTACCAATTTCTATGGAAATGGAGACAGAACAGATAAAGGAGTTCCTGCTATTTTAAGTGGCTATTATCCTCAGCCAACAAAAAGCATCATGAAAATTCCATATAAGGCAAGAAAACTACCTATACTTACCAAAGAAATGAAAAACCTAGGCTATAATACTAGTTTTTATTATGGTGGAGATAGTAATTTTGGAAACATGATTACCTACTTACGTAATGGTAAAATAGATAAAATTGTAGATGGAACCGAATTTGATAAAGAAAATTGGAATTCAAAATGGGGAGCTCACGATCATATCTTTTTAGATCGATTTATGAAAGACTTATCAGCTCCTACCCTAAAAGAACCTTTTTTTGAAATAGCTCTTACACTTACCAGTCACGAACCTTACGAATTCCCTGGCAAATACAAGTTTGGTAAAAAATCAGTAGAAAATTTATACAGAAGCGCACAAGCTTATACAGACAAGGCTATAGGTAAATTTATTAACGAAGCTAAGAAACAGCCTTGGTGGGATAATACGTTAATTGTTATTTTATCTGATCACGGACATCCATTACCCAAACACAAAGGATATTTTAATTCTCCTAAAAGGTTTCAAATCCCAATGGTTTGGTTAGGTGGAGCTCTTAACAAAACAGGAATTACTATTGATAATTTTAGTGCTCAGAGTGATTTAGCATATACTTTAACAGGTATGTTAGGAGGAAATCCAAAGCAGTTTCAATTTGGAAAAAATATTTTTAACACCTCTGAAAATCAATATGTGCATTATGTATTTAATAAAGGTTTCGGAACCATTTCTAAAAATGGAACTTTTGTATATGATTATGTAAGCAACAAACCTGTTATACAAGAAGGTAATTATCAACCTTTAGACTCATTAGGAAAAGCTATTAGTCAGAATGCTTATCAAGATTTTTTAGACAAATAAAGTTAATCTTTCATTAAGAAAGAAACTCTTAAAATCCATTTTATTACTTTTACCAAATGAAATGGATTTTAACATTATTTTTGCTTACTTCCTTAGCAATTCAATCTCAGGGTTTACCCAAAGGTTTTTCATATATCAAAGATGTTGCTCCAACAATACAAGGCGAATTAAGGTATTGTTATAACAACAACTTTATGGGAACTCCTGTTAATGGATATGAAGAAAATATTCTTATAACAACAACTTCTACCGCCAAAGCTTTAAAAAAAGTCCAAGATGAACTGGCTACTAAAAACCTAGGGTTAAAAATATTTGATGCTTATCGTCCGCAAACAGCAGTAAATCATTTTGTAAAATGGGCAAGAGTACTAAATGACACCGTAATGAAAGAACAATATTATCCTGAAGTTAACAAGCGTTACTTATTCAAACAAGGGTACATTGCTTCTAAATCAGGTCACTCAAGAGGCAGTACTGTTGACTTAACTATTGTTAATTTAAAAACTGGGGAAGAGCTAGACATGGGAAGCCCATTTGACTTTTTTGGCATATCATCTCACATCATGTACGAAAACCTAACCGATGAGCAAAAAAAGAACAGGACATTGTTACAAAAAACAATGCGAAAATACGGCTTTAGGTCTTATATAAAAGAATGGTGGCACTTTACATTACGTGGAGAGCCTTTTCCTAAAACTTATTTCGACTTCCCTGTAAAATAATTAGTTTTAACTCTTTATTTAGATACAGCTATAAAAATCGGCATTATATTTGTTAAGTTCTATTTTTATTATGAGAAAAAACATACATTTATTTTTTATCCTTTTTTTATGTAGCATAACAACCAAGAGTTTTGCACAATTAGACGGTTCTACTGGTGGTAAAAATAAAGGAAACTCTTCATTTGGAATCATCACCGCACCGGCTAAAAAAATTAAAAAACCTAAAACGTTAGACTTTAATAACACAAATGGCTTTAAAACAGCTAATTCTGAACTTCAAAAAGAGCTTCAAAAAAAACAAGCTCAAAAAGATTTAGAAAACAAAGGAATTTTAACCCCTGAGTTACTTAGGAAAATAACTCTTCAAAAAAAAGCCGAAAAATTTAATTTAAAAATTCCTCTCATAGATAAAGATATAGGAAGTTTTCGTACAAAATCTAAAAACATCAACATAAATGCTATTGATTTTGGACAGGTAGATGGAGACATTATAACTGTTTTTAATAACGGAGTGCCTATCATTAAAAATTACTATTTAAAGCATAGTTTAAAAAAGTTTAAAATCCCTTTAGAACTTGGTTTTAATAAAATTGAAATTTTAGCAGTTGATGAAGGAAGCCTTAGACCAAATACAGGAGCCTTCACTATTTATGATGATTATGATGAAGTAGTCATTTCTGACTTATGGCAATTAGCTAGAGGAGCTAAAGTAATAGCTCTAGTCATTAGAGAGAAAGAACAGTAATTACATCTCTTTTCCCTTTCTTAAACCTTTCTTTAACTTTTAGTAATAAGTTTTTTTAAATTACTAAAAACTACTTATTTTTGTAGCTACGTTTTGCTATAAGCAAAGCAAACAAACATTTAAATAAACAACTAAAGTATATAATGAAGAAAATCACCAAAGAAACCTATATCAATTGGTATAGAGATATGCTATTTTGGAGAAAGTTTGAAGACAAGCTAGCTGCAGTTTACATTCAACAAAAAGTTAGAGGTTTTTTACACTTATATAACGGTCAAGAGGCTGTTTTAGCAGGTTCATTACATGCAATGGATTTGACTAAAGATAAAATGATTACTGCTTACCGTAATCACGTTCAACCAATCGGTATGGGTGAAGACCCTAAGCGCGTAATGGCAGAACTATATGGTAAAGCTACTGGTACTTCTCATGGTATGGGAGGTTCTATGCATATTTTCTCTAAAGAATACCGTTTTTATGGTGGTCATGGAATTGTAGGTGGTCAGATTCCTTTAGGAGCTGGTCTTGCTTTTGGTGACAAATATAAAGGTAGTGATGCCGTAACTTTATGTTATTTTGGTGATGGGGCTGCACGTCAGGGTTCTTTACATGAAACCTTTAACATGGCAATGAACTGGAAATTACCTGTAGTGTTTATTGTTGAAAACAATGGATATGCCATGGGAACCTCTGTTGAAAGAACTGCAAACCATACTGATATTTGGAAGTTAGGACTAGGGTATGAAATGCCTTGCGGTCCTGTTGATGGAATGAATCCTATCAAAGTCGCAGAAGCTGTAGATGAAGCTATTCAAAGAGCCCGTCGTGGTGATGGTCCTACTTTCTTAGAAATGAAAACATACCGATATAGAGGTCACTCTATGTCAGATGCTCAACATTATCGTACAAAAGACGAAGTTGAAGAGTATAAAAAAATAGATCCTATCACTCAAGTTTTAGAAGTCATCAAAGAAAAAGAGTATGCTTCAGAAGATGAAATTAAAACAATTGATAAAGAAGTAAAAGATTTGGTTAAAGAATGTGAGAAATTCGCAGAAGACTCTCCATATCCAGAACTAAACCAATTATATGATATGGTATATGAACAAGAAGATTATCCTTTTATAAAATCTAAGTAAATTATGGCTACAATTATAAACATGCCTCGCTTAAGCGATACGATGGAAGAAGGAGTGGTAGCTTCTTGGTTAAAGAAAGTAGGTGATAAAGTTGAAGAAGGTGATATTTTAGCTGAAATTGAAACCGATAAAGCTACGATGGAATTTGAATCTTTCCACGATGGTACTTTATTACATATTGGTGTTCAAGAAGGAGAAACAGCTCCTGTAGATAGTTTATTAGCTATTATTGGTGAGGAAGGAGAAGATTTTTCAGCATTATTAAATGGAAGTAGTACTCCTGAAGCGGAAGTTAAGGAAGAAGCTCCTAAAACTGAAGAAAAAAATACCACTACTATAAACTCAACGATACCTGATGGAGTAAAAGTAGTAACAATGCCTCGTTTAAGTGATACAATGACTGAAGGTACCGTTGCCTCTTGGTTAAAAAAAGTGGGAGACAATGTTGAGGAAGGTGATATTTTAGCTGAAATCGAAACTGATAAAGCTACAATGGAGTTCGAATCTTTCAATGAAGGTACTTTATTACATATCGGTGTTCAAGAAGGTGAAAGTGCTCCTGTAGATAGTTTATTAGCTATTATTGGTGAAGCTGGTACTGATGTTTCATCATTAGTAGAAGCTCATAAAGCAGGTACTTTAAATAATGACTCTTCTGAAAAACAAGAAGAAGCTCCTAAAGCAGTTGAAGAAAACAAAACAGAAACAGTGGCTACTCCAGTAGCAACTACATCAAATAATAAAGGTGGACGTATTTTTGCTTCTCCTTTAGCTAAGAAAATAGCGAAGGATAAAGGAATCAATTTAGCAGACGTTAACGGTTCAGGAGAAAATGGTCGTATTATCAAAAAAGATGTTGAAAACTATACTCCTGCTGCTAAAGTTGAAGCTCCTGTAGCCACAAGTACAGCTACAACTCATTCAGCAGTTACAAACTTTGCTATTGCAGGAGAAGAATCTGTAGAGGAAATTAAGAATTCTCAAATGCGTAAAGCTATTGCTAAAGCACTAGCTAATTCTAAATTCTCCGCTCCTCATTTCTACTTAAACATAGAGGTAGATATGGACAATGCTATTGAATCTAGAAAGATTATTAATCAGATGCCAGAAACAAAAGTATCTTTTAATGATATGGTGGTTAAAGCTTCTGCTATGGCATTGAGAAGACACCCTCAAGTTAATACTACTTGGAATGATGATGTAACAATATACAATAAACATATAAATATAGGTGTAGCCGTTGCGGTACCTGAAGGTCTAGTTGTACCTGTTCTTCGTAATACAGATTACATGAATATCAATCAAATAGATATTGAAGTTCGTCAACTAGCATCAAAAGCTAGAAGCAAAAAACTAACTCCTAATGAAATGCAAGGAAGTACATTTACCGTTTCTAACTTAGGAATGTTTGGTATTGAAAGCTTTACTTCAATTATTAACCAACCTAATTCTGCTATTTTATCGGTAGGTGCAATTGTACAAAAACCAGTAGTTAAAAATGGAGAAATTGTAGTTGGTAACACCATGAAATTAACTTTAGCATGCGATCACAGAACAGTTGACGGTGCAATTGGTGCTCAGTTTTTACAAACCTTAAAAACTTATTTAGAGAATCCAGTTACCATGTTAGCATAGTTTTTTAATAAAATTATAAATAAAAAAGCTCACCTATGGTGAGCTTTTTTTATGAAGTAAACTACCTCAGAGTAAGTTCACAAGGTATTTATAGAAAAAAAACGAGGCAAGCCTCTGGGTATTAAACCCTTTGGCGGTACCAATAAATATACGCTACTATATGGTAACTTCATATACCACTATATCATTACACCATAACAGTAGTGTCGAGTGACTTCATACACTACTGTATGAAGCTTAATACAAACTAGTACACCCCATATTTTGGTTTTGTTTGAAGATTCAAACAGTAGCACCTAGTGTTAAACAACAATAGTGTTTGGTGTTTAGCAACAGTACTGTTGCTTGCCTAACAACAGCAATAGCTAGTAATTATTCTTTTTGTAAGTATAAACAAAATTCTACATAAGGCTGATAACTGCATAGAAAAAACAAAAGAAGTATATATACCAAAAACGGAGTTATTCAATCCTAACATTATACGTTCTAGTGTGGGTTGTGTATTTACCAATCAGATAGCGACAAACACTTCTGAAGACATTATAGCGTACTTAAAGAAACACAACATACTAACCCTACAAAACTCAAACGAATGCCATAAAAACGATTATACTAAGGCTACTGCTTTGGTAGTGGGTACTGAAGCTACAGAGTTAACGCAAGTTTGGCGAGACAAAGCTACTCAGAATATCAACACCCCATGCAAGGAGAGATAGATTCTATGAATGTATCGGTACCATATCCACCTTAACTTTTGAGGCAAAACGACAACGTAATTTTGTATAATTGAATTTAATTACAAGCACTTACAAAATTTTTATGTATTACAGTAATAAGGTAGATTTAATTATGTCTATATTCTGTATATAAATACAGCCTAAAAATTTAAATCCCTTCTTAAGTATATACGAAATAAGGACAAGTATACATTTTATAAAACACTAGCATTTAAAAGGCTTTCGTGATACAACACACTTAAAATAGATCTTACTTGTCTGAACCCTAAAATGTCCATATATTTGGGTGTTGCCTGCAATATAAAGACTGAACTTAAAATAAAAAATAGTAAATTGAAATTACCCATAATCACTATAAGCTTATTGATTTCATTAATAAGTTATGCTCAAGAAAAAAAAGAGTATTATCCTAATGGAAATGTTAAATCTATTGGGGCTTGTGAAATCTATAACAATGGCATTGTTGCTGTTGAAGCTGGAGAGGAATACAATCCAAATTTGGAAAGCTGCACTAAAAAAGGAAAATGGAAATTCTATTATGATAATGGACAATTACAAAGCACCGGAAACTATACTGATGATGAAGTAACAGGGGATTGGAAATACTATTACAGTTCTGGGAAATTGAATTATACTGGAAATTACATTGAGGGTAAACAACACGGCTCTTGGATCTATTATCACGAAAATGGAAATTTAGCAGGTACTCATTTTTATGACAAAAATAAAAAAATAGGTAAATGGAAATGGTATTTTGAAGATGGTTCTCTTGAATCTGAAGGTAATTACAGTCAAAATATTAGAGATGGCGAATGGAAATCCTATTTTGAAAACGGACAAGTAAAAAGCATAAAAAATTATAAGAAAGGAGAAGAGATAGGTAAACGGATAAATTATTATGAGAGTGGACAATTAAAAAGTATATTTTTTTTAAGTGGCGTTGATAAACCAACGCCTAAAAGCGAATGGAAAATTTACTATGAAAGCGGACAGTTAAGAGTATTAATAAATATTGATGAACACGGAGATCCAATAAGCAAAATTTTTTATAAAGAAACTGGAGAGATTCAAGAACAAAAAAAATACTGACAGGCAACAAAGAACTGAGGTAAAAAACAAATACATTTTATACTTTTTTAAACCAACGTACTTTTATAATTTGCGTCATAAGGTAAACCACTTTTTACTATGGCAAAAGCTTGTTTTAGTAGCTTATTACACACCGCTATTAAAGCAAGTTTTTTACTCTTACCTTTAGCAACTATTCGTTCATAAAGTTCTCGACATGCTTTGTTGTATTTACAAGCATTAAAACTACACATAAACAATAAATTCCTAAGCTTAGGGTTCCCCATTTTACTTATTCGTGGTCTTCCCTTTATACTACTTCCTGATTCTCTAATAGTGGGAGTAATACCTGCGTAACTGCACAGCTCTTTTGCTGAAGTAAAACGATTAAACCCATCGGTAAAAACTAATAACATCAGTGCTGTCTTGCTTCCTATTCCGGGTATAGACTTTAGTAATGTCACTTCATTTTGGTAGCTCTTTTTTACGTTCTCTGACAATAACTCCTCTAATTTAAACATCTCTTTTTGTATGTTTTTTAGATGCCTTTTTAATGAATTAACTACAGCTTTTGATGGATTTCCTAAGACAGATTCGCCATGAAGCTTATTCTTTAACTGAGTAGATTGTTTCGTGTAAACTCCCAATAAACGTACTATTTGTAAACATTCTTGTTGTTCCTTACTCTCTCCTTTCCATAAAGATGGGGCTTGACTTACGCCATAATCATATAACTGCTTTGCATCACTCTTATCCGTCTTTACTTTTGATAAATTCATTTGAATAAATCGTTTTACCTTCAACGGATTTTCTACCGATACCAAAATTCCTTTTTCTAATAAAAAATAGGCTAATCGTACATGATAATATCCTGTTGCTTCCATTATACAATGAGTTAAGCTGCTTGTGATTAACAACAGCTCTTTAAAGCCTGATGCATCATTTGTAAATTGACTCCAATTGCCTTGATTATCATACACATCTAAGACTTCTTTACTAACATCGATTCCTAAAAATTGTTTATTTTTACTCATAAGAAAAAAGGATTGGAAAGAAAACACTACCAACAATTCAACAACTTGAAAACGAGATCTTGGTCTCATAGAACTGAACGAATTCGAAGTAGTAAAAGCGTAGGGATTATCAATGTTGACGAAATCTGTCTCGTCCTGAAATATGGCTACAGGTTAAAATTGAATTTACGCTGATAATTTATATACCATATTAGGTGTTTTGAAATCTAAAGATAAGTGTAATCTTATTTCGTTGTATAAATTAATTGCATTTTTTGTAGCCCGCTTTGCGTGAGCCACGTTATCAAAGGTTTGGTCGAGATAAAACTCGTCTTTTAAAATTCCGTTTACACGTTCAGCCATGGCGTTTTCGTAACAATGATTTTCTTCGGTCATACTAATATTTATCTTTTTTCTTTTGAGTATTTGTGTGTAAACATTGCTACAATATTGTATACCTCTGTCTGAATGATGAATGAGTTGTTTAATGTCTTTAGCTTGATAAATAGCTTTATTTAATGCTCTTACACAACCTTTTAATTCCAGACTATCACTAAGGTCATAGCCAACAATTTTACGAGAGTGCATATCTGTAATTAAAGCCAAGTAGCAAAAACCTTTTACGGTTCTAATATAAGTTATGTCACTAACCCAGACTTGGTTAGCTCTATTGATTTCTAAGTCTTTTATGATGTTGTTATATTTATAAAAGCGATGATAAGAATTGGTTGTTCTGGCACTAGTTTTCTTTCTAAGTGTCAGCATTTGGTGTTTTCTAAGCACGCTAAACAAAGTATCTCTACCAACTTTAATATTGGCTTTAGTAAAATCTACATTTAAAGATTTAGTAAGTTTCCGTACACCTTCTCTAGGAAGGGATTTGCGTCTTTTTCTAACAATTTCAATAATCTGTTGTTCTGTTTTTAAACGCTTATCAGCTCTAGATTTGTATTTGTAATACGCATCACGTTTAAGTCCAAAACAACTCG
>NZ_JAUORH010000029.1 GCF_030547425.1 Tenacibaculum sp. 1_MG-2023 | reverse complement strand
AAATTCTTCATCAAATCTGACCTAAATAATAATTATTTATCGAAATTAGAGGTGTCCTAAAAAGGGGAAGCCTACAGGAGAATAACCATGATAGTTTGTTTAAACTTCTAATGTTAATAAAAAAGAGAACTATACGTACAGTTCTCTTTTTTATTAAGTTGTTATATATAATTAAGAATTAAAATCCTTCACCACCTCCATCTAAATCACCATTTTGTTCAGGACGTTCACGTTTTTTATTTTGATTGAATCGGTAGGTAAAGCTTAAAGAAATTTGGCGTTCTCTCCATTGAAAAGAACCATCATTTATTGTTTTAAGAAGTCCGTTATCATCATATAAGTAAGTAGTACTTTCTCGTTTACGAGAGTTGAATAAGTCACTAACATTTAATACTAAAGATGCTTTTTCTTTAAATAAGTCTTTACTTAAGGCAACATTAGCCATAAACATACCTTCTCTGTCACTTTGTGCAGTAGATTGTGGTCCACGGTACATTAAGCGTGTTTGCCATTGTAGTTTCCAAGGAAGAGTAACACGAGAATTAAAACGAGCAAACCAACTACTATTGTTAACTTCTTTTAAAGGAGTGATAACTTGATCTCCGTTTGCGGCAGTGTAAACATAAGTAAAAGCATCTGTATTAAACTTAAAATAATTAAAAGAAGCTGATAATCTAACTTTTTTGGTTGGATTATAGTTTGTTGTAAACTCAAATCCATAACGGTTTTCATCATTTAAGTTTACAGGTTGTCTTACTGTTACATTAGTTAATACTCCGCCTACTTCTCTTTCTTCTAAGATTGAAACTCCTTGAATAATATTCGTAGAATATTGATAGTATAATGAAGCTCCTAAGTTAAGTTTACTAATTCTTGTGTTATACCCTAAATCTAATGAGTTTGTAAAAGTAGGATCTAAATCAGGGTTTCCTCTAAATACATTAGTAGCAGAACTACGACTTTCAAAAGGGTTTAAAAACCAGTGACGTGGTCTTCGTAATCTTCTACTATATCCTAATGAAACATTTTCTCCATCGTTAATTTCATACCCTAAATTAACGGTAGGAAACCATTCGGTGTAGTTTTTTTCTTTAAATTGATCTGTTGTAAATACTGTTAAGTCGATATCAGTGATTTCTGCTCTTAAACCTAATAGGTACGAGAATTTATTAATCTTACTCCCGTATTGAGAGTAAAAAGCATAAATGTTTTGTTTGAATTCAATAGCATTAGAGGGATCACTTGGAAAAGGATTTCCAGAAGCATCACGTACTCTAAAATCTGAGTTTAAATCTTGCAATGTAGCTTTATGACCTGCTTCAAATTGACTATTTTCTCCAATAGGTAATACATAATCCATTTGGAAAAGGCGGTCTTTAGAGGTTGTAATTTGTGAATTTTGCTCAGAAAGAGTTCCATCTACAAAAATTTCAGCAGGCTCAGACTCTTCACTGTCACCGTATTGCAAATCAATAGTTAGTTTTTGACCTTCATCGTCAATATTATTGGTATAATTTAAAGAGTATTGCTTGTCTACAGAATCTTCTTTTTCGTTTTCAATTCTTATTTGATTACCATCTAACATTTTGTTTTCATCATAAAAAGTAGTGTTGTTAGTAGCAATATCGTCATCTTTTGAGTTTCTATAGAAGAAACTACCTGTAACAGAGCTTTTTTCGTTAATGTAGTATTCTACTCCTAATGAACCATTATAATTATTACTTTTTCTGTCAAAAGTTCTGTCTTCGTCTCTATAATCAGAGATAACACCATTATCATTAAAGTTAGTAAAAAAACTATTTGAATTTCCAGGGCCTTTTCTGTAAGAGTATGCTAAGTTTGAAAAAATATTAAGTTTTTTTGTTCTATAATTTAGGTTGGGAGAAATTCTCAACATATCAGGGTTACCAACAGTTAAGTTTACAGAACCATTGAAACCAGTAATTTTACCTTTTCGAAGAATAATATTTAAAATTCCCGCAGTACCTTCTGCATCGTAACGGGCAGATGGAGAAGTAATAACCTCTACCTTTTCAATAGCATCAGCAGGAAGGTTTCTTAAGGCATCCGTACCAGTTAATCCTACCAAAGCAGAAGGTTTTCCGTCAATTAAAATACGTACGTTTTCATTACCACGTAAGCTTACAGCCCCTTCAGCGTCTACATTTACTGATGGTACATTGTCTAAAACATCAGAAGCATTACCACCTTTAACGGTCATATCTTTTCCAACATTGTAAATCTTTTTATCTAAACGAATTTCAACGGTAGATTTTTCTGCAATAATTTCAACTTCTTCTAATGTTTCAGCATCTTCAGAAAGTAGAATAGTTCCTAAGCTTTTATTTTCTGTTAGAGTATGATTTCCTAAACTTTTAGTTTTAAAGCCTATAAATTCAACTTTTATATCATATGTACCAGATGAAGCATCTATAGAGAAACCTCCATTGGCATCGGTAACTCCTCCAATAACTTGTTGTGTGTTAGCATTTTTTAATACTAAAGTTGCGTACTCTAAAGGTTGTTTAGAGTTTGTTTCTAAAACTTTACCAGTTAGAGTAATTTTAGAACCGATACCTTTTGTAGTACGCTGTGCAACAGCTGTAAAACTAATTAGTAAAATAAGTAATGTAATTTTCTTCATTATGTTGATTTATAAAGCTTGTTTGACCGCAAATTTCTCTAAAGGTTTAACGGGGCTTAGTTAAAAGAATGTTAAATAAAAAAAGGATGCGTATTAGCATCCTTTTTTATTAAATTATTTACTAAAAAATTATTTTTTCTTTTTAGTTTTTTGCTGCGCAGCTTGTTGTTCTTGAGCTTGTTTCATGGCAGCATCTAAACGCTCACGAAACTTACTCTTTTTAACAGGCTTCTTTTTGTTTTCTTCAATTTTAGCATGAATCTTAGCTTCATCAATAACATAGTTCTTAATAACGAACATAATTATAATAGTTAACAAGTTTGAGATAAAGTAGTATAAACTTAATCCACTAGCATAATTGTTAAAGAAGAACAACATCATAATAGGAGAGAAGTAAATCATCCACTTCATCATTTTACTCATATCAGGCATTCCTTCTTGAGTAGGCGCTTGCATATTAGCTTGCTGACTCTGGTTCATTTTCATGTAGAAGAAAATGGCTACAGATGCTAAAATTGGAAATAAACTTACGTGGTCTCCATAAAATGGAATTTTAAAAGGTAATTGGAAAATAGTATCGTATGAAGATAAGTCATTTGCCCATAAGAAGTTTTTTTGACGGAAATCAATGTTCGTAGGGAAAAACTTAAATAGCGCAAAGAATACAGGCATTTGCATTAATGCAGGTATACAACCAGACATCATGCTTACTCCAGCTTTTCGCTGTACTGCCATGATTTCTTGTTGACGCTTCATCGCATTTTCTTTACCTGGGTATTTTTTATTGATTTCTTCCATTTCTGGACGAATCACCTTCATTTTAGCACTTGATAAGTACGATTTATATAGTACTGGAGACATTATAATACGTACTACAATCGTCATTAAAATGATGATTAATCCGAAGTTACCAATAAACCCTTTTAACATATTAAATACAGGGTAGAACACAGTACGGTTTAAGAAACCAAAAATACCCCAGCCTAAGTCAGCGATTTCATCTAAACTAGTGCCTTCATAAGATTTTAACAAATTATAATCAGTTGGCCCGTAAAACCATTGCATATTATAATTTAATTCTCCATTTGTTAATGCTAACGGAGCTTTTAATCCGTAAGTTTTAGTATATACACTATCTTTTTCCTCACCTGCAAAATCAACAGATTTTAAAGTTGCATTGCTAAAAGGTGTATCAGATGTTAAAATAGAAGAGAAGAAGTGTTGTTTATAAGCCACCCAATCAATATCACTAACAACTTCATCATCGTTCATTTGTAAATAATCTACTTCATCATCAGCTTTATAATAGTAGTAAGAGTACATATTTTCAGTTTTTAAACTCTTTTCGTGTCTAAAACCTTTTAAACTCCAATCTAAATTAATTTCTTGAGAACTATTAATGGTATTACTTAACCCTTGTGAACGAACAGCAAAACCTACTCGGTAATCACCTTTTTTCATTTCGTAACGGTACTCTAAAAATTTAGCTTCAGAAACTTTTAACTTTAAAGAAAGTACTTGGGTGTCTCCATTTTTGGTAAGGGTAGGAGTAAATAATAAATCTTTAGTATTTAAAATTCGGTTATCAGTAGTTCCGAAATTGATATTAAAGGAAGCGTTATTATCTTTAATTAAGTATAGAGGTAATGAGTCGTATGTTTTGTAGTTTTTAACTAAAGCTTCGATGATTTGCCCACCTTTGTTATCGATAGTTAACTTTACAACGTCATTTTCTAGTGTTGTGTTTCCTTCTTGGCTTTTTGAAGCTCCGTATGCAAAAGCACCAAACTTATTTTGTAAAGCAATTTGTTGTAACGAGTCGTTTACAACTACGTTGTCGGTTAAATTGTTTTCAGTGTTGGTGGTAGCATCTGTAGTTTGCTCTGTTTGGGTAGTAGCTTCAGGAGTTTCTTCTGGCTTTTGTGTGTTCATCCACCAAAGCATAATCCCTCCTAATAAAAGCATTCCTATAAAGGAATTTAAATCAAATTTTTTTTGTTCCATTGATATATGTTAAAATGTCAACTTGTCATTTAAAGTTTTTCTTGAAAGCTGAAAAACCGGACAAAGGTAGTAAAACCCTCTAGTTTTTTTGAGGTTTTACGGTGAATAATTTCGTTATTAATGGTAGTTCAAACAGCGTTCCATTTTTTGTCAATAAAAAATCCTGTAATTTTTAGTTACAGGATTTTTAATTTATTTTTTTGATTGTTTTAAAGCTGCTTTAATGAAACCTACAAACAAAGGGTGTGGATTTAACACCGTACTCTTATATTCAGGATGGTATTGAACTCCAACAAACCAAGGGTGAGAGTCGATTTCAACAATTTCCACCAATCCAGTTTTTGGGTTAACACCAGCTGTTTTCATACCAGCGTTTTCTAATTGCTCTTTATAATCGTTATTGTATTCGTATCTATGACGATGACGCTCACTAATTAATTCTTCTTTGTAAGCTTGAAAAACTTTGGAATCTTGTGTTAATTGACAGTCCCAAGCTCCTAAACGCATGGTGCCACCTTTTTCAGTAACATCTTTTTGCTCTTCCATTAAGTTAATAACGGGGTGTGGTACTTTAGGATTCATTTCGGTAGAATTTGCATCTTTAAGACCTAACACATTTCTAGCAAACTCAATAACTGCCATTTGCATTCCTAAACAAATACCTAAGAAGGGTATATTGTTTTCACGTACATATTGTACTGCTGCAATTTTACCTTCAATTCCTCTGTCACCAAATCCAGGTGCAACTAGTACACCGTTTAAACCTTCTAGTTGTTTAACAGCGTTTTCAGGTGTTAATTCTTCAGAATGAATCCAACGAACATTAACCTTTGTTTTATTACTAGCTGCTGCTCCTGCATGGATAAAGGCTTCTGTAATTGATTTATATGAATCGTGCAATTCAACATATTTTCCAACTAAACCAATTTCAATACTAGAGGTAGGGTTTTTGTGACGTTCTAAAAACTTATTCCATGTTTTTAAATTAGGTTGTTTACGTGTAGATAAGTTTAATTTATCTAATACCACATAATCCAATCCTTCTTTAAACATAAGGTTAGGAACATCGTAAATAGTCTCAGCATCTAACGACTGAATTACATTTTGTTTTTTAACATTACAAAATAATGCTAGTTTACGTTTAATATCATCAGAAATTTCGTGCTCTGAACGACATACTAAAATATCAGGTTTAACACCACTTTGCATTAATGTTTTTACAGAGTGTTGTGTAGGCTTGGTTTTTAATTCACCAGCGGCTGCTAAGTAAGGAACTAAGGTTAGGTGGATAACAATTGCATTATCCTCTCCTAAGTCCCACTGTAATTGACGAACTGCTTCTATATATGGTAACGATTCAATATCACCAACGGTTCCTCCAATTTCAGTAATTACAATGTCGTAATCGCCTGTATTTCCTAAGATTTGGATTCTGTTCTTAATTTCATCGGTAATATGAGGAATTACTTGAACTGTTTTCCCTAAAAATTCTCCTTTACGCTCTTTATTTATTACAGATTGATAAATTCTACCTGTAGTAACATTATTAGCTTGTGAAGTAGGAATGTTTAAATAACGTTCATAGTGTCCTAAATCTAAATCGGTTTCAGCCCCATCATCGGTAACATAACATTCCCCATGTTCGTATGGATTTAATGTTCCTGGATCTATATTAATATATGGATCTAATTTTTGAATGGTTACTGAGTATCCTCTTTCTTGTAATAATTTGGCTAAAGAAGCGGCTATAATTCCCTTCCCTAGTGATGAAGTTACGCCTCCGGTTACAAAAACGTATTTTGTATTATTCATGGTGCTGTTAGGTTTGCGCAAAAGTAAGAAGTCTGGCAATTAGAACAAATAAAAAAGATAAAAAACGTACAGAAAAATTATGTATGTTTGCCGAACAGACTTTTTTTTAAAAAAAATAAAATAAGGGTTTGTCAGACTGAAAAACTGTTGTATATTTGCCCACGCTTTTAGCAGACGGAATTTCACAAAAGCAAAACATTTTTAAAGAAGATATTTAAGATATACTGTAATGAGTAAAAGAACGTACCAACCATCGAAGAGAAAAAGAAGAAACAAACACGGTTTCCGCGAAAGAATGGCTTCTGCTAATGGACGTAAAGTATTAGCTAGAAGAAGAGCAAAAGGAAGAAAGAAATTGTCTGTTTCATCTGAATCTAGACCAAAGAAATAATGATTAACTATTGTTAATTTTTTAAAGGCGTTACTGTTAAGTATCGCCTTTTTTTATAACCAAACAATTTTTATTTTTACATCACAACACAACACAAATTAAAATGCCTAAAAGACAAGACCTTAAATCGATTTTAATTATTGGATCTGGGCCAATTGTTATTGGTCAAGCATGTGAATTTGATTATTCAGGATCTCAAGCGTTAAGATCTTTGAGAGAAGATGGTATTGAAACTATCTTAATTAATTCGAATCCTGCAACAATTATGACAGACCCTTCGATGGCTGATCATGTATACTTGTTGCCGCTTAATACGAAGTCTATTGTTCAAATCTTAAAAGAGCACCCACAAATTGATGCTGTTTTACCTACTATGGGAGGGCAAACTGCATTAAATCTTTGTATTGAAGCTGACGAAAAAGGAATTTGGAAAGACTTTGATGTTGAAATTATAGGAGTAGATATTGATGCTATTAATATTACAGAGGATAGAGATAAGTTTCGCTTATTAATGGAAAAAATTGGCGTGCCAATGGCACCTCAAGCTACTGCAACGTCATTTTTAAAAGGAAAAGAAATAGCGCAGGAGTTCGGGTTTCCGTTATGTATTAGAGCTTCTTTCACATTAGGTGGAGCAGGAGCATCTATCGTATATGATGAGAAAGAATTTGAAGAGTCGTTATCAAGAGGATTAGAGATTTCTCCAATTCATGAGGTAATGATTGATAAAGCAATGATGGGGTGGAAAGAATACGAGTTAGAGTTATTACGTGATGATAACGATAACGTTGTAATTATCTGTTCTATTGAAAATATGGATCCAATGGGGATTCATACCGGAGATTCTATAACAGTAGCTCCAGCCATGACATTATCGGACAAAACGTTCCAAAAAATGCGTGACATGGCAATTAAAATGATGCGCTCTATTGGTGAGTTTGCTGGAGGATGTAACGTGCAATTTGCCGTTTCTCCAGATGAGAAGGAAGATATTATTGCAATTGAAATTAACCCACGTGTATCTCGTTCATCAGCATTAGCATCAAAAGCAACTGGATATCCAATTGCAAAAATTGCTGCTAAATTAGCAACAGGGTATACTTTAGATGAGCTAGATAACCAAATTACTAAGTCTACTTCAGCTTTATTTGAGCCAACATTAGATTATGTAATTGTAAAAATTCCTCGTTGGAACTTTGATAAGTTTGAAGGTTCTGATAGAACGTTAGGTCTACAAATGAAAGCGGTTGGAGAAGTAATGGGAATTGGACGTTCGTTCCAAGAGGCGTTACATAAAGCAACTCAATCGTTAGAGATTAAACGTAATGGAATTGGAGCTGACGGTAAAGGGTATAAGGACTACAACCAAGTTATAGAAAAATTAACATATGCTTCTTGGGATAGAGTATTTGCTATTTATGACGCAATTCAAATGGGAATTCCGTTAAGTAAAATACACTCAATTACTAGGATTGATATGTGGTACTTACGCCAATATGAAGAGCTATATATGTTAGAAAAAGAAATTTCTACATATACTGTTGATACACTTGATAGAGAGTTATTATTAGAGGCTAAGCAGAAAGGATATGGTGATCGTCAAATAGCTCACATGTTAGGGTGCTTAGAAAGTGAAGTGTATAAAAAACGTGAGGAATTAAAAATAAAACGTGTGTACAAGTTAGTAGATACTTGTGCTGCGGAATTTAAAGCACAAACTCCTTATTACTATTCAACATTTGAAAGTGAAATAGAAACAGCGGATGGTACCGTTTCTGTATCAAACGAAAGTGTGGTTTCTGATAAGAAAAAAGTAATTGTATTAGGTTCAGGACCTAACAGAATTGGTCAAGGAATTGAGTTTGATTACTGTTGTGTTCACGGTGTGTATGCAGCAAAAGAATGTGGTTACGAAACGATTATGATTAACTGTAACCCAGAAACTGTTTCTACCGATTTTGACACGGCAGATAAATTATACTTTGAGCCTGTTTTCTGGGAACATATCTACGACATCATCAAGCATGAAAAACCAGAAGGCGTTATAGTTCAGTTAGGAGGACAAACAGCTTTGAAATTAGCTGAAAAGTTAGAACGTTACGGAATTCCGATTTTAGGAACTAGCTATAAAGCGTTAGATTTAGCGGAAGATCGTGGAAGTTTCTCTAGCTTATTAAAAGAAAATAATATTCCTTATCCAGAGTTTGGAGTTGCAGAAAATGCTGATGAAGCTTTAGCTTTAGCAGATGAATTAGATTTCCCAATTTTAGTGCGTCCATCATATGTATTAGGTGGGCAAGGAATGAAAATTGTGATTAACAAAGAAGAATTATTAGAGCATGTAGTAGATTTATTACGCAAAATTCCTAATAATAAATTATTGTTAGATCACTATTTAGAAGGAGCAATTGAAGCAGAAGCAGATGCAATTTGTGACGGTGAAAATGTATACATCATTGGAATTATGGAGCATATTGAGCCTTGTGGAATTCACTCAGGAGACTCGAATGCTACCTTACCAGCCTTTAATTTAGGGGAATTAGTATTAGAGCAAATTAGGGAGTATACTAAAACAATTGCCTTAGCACTAGATACAGTAGGATTAATCAACATTCAGTTTGCAATTAAAGATGATAAAGTTTTTATCATTGAAGCAAACCCACGTGCATCTCGTACGGTTCCGTTCATAGCAAAAGCATATAAAGAACCTTATGTGAATTATGCTACAAAAGTGATGTTAGGAGATAAAAAAGTAACTGATTTTGATTTCAATCCACAGTTAGAAGGCTTTGCAATTAAGCAACCTGTATTCTCTTTTAATAAGTTCCCTAATGTAAATAAGAATTTAGGGCCTGAGATGAAATCGACAGGAGAAAGTATTCTGTTTATAGATTCACTTAGAGATGATGCTTTTTACGATTTATATGCAAGACGTAAAATGTATTTAAGCAAATAAGTTGTAAGAATAAATACAATATATTGATGATAAAAATCCGAAGGTTAACCTTCGGATTTTTTTATTGATTTAAAAAGTTAACTAATTGCTTAGCGTTAATAGTATATTTTTTTTTAATGAGCTTCTCTTTTTCCAGTTGACTTATCTTTTCTTTTGAATAAACTTCGGTATCAAAGTCTTCAATATATCCATTTACTTTATAAATATAGATTTCAAGGTTTTTGATATTGTTTTTTCGAGCAAACTTTTTCGGTAAATTGATGTTTTCTGAGCCATTTTCTATAGTTTTTTCCATTTCTCGTTCTCCCACGGGTCTTATGGTTAATGGATCATTTAGTTCACTGTAAAAGAATAATTCTTTATTTTTATACGCTACCAAAAACATATCAGTAGGAGTTTGGATATCAAATAACAAATCACCTTCATTTTGAGACTTCGAAATTAGTTGATAATCCTCTTTTGTAAATTCAAAATTAACAGTGAAATAATAATCTTGAGTTTTAGAAATACTTTGTGATGAGTTAAAGTCGTTTTGAGATTTTTTAGAAGAATAATTTTTACAGTTTAAAACAAGGAATAGAAAAATTAAAGGAAATAAAGCAAAATGTTTCATAATAAATACTTTAGAGTTTCTTAAAATTAAGAGTAACACGGTTAATTATAGCCGCGTTACTCTTTTTTTATAAAGTTACTGTATTAATACCATCCATAATCATGATATTTAAAAGCATGTATATAATCTTTATACATTCCCTTTATATACATGTTAGATGAACCTGGCCACATGTAAGCAAACCAGTTAGTATTGTGTATAAATAAGTTATCTTTTCCTGTTTTACGGTCGTCTACAATTAATTTATCACTACTTCCAAGATTCCAACCGCCAACCCAGTCGCTTTGATAATTTACACTAACTGTATTACCATTGGTAATTACACGTCCTAAGTATTGAGTAGACCAATCTTGATTATTGAAGACATATAAATCGTCTTTTCCATCACCATTAATATCAGCAACATAAAATTTATCATGGTTATTCATGTTCCAACCTGGTAAAGCATCATTATATCTTTTAATATATTTGTATTCGTTTCCATCTGACCTAAGCAATAATAGATATTCAGGCCCCCAGTTAGTACCATTAAAAATATATACGTCATCTTTTCCGTCTCCATTAATATCAGCAATATGGTATTTATCACCAGACTTGCTTGTCCAGCCTGGTAAACTGGCAAAATATTCTTTGGTTTTTGTTAGTGAACTTCCTGTAGATTTAAACATTCTGGTAACTTTAGAACTCGTATTGAATAATACTAACTCTTCTTTATTATCGCCTGTATAATCGGCTACAAAATATTTGTCAGTAGAACTCATGTAATGACCAGGTAAATATTTGTCATATCTTTTTACATAAGAAAAGTTACTACCAGTTGACCTGAACATTCCCATATATCCTTGATTCCAGTTAGTAGCATTGAAAATGTAAAAATCATCTTTTCCATCTCCGTTAAAATCAGCAATAAAAAACTGATCTCCATTACGCATCTGCCAACCAGTAAGATTATAATATATCTTTTTAATACATTCGAATCCGTCAGGAGTAGATTTTAATATTCCTAATCTTGAATATTGATTATTTGGGTAGAATACAAGCAGATCATCATACCCATCACCTGTAAAATCTCCTACATAAAATCTGTCTTTTGAAGAGATATACCATGTACCACCTGAACCTTTAACAGTTTTAGTAGTTATATAAGAGTTTGCAGGACGTGTTATGTTTGCTCCACTACCTGTAAAACCTTTTGGGTGTTCGGTAGGGTAGGCAGCAATATAGTTTCCATAGTGAAGCACGACATCATTATAGCTGTTTCCTTGAAAATTACCTATTATTGGTTTGTTAAAATTGTAATTGCTTTTTGATTTATTTCTTTTCCAGAATTCGTTATAACTTGGTGGATTAAATAGGTTCGTATTTCCTCTCATTGTACTATTGGTTGAAGGACGGTAAATACACGTTGTATTATAGCGTCCACCTTCAAATCCATCTACATTATATTCTGATGGAGATCCAGTAGTTACAGTGCTTCTAGCAAATTTATTCCACTTGTTTGGATTGTTATTTTTATCAACGTTCACTGCTGAAGGGTTGGTTCCACTAAAACAACCAGGTCTAGAATATTCGTCAGCTAGTTTACCAACGGAGTGCCCTAATTCATGTAATAGTACATTGTTGCTAGTAGATTTAGTAATAGATAAAACTTTACCATAAGAGCAACCTCCAAAACCAGATTCGTTTAAGATAACTACTACAAAATCAGCACCAGATAAACCAACAGAATTTAATGCATTGTTAATTTTAGTATCAGTATTACTAGATTTTGACATCCAACAACAATTCCAGCATCCTGAATATCTAAAATTTAGCGCTGTATTTCTGTTACTATCAGGGTTATTACTACAATCATCATTATCACATGTGTATTGGGTTACTCCTGATTGACTTGAGTTTAAGTTTACTCTGTGTACATTAAAAGCATCTTGTAGTTCAGATAAAACGTTGTCTAAGTTACCGTTTTCATGGGTAAACATCGCTTTAAAATAATCAGCAACCAAGTTATTAAATTCACTTTGGTTAGACGAAGTAAATCCATCTCCCATGAATACAATATCAAATTTTGAAGCTGAACTTCCGTTATAAAGTAAAGTCTTTTTTGTTTGTGAATAGGCTATAACAGTTAGAAAGGACATTAATATTATTAATGTTTTATATAAGTTTTTCATTTTTTCTGATTATTGGTTAGTAATTTTTTTAAGCTTAGAAAAGTCAGCTTTTGGAGCTGTTTTTAAGATTTGAAAAGAGGTGTTTAAATCACTTTTTCTTAACTGTTTCCTCTTTACTTTTTGTAAAACATTTTTAGCGTTGGAAACATCTTTAAACTTAACTAGCTTAAGGTCTAATTTTTCTGAAGCTATTTTTGATTTGTATTTAATGGGCATCTTAACAGAAACGTAAGCTTCATTTGCAGTAAACTCTTTATGATCACTTTTTTTAGGATCAAAAATAGTTCTATAACTAAGAGGGTTTTCAAAAGTTTCGGCAAGTACGGTATTATTACCATCCAAGCCAATGATTGCCCAATTACCTGATTCTTCTGTAGGTAGAGAATAACTACCTTCTACTTCAGTTTTTGAAACAGGAGTCATTCCATTATTAGTAATTTTATATGTTACTACTAAGTGTTTTTTACTTATCCTATTTTTTTTGTTTTGCAAGCTTAGTTCAGGAGATAGATTGTCAATTTTTCTAATACTTCTAGAAGAGGCAGGTTTAATTCCTCCAAATTTACCCATTGCTGTAGCACCTCTAAACCTTACATTTTTAGGCTTAAAAGGATCTTTTACTTTTTTTATGTTTTTAAAAGTGTTGATTTTTTTTACTTGAAGTAAGCTAGTGCTAACTCCTAATTTTGGTTTGTTTTTGTCTATATTTTTATTTTTATCATTTGCTTGTTTCAGTAAGAGTAATTTTGAATTTTTTAGGCTTACTAGGTTATTAGTAGTCTTAGAAACCATATTTATTTCTCCTTCTTTAGAGTCGATTTTATAAAAGTATTTGATATTGGAAGGAATGATTTCTGAAAGGGCACGATCAACAGATGTGTTTGCTAATTGACCTGTGACACTAAAGTTTTTATTGTCTCCAACTATGAATAAAAGAAAGTTTTGTTTAGATAATTCTTTTATAACTGAAGAAATAGAGGCTCTGTTTAATTTACCTGATAGGGTGTGATTGTTAACGTTATACTTAATGTTTACTTGTTGTGAAAACAAATAATTACTCATAAGTAAACAGATTATTACAATTGTTAGTTTTTTCATTATAATAGTTTTAGGTTAATGAGTTGATTATTAGTTTACAAAGTTACTTTTGAGTTTGTTTTTTAGAGAATGTAAAAGGATAGTTTTGAAGGAGGGATTTTCCCTCTTTTTCCACAGGTTATATGTTGTAGATAAGGTGTATTTTTTCCTTTAAAAGAAGAGCAGAAGTATGACTATGGAGAGCAAGTCAACAATGTATTATCTATATAATTATATAGTTGTATGGATAAGTAAAAGTTAAGGGATTTGTTTATTCAAAAATAGCAACAGCTCTTACAGGAGAGCCTGTTCCTCCTCGTATTTTTAAAGGTAAAGCAATGAAACGAAATCTACCTCTGCCTAATAGTTTATCTAGGTTTACCATGTTTTCATAATGAGTAAAACCCATTTCTCCACAAATATGATGTACTTTTTTGTTGGATACTTTAGGAACCCCTGGCGACATAGTTTCTACACCAAACGCAGCAATTTTTTGTTCACCTAACCAAGCAGCACACTCAGCTGTAATACCTGGACCTTTTCCCCAGTTTTCAGTATTAAAATGTTTAGTATAATGGTTTGTACAAAAAAGAACAGTATCACCTTCTTTTATACTAAGTCTTTCTTTTTCTAGTTGTTCTTTTACTTCATTAGAAGTAATTAGCTCTTGTAAGTTTTTATGAGAAAAATCTAAACAAATTCCTTCGGTATAAAACATGCTGAGGGGCATAGTATCTATAGATTTTCCTTCATGCTTGGCAGCCATATGGTTTAAAGCATCAACATGAGTTCCTGTATGCTCTCCCATTTCTAGTTTATATACAGCAGGAGTTTTGGTTGTAGGATTTTCAATTCTGTCCCATTCTTCATGGGTGTTGTGTACAGACATTTTAACTTGAGGAAGGCTTTTGTAAACAGGCATTCCATCAAAAATATCTTGACTTAAATCGATAATTTCAGGCATAGTTATAATTCAATCTTTACATTGTAATTTTTAAGCTCTTCAATGTAGTTTTTAGCAGTAAAATTATCGTTGTCAAACTTTTCTTGTCTATTTTTTTTCATTTTTATTCTATGAATAGCTTCTAAAAATCGACGCATTTCATTATCGTGATTGATAATAATTCCTGGAACTTTGGCATTATCACCATTGTCTTTTTTAGCTACCATAGTAAAATAAGAAGAATTACAGTGCTTGGTCTTTCCTGTTTGTATATTTTGCGCTTCTACTCGTATACCAACCACCATTGAAGTTTTACCAACATAATTAATAGAAGCTTTCATGGTAACTAGTTCGCCAACTTCAATTGGATTGATAAAGTTAACAGTATCTACTGATGCTGTTACACAATAAGTTCCTGAATGTTTAGAGGCACAGGTAAAAGCTATTTGATCCATAAGCTTCAAAATGTACCCACCGTGAATTTTTCCACTAAAATTAGCATGAGAAGGAAGCATTAACTCAGCAATAGTAATATGAGTATCTTCTATGTTTCTATAACTATTATTGTTCATTGTCTTTTTTTATTCCTCTAAAGTGAGGAGATTGTTCTTCTTCAACATGGGTTATAAAATGTTTTGTATCACCTAACCAAAAGAAGGTTCCGAAGCGCTCTTTATAAGTCACTTTTACATAACGACCTTGGTATTCTTGAAGCTTCTTAATAACTTCTTTTTGACCATCTTCTACAGAAAAAGAAAAAATTTGTGCGCCTGAAATACCTTGGCTAATTTCACCCTCCCAAGTTTTTACTACCACACCTTTGTAGCTAATTTTTATTAGTTCACCTGAGCGAACTCCTTCACTGTAAGGAACAAAATAAATAAAAGCGTAGTATAGCGCTGCTATAACAGTAATACCAACTAAAATTAAACCTAAAATTTTTTTCATAGTAACATATTGAAGCATATATAATAACAAAAGTAAGGTTTATATTTTGACTTGTAAAATGAATTGAAAGTGGTAAGTTTGTGTTGCTTCAAAAAATGATTAATATGAATTATATTTTATTCGATGGTGATGTGCGCACAGCCTTATTACCATTCACATATACACGACCAGTGGCTGATATTAGAGTAGGGATTTTAACCATTAGAGAAAAATGGGAAAAGTATTTAGGTTTAACTACAACAACGGTAACAGAAGAGTATTTAGAAGAGAAATACCCAATGGTTGAAATGGAAGAAAATGTATTATTAAATGCTTCTTTTCTACCAACTAAACTTCTGGTTGAAATGGTTAAAAACCTTCAAGTTAATCAAGCTATTTTTAAAGGTGAAGATGTTATTGCTTTTTTTACAACAGATACTCAAGAAGAAGTTGATTTTTCTGCTTATGAGCATATTGAATTTGAAGATGATATCATTCAAATAAAAAATACATGGGATATTTTTTCATTGAATGATAAAGCGATTAGAGCTGATTTTGATTTAATAACTGAAGGTAGAAAGTCTCAACCAATACCAGAAACTGTTAATTGTGTTAATAGAAATGATATTTTCGTTGAGAAAGGTGCTAAACTAACTTTTGCAACATTAAACGCTTCGACAGGTCCAATTTATATTGGTAAGAAAGCTGAAATAATGGAAGGAGTAGTTGTGCGTGGAGCTTTAGCTATGTGTGAGGGTTCAGTGTTAAAGTTGGGTGCAAAAATTTACGGAGCAACTACTTTAGGACCTTATTGTAAAGTAGGAGGAGAGGTGAACAATTCAGTTTTATTTGGATGTTCAAACAAGGGGCATGACGGGTTTTTAGGAAACTCAGTGTTAGGAGAGTGGTGTAATATTGGTGCGGATAGTAATAATTCAAATCTTAAAAATAATTATGCTGAAGTTAAGTTATGGAATTATGAAGTAGGTCGTTTTTCTAAAACAGGATTACAGTTTTGTGGATTAATGATGGGAGATCATTCAAAGTGCGGAATTAATACTATGTTTAATACAGGAACAGTTATTGGGGTTTCAGCTAACATCTTTGGAAGTGGTTTTCCTAGAAACTTTGTTCCATCGTTTAGTTGGGGGGGAGCTTCAGGTTTTACTGAATATAAAACAAATAAAGTTTTTGAGGTTGCTGAAGTAGTAATGAAAAGACGAGGTATTGAATTTGATGAAAGAGAAAAACAAATTTTAGAACACATTTTTGAAGAAACAAAACAATATAGAAATTATTAAACTAAAAAAAGACTTTACATATTTTGTAGAGTCTTTTTTGTTAGAAATTTACTCTAAAAACAAAGTTAGGGGTAATTCCCAAAGAAATTTTATCTACTTCCTTTAGTTTATACCCAATTTCATTATCAGAATTTCTAATTGGAATAGCGTTGTAGGTTCTATTCAAAATATTCTTTTTATTAAAAATGTTAAGTAAGGAGAAACCTAATTTACCTTTCCATTTTTCAGAGAAATTAAATGAGTAGGTCATTGAAGCATCCAATCGACTATAATTAGTTAGTCTGAGTCCGTTGATATTATCTGAATCTATGATAATACGAGGAGCACCTTCGTCATCAGTATAAAATCTTTTAATAGCTGTATAAGGATTACCAGTTCTAAAGATCCATCCAAGAGAGAATTCGTAGTTATTTAATTTATAAGCATGAGACCAAGAAAAATAATTGGTTATATCATGATTTGCAGGAAAAAATGTATTCTCTAAGTCTAAAAATTTAAACCTATTTTTTGTGTAGGAATAATTAATCCAAGTTCTGTAGTTATTAAACTTTTTGTTAATGAGTATATCGATACCATATATTTTTCCTTTACCGTTAGAAAAATCACTGGTTTGATCGTTGTAACCGATTGTTTGTGATGTCATTCCGCTAACCTTTTTATAATAAGGTTCAATATCTATTTTCCAGTTACTTTTATTAAAAAGCATTCCAGTAGAAATTTGTAAGCTTTTTTGTAGAGGAATATTTTCATTATTTACCTGAGCCCATATTTGGTTTTCTAAATCAAAACCTAACCTTGAAGTTTGAAACTCTATAATTTGACTCAATGTTTGATGCTTTTGTTCAAAAGAGGCTTTGAAACTTAAACTTGATGTAAGCTTTTTTTCAAAATATAATCTGGGTTCTAAAACAAGTTTATCGATTTTAGAAAAGTAGTTAAATCGTACACCTGAATTTATATTCCAGTTATTGTTATCGTATAAATATTCGGTAAAAATTGAATGTGTGTTATTTGTTCCTTTATCTTCTTGTAATGAAGAATACCTGTTCTCATTTTCTAAGTCTATAGAATACTTTAACTCATAAGCTACTTTGGTAGATGTAAAGTCATAGCCCCAAAATAAATCTGTTTTATCATTAAAAGAATAATTCATATTATATGAAAGACCAAAATCAGTTATAGAGTTGCTTTTGGTAGATAATAAAATTAGGTAGTTGTCTATGTAGTTATAATTTCCTTCATAATCAAGCTGAAAATTAGAGAAATAACTTTTTATATTATGAATCTTTTTTTTAGAGGATTGTTTTTTCCAATTTACACTTATACCAGTGTTATTAATATCTAACTTATCATTGTATTTGTCTTTGTACCTTGGAATTATGAAGTTATTAAACATTTGGTTTTTTGTGTGTAAGAAGCTTACACTTAAAAACTCATCTTCATTAGGTTTATATACAAACTTTGTAGTGTAATCAGAAAATTTAAATTCATTATCTCTATCAAATTTAATATTCTTATCAATGATTTGATTTTCTTGATTATCATCAAATGTTTGAAAAACACGCATTGATAATTTATTAAAAGTAAATGTCTTTAAAACATCAGAAAAAGACCTTCTGGCAGAAAAAGATAGCGCCGTTTTTTTTGAAAAAGGAATGGTAAGAAGAGCATCTGCATGTGTCATATTCAAACCAAAGTTCCCCGTTATTTTACTTGGTATCTTCTCTGTAGTTTTAATATCAATTACACCCGATACTCTGTTTCCATACCTTGCACCTGTGCCGCTTTTAGAGAGGGTAATTTCTTTGGTAGTATACGGGTTAAATGCTGAAATCATACCAAAGAAATGCCCAGAATAATACATTTTTATCCCGTCCCACAAAACTAAGTTTTGATTAGGTGTTCCACCTCTTATGTATACTCCTGAAGCTGTTTCGTCTGGGCTTTGTACACCAGGTATAATTTTTAAAATTTCTAATACATCTGGTTCAGTTAACCCTGGTAAAACGCCTAATTGTTTTGGAAGAATAGATATAGTTCCATCTCTTTTTTTATTAATACCAGAGGTAATATAGTTAGTTACGAGGACTTCCTTTAAAAGATTATATTCGTTTGATTTGGAGATTGAGCTTTTTGTTATATAATAATAACGTTCATTAACTTGATTAAAAATTAAAGCTGTTTGACGTTCAACTTCACTAATAAGATACACAAGTTCACATTCCTTTTTCTTAAAAGAGATATTTTTACCATTAATAACTTCAGTATTAAAAGAAAATTTTACTCCAAAATAGGTTTCTGTTTCTTTTAAAACATTTAATAAAGGAACATCAATAAAAGAAATGTCTACCTTTTCCTGAGAAAAAATAGACATCGCTAAGCATATAAAAAGTATACTTAATTTTATCTTCATTTACTTGTATGTCAATATAACTGAACTATTTTCCGCTAATTTATAAGAAATTTTCATAGGAGCAAAAACAGTTTGTAACGCTATATCAACATCTTCATGTGTAAAAGTACCAGTAAAGCGTTGAGAGGTATCTATTTTTGAAGCGTCAAATTTTAATTTGAATTGATTCTCTAAAGCTTTTATTACTTGAAGTAGAGGAGTATTATTAAAAGAACTTTCTCCTTTTATCCAAGAAGGAAAAACATCTACAAATCCCCACTTTTCACTAGAATTACTATAATTTCTATAAGCTTTTCCCTTAGTTAGAATAATTTCTTCTTTGTTTTTTGAGGTAACTTTTACCTTACCTTCATAACATTTAACTTCAAAATAGTTTTCTGAAGTATTTACAGTAAATTTTGTTCCTAGTACGGTTACATTACCTCCATTAGATTGTACAGTAAAAGATTCTCCTTTCTTCACTTCGAAAAAAGCCTTCCCTTTTAAAGATAATTCCCTTCTATCGTTCCAGTTTTGTTTTTTATATGTTATTGTAGATTTAGGTGATAGATGAGCTTTAGAATTGTCAGGTAACGTAATTGTTAGTTGTTCTCCATAATTTGTAGAAAAATTAGATGTACTGTTATTAAAGTATAAAAAGCTAATTAATAAAGCTATAGAAGCAACTGCACCGTACAACCAAGTAGGGATTAACTTCACCACTTTTTTGTTAGTTTTTACAAACTCTATGTTCTTCATAATTTTATTAAAAACCTCCTTTTTATTGTAGGAGGGAGTTTTTAATAATAGCGAAGCATCATCAATGGCTTTAAATTGATGGTAAGCTTCAGTTTTTTGAAACTCTTTCAATTCTTCAGCTGATAGCTCGTTGGCTATCCATCTGGCTAAAAAGGTTTCATCTTTATAGTTTATATTCATTTTCTATATATTCGTGCTATTTGTATTAAAAACAAGTAGAAGACTAATTACCCTACCTAATACAAATATTATTTTTTGTTATACTTTACCTATTTGCTCCTTTAAAGTAAGCAGAGCTTTACTCATTCTTTTTTCTACTGCTTTCACAGAGACTCCAACAATTTCTGCAATTTCATTATACTTTTTTTTGTCTATTCTGCTAAGTAAAAAAACTTCTCGTTGTTTTTTTGGCAAGTCGGCAATTGCTTTTTTTAGCTTTATATGAAATTCCTCTTCTTCTAAAATAAACTGAGGTGTCTCATTAGTTTTACCAGAAGAAACGTTTTTTTTTTGATGCTCCAAAACAACCTTTTTGTGTGCTATATCGTTTAAAAAATGATTGTTGGCTACTGTATATAGGTAAGATTTGGCTTTTTCGAAAATAACTTTAGCGCAATTGCTCCATAACTTTATATATGCTTCTTGTACGATATCTTCAGCTTGCTGAGTATCGCCACATTTGTAATATATATAATTTCTCAATGTTTGTGAGTGTTGATTAAAAATTTCTTCAAAATTTTTTTGCTTACAAACAGATTTTAAGGGTTCTTTATTCATTTAAATCAAGTTCCTAATCGGTAGCAAATGTATGAAAATGTAATTAAGAGGTTAAAAAATTATTAATATAACTTAAAAATTGGTAATTTCTTATGTGCTTTTTCGTGATGAGGCGTTTTCTGATAAATCCAGTACAATTGTGCTTGCGAGTTTTTAGTAAAATCTCCCTCCAGTTTTAGCTTCTTAAGAAACTCTTCTCTTATTGAAGGATTATTATTTAAGAAATCTTCAGCAATATCTTCAAAAACATAAGCAGAGTACCCTTCTTTTTGTTGTAAAATAGTATCAAAAAAATTCCAGTTAAAAAAAGAATCTGCAGCTTCGGTTTCTAAGGTTTCAATAATATAACGTATTCCTGTTTGATTCGTTGGGATATAAATATCTCCCTTTTTAACGGAAATAGCTTTTTTATTTTTTGAGACTATAGTGTTATAGTGTAAATAATGACCTTCATATGGCATTTTTCGAGTATTGAAGTCTTTTATATGTTGAACTTCAATATTTAGTATAGTGTCTTTTTTAAAACGGATAAATTCAATTTTGTTATTTTTTAATCGCTCTACAACATCATGCCAACCTTGTTCTAATATATAAGCTTTTGGTATGGTAATTTCTTTGGTAGAAACAAAGTTGTTATAATAAGAAACTTTTTTATTGTAAGGCTTTGTCCTATCATAAAACAAACGTTTTCCGTTGGTAACTTTACTATCTATAAAAGTTCCTTTATATCCTTTAAAATCTAATACTGAAGGATTGTTGTTATCAACTTTAAAAGAGATAGGATATGTTTTTTTATTAATGATTTCTTCAACGGCTTTTTCTCGTAAATCTTTTATTTTAGTACTGTTTTCTTCAGAAAAGTCTAAAGTAGAGAGCAACAATTCATATGTTTGTTCTACTCGAATTTTGTATGGCTTCAACATATGAGTTTCAACCATTAATCCTAATGTGTTGAATAGGGTAGTGTAGCCAGTAGAATATCTAGGAGAATCAAAAAATTGCGACCAACCACTTTCAGGAGTGTTTCCCCAAACGTTTACGTATGGGGTAATAATAATATCTTTTTCTGCCAAAGACTGTTCTATTTTAGGACGCATTTTTGTTTCAATAAACTCACCAAGTTTTCCTCCTAATTTATTATGCTGAGTGAATAAATGAGTAATAGCATATTGGTAATCTGCTCCATTACTTACATGATTATCAATAAAAACATCTGGATTTATAGCATGAAAAATCTCAGCAAATGCGGCAGCGTTTTTGGTGTCTTGTTTAATAAAATCACGATTTAAATCAAAATTACGAGCATTTCCTCTAAAACCGTATTCTTTTGGACCATTTTGGTTGACTCTCGTATGTGAATTTCTGTTTAATGCTCCGCCAATATTATAGACAGGAATAACACAAATTAATGAGTTTTTGTATTTGCTTTTTAAAGAATCGTTTTGAACGATGTCTCTTAATAAAAGCATTGAAGCATCAATTCCATCAGATTCTCCCGGATGGATACCGTTGTTGATTAAAACTCTATTTTTTGAAGAACTTTTAAGTTCTTTGACGTCGATTTTCCCTTCAGTATTGAAAACAACTAAATGCAAAGGTTCCCCAATATCTGTAGTACCTATTTCAAACAAAGAAATTTCAGGATATACTTCAGCTAAACCTTCATAAAAAGAAATTACTTTTTGATATGTAGGTGTTTCTGTTCCGTTTGAGGTTTCAAACAGTGTTGTAAAATCTGTAATTTTTTTTGTAGGCTTTTGTTTACAAGCAACAGTTATTGTTAGAAATAGTACAAGTAGTTTTTTCAAAAGAAAGGCGTTTTTAAGTTTAAATTCTAACAGCATCAGGTACTAGTCCTGTATAGTCACCGTCGTTTCTTATAACATCTCTTACAATAGATGAAGAAATATAGCTTTTCCCTGAAGAGGTTAGTAAGAAAACAGTTTCAATTTCAGAAAGTTTTCTGTTGGTGTGTGCGATAGCTTTTTCAAACTCAAAATCAGCAGGGTTACGTAAACCTCTTAAAATAAATTGAGCATCTTGTTCTTTACAAAAATTCACGGTAAGTCCGCTATAGGTAAGTACTTTTATTTTAGGTTCGTGTTTAAAAGTTTCCTCTATAAAACGCTTACGCTCTTCTAAAGAAAACATATATTTTTTATCTGCATTTACACCAATTGCGATGATTAATTCATCAAAAAGTGTAACGCCACGTTCAATAATATCTAAGTGTCCTAAAGTAATTGGGTCAAAAGACCCAGGGAAAATTGCTCTTTTCATTATATTTTGTCGTTTAAAGCCATTTCAATAGCATTTCCGAATAATTGAGATAACGAAATACCTGCATGGTTGGCTTGCTGTGGTAAAATACTAGCTTCGGTTAGTCCCGGAACAGTATTCATTTCTATAAAATGTGGTTCATCGTTAACTAAAATATATTCAGAACGAGAAAAACCGCGCATGTTTAAAATTTCATATACGCGTTTGGCAACTTCTTTAACTCTTTTTCTTTGAGAGTTCGTTAGACGCGCAGGGGTAATCTCTTGTGATTCTCCTTCATATTTTGCTTTGTAATCAAAGAAATCATTTTCAGAAACAATTTCGGTTATTGGTAATACTTTTGTTTCTCCTTTATATTGAATTACTCCTACAGAAACCTCAGTACCATCTAAAAAACTTTCAATTAATATTTCAGTATCTTCTTTGTAAGCTTTTTCTATAGCAGGAATTAGTTCTTCTTCTGTGTATACTTTTGAAATACCAAAACTAGAACCTGCCCCGTTTGGTTTTACAAAGCATGGAAGTCCTACTTTTTTTATAAAAGCATCACAGTCTATTTCATCACCTTTGTTAAGATAAATAGAAATGGCAGTTGCTATTCCGTATTGTTTTACCACGCTTAAGGTATCGCGCTTATTAAAGGTTAAAGCCATTTGATAGAAAGGGGCAGAGGTGTGTTTTAAACCAATAAGATCAAAGTAAGCTAAGATAACACCGTTTTCACCCGGTGTACCGTGAATGGCATTAAAAACACAATCGAATGTGATTTTTTGTCCTTCAATTTCAACTGAAAAATCTTTTTTATTTATCGGATGTTCCGCTTCATTATCGTCAACATATACCCATTTATCTTCTAAAATATGAATTTTATATGCGATATATGTTTCTGTATCAATATGTTTGTAAACTACATTACCACTTTTTAGAGAAATTCCTACTTCTGAGGAATAACCTCCCATAATAATAGCGATGTTTTTTTTCACTTCAAATGTATTTCAATTACTGTTTTTATCATTGTTTGCCTAAAATCCAACTGTTGGATTATACAAACTTACCAAAAAAACTCGTTTAAGACTTATTGAATTTAAAATAGTAATATTTTTACTGTAAATTTGTGCGATCTTACAAAAAAATGATATGAGTAATTTTACAGAAAAGTTTAAAGGTTTATTTCAATTTATTAAAAGTAAATCTTTTTTAAAAAACGTAATTATAGCAATTGTTTCGATACTTGTTTTTGTATTTGTTTTACAATGGTGGTTAGGAGTTACAACGAATCATAATCAAAAAATACAGGTGCCTAACTTGCACAAAATGTCTTTGAGTGACGTAGAGCAAAAGTTAGAAGAGTTGAACTTAGATTTTGTGGTAATTGATAGTGCTAGCTATAACCCAGATTATCCAAAGAAATCAATTATTGAACAAGATCCGGAAGCAGGTGATTTTGTAAAAGAAAAGCGTAAGATATACTTAACCTTGAATCCGTCAAAGTATAGAGATGTGGAAGTGCCTAATTTAAACGGACGTACAAGGCGTCAAGCAACAACACACTTACGTTCTATTGGATTTAAGGTAGGAACAAAAGTTACTTGGGTTCATGATATAGGAAAAGATGTGGTTCGTGGATTAAAATACAACGGACAAAAAATAGAACCAGGAACTAAGTTACCAAAACAAACAACCATCGACTTGATTTTAGGTGATGGTAATGGATACTAATTTTTTATAATTGATTGATGCAGGAAGATAACACTCCAGAGATAGAAAATGATGATTTATACGAACACCATAGGTTCGTAGCTACAGAAGGGCAAGTACCATTACGAGTAGATAAATTTTTAATGAATTTTATTGAAAATGCTACACGAAATAAAATACAGCAAGCAGCCAAGGCAGGAAATGTTTTGGTAAATGATATTGCCGTTAAGCCTAATTATAAGGTAAAACCTAAGGATGTTGTGAGAGTTGTATTAACATACCCACCTCATGAAAACTTATTAGTTGCAGAAGACATTCCTATTGATATAGTATATGAAGATGATGAAGTAATAGTAGTGAACAAACGAGCAGGAATGGTAGTGCATCCAGGTCATGGAAATTATTCAGGAACATTGGTTAACGGACTAATACACCATATTGAAAATTTACCTAAGAACTCAAATGAGCGACCTGGTTTAGTACATAGAATTGATAAAGACACTAGTGGATTGTTGGTGGTTGCTAAGACTGAATATGCAATGGCACATTTATCTAAGCAGTTTTTTGATCGTACCACGGAACGCTTGTATTATGCTTTAGTTTGGGGGGATATTGAAGAAGATGAAGGTACTATTGAGGGAAATATAGGACGTAGCTTTAAAAATCGCCTTCAGATGGATGTTTTCCCTGAGGGAGAACATGGTAAGCATGCAGTTACTCATTTTAAAGTGTTAGAAAGACTTACATATGTAACATTAGTGCAATGTAAGTTAGAAACGGGTAGAACGCATCAAATTAGAGCTCACTTTAAACATATTGGTCATACGCTTTTTAACGATGAACGTTATGGGGGAAATACTATTTTAAAGGG
The DNA here is from genome assembly GCF_030547425.1 of Tenacibaculum sp. 1_MG-2023. Lineage (GTDB taxonomy): Bacteria > Bacteroidota > Bacteroidia > Flavobacteriales > Flavobacteriaceae > Polaribacter. The sequence continues at coordinate 5,682 of NZ_JAUORH010000029.1, read as the reverse complement.
AACTACTTTTACTAAATACAAACAATTTGTAGATAACTGTTTTAAAGTGTTACCAAGACAAGCTTTACATGCAAAAACCTTAGGATTTACGCATCCAACTACTGGGAAGTTTCTAAAGTTTGATTCTGAAGTACCTGAAGATATTACCGCTTGTTTAGAGAAATGGCGTACGTATTCTGAACATTCTAAATTGGAAGAATAAAAACTTACTCAAAGGCAAAAGCTATATAAAATGAATTCATTTTATATAGCTTTTGTTTCGTTTTTCTTGTAAATCGACTCAATAATAAAACATAGACTAATAATACCAAAAGAAACAAATACACCTGTAAGGTTAGACTCTAGCTGCTGTTTAATAAGAATTACTAAGGCGATTGTACATAGAATACAACCTAATAAAGGAATTGCTTTATTAGAGTTTGTTTCTTTTGAAAGCTTAAAGCCTACGTAATTTACAATTCCGAAAATAAGGATAAACCCAACACTACCAGCAGTAGAAATACTTTCTAAATTTAATGTGTTAACTAATACTAGAGTTGCTATAGCGGTAATTAGTAATCCGATAGGTTGATTCCAAAATTTGGCAAGAAAATGATGTGGTAATTCATCATCTTCAGCAATTTCATAGTTAACTTTACTCCCCCCATATAATGAAGCATTAATAGCAGAAAATGTAGAAATTAATGCAGCTATGGTTATGATAGTAAATCCTACTTGCCCTAACATTGGTTTAGCGGCTTCTGCTAGTACATAATCCTGCGCTTTGGCAATTTGATTGAATGGGAGAGAACCTACAGTAACAAGAGCAATGATAATGTATAATACAATTACAAATATTACAGAGTAGTAATAAGCTTTTGATATGTTTTTTTCAGGATTTAAAATATCGGGAGCAGCATTGGCTATTAACTCAAAGCCTTCATAGGCTACAAAAATAACCATACCACCAGCAAATAATTTGATAGGGTTTTCCCAGTTACTAATAGATAGTTGAGCCATATTAGTATTTCCTATTAGTCCATAAGCTCCGATGGCAATAAAACCAATAAGAATTATAAGTTTAATTACTACTGCGTACGATTCAATTTTTCCAACTACGGTAATGCTGTAGTAGTTAATAGCTGTAGCTATTATAATAATTGCACTAGCGTATATGTGAAAATTGATTGTTTTGTTTTGAGTTATTTCCCATAGGTTAGGAGCATAAGAGCCAAAAGCAGAAGCATATAACGAGAGCATGATAATATAACTAATCCATAAAAGATTATTAATAGCTCCACTAAAAATAGTTCTACCAAACCCTTGATTAATAAACTTTACAGTTCCACCTTTATCTGGATATTTTTTTGAAAGATGCACATAGCTATATGAGGTTAATAAAGCTACTATACCAGCAAGTAAAAAAGCGATTGGAGTTCCTCCTTTAGCAAGCAAAACAGCAAGACCTAAAATAGCAAAAATACCACCGCCTACCATACCACCAATTCCTATTGAAATTGCTTCTTTTAATCCTATTTTTTTAGCCATAGTATTGTATTAGTTGATGTAACAATTACTAAAATAACTATTAATTAGAGAAAAAAAAAGAAAATAGTTAGTGTTAAGAATAGCTAGTTACTTAAACCCAAATTTCATTAGATTTTGTTAATATAACTGGAGTTTTTCCTGTTACTAATATTGTTTGCTCGTGTTGTGTTACATAACCTCCCTTATTTCCAACCAAAGTCCACCCATCTTGTAATTCAACAGCTATAGTTGAGTTTGTAGAGATAAAAGTTTCAATTGCCACCGTAGTATTTTTTCTAAATCGCTCTCGGTTAGTTTTTACTCTATAGTTTAAAATATTTTCTGGTTCTTCATGTAAACTTCTTCCAACTCCATGTCCAGCTAGGTTTTTAATTACTTTAAACCCAGATTTTTTAGCTTCAGTTTCTATTAAATACCCTATGTCAGCTATTTTAACACCTCCCTTTATATTATTTATAGCTTTTTTTAAAATGTTTTTAGACGCATCTACAAGAGGTTGATGATTGTAAATATCTTTACCCAGTACAAATGAGCCCCCATTATCTGACCAAAAACCATTTAACTCAGCAGAAACATCAATATTAATTAAATCTCCTTCTTTTAGAATTTTTTTATCAGAAGGAATTCCGTGAGCTGCTTCTTCATTTACACTAATACAAGTATAGCCAGGAAAGCCATAAGTTACATATGGAGCAGATTTAGCTCCGTAACTTTTTAAAATTTCACCACCATATTCGTCGAGTTCTTTGGTAGACATTCCAACTTTAGCATATTTTCTCATTAGCTTAAGAGTTAGTCCAACTACTTCACTAATTTTTTTCATTCCAATAAGCTCTGATTCTTTTGTTATTGACATTTTATTTTTTTGAATTAAGACTTCTCTATATTTTTAAGAAGTATAAGTAAGTTTTTATAGAGTAACAAAAGTACTAAAAAGTATAGTGTATTCGTATTTCATGTTTGTTTTCAAATAGTTACTATTCAATAGTAGGTTTAATTGTTCTCTACAATTTGATCTCCTCGATAAGTATGATTTTTATCCTTATATAGTAAAGAGTGTTTTTTATTTACTGGCCCAAAAGTAGCCACATCAGCATCTTTTAATAGCTTCCCATAAACGAATACATGGTTTTTATCTTTTGAGTAAAAAGATGTTTCAAAAATACTAAAGGTGTTTGGGTCAGCTTTTTCAATTATATCTCCGTGATAGAATACATGATTCTTGTCTTTTGAATAAGGGAATTGAATTATTTGAAAAGATGAAGCATCAGCTTTTTTAACCCTTACTCCATCATAAATAACCTTATTATCAAATAATAGAAATTTATCTTTTAAAATAGTTAAATCATCGATGTTTTGATAAGGTATTGAGATTAAAGAATCTACTATTTTACCATTTTGATACTCTTGAAAATCATAAATATTGTTTTTGTCGGCAATATATCTATTGTTGATTTTTTTGGTTGTGGTAGGATCTATTGTTAATGCTAATAAATCATAATTTTTTAACGAGTATACTTTATTTTTATCTTTAACAAAGTTATTATTTATAATTGTAAAAGAACTATAATCTACATCAATAGGAACATAATTATAAAAATAATGTTTGTCGTCTTTAGACCAATCGCTATCCATTTTTTGGAATGTGCTAGGATTAGCTTTAGCAACTTTCCATAAATGCCTTTTCTCTTGATTTGCTTGCGAAAAGTCGTGAGGTAAATAATTTAAAGCTCTATATACATGGTCTTTATCAAAACAGATGTAATTGTCATCATCAACATAAAAAGTAGCAACATCTACCTCGTTGTCTATAATATGAGTTTTGAAGTATAAGTGATTTTTGTCTTTTCCAAAATCTCTTCCTAAGACTTTGAAGCTCTCAACATCTGCATTTATTTTGGTATTACCCAGTTCAAACCAATTTCCCATAGGAGAATAACAGATGTTACTTTTTGATTTTGAATAGTAATAGGAGTCTGAAATAGATTTATCTACAGGACCTGCAAAAGGACTACAAGCTTGAGAGATAATTGCCATTATAAATAAGAATACCTTTAGAAGAGGAGAATGTTTAGCTCGTGTAATTTTTTTAATTATAGAATTCAAAACAAGTATAATTATGATTGTTGATAAATATGGGTGGTTTGTAATTAAGTTCATTAAATAACTATATAATTAGTGTTTGTAACTTAAATAACTTTTATTTTTCGTAATAGTTGTATCCAATAAGCTTAATAAGTTTTTGTATTTTTTCTTTATCTGTAATTTTATGTAAAATAAAAACATATTCGTCTGATTGAGTATCTATAAAACCTAATTGAAGGTTATTTTGTCTTAAAGGTCTGTCGAAATCCTCAAAAACATTATCAAAAGAAATAGATGCATTTTTTGTATAATCATTAGGACTGGGTAAGTCAATAGATAAGTTATAATTATCTTTTAATGTTGATTTTAAAAACCATTCTAAATCTTTAATATCAGCTTTCCAGTCTAATCGTATTATAAACGAAATATCGTCATCTTCTAAAAGGTCTATTAGATAATTAAGTGTTGTAAAATATTCACTGTCATTATCATAGTTTTTAAGGTTTTTTATATGATTTAAAACACATTCTTTTTTGTTTAAAACACATGTTTCTACCAGTTCTTGGTATGCTTCTCGTTGAATATTGTTTATAGATGGACGCTCTTTTTTTGTGTTTACTTTTTTATTTGATTTTTTTTCTCTTTTTAAATTTTCTTCTACGAGTTTAATGAGTTCTGAGAAACTAGCTTCTACTTTAGTTATAATTTTTAAATCAGAAACAGGTTTATGCATATCTGGAATATGAAACCATTTTACATCTTTCCCACCATTACATTTTCTTATTTCAATTTGGTTTTCAATTCTAACAATAAAATAAAACTCTGTAGGGAAGTTATAATCTTCGTAATCATAAAATATGATTGAATTTGGAATATAAACTTTACGTTTGCTTGAATTATATTCAATATCGTCGGTATATAAAAGTAACGTTTTAAAAACCTCTTTTTTAGAATTAGTAAACTCAATTTTTTTTGGAAAGTTTTTTGGAATAATTGTATTTTCAAATATGTACTTGAAAGAATTGATATTAAGAATAGCTGATTTAAACGATTTTCCATGTAGTTTTTTTTCGTCGTAATATATTCTTGCCATATTAATTATTTTATTTGGAAGTTTATTGGGTTGGTTACCAGTGGTTTTTAAGGTTTTGTATAACAAAAAACGAGGATAGATTAATTTTCCAAATTAATTGTTTTTTCTATTACATAAGTATATGAAACTTTACTATTTGTTATTAATTTAGGGTTTGTCAATCCACTTTCCCTACTGCTTATTCGAATTTTTAAATAATCAGCAATTGTTAAAGAATCTTCATAAAACAATTTTGGTACTTTGTAGCTTCCATTTTCAGTATTTATAGTATGATGAATTGTTGATTCTGCATATCTTCCTCCCGAGTGCGTATTTGGTTTATCTTTTTGATGTACTAGTTTCCATAATTCTACATTTGCTGATATATTATTAGTTTTCCAGTCTAGTACGAAGTCTTCATCTAAAGGTATATTTTTTGGAAAATTGAATTCGGATGTTATTTTACTAGGCTTTATATAAGCTATTGGATATCTAGTGCTGTCTGGTAAAATTATTTCAAAGTAGTAGGATTCTCTTCGTACTAGATTATCTGTCAAATAAACAGGATATTTATCGTAATAATTTCCAGTTCTAACAAACAATTTTAATGGTTTTCCGTTTAATACAACCTTTATATTTTCGTTAATAATTCTTTTTTCACCATTAGATATATAAGCATTAATTTTATTCAACGATGTTTTTTTAATACCATCTTCAATCAATATTTCAACTTGTATATTTGAAATGTTATTAGCTTCTTTTTCTGAAAGTGTAGTTGTATTACAGCTTTGAAAAAGTAATAACATAAATATTATATTGCAGTATTTCATTATAAGTAAAGTAAACTTGTTTAGGAAATAAGAAAAGGAAGTTGACAGCAATTTTATTCTTTTTTTATTAAGCGTTAGCCAAGATAAAACAATTGAGTTATTAAGTTACGTTCTGTTTTATTTGTTTCCAGGTCATAGGCTCATTATTAATCATTCTAATAATAGAGT
>NZ_JAUORH010000028.1 GCF_030547425.1 Tenacibaculum sp. 1_MG-2023 | reverse complement strand
TCAGTATTTTCGTCATTGAAAGTGGCTGTCTTAATAAGTGCAATACCATCGGATTGACACAATGTAGTCTGTGTTTGGTCATCTTCAAGTACATTATCATTATCAGATAAATCATTCACGTCATTGCCGCTGATACTTGTACCTGTAACAGTTGCTTGATTGGTTACTGAACCATTATCAATATTGGCTTGAGTAATGGTGTAATTGGCAGTATAACTCCAAGTTTCATTAACATCAAGTTGATTATCGCTATCAGTATCACCTGAAGCAAGAGTAAGTATACCACCCAACATTGAATCGGTAAGAACTACATTGGTAATGGTAGTGTTTCCTGTGTTTGTAAGGGTAAAACTATAGGTGATGGTTTCTCCCACATCGCTACATCCATCTGTGTTTTCGTCATTGAAAGTGGCTGTCTTAATAAGTGCAATACCATCGGATTGACATAAGGTAGTTTGTGTCTGGTCGTCTTCAAGAACACTGTTATCATCAGATAAGTCTGTAACAACAACTCCAAGTGATGATTCACCACTTGCTGTAGCTTGATTTGTAACTGAACCAGTATCAATATTGTTTTGAGTTAAAAGGTAATTAGCAGTATAAATCCATACCTCACCTACGTCAAGGGTATTGTTGGTGTTTATATCTCCTGAGTCTAGTGCAACGACTCCGCCTAGTAGAGGGTCGTTAACAGTAACATTTATCAAGCCAGTGTTCCCTTGGTTTGTAACTGTTATTGTGTAGGTTAATGTTTCTCCAGCATTGCTACATCCGTCAGAGTTTTCGTCATTAAAGGTTGCTGTTTTAACAACGGCTATGTCTGGTGCTTGACATAAATCAACAGATGTTACGTCATCTTCTAAAGCACTGTTGTCATCTGATAAATCATTTACTGTGCCTCCTGAAACAGTACTTGCTTGTACTGTGGCTTGATTTTGAACAAATGTATTTGTAATATCAACTGGAGTAATACTGTAGGATCCTGTATATATCCAAGTTTCATCAACATCTAGTTCATTATCTGAATCGGTATCTCCTGAAGTATAAGAAACTGTTATTAAAGGGTCAGTTACGACTATTGAGTTTAAAGTTGTATTTCCGGTATTTATTACAGAAAGGATAAAGGTTATTGTTTCTCCATTGTCGCTACAACCATCACCATTTTCATCATTAATGGTTCCTTGTTTGATAAGCGCAATATCTTCAGTTTGACATAAATTGATTACAGTTGGGTCGTCTTCTAAAGTGCTGTTGTCATCAGATAAATCATTTACGTTAGTTCCTCCTGTACTTACTCCTATTACAGTGGCTTGACCAGTAACAGAGCCATTGTCAATATCGTTTTGAGTGATAATATAGTCTAATGAGTATATCCATGTTTCATCAACATCTAGCTCATTATCGCCATCTGTATCACCAGAATTTAATGTTAAAGGAGAAGGAGATATAGGGTCGGTTAACTCAACATTGGTAATACTAACATTACCTGTATTTGTTACGGTATACGTGTAAGTAATTGTTTCGTTAGGATTTGCGCATCCGTCATTGTCTATATCATTAAAAACACCTTGTTTTAATAAGGCAATGTCTGCTTGCTGACAAAAAGAAGTGTTAGTCGCATCAATATATCCACCATAAACTTCAATTGAATTTACTGCGGCAACTAATGAGGCTATAGTTAATTGAACTTCGTCAAAAGCTGTGCTAGTATCAAAAGCTACAACGTAAAAGCTATTTGTGCTAGTTGGAGTAATATTTACTAAGCCTAGAGCTTCAAGAGCAAGTAGGTTACTTGCTGTTTGTTGTTCTTGTTGAATACCGTCAAGATAAGTTGTAATTGTGAGTGTATTCAATAAATCTGCTTGAAGTAAGTCGTTTGTGTCTCTGATGACAAATCCTGCTTGTGTGCCAGATGGATAGTCAACAAGTACATCTTGAACAGATATAGATGCGCTTCCAGCTACACCTGCTACAATGTTTATAAGTGCATAATCAGAATTGTCTTCAGATATAACATTTACAGCATTATCAACCTCACAAGCTACACAAGCAATACCATCAGTTCCTGTATTATCATTATTAATAATCACTGAGTTGCTTGGGTTTGATAGTACATAAGGTTCGTCACAATTGATTGTTCCTGGACAGAAAGATTGAACTACCATTCCGTAAACTCTGGTACTACCCAGATTTAATGAAAGGGTTTGTGTCATAGAAAGTTGTACTTCATCAAAAGGAGCGGTAGTAATAAACCCTAATCGTACAGATTCACTTCCTGTTAATAACAAACCAGAATATATTGGAAGCAATTCGGTTGTACCTGTTTTAGATTCAACAAGTGTTCCGTCTAAATAAGTTGAAATGGTTATAGCGTCAAACAATTGAGTGTTTAAAAGCGTAGTGTTTTCAATGTCAAAACCTGCAAAAGTACTTGTAGCGTAATCGGTAATCTCATTTTTGTATGCTATTGATGCTGTACCTGCAGCCCCAGCTAATAAATTTATAGAAGCGTAGTTCGAGGTATCAGAGTCAATAGCATTATTAATATTGTTTACACTCCCTAATGTTAAAAGACCACCGTTTCCAGTATGTTCCTCTACTGCTCTAACTGGAAAGTTTGGCTTAGTTAGTTGTGTAGCGGTGTTACAGGCTAATTCAGACCCTTCACAAAACCTATTTGTTACAGCAGCGTAAACGTTTGTTGTGGATGCAATTCCAGCTAAACTAGCAATAGAAATTTCTACAGCATCATAATTCATTGAAGTATAAAAACCAACATAGAACTGATCAGCACCTAAGATAGGACTGTCTAAAGCAAGTAAAGAAGTGCTAGTATTCGTTTCTTGCTGTGCTCCATCAAGGTAGGTTGTTATAGTAATGGCATTTAAAAGGTTGGCTTGAAGAACAGACGTATTCTCTATCAAGAAGCCAGCATAACCACCTGACTCATTAAATTCACCAGCAGTGTTGTCAGTAATAGTTAAAGTATGTGTTACTCCCAAACCGATAAGTGTAGATACGGAAGCAAAGCTAGATGGGTCAGTATCTATAATATTACTAGCATTTGAAATACCACAACCTACTACACAGAGTCCAGAAGTGTTTTCATCTACTGTTAAGTCTGTATAATTATCATTTGTTATTGCTACAGGGTTTTCTGTATTACAAGGAATAGGGGATTGTACGCCGTCTGTATAAATAATATATTCTGCTGTAGATTGACATCCATTAGAATCTGTTACAGTCACAGTATAATTTCCTTGGGTTAATCCTGAAATAGAAGATGATGTTTCACTACCAGGGCTCCATAAATAAGTATAAGGAGGTGTTCCTCCAGATACGGATAAAGAAATACTTCCGTCTGAAGCTCCTATAGATGTTTCTTTTATTTTACTTCCAGATATTTTTATTGAGTTGTCTACATAACTGCCATATACCTCAATACTATTAATAATAGCAGCAAGTGAGCTAACGGTAAGCTGAATTTCATCATATTCAAGTGTGGTAGGGAATCCTACTAAATAATATCCATTAGTTGTAGATGGAGTTATATTTATTAACCCTAATGCTTCAAGAGCTAATAAATTATTCCCAGTTTGTGTTTCTTGTACAGAGCCATCTAAGTAGGTCGTTATAGTTAGAGAATTTAAAAGGTCTAGTTCTAGTAAGTCATTTGTGTCTCTAATAACAAATCCAGCAGTACTTCCAGAAGGAAAATTACTTAAAACGTTTTCAACAGAAATAGAAGCTGTGCTAGCAACACCAGTTGTTACATTTATCATAGCAAAGTCAGATTCACTTTCACTAATAACATTTGTTGCATTATCTACTTCACAGGCTACACAAGCCACCCCATTTATACCAGTATTTGTGTTGTTAATTATAACAGGTTGAGAAGGGTTGTTTAGTAATGTAGCAGTATCACAGTTTAAATCACCTTCACTAAAAGCTTCTAATATGAGACCATAAACTCGAGTGCTCCCTAGATCTAAAGAAAGAGTCTGTTGAATTGATAGCTGAACTTCATCAAAAGGTAATGAAGTTACAAAACCTACCTGTGATCGTTCTGTACCAGTAAATAGTAAGCCACTATCTATTGATAATAATTCAGAACTACCTGCTTTAACTTCTTGTTGAACACCATCTAAATAAGTTGTTATAGTAATTCCATCGAGTAGTTCAAGGTTTAAAATAGAAGCATTTTCAATATCAAAACCTACATAAGTTTGTGCAGGGTAATTTGTTAATTCGTCTTTTATAGAAATACTTCCAGTAGCTATAACACCTAAAGTGAAATCAATACTAGCGTATGAGTTGTCATTAGAATCTACTGCAGCATTAGTATTGGTTACGGTACCAACATTTAAAACACCTCCCATTCCAGTGTGTTCATCAACGATACGAGCAGGGAAATCAGGTTTATTAATTAGAGTAGGAGTATTGGGTTCTAAATTAGGACCAATGCAAAAACTATTAGTAACAGGATAATAAATATTGGTGCTAGAAGCTATACCAGCTAAACTAGCTGCCGAAATTTCAATACTATCATAGTCTAATGTAGTGTAAAAGCCTACATAAAACTGATCGTTATTTAAAAGAGAGCTATCAAGTGTTACTAACGAACCCCCTGAGTTTGTTTCCTGTTGAACACCATTTAGGTAGGTTCTTATAGTAATAGCTCCCAGTAAGTCTATTTGGGCGACAGTGCCATTTTCTACTAAAAAGCCTGCATAACTTCCTGCTTCAAAATATTCATCTATAGTGTCATCGGTTGCTGTTATTGTGTGGGTTACACCTAGTCCTAGTAGTGTAGAAACTGTAGTGTAGTTCGTAAGGTCAGTATCTGTTAGGTTGTTGAGATTTGAAATACCACACCCCAATAAACAAAGTCCACTAGTATCTTCAGTTACAGTTAAGTCAGTAAAACTAGATGAAGAGATAGCGACAGGAGTATCGGTGTTACAAGGAACAGTTATAGGTGAAGAATAATTAATATTGTCACTTGGATTTCGTTTTTCTGAAAAAGACGAAAGAGTCAAAAACAAGAAAAATATAAAAGTGAGTTTAAAATGTATGCAAGTTTTTTGCAGCATTAGATGCTTATGGGTAGTTCTTTTCATAATAATTGGCTGGTTAGACATTGTAAAGCATTGCCAATTCCTAATAGAAATCTATTGGACAGAGGCAACATTACATTAATTAAAATGTTGACAAATAGCTTTTAAATACTTAGGGTTTGATAGCTAATTTTCTAACAAAGTAAAGAAACAGGTTTTATTTTTTCGGGGAGTATAGTTAGTTATAAGACTTCCAAATATTGGTAGTCTATAAAAGCAACTGTGTAGTTATTGGAATAACAGTAGGTTGGTTCTTTAAAATTTGGTTAAAAATAATAGTGTTTAACTATAGCTAACCTTTTTGATGAGGTAAGAGAAAAATAATCATAATGCGAGAGACTTAAAATTTAAAAAACTTAAATGTGTTCCAGTAAAACCAAAAAAAGGAATTACCTAGTTTCCAACAGTCAATAACTAGCTATTGACAGTAAATAGTATTTTAACTTTAAGGGGGTGTAAGAGGAGAGAAATCACAATTTTCAACGTTATTTAATTACAATTAAAACCCTTAATACTTTGTGAATATAATAAAAAAACATTACAAAAACAATGAATAAAATTTTATTTTTTTGGTTTTAATTATTGTTTCTCTGTTTTTTAAAAGTCTTTTTTTGAGTAAGAAGATAGTTTTTCACGATAACTATTTAATGAAATAAGTTATGTAGCTAAGAGAAAGAAAAAGACTTCATATCCTCTTTGTTAAGAATGTATTAACATTTTTTTAACTTCGTTTGGTTCGGTTTGTTCCGAACTAAACTTATTTTTGCATCGTAAATTTTTTAATGAAGATGAATCAAGTAGAAAAGAAGAAATGTGAATTGGTTGAGAAGCTAGGGATTTTTTTAGAAAAAAAAGAACAGTTAGCTCCAGTGGCGGCAAGAATATTTTCACATATTATTTTAACAGGAAAACAAGGAACAACTTTTGAAGATTTGGTGTCTGGTCTTTGTGCTAGTAAAAGTACAATTTCAACACACCTTAATCACTTACAAGGATTAAAACAAGTAAGTTACTTTACAAAAACAGGTGATAGAAAAAAATACTTCATTCTTAATAGCGATACAATGCTAAAAGGAATAAGTAATATGGTAGAAGAATGGGAAGGAGAAAAAGAATTACATATAGAAGTTAAAGAGTACAAAGAAGATATTAATAAAACATTGAAAGAAGAAGATAAAATTGATCTTGGTTTTCATGACAGTTTTATTGAATTTTTAGATGGAGCAATAACATCTGTAACTAAATTAAAAGAAAAAATCATAAACCACAAACACTAATTATTATATACATAAAATGAAATATCAACACATATACGGTATTGCTATTCTTAGCATTGTTGCATTATTTTTTACAAGCTGTGAAAAAAAACAACAACAAAACCAACAGCAGATGCCTACGCTACCTTTTCCGGTAGTTAAGGTTACTAAAAAAACAATAACTAATTATCAAAGCTACCCTGTAACTATTGAAGGAGAAGTAAATAGTGAAATAAGACCTAAGGTTTCTGGGTATATAAAAAACGTTTTAGTAAAAGAAGGACAAAAGGTTAAACAAGGACAATTGTTGTTTAAGTTAGAAACACAATCATTAAGTCAAGATGCTGAAGCAGCAAAAGCAGTTGTAAACACAGCACAGGTAGAGGTTAATAAGCTAAAACCATTAGTAGAAAAAAATATTATTAGTCCAGTACAATTAGAAACAGCCAAAGCTAATTTAGCACAGGCTAAAAGTACATATAATAGTGTTATAGCTAATATTAACTACGCAAATATAAAAAGTCCAGTAAACGGATTTGTAGGTTCAATTAATTATAGAAAAGGAGCTTTGGTAAGTGCACAAAGTGCAATGCCACTTACAAAAGTAGCTTCTATAAAAAATGTATATGCATACTTTTCTATGAATGAAAAAGAGTTTTTAAATTTCATTGCTTCCGCTGAAGGAACTACGATGGATGAGAAAATTAAAAAACTACCCCCAGTAAAATTATTATTAGCTAATGGTAAAGAGTATGAGCAAACAGGAACTATTGAAACCATTGCAGGTGATATTAACCAACAGACAGGAACTATTAGTTTTAGAGCGAAGTTCGATAATAAAGCTGGTTTATTACGTAATGGGAGTAGCGGTACAATCCTAATACCTAAAGTACATAACGAGGCATTAGTTATACCTTCAGAATCTACATTTGAACGCCAAGGTAAAGTATACGTTTATACAGTGAACAATGATTCTTTGGCTGAAAAAACTATTGAAGTTGAAGCGCAAGTAGGAAAGCTTTATGTAGTAAAATCAGGATTAAAATCAGAACAAACAATTTTAGCAAAAGGGTTAAATAAAGTTCGATCTGGAGCAAAAATTAAACCAGTTCCAACATCTTTAGATAGTATAGTTAACTCATTCGATACGGTATTTAAATAATAAAGAAAATCATGTTACAAAAATTTATAGAGCGTCCGGTACTCTCTACAGTAATCTCTATTATCATAGTAATATTGGGGGTACTGTCATTAACACAACTACCGGTAACGCAATATCCTGATATAGCACCACCAACGGTGCAGGTTACTGCTTCTTATCCAGGAGCGAGTGCCGAAACAATTTTAGAAAGTGTTATTGTTCCTATAGAAGAACAAATAAACGGGGTAGAAGGAATGACCTATATGACTTCTACTGCAAGTAATACAGGTACAGCAAGTATTCAAGTTTTCTTTGAGCAAGGGTACGACCCAGATATTGCAGCGGTAAACGTACAAAATAGAGTTGCTAGAGCCAATGCATTATTGCCTTCAGAAGTTACAAGAGCAGGAGTTATTACTGCAAAGCAGCAAAACTCAGCACTTTTATATGCAGCTATATTTTCAACAAACCCAGAATATGATGATGTTTTTATTCAAAATTACTTGAATATAAATGTAAAACCAGAACTACAACGTGTTTCTGGAGTGGGAGCAGTAAATGTTTTTGGAGCAAAAGACTATTCGATGCGAGTATGGTTAGATCCAGCAAAAATGGCATCTTATAAGTTAGAACCCAGAGAAGTAATTGCAGCAATTAATGAACAAAGTTTAGAAGCAGCAGCTGGGTCTTTAGGACAAAATTCAGGAGAATCTTTTGAGTATGTAATTAAATATAAAGGACGATACAAAACAGCAAAAGAATACGAAAATGTTGTTGTAAAGGCTTTAGGAAATGGACAGTTTTTACGTGTTAAAGATGTAGCAAAAGTAGAATTAGATGCATTTTCTTATTCATCATTATCACGAACAAACGGAAGCCCTGCACTTAACTTTGGGGTCTTTCAAACACCGGGGTCTAATGCACAAGAAATTATTGAAAATATTTATGTGAAATTAGAAGACCTAAAGAAAGATTTTCCAGAAGGACTAGATTATATTATTAATTACGATACTAATAAATTCTTAACAGCATCAGTAAACAAAGTAAAAAGTACCCTAATAGAAGCCTTTTTATTAGTATTTATTGTAGTGTTTATTTTCTTACAAGATTTTAAATCTACCTTAATACCTGCAATAGCAGTTCCAGTATCAATTATTGGTACGTTCTTTTTCTTAAACCTGTTTGGATATTCTATCAACCTATTAACTCTATTCGCTTTAATTTTAGCAATTGGAATTGTGGTAGATGATGCCATTGTGGTAGTAGAGGCGGTACATGCTAAACTGGAAGATGGAGCAGAAAGTGCTAAAAAAGCATCTATTTCTGCCATGAGTGAAATTAGTGGAGCAATTGTTTCTATTACATTGGTAATGATGGCGGTATTTGTGCCAATTACTTTTATACAAGGACCATCAGGAGTATTTTATGAGCAATTTGGGGTAACGCTAATGGTTGCTATCTTAATTTCTGCAGTAAACGCCTTAACATTAACACCTGCTTTAAGTGCATTGTTATTAAAACCACATAACGAAAATCATAAGAAAAAAGGCTTGTTACAACGTTTTTATGATGCCTTCAACGCAGGATTTAATGCAGTAACCAATAAATATACCCAATCGTTAGGCTTTTTAGTAAAGCATAAGTGGGTAACTGCAGGTATTTTAGGAGTAAGTGTTTTAGCAATTGTCTGGGCAAGTAATACAATACCTACAGGTTTTGTACCATCGGAAGATAGAGGGGTAGTCTTTATGAATGCTGAATTACCAGCAGGTTCTTCATTAGATAGATCATATGAAGTAACAGAAAAACTATACGAGAGTATAAAAGGAATTGAAGGAATAAAAGGGGCATCGTTTATTAGTGGAAGAAACTTTTTCTCAGGAGAAGGAAGTTCGTATGCAATGGGCTTTATTATTTTGGAAGACTGGAGTGAAAGAGAGAGTGATGCAGAGTCAGTGAAAAGTATAGTTGGTCAATTATTTGGTAAAGCAGCAACGATACCAGACGCGAACATCATTTTCTTTACACCACCAAGTGTGCCAGGTTTTGGTAGTGCTGATGGTTTTGAAATGCGATTATTAGATCGTGCAGCAAAACCGCTAACAGAAATGGATGCAACAGCAAAACAATTTGTTGGTTTGTTAAATCAACAGCCAGAAATAGCGTTTGCTTCTAACTCTTTTGATACTGGATTCCCTCAGTTAGAACTAGATATAAATGTAGAAAGAGCTAAAGAAGCAGGAATATCAACAAGTGCTATCCTTTCAGCTTTACAAGGATATATTGGAGGTAATTACGCAGCAGATTTTAGTAGATTTGGAAAGCAATTTAGAGTTTTTGTACAGTCGTTACCTGAAGATAGAATAAATGAAGAAAGTTTAAATAGCATGTTTATAAAAACACCAAGTGGGGAAATGACACCAATTTCTCAATTTGTAAGCTTAGAACGTGTATATGGTCCGCAAACGGTAAATAGATTTAACTTATTTAACTCAGTTACTGTAAACGGAGGGGTAACTCCAGGGTATAGTTCAGGAGATGCAATTACCAAAATAAACACATTAGCAGAAAATAATTTACCAGAAGGGTATAGTGTTGCTTACTCAGGAATTACTAGGGAAGAAATAGCATCATCAGGACAATCTACCATCATTTTTATGATTAGTATTTTGTTTGTATATTTCTTATTAGCAGCTCAATATGAGAGTTACCTATTGCCATTATCAGTAATTTTCTCGTTACCGATTGGGGTAGCAGGAGCATATTATACCACTTATTTAGCAGGATTAGAGAACAACATCTATTTCCAAATTGCCTTGATTATGTTATTAGGGCTGCTAGCTAAGAATGCGATTCTTATTGTAGAGTTCGCAATACAACGTCGTAAGCAAGGAAAAAGCTTATACGACTCTGCTATTGAGGGAGCAAAAGTACGTTTAAGACCTATTTTAATGACCTCGTTCGCCTTTATTCTTGGGTTATTGCCATTAGTATTAGCAAAAGGAGTAGGTGCTGAAGGAAATAACTCTATTGGAACTGGTGCTGCGGGAGGATTATTAATTGGTACATTAATAGGGGTATTTGTTATTCCTGTACTATTTGTAGTATTCCAATGGTTACAAGAAAAAGTATCAAGCAAACCAACTGTTGTTGAAATTAAAGAAGATTAATTATGAAATTTATTTTAAATAAAACTTTGGTTGTAGTCGTAATGGCTACAACCCTACAAAGTTGTTTTGTTGCGAAGGATTATGCACGTCCTGAGCTAAAAGAAACAGAACATTTGTATAGAACAGATAATTTGCCACAAGATAGTCTTTCAATGGCAGATGTGTCTTGGAAAGATATGTTTACTGATGCTCATTTAAAAAAATATATTGATGAAGGGCTTCAAAATAACCTTGATATTCGTGTAGCACTACAACAAATGGCAGCTGCTGAAGCTTATATGAAACAAGGTAAAGCAGGATATTTACCAAGTATAGGTGTTGGAGCAAAAGCTACACACCAAGAACTGGCAAAAAACAGTCAATTCGGGTCTTTTTTTAATGGTAGTATAGATCAGTATGAAATTACAGGAAACCTTTCTTGGGAAGCTGATATTTGGGGTAAAATACGTAGCAATAAAAGAGCAGGAAAAGCAGGTTATTTGCAAAGTGTAGCAGCACATCAAGCGGTAAAAACACAATTAGTTTCTGCAATAACTTCAACATATTATCAATTACTAGCTTTAGATGCTCAATTAGAAGTTACCGAACAAACCATTGAAACGAGAGAAAGTAGTGTAAACACGATTAAAGCTCTTAAAGATGCTGGACAAGTAAATCAGGTAGCAGTAGATCAAAATATAGCGCAGTATAATAATGCAAAAGCACTAAAAGTAGATTTAGAAGCAGCTATTTTTAAAACGGAGAATACACTAAATTTATTGTTAGGAAGAACATCGGTAGTTGTTGAAAGAAGCAAACTTTCACAACAACAGTTGGATGAGGTAGTTAAAATAGGAGTTCCAGCAAAATTACTAAGAAACAGACCAGATGTTATGGCTGCTGAATATGGTTTAATTAATGCTTTTGAGATGACTAATGTTGCTAAAAGTAATTTTTATCCGTCTTTAACAGTAACCGCAACAGGTGGGTTTCAAAGTTTGGAACTTGATGAATTATTAAGTGCAAATTCTTTGTTCGCAAACATAATTGGAGGCTTAACACAACCCATTTTCAATCAAAGGAAAATTAAAACACAACATGAGGTAGCTAAAGCACAGCAAGAACAAGCATTATTAAGTTTTAAAAAGACCTTGCTAACCGCTGGAAATGAGGTTTCAAATGCACTTTTCGATTATAATGCGGAAACCGAAAAATTTGAATACAGACAAAATGAGGTTGAAGCTTTACGAAGAGCGGAAATGAACTCAGAAGAGTTGTTAAAAAATGGATATGCCAACTATTTAGACTTATTAACAGCAAGAGAAAGAGCTTTAAATGCTGAGTTAAATGTTATTAACAACAAATTAAATCAGTTGTTAAGTGTTGTAAACTTATATGAAGCATTAGGAGGCGGTTGGAAGTAAGAAGGTTATTATGAGTAATAGGGCAAAACTTATTAAAGTAGCCAAAGAAAAGTTTATAGCCTTTGGAAGTAAGCATACTACAATGGATGAAATAGCTGAGCTACTCGGAATTTCAAAAAAAACCATTTATGCTTGCTTCTCTTCAAAAGAAGAATTAATAATTGAAAGTATCAAAGAATTAATAAATGAATTTAAGATTGATACAACACCTATTCTCAAATCTGACAAATCAGCATTAAATAAAGTAATAGAAGTATATGAAGTAGTTTTTAAGTATGTAGTAAAATTTAAACCCTCATTTATTTTTGGATTAAAGAAATACTACCCAAATGCTTACGAAGCTTATAAAGAAATTACTGCAGATGTTGTTTCTACAGATGTAATGAATCTATTAGAAGAAGCTAAAGAACAAGGAGAGATAAGGTCTAATGTAGATCTTGAATTATTTAGTAAATTATATTTAAGTGGATTAGAGAGCCGTTTGTTTGACTCTGATAATTTGTTTGGCAATTACTCAAAAGAAGTACTATTAGAGTATATGATTATTAATAATTTAAACTCTCTAAAACCAATTAAGTAAGTACACGAATTTTTGTGGTTTTTGATAAGAAGTGTCATGTAGTATGTTATCATATCTACAAGACACTTTTTTTGTGTTTGAAAATCAGGTAGTTATTAAAAACGATTAAGAGAAAGTATTTTGATGTATTTTTGTAGAAAATAAATAAAATTTGCTAAAAAAAATAACCATATATCTATTACTTAGTCTTGTAAGTCAGTTGTATAGTCAGAATAAAGTAGATTCACAGTTTGCTGAAGTTCAGAAAAAAGCAGAGAGTTATTTAGAAAAACTACAAGAAAACTATAAGGAAGGAAATTACAAGCTCCATAAAATTTATAGTGATTCTTTATACAATATCTCTAAAAAGAACAACCTAAAAGCTTTACAAGTAAAAGCAATGGTTAATCAAGCAATAAGCTTAAATATGCAAACAAAATATGTAGAAGGTATCGCATTGTATAAAGAAGCTTTAACTATTGCTAAAACAATACCAGAAAGCAAGCAAGCTGAAACTGTAGTTCTGGTTAACTTAGGGAATATATACAATAATGTAGAGCTTTATGAAAAGAGTATAGAAACCATGAAGAAGGTATTAAAGCAAGCAGCTTATACAAAGAAGCCAAACTTAATAAAAATGGCTGCGTTGAACGGTTTATCAATAAGTTATTCTGCTTTAAATAACGAGGAAAAATCATTATTCTATGCGCAGCAGGTAAAAAAAATAGGAGAAGAAACAGGAAATGAAAGTATTGTTTTAACATCATTAAACCACATTAGCAGTTCGTATTATAAGTTAGAAGAATATGAAAAATCAGTTGAAGTAGCTAATAGAGCTAGAAAATATAAGGCTTTTGAAAAAAATACTAGAGTAAAAGCATGGATTTTTGTCAATTTAGGAGTCGCAAATTTAAAGTTAGAACATTATAATAAAGCGGAAGAGTATTTAAAACAGGCGCTCAAAATAGCTTCTGAAAAAAACATAGAAGAAATAGAAATGATATGTTATGAGAACCTTACCATAATATATCAAAAGCAAAACAAAACAACAGCTTACTTAAGCGCAGAAAAGAAATATAACGAGAGCCGAATAAGTTTTCTTAAGAATCAAAAAAAAGCTATTACAGAAGAGTTAAAAGCAGAAATTGGAGCAAGAGAAGAAACAGTTTTAGCACAAGAAAATACAAAAGCATTACTTTCAGAACAACAAAAAAGTTTATTGTGGTTTAGTGTGTTTTGTGTAATTGGTTTAGGAGGGGTATTTTGGATTTACATAAAAAAGAATGAAGATAAAAGTGTTATAAAAGAAACAAATAAAATAACGGAAAAGATAAAAGAAACTTCTGAGAAATATAAAAACTCCTCATTGTCAAAAGAAGATAGAGTTTCTTACCAGCAAAAAATATTAAAAGTAATAGAAGAAGAAAAGATATACTTAAATCACGATTTAACTCAAGCAAACTTTGCAAAAAAACTATCATTAAGTAGTCATCATTTATCCGAAGTATTTTCGTTTGAATTTGATAAAAACTTCTACCAACTTATCAATTCATATCGAATAAGAGAAGCCAAGAAAATGTTACAATTATCTACAAGCAAAGATTACAAAATACTTGCTGTTGCTTACGATTCTGGTTTCAAAAGCAAAACTACTTTTAACCGTGTGTTTAAAGAACAAACGGGTTATACTCCATCAGAGTACCGAAAAAAACTAATAAATTAGGTTCCACTCTTTAGAATGATACTTCTATAACATCAAACGGTTATATCTTGCGAACTATTACTTAATATAAACGATATTATTAAGTAGTACTTAGCTATTATTTTTTATACATGAAGATTCAGTTTGAGTTGGTAATATTATCAAACAAACAAAAACATATTAAACCATTATGTAATGGTTGGGTAGTTTTTACTTCATGTGATATATAAAAAAAAGATGCTTGATTAAAATAGAAGGGTTAAAAATTATATTAAAAAGAATGAAGGAATTTATGTGTAAACTTTTAAGAAGTAGTTTAGTAGTACTTTTTTTTATTTTAAGCAGTCAGTTGTTTTCGCAGTCGTTCACATCTTTGTGGAACACAGCAAATATTAGTGCAGGATCTTCTGGAGCTAATGAGATAAGAATACCAACCAATTCAGCATATTCTTATTTATACACTGTTGATTGGGGTGATGGAAATATCGATTCAAACGTAACAGGAGACATTACACATACTTATGCGACACAAGGAACTTACACTGTTAAAATAGAGGGTACATTTCCAGCAATTTATTTCAACAATACTGGAGACGTCAATAAAATTATCGAAATCTTGTCCTGGGGTACTATTCAATGGCAAAGTATGGAAAATGCACTCTATGGATGTTCAAATCTAAATTTTGATGCTATTACTCCACCAGATTTAAGTCAAGCTACTAGCTTACAAAATGCTTTTAGAGATTGTTCATTATTTAATGGTATTATGAACAATTGGGATGTAAGCACCATAACTAATATTTCAGGGTTATTTATGAATTGCGAAATTTTTAATAGACCTTTAGATCAGTGGGATACATCTAGTATAATAGATATGTCTTACACTTTTTATAATGCAAGAGAATTCAACGAACCATTAGATAACTGGAATACATCAGCAGTAACTACTTTAGAAAACTTTTTATATAGAGCCCGTAAGTTCAATCAAAATATTAATAACTGGAATGTAGCTAATGTTATTAATATGGAAGGGGCCTTTTACGATACAAGTGTTTATAATCAACCAATGAATAATTGGAATGTTGGTAATATTACCAATATGAATAACACATTTAAAGGTTCTAATTTTAATAGCTCAATAGACAACTGGAATGTAAGTAGTGTTACAACAATGGAGGGAATGTTTAGTCAAGCTAAATTCAACCAACCTATAAATACATGGAATGTTAGTAATGTAACAAATATGTCTAAGCTATTTTTTAGAAACAGAACCTTTAATCAACCTTTAAATAATTGGGATGTTAGTAATGTTACAAACATGTCAGGTATGTTTGATGGATGGGCTTGGGGAGCAGTTTTTAATCAACCTATAGGCAATTGGGATGTAAGTAATGTTACTGATATGAGCTATATGTTTCGAGATAACTCAGGCTTTAATCAAGGTATAGGAACTTGGAATGTAAGTAATGTTGTTACCATGAGAGGAATGTTTGAAGGCGCTATTGCTTTTAATCGAGATATTAGTTTGTGGAATGTTAGCAAGGTTACCAATGTAGAAAGTATGTTTGAAAGAACAGAAGCTTTCAATCAGTCATTGAATACTTGGGATGTCAGCAATATTACTAATATGCGTAATATATTTCAACGAGCAGAAGCTTTTAACCAACCTTTAAATACTTGGGATGTAAGTAATATCACTGATTTTCAATATATGTTTGATAGAGCTACGTCCTTTAACCAAGATATAAGCAGTTGGCAAACAGGAAATGCTAGAAACATGTCTTATATGTTTAATCAGGCTACTTCATTTAACCAAAACATAGGAGTCTGGGATATATCTAGTGTTACAAACATGACAAACATGTTATCGAATAGCGGTATTTCTCAAGAAAACTATGATAATATTCTTATAGCTTGGAATGCTCAAACAGTTCAAAATAATGTTGATTTAGGGGCGACGAATCTAAATTATTGTGATGCTTTAAGCCAAAGACAAAACTTAATAGATACCAACGGGTGGACTATATCAGGAGATATTGTAAACTGTTCTTACGTATTATGTACTCAAATAACCATGCCGCAAGATGGAGATACACAAGTGCCAGCAAATAGTGATATTCGTTGGAAACCAGCACCTAACGCTACAGGATATAGAATTAGTGTGAGAAGAGAAAATGGAGCGACTTCACAGGTTATATATAATAATGAAGACGTAGGAAATGTTGTAGGAGTCGATTTTACCAATGAATTTATAGCAGGAGATACTGTATATGTAACAGTTGTTCCGTATAACGATGAAGGACTAGCTACAGGTTGCCAAGAAATTAGTTTTACAGTAATAGAAAGTTGGGTAAATAGCCCAGATGCATTCAAACTTACTTATGACACAAGCATACAAGTATTAAGTTATACTAGTCCTACGAATCAATTAGAAATAGAAACAAATTCAGGCTACCCAAACTACCTTACTTATAACTATTCTATAGATTGGGGAGATGGACAGTACGATCATAATGTAACAGGGAATATTACACACACATATCTTACCCCAGGTATTTATACCGTAAGTATTATTGGCGTTTTTCCTTCCCCTAAACATGAATATGTAGGAGATTCTCATAAATTATTATCTATAGATCAATGGGGTAATCAAATTTGGGAAAGTATGAACGAAGCTTTTTATGGTTGTGCAAATATGGAGTACAATGCTACAGATATTCCTAATCTTAGTAATGTAATAGATATGGAAAGAATGTTTAGCTCATGTAGAAAATTTAATGGAAACATAAATAATTGGAATGTAGGTAGTGTAACTAACATGCGTAGTATGTTTAGTGGAACTTCAATTTACAACCAACCGCTTAATAATTGGGATGTAAGTAATGTTACTGATATGAATTATATGTTTGGTGGAGCTGTAGAGTTTAATCAAGACATAGGAAATTGGAACACAGAAAATGTTACAGATATGGAAGGCATGTTTCAAAACGCAAAAGTATTTAATCAGAATCTAAATAATTGGAATGTAAGTAGTGTTACTAATATGAGTAGCATGTTTGAAAGAGCAGAAGCATTTAACCAACCCCTTAATAATTGGGATGTAAGTAATGTTACCAATATGTCTGAAATGTTTAATGGTTTTGTTTCAAACATGGCTTTTAACCAAAATATTGATAATTGGAATGTAAGTAGTGTTATAAATATGTCTGAAATGTTCCAGAGATGTGTTGATTTTAATCAACCTTTAAACTCTTGGAATGTAGGTGCTGTAACAAACATGATTTCGATGTTTGAAAGCGCCTCTTCTTTTAATCAAGACCTGAGTAATTGGAATGTTTCTTCAGTAACCAACATGCAGAGCATGTTTCAGAGTGCTAGAGCTTTTAATCAAAATATAAACTCTTGGAATGTAACAAACGTAACGAACATGAGTTACATGTTTTACAATGCTCAAATGTTTAACAAGCCGTTAAATTCTTGGGATGTAAACTCAGTAGTTAATATGTCAGGAATGTTCCGAAGAGCAGAAGCATTTAATCGGCCATTAAACTCTTGGGATGTAAGTGCTGTTGCTAACATGAGCCAAATGTTTCAACAAGCCACAGTTTTCAATCAACCATTAAATTCTTGGAATGTAAGCTCAGTAACGTTAATGCCTTCAATGTTTGAAGAAGCTATTGCTTTTGATAATCCGTTGGAAAACTGGAATGTTTCAGTAGTTACAAACTTTGAAGCAATGTTTAAAGGTGCAGAAATGTTTAACCAACCTTTAGGAAATTGGAATACAGGCGAAGCACAAACGATGGCTGAAATGTTTTATGGAGCATCTGCATTTAATCAAGATGTTAATAATTGGAATGTTTCTTTTGTAACCACCATGCAAGAAATGTTTCGAGGAGCAACGTCTTTTAATAGACCGTTAGACTCTTGGAATGTAGCATCGGTAACTAATATGCAAGGCATGTTTCAAACAGCAACAGCCTTTGATGGTGCTATTGGAAGTTGGAATATCAGGAGAGTAACCACCATGCAAGATATGTTTAATGGTGCAACAAACTTTAATCAACCAATGAATAATTGGAGGCCTACAGCAGTAACAAACATGGATAGAATGTTTCAAGGAGCAAGTTTGTTTAATCAACCTTTAAACCAATGGTTATTAAATACGGTATCGATGAATGCTATGTTTAATAACGCTACAGTTTTTAATCAAGATTTAGGTGATTGGAATATTAGTGGTGTAACTAACATGCAGAATATGTTAGATAATACAGCTCTTACTAGAGTGAATTACGACAATACGCTTATTGCATGGTCTGAACAAACACTAACACCTGGAATAAATCTAGGAGCTAACACTCTTCCCTATTGTGATGCTGTAGAAGAAAGACAATCAATGATTGATAGTTTTGGATGGTCTTTTACTGGTGATGTGTTAGATTGTCCTATTCCAGAGTGTACACAATTAACAGCTCCTTTACATGGAGAAACTGATGTACCTGTAAACACAAATCTTATTTGGGAACCTGTTTTATACGCACGCGAATATGCTTTAACAATTAGAATTGAACCTTCAGGAACCATAATAAACGAAACTGTTGTAAATGCTACGACTTATGAATTTGCTACAGATTTTTCAGGAGGAGAAACAGTTTATGTTACTATTGTACCTTCAAACGAAAATGGAGATGCAGTAGGACCTTGTTCAGAAGAAAGCTTTACGGTGTCTACAACTCCATCAACAGTACCAGATTGTACCAACTTAACCCTACCACTTGCTGGGGGTACAGATATATCTGTAAGTACAAATTTAGAATGGAATGTTATAAGTAATGCAGATGGATACAGGCTTACAGTAGGAACTACTTCAGGTGGAACAGATATTCTTAATAGTTTTGATGTAGGTAACAGTACAGTATATGATTTACCTGTAGATTTACCAGAAGACACTGATGTTTTTGTAACTATAGTTCCTTATAACGATGAAGGTGATGCAACAAGTTGTGGAGAAGAATCTTTTAAAACAGAGTTTATTCCAGTAGTACCTAGTTGTACAAGTTTAGTGAATCCTATAAATGGTTCAACGAATGTTCCGTTGAATACTGATATTTCTTGGAATACAATAACAGAAGCAACTGGGTATTTAGTGAGTGTAGGAACTACTCAAGGTGGGATAGAAGTTGTAAATAGTATTGATGTAGGAAATACTACTTCGTATAGTTTTACTCAAAACTTACAAGCAAATAGAATACATTATGTTCGCATAACCCCATATAATGCCGTGGGAGACGCTACAGGTTGTGTAGAAGAAAGTTTTACTACAGGAGATGCAGTTGTAAATGTACCCAACTGTACCACAATCACAGTTCCAAGCAACGGAGTAACGAATGTTAGTGTTAGTACTGGAATTGGTTGGGATACAGTGGCAGATGCCGATGGATATTATATATCAATTGGAACAACTTCAGGCGGAATCGATATTGTAAACAATGAATCGGTAACAGGAACAACATACAATCCTACGAGCGATTTTCCAGAGAATAGGACAATTTACGTGTCTGTGATACCTTACAATTCAGTGGGAAATGCGACAGGGTGTTCAGAGATTAGTTTCACTACAGAAATAGTACCAACTGCACCAAATTGTACCACAATCACAGTTCCAAGCAACGGAGCAACGAATGTTAGTGTTAGTACAGGAATTAGTTGGGATGCAGTAGCTGACGCCGATGGATATTATGTATCAATCGGAACAACTTCAAACGGAACAGATATTATAAACAATGAAGTAGTAACGGGAACGAGTTATACTTTAGCTAGTGATTTACCAGAGAACACAACAATTTATGTATCGGTAATTCCATACAATTCGGTAGGAAGTGCTACAGGGTGTTCTGAAATTAGTTTTACTACAGAAATAGTACCAACCGCACCCAACTGTACCACAATCACAGTTCCAAGCAACGGAGCAACGAATGTAAGCGTTAATACAGAAATTAGTTGGGACACTGTTTCTGACGCCGATGGATATTATATATCAATCGGAACAATTTCAGGTGGAACCGATATTGTCAACAACGAATCAGTGGTAGGAACAAGTTATACTTTAGCTAGTGATTTACCAGAGAACACAACAATTTATACATCGGTAATTCCGTACAATTTGGTAGGAAGTGCTACGGGATGTTCAGAAATTAGTTTTACTACGGAAATAGTACCAACCGCACCAAATTGTACCACAATCACAGTTCCAAGTGATGGAGGAACTAATGTAGCAGTCGATACAAACATTACTTGGGATACTGTTTCTGACGCCGATGGATATTACTTGTCAATCGGAACGACTTCAGGCGGAACAGATATTGTCAACAATGAATTAGTAGTAGGAACAAGTTATATTTTAACTAGTGATTTACCAGAGAACACAACAATTTATGTATCGGTAACTCCGTACAATTCGGTAGGAAGTGCTACAGGGTGTTCTGAAATTAGCTTTACTACAGAAATAGTACCAACCGCACCGAATTGTACCACAATCACAGTTCCAAGCAACGAAGCAACGAATGTTAGCGTTAGTACAGGAATTAGTTGGGACACTGTTTCTGACGCCGATGGATATTATGTATCAATCGGAACAACTTTAAACGGAACAGATATTGTAAACAATGAATCAGTAGTAGGAACGAGCTATACTTTAGCTATTAATTTACCAGAGGACACCATAATTTATGTGTCAGTGATACCCTACAATACAGTTGG
Source organism: Tenacibaculum sp. 1_MG-2023 (assembly GCF_030547425.1). Taxonomy (GTDB): domain Bacteria; phylum Bacteroidota; class Bacteroidia; order Flavobacteriales; family Flavobacteriaceae; genus Polaribacter. Next base: position 11,474 of record NZ_JAUORH010000028.1, on the reverse strand, counting down.
CGAAGCTGTGGGGTGTTCAGAGATTAGTTTTAGAACAGAAGAAGGTTTAGTAGGAGAAACTAAATATGGTTTTTCTCCGAATGGTGATGGAGTAAATGACTTTTGGGAAATAAAAGGAATTGAAGAATATCCTAACAATTCAGTAACTGTTTTTAATAGGTGGGGAGATATGGTGTTCCAGATAAAAGGATATGATAACCAGTTTAATGTTTTTAGAGGTGTTGCCAATAAGCTAACAAGTATGGGAGGTGATAAATTGCCAGTAGGAACATACTTTTTCAATATAAAAATTTCAAAAGGGGGAAATTCAACAGAAAAGAAAGGGTTTTTAGTTTTAAAAAGATAAGATGAAAGAGATAAGAAACTATATTTTACCATTAATTTTTATAATGGTATTTCAGAATAATTGGGGACAACAGACGGCTTTGTATCCAGAGTATAATTACAATCCGTTTATTATAAACTCAGCGTATGCAGGAATGTCTGATGGAGCAGAAATTACACTTAGTAATTATGGTTATATAAATAGTATTGAAGGAAGTCCAAAAACATTGTCATTAAGCTTTCACACTCCCATTGCAAGAAAAAAAATGGGAATAGGTGGGGCTATTGTAAGAGATAAAATAGGGGTAAGTACTTATACAAATGCGTATGCTGCATATTCGTATAAAATATTTTTTGATACAGAGATTGATAGACCATATTGGCAGCATTATAACGAACATGTAATATCGTTTGGATTAACAGCAGGGGTACAACAGTTTAATGAGAACCTGTTAGAGTTAGGTATTACAGACGATATAGAATTTTCAGAAAACATGAATGTAACCGTGCCAACCGTAGGTATTGGTTTTTTATATAACCATGCAGATTTTTATGCTGGAGTTTCGTTGCCAAACCTTTTAGGAGATAAATTAGCGTCTAGAGATGATTTAAATATATCAAATCCTGTTTATGGTTATTTCGGGTATCGCTTTTTTACCAATCGATTTGAGGAAGTAATGATTAAACCTAGTGTTTTCTTAAAGTATGAAGGTGGAGCACCTATGCAGATTGACGCAAATGTTGCTGTTAACTATAAAAACAAATTTGAAATAGGTACTGGTTACCGAAGTAGTTCATCAATTAATTTTTTAGCGGGTATTTATGCTCTAAAAAACTTAAAATTTGTGTACTTCTATAATGCAGGATTTAGTGATTCTGTGTTAGGAAATAGTCATGGTATTGTTTTTTCGTATGTCTTTGGAAAAAAACGCAGGTACTAAAGTTAATATAGAGTTATCTAAAACTCCAATTTTTATAATTAGCAGAAGTCTCTAGTTGCTTTTCAATAGTATCAGGTAATTCAGGGAAGAAATCAATACCTGTTTTTTGCTCTAATTTATCAATAGAAACTACAAATTCAGATAGAGGTTTGTTGCTTTCTTTGTGAGGAAGTAAAAAAGCGATAGCTTTAATTTCAGGTTGCGTATAATCTAATAAAACTTTATAAAAATAATTAGGAACACTTACTTTTTCCTTTCCTATAGTTTTCAAGTTAGGTTCTAAAACACCACCAGTAACAACATACAAGTGATTATACTTTTTTGCCCAATAACGAGTTTTTTGCTCTAGTTTATTCCAAATACCAGCATTAAATTCATGGTTTTGAGGAGAAATGTTTGAAGTGTAAAAAGTTTCATCATGAGCACTTTTAGAGGCACGTCTATCACCAGCAGGACATAAATGCCCTTTGTCATAACCAGATCTTTTATAATTTCTCCAATCTGCAGATTTTGTCTTCACTTTGGGGTCTACAATAAAAAATGGACGCTTACGATTGGTATAAACTATATCACTTTTATCTAAAGGATAAGCAACCCATTCAGCTTGCTCATGCTTTTCACTATACGATAACTGGTAGCCATTATGCTTTATAATGACCCCAGTTGTTGAGGTAGGAAAGTAATTGAAGTTATTAGCTTTATTACTGGCTGTTTTTGTTGTAGGTTCAGAAGAGTTCTTAGCTTCTTCTTTTTGTTGTAACCAATACCCCACAAGTAAAGCAACAATGGTAATAACAACCTTTATTTTCCTAGAAGTACTCATTTAATTACTTAAAACGATTTCTTTAAAATCTTCAGTTTTTTCAACTTCGTTAAAAATCTCTTGAAATTTAACAGGAGGTACTGTTAGTTTACGCTTAACCAAATCTAACCAAGCACCATAAACAGTGATAATTGCAGAGAGTTTACCTGCTTGATTAAAAACTTCATGTTGAATTTTCCATCGTTCTCCTTTGTTAGATAACCCTGTAACTTTTAGGTTTACAGTAATATCTTCACCCATGTGTATTTCACGTAAAAATTTGGTATTTTCTTCAAATAAAATAGGACCAACTTTTTCCTTAGTAAAATCTTGAACAGTTACATTATGCTCTTTAAAAAAACGTAAACGTAATTCAGCAGTATAATCATTGTATGCGGTATGACGCATGTGTATGTTGGCATCAAAATCTGCCCACCTTGTTTTAAACTCAACACTAAAACTCATATCAAAAAAATTTAAGAAAGCGAATTTACAAATTTTAAGCTTTCACATCCAAAGCATCACGAAGTGTATTTCCAATTAGCATAAATGCCATTACCAAACTCATAATAGCAACTCCAGGAATAAGAGCTAAATAAGGTTTTCCAAGAATAATGTAGTTGTAGTGATTTTTAATCATAGCACCCCAAGAAGGAGTAGGAGGTTGGGCTCCAATACCTAAAAAACTCAATCCGCTTTCAATTAAAATTGCAGCTGCGAAATTTGCGGCGGAAATTACAATGATAGGAGCTAAGATATTTGGTAAAATATGCTTGAAAATAATTCTAAAATCAGAAAACCCCAGGGCTTTGGCAGCTTCAACATATTGTTGTTGTTTGGTGGTGATGACTTGACCTCTAACTACACGTGCAACCTCTACCCACATGGTTAGCCCTACAGCAATAAAAACTTGCCAAAAGCCTTTGCCCAAAGCTAAAGTGATGGCAATAACAAGTAAAAGAGTTGGAATAGACCAAGTGATATTGATAATCCACATAATAAAATCATCCATCTTTCCACCAAAATAGCCTGCAATAGCTCCAATAGGAATTCCTATTAAAAGAGAAATAAACACAGCTATAAATCCAATAAAAAAAGAAATTCGAGCACCAATCAACAATCTACTTAATAAGTCACGACCATATTTATCAGTTCCTAAATAAAATGTTTTTTGTTGAATGTATTGTTCGTAAGAAGTAGGAAACTCTTTTGGTAAACCATCGGAGTATTTAATAACTTCTAACTGATTGTTTTTAACAGAAAATGATTTTATAGGAATTTCTGTTACTGAATGTTGTTTTCCATTCATAAAAACAGAAAACCAAGATTGTTGGTTTTTTACTTCTGAAGGAATGCTTAATAGTTGCACAGAAAAACCAGGAGGTTTCGAGTGGATTTCTAAATGCATTTGATTGGCAGAATTACTATTGTCAGGAGCTAAAACATAACAAAAAACAGCAATAAAACCGCATAAAATAATATACCCAAAACTAAACATACCTGTTTTACTACGTTTAAATTTTTGGATGGCTATTTGCCATAAAGATGTACCTGTATTATTATTCACTCTTTTGTGTTTCTTTCAAGTTATTGATATCAATACTTGATGGATTTTGAAAAACTTCCAAATCAAAATATTTTACAGAAGCTAAAATATGATCAAAAATATTTGCCATAACTCGTTCGTAATCAACCCAATTCTTTTCTCTACTAAAGGCATAAATTTCTAATGGAATTCCATTAGGAGTAGGTTCTAACTGACGAGACATTAATAACATATCTTGATTTATTTTTGGATGATTTTCAATGTATTTATCCAAGTAAATTCTAAAAGACCCAAAATTGGTTAAGTTTCTACCGTTTAGAATTACCGATTTATCTACATTGTTTTCTTCGTTGTATTTTTTTACTTCTTTGCTACTTTTTTCAATATAGTCAGAAATTAACTCAATCTTTTTAAAACGCTCAATATCTTCATGGGTAAGAAAGTGAATGCTATTTATTTTAATTAAGATAGATCGTTTTATACGTCTACCACCCGAAGTATTCATTGTTCTCCAGTTCTTAAAAGAATCGGATGTTAAGTAATACGTAGGAATGCTAGATATTGTATTGTCAAAATTTCTAATAATTACAGAAGTAAGGTTAATTTCAACCACATCGCCATCGGCACCATATTTTTCCATGGTAATCCAATCCCCAATTCTAACAGTATCATTTATTGCAACCTGAATACTTGATACAAAACCAAGAATGGTATCTTTAAAAATTAATAATAATACTGCTGAAAAAGCTCCTAATGCTGTTAAGAATCTAATTAAAGGCTTTCCTGTTAACACAGAAAAAGAAGAAATAGCAGCAATTAGCCACATTATTACCATAAAAATTTGCACGTAGCTTTCTAAAGGTTTGTCTTTGAAGGCATTGGTGGTGCGAAGAAAATCTTTAACACTTAATAAAATACTGCGGATAAACCAAACAATTGCAAAAATGATAGCAATCGTAGCTATACGTTCAGAGTAAGTAAACAAATTAGGGAAATGAACTAGAATGTCTTTTAAAAAATTAAAGATAATAGTTAGTATAACAATTCTAGATAGATTTAAAAATGCTTTGTTTTTAATAAGCATATCATCAAAACTAGTTGATGTTTTTGCGGCCATCTTATTAACTGTTTTTTTACCAACATACCTAAAAACCTTAAATAAGATATAACCTAAAATTCCAAATACAATCAGGTTTGCAAATAAATTTAGATAAGTGGCAAGTGTTTCAGAAAGCGAAAAATGCTCTTTAAAAATTCTATAAAAAAACTCGTTCAACATAGTAGTGTTAGGTTAAAATTCTGTGATTTCTTCTCCCATTTTTAAGCCGAATTTTTTTCTAAACCAATATACAGCAGCATACAAAACAGGAGTGTCTAAAGCTGCTATAATGACTTTGAATAAAAAACCGCTAAGTAAAAGGCTGCCAAAAATACTCCAAGGAAGTATTTTAAAAGAACTCAATAAAAATAATACGGTAAAAGTATCTATAAATTGTGACAAAAAGGTAGAAAAATTATTACGAAGCCATAAATGTTTTCCTTTCGTTAGTTTTTTCCAAAAATGAAAGATACGAATATCTATAAATTGAGCAGCCAAATAAGCTAACATAGAAGCTAATACTGCCAAAGGAGAAAGACCAAAAACTTTGGTAAAAGTTTCGTCGCCAATAGGAGAGTTGTCAATTGCAGGAGCATAATCAGCAACTAGAATAATTAACATAGAAAAAAAGGAAGCAAAAATACCTGCTACAACAACTTGATTCGCTTTTTTCTTACCGTAAATTTCAGAAAGAATATCGGTAATTAAAAAAGTAATAGGGTAAGGAAGAATTCCAACAGATACTTCAAAACGAAATAAATTATAGGGTTCCCAATAAAAAAACTTTTGAAAAATTAGGTTTGAAGTTACCAAAGAGGCTATAAATAACGAAGCTAAAACTAGGTAAATAAGTTGCGCTTGAGATTTTTGTTGTACAGTCATAAAACGAAGATAGTAATTTTAAAAGTTGTATGTTTGCAGGGTTAAATAAACAACAAAACAAACAAATGAAAGCGTATATTTTTCCAGGTCAAGGAGCACAATTTACAGGGATGGGATTAGACTTATATGAAAATTCTCCATTAGCTCAAGAACTTTTTGAAAAAGCAAATACTATATTAGGGTTTAGTATTACCGACGTAATGTTTGAAGGTACTGCTGAAGAATTAAAACAAACCAAAGTAACACAACCAGCTATCTTTTTACATTCAGTAATTTTAGCAAAGGTTTTAGGAGATGATTTTAAACCAGAAATGGTTGCAGGTCATTCTTTAGGAGAATTATCAGCATTAGTAGCGAATGGTGTGTTATCTTTTGAAGATGGATTAAAATTAGTTTCAAAACGTGCTTTAGCAATGCAAAAAGCATGTGAAATTCAACCATCTACCATGGCTGCTGTATTAGGATTAGAAGAAGCTGTAGTTGAAGATGTTTGTGCTTCAATTGATGGAGTAGTAGTAGCAGCAAATTATAACTGTCCAGGGCAATTAGTAATTTCTGGTGAAGTTAAAGCAGTTGAACAAGCGTGTGAAGTATTAAAAGAAAAAGGCGCAAAAAGAGCGCTACTTTTACCTGTAGGAGGAGCATTTCATTCACCAATGATGGAGCCAGCTCGTGAAGAGTTAGCAGCAGCTATTGAAGAAACTACATTTAACGAACCTACTTGTCCAGTATATCAAAATGTAATAGCAAAAGCAGTAACGAACTCTGCTGAAATTAAAGAAAACTTGATAGCGCAATTAACAGCTCCTGTAAGATGGACACAATGTGTGCAAGCAATGATTGCTGATGGTGGTACTGAATTTGTTGAAGTTGGTCCTGGTAAAGTATTACAAGGGTTAATGCGTAAGATTGATAGAAGTGTAGCTGCTAGTGGCGCTTCTTTAGCATAAATAGTAGATACAAAAAATATAATATAGAAAATCCCGCTCTTTATGGAGCGGGATTTTTGTTTCGTGAAAAAGAGAACTATTATTTAGCTAAGACACAATCCTCGCAGTCTTTAACTTCACCATAATAGGTTTCTCTGTATTTGTGTACCGTTTCTAACGGTATAATGTTTAAAAACATTTTTTTAATGTAAGTAACATTAGTATGTAGCTTACCCATTTTTCTTGAAAATCGTTTTTCTAAACGTGTTTCTCTTTTAATTTTAATCAATTTCATTATTCTAGTATCATTTAATTAGGGTACAAAACTAAAAAGCTTAAAGCGTGATGTCAATTAATAAACGTTAAAACATTAAAAATCAGTTAATAAATGTGTGTTCTTGAATTAGGAGTGTGCTATTTTAAGAATATGATAATAGGAAGTGAAAATAATTCAAAAATTAAAGGTGTTAAAATTCATTTTTTGACGAAAATGAGTGAAAAATCACTCAAAATTGATTGAAAATAATCAAAAATGAGTGATTTTAATGTTTTTTGTAAGAAACGACTAGTTTCTAATATCTAGCGTTTTAAATATTTGTGCTTTTTTTGGAGCTAAAAGAATTAAATAGATTAATAAGATTACTCCTAAGAGCAAAAAGTCTGGTTTTAAAATTAAAATTAAAAAACAAGCACCTTCAATAATAGCCCATCTTACTATAGAAGCAGTTTGATAAATCGCAAATTTTTCCTCATTACTAGCATCTTTTTGTATTTTGTTTAACATGTTTTTAAACATGAAGTTACTAGCAACATAAGCTATTGCAGGAATAAAAGCATACAATAAAGATGAGTTATCAATAACCATGTTGAACATAATCTTGAAATCACCCAAAATTGTAAAAGCAAGAGTAACTCCAGCAACTAAAGCAAGGTGAATAATTTTTAACGTTTTAATTTTTTGATCCATTGAAATTTCAATTCAAATTATTGAATAAAGTTATTTACAGTTTTCGTAATAAACGCTAATTGCTCTTCATCTAACTCTGTATGCATTGGCAATGAAATAACTTCTTCAATTAATTGATTCGTTACAGTAAAATTGTCTTCATTATACCTTTCATCTTGATATGCTTTTTGAGCATGTAACGGAACAGGATAATAAATAGCATTTGGAATTCCGTTATCTAATAAATGTTGGTGTAGTTCATTACGTTTTCCGTTAGTAATTCTCAATGTATATTGATGGAAAACATGCGTAGTAAAATCGCTAATAGTTGGTGTGATAATATTTGGGTTGTTAGCAAATGTAGCAGAATAATATTCCGCAGCTTTTCTACGCGCATCACAATAGCTGTCTAATAAAGGCAATTTAGCCTTTAATACAGCTGCTTGAATAGAGTCTAAACGAGAGTTTACTCCAACAACATCGTGGTAGTAACGTTTGTACATTCCATGGTTAACCATTCCGCGAAGCGTATGAGCTAATTCATCATTATTAGTAAAAATAGCTCCACCATCACCATAGCAACCTAAGTTTTTAGAAGGGAAGAAAGAAGTTGTTCCTACATTTCCAATAGTTCCTGCTTTTTTCTTAGTTCCATTTTTAAAAGTATAATCTGCTCCAATAGCTTGGGCATTATCTTCAATAACAAATAAGTTATGTGCTGCTGCAACCTCTAAAATAGCTTCCATATTAGCACATTGACCAAACAAATGTACAGGAACAATCGCTTTTGTTTTAGGCGTAATAGCCTTTTTCAAAGCTTCAATGTCAATATTAAAAGTATCTGGTTCAACATCAACTAAAACAGGAGTTAACTTTAATAATCCAATCACTTCAACAGTTGCAGCAAATGTAAAATCAGCAGTAATTACTTCATCTCCTTGTTCCAAACCTAAGCCCATCATGGCTATTTGCAAAGCATCGGTACCATTAGCACATGGAATTACATGCTTAACGCCTAAATAGTTCTCTAAATCAACTTGAAAATCACGAACATAAGGTCCGTTAATATATGCTGAAGAATTTAGAATTTCTTGAATTGAAGTGTCAACTGTATTTTTTATTTTTTGATATTGACCTTGTAAGTCAACCATTTGAATTTTTCTCATTTTGACATGATTTTATAAACATCAAAAATACAAACTATCTTTCATTGTTTCGAGGTCTTTAGGTAAAATAATATATATTAATAATTTTAAAATTTAACAGATATATTTAAAACAAGAAAGATGAAGTATCGTTATTTTTACCAAAGACTATTAATTAATGAAAGAATCTAAACGTAAAATAGCTTTTAAGGTTTTAGTAGGGTATGCTACCCTATCTGTTTTAGCAGTTATTTCAGGAATCTTGTTGTTTTCTGAAATAAAAACATATATAGAAATACAAAAGCAAGGTGTTTCCGATAGAAATAATATTATCCAAACTGGAGGGTTAATTGCTGATATATATGAAAATGAAAATTTAGGGAGAGCTGCTATTCAGTTGAACTCTTATAAACGATATAATGAGTATGTTACTGAGAATAAGTTGTTGCTAAAAAAGATTGATTCACTTAACTTTATAGCAAAAGACGTATCAAAAACATCTATTTTAGATAGTATTAAGTTAGTTTTAAATAAAAAGAGAAAAAACATAACCAGTTTAAGAAGATTAAACCAAAGAAATGCTTCAGAAAAATCAATCAACGAAGCTATAGACAAGTTAGGGTCTATAGACTCACTACTCGGAAAAGGTTCAGTAAAAGACCTTGTTGATAACCCAGAGGTTTTTAATAAAAAAACAGGGTTAAGTTTAGAAAGGTATCTAAAGTTATTTGATAAAGAAGGTGAAGAAAAACCAGTTAATGCTAAAGAACAGAAGCAAATAGATTCTTTAGTTTCTGCTTCTAAAGAAATACTTCAAAAAGCACAAAGAGAAACAAGCACTAAGCGAAGGTTTTTAAGAATAAAAGAAAGGGAGTTAATTGAAAATGATATCACAATTTCGAGAAAGTTACGGGAGGTTTTAAGTGTACTAGAAAGAGATGTTATTTTTAACGCGAACCAAGCTCATAAAAAACATGAAGAAACACTTGGACGTAGTAGAAATATAATTCTATTTGCTACAGGGGTTGGCTTTATTATAATTGTACTTTTCTCAATAATAATTTTAAATGATTTTTGGAGGAGTCAACATTATAGGCAAGAATTAGAAAATGCGAATGCAGTTACTTCTTCGCTTTTAAAAAGTAGGGAACAACTAATATCTATGGTGAGTCATGATTTAAGAACTCCCTTAAGCACAATTACTGGTTTTAGCGAGTTATTACAAAAATCAATTGCTAATACAAAAGAGAAAAATTATGTGGTGCATATACAAAACGCCTCAGTATATATGGGGCAGCTTGTCGGCGATCTTTTAGAGTTTTCTAAATTAGAAAATAGTAAAATAACTATTGAAGCTATCCCTTTTGATTTAAAGAGAAATATAGAAGAAGTAGCTAATAGTGCTAAAAACCTTGTTCAGAACAAGCCAGTTTTAGTAAATGTAAATCATGACGAAAAACTAAATTCACTAATTATTAGTGATCCTTTTAGAATAAAACAGATACTATATAATTTAGTAACTAATGCATGTAAGTTTACAAAAGAAGGCTCAATAACAATAAAGAGTAGATTAAGAAGCGCAAAAGAAAAAAAACATATAGAAATCACAGTAATTGATACAGGGGTTGGAATAGGAAAAGATGAACAAGAAAAAGTTTTTAAAGAATTTACGCAAGCACATGAAAAAGAGAACGGACAAAATGGGTTTGGATTAGGTTTGACCATTTCTAGAAGACTAGCAGAGCTTTTAGGTGGATCTTTAACTTTACAAAGTAGTTTAGGAAAAGGTAGTACATTTTCACTGTTTGTACCTATCACTTTTGCTGAAGAGAAATCAAATAAAAAAGGGATAAGCCCACAAAATGAAAGCCTTAATATTCATGCTGTAGTGGTAGAAGATGACACTTCTTTGAGAGTGCTTTTAAAAAATGTTTTAGAAGGGTTGGGTGTGAAGGTAGCCTCTTTTAGTAACGCACAAGAAGCGCTAAGTAATATTGATAACATTACGTATGATTTAGTGCTAACTGATATACAGCTTCCAAAAATGAACGGTATTCATTTTATGGAAACCTTAAAAAAACATAACTCTTATAAAGGTCAGCCTATTATAGCAATGACAGGAAGAGCAAACTTATCGGAAAGTGAATATGTTAAAAATGGTTTTTCAGATGCTTTAATTAAACCGTTTCACTCTAAAAGATTGAAAGAAATTTTACAGCGATTTTTTGATTTTAAACCTCATGAAAAGGATGTGGTTATTAGCAAGATTGACAACAAAAGAACAAGTAGCTTTGATATTACCTCTTTGAAAATGTTTTTGAATAATGACGAAGTAGAGATAAAGAAAACATTAAAATCCTTTTTAAAAGATACCGAAGAGAATTTATTGCTATTAAAAGAATTAGTGAATAACAATGATGTACAGGGGTTTAATGACGTTAGTCATAAAATGCTGGGAATGTTCAAGCAGTTAAAAGCTACTAAATTAATCACTTTTTTAGAGAATTTTGAGGTGGATAAAGAAATAAATAAAGCCTCATGGAAAGATTTTGAAAAAGAGTTAGATGTTTTTTTAATTGAAGTGAAAAAATACCTTAATTAATTTTTAAAGACTATAAGAACAATTTAATCAGTAGTAGTCTTTGTTTAGCTAAGATTGTTAAGTTTTTTTGAGAAAATACTTTAAAAAAAAGCAACAATTTTTTGTGTAAAAAATTTGGAAGTAAGAAAACGATAACATATTTTCGTGCCACATAAGGCAATATTTGTTATCTTCTTTCTTCTTATAGAATGGCGCCAAGAAATAAAAAAAGAGAAGGTTTTATATTGTTTAAAGCTTTCTCTTTTTTTTATTGAGAAA
>NZ_JAUORH010000027.1 GCF_030547425.1 Tenacibaculum sp. 1_MG-2023 | reverse complement strand
GTGGTGCCTCCAGGAATCGAACCAGGGACACAAGGATTTTCAGTCCTTTGCTCTACCAACTGAGCTAAGGCACCAGTTGCTACTTTCGTTAAGCGGATGCAAATATACAATCGTTTTTTAATTTTACAAAGTAAAAACTTTAAAAAAATGTATCGTAAATTTACAAGCTCAAAGAAATGAAATATGTGCCTAATTATTGATGTTGGAAATACAAGAGTTAAAGTAGCTGTTTTTGAAATAGATACTGTTAAGGAAGTATTTGTTTTTGAGAAAGCAAAAATAATTTCTGAACTAAAAAAAATTACTTCAAGATTTTCAGTTTCCAATAGCATTATATCTTCTGTTGCTAATTTTACAGAAAAAGAAAAGCAAAAAATTGTAGAACTCTTAAATCCAGTTTTTTTGGATTCAAACACAAAAGTTCCGTTTAAAAATTTATACAAAACCCCAAAAACATTAGGAGTCGATAGAATAGCATTAGCATCAGCAGCGATAAATAAGTTTCCTAATAAAAATGTACTGGTGTTAGATGCAGGTACATGCATAACCTACGATTTTATTACTAATGAAGGGAAATACTTAGGAGGTGCAATTTCACCAGGAGTAGCTATGAGGTATAAGGCATTACACACTTTTACCTCCAAATTACCGTTACTAGAAATGGAGGAAGTAGAAAACTTTATTGGGGTTGATACAAAAAGTTCAATCCATTCAGGAGTTATCAATGGGGTTTCTAATGAAATAGATGGAATTATAGCACAATATCAAAAAAAATATCCAGATTTAACAGTAGTTTTAACAGGAGGGGATACATATTTTTTGTCAAAACAATTAAAAAGTGTCATATTTGCCCATCCAAATTTTGTTTTGGAGGGGTTACATACTATTTTGATACACAATTTAGCGAATGATTAAGAGATTTATATTAGGAGTTTTTGTACTAACTACGTCAACAATATTAGCACAAAGAAATAGTGCTTCACCATATTCTTATTTTGGTATAGGTGAAAATTTTGAGGCAGTAACAGTAGAACAAGCTTCTATGGGAGGTATTGGTGTTGCAATGAAAGATTATCATCACCTAAATTTTACAAACCCAGCGGCGAATGCTGATTTAAGGGCTGCAACCTATGCTATAGGAGGTAGCTTAACTTTTTTAACAGTTAAAGAACAAGATGCTTCTCAAACTGGAAACTCAACAAGTTTAAGGTATATTTCATTAGGTTTTCCAGTTGGAAAAAAAGCAGGTTTATCTGTTGGTTTACAGCCTTTTTCATCTGTAGGGTACTCATTGTTAGATGATAATGACGCTGATAATGTTACTTTATTTACAGGAGAAGGAGGGGCGAATAAAATATACGCTAGTTTTGGTATGTATGTCTATAAAGGTTTGTCTATTGGGGCAGAAGCTGGTTTTATTTTTGGAAATATAGATAATAGCGTTTTAAATCAAAGAGCAGATGTCGCATTAGCAACTAAACATGAAGAATCTTTTAATGTTAGAGGCGGACAGTTTAAGCTGGGGTTACAATACAAAACAGAACTAAAAAATAAATTGCAATTATCTACAGGAGCATCATTTACAATGTCTACAGATTTATCTGCAAAAGGGGCGGAGAAAATGTACTCATTATCATTTAGTGGGTCTGGGGAAGAAGTTCCAAGAGATGAACTATTCAATAGAGCTTTAAATGGAAACATAAATGCACCTTTGAAAAGTGTTTATGGTTTCGGTCTAGGAAAAGAAAATAAGTGGTACGTAGGAATCAACCAAGAATTTCAAAGTGCTTTAGGAAGTAATAGTGTTTTTATAGCTGATGGATCATCTCATAAGTATGATGATTCAAGTAAGTTTGCAATAGGAGGGTACTATATTCCAAAATTAAATTCAATTTCAAGTTATTGGGATAGAGTGACGTACAGAGCAGGTTTGCGTTTTGAAGACACAGGGTTGTTAGTAAAAACTACCAATAATTTTACAGCTGTAAAAGACTTTGGCATAAATGTTGGATTAGGATTGCCATTACCGAGACAATTATCAAACGTAAATGTAGGATTTGAGTACGGGCAAAGAGGAACGACTAACAATAACTTGATAAAAGAAAACTACTTTAACGTAAGGTTAAGTTTATCTTTAAATAGTCTTAAGTGGTTTCATAAGAATAAAATAGATTAACAAAAACTGAGAACGATGAAAAAAATTACGTATTTACTAACAGGATTATTTTTGTTTGTAGCCGTAAATGGAGCGAAAGCGCAAGCAAGCCAAGAGTGTCATATAAAGTATAACCTATTTAAAGGAGATGCTACAACTAAAAAATATACTCAAGCAAAACCTAATTTAGAATACTTATTAGATAACTGTGCTACATTATCTGTTAATATTTATAAATATGGGGCTAAAGTTGCTGAAAACTTAAAAGATCCAGTTTTAGCTAAAAAAGTATATGAAACGAGGTTAGTTAATTTTCCAGATAAAGATCCAGCAAAAGCACATAGTGATTATGCAGAGTTTTTAATTGAAAATAAGTTAGCGACAAATGATAAAGTTTTTGAAATCTTAAAGAAAGCTTATGATCTTTCTCCAAAAGATATGGGAGTTAAAAATATCTTTAGATATTTCCAAATGATAGCAGATAAGTATCAAGATACAAATCCTCAAAAAGTATTTGATACGTATGATGATGTTATGGAGTCTGTAGATGAAAAATTAGAAGATTATAGCAAGAAAATAGCTAAATTGCAAGAGAAAGATTCTGTAGGAACTATTACCTCTAGGGAAAAAAGTCTTTTAAGAGCATATACTATTAATTCATCATCATTAGGTCAAGTAGAAGGAGGTTTAGATGCTAAAATATCTAAAATAGCAACTTGTGAAAGATTAATACCAATTTACTCTAGAGATTTTGAGCAGAACAAAACTGATGGTGTTTGGTTAAAAAGAGCAGTGTCAAGAATGTATAATAAAGGATGTCAAACAGATCCTTTGTTTGAAAAATTAGCAAATGAATATGCTAAGGTTACACAATCTGCTGATGCATATAACTTCTTAGCTGGTGTGTTAGCTAAAAACGGAGACAATGGTGGAGCTGCTGAAATGAGAAAGAAGGCATTCGACTTAGAAACAGATCCATTTAAAAAGGCTAAGTATAAGCTAAGAGAAGCACAAAATGCTGGTGGAAGTAGAGCTAGAGCTTTAGCTTACGAAGCATTAAAGTATAACCCTAATATGGGAAAAGCATATTTATTCATTGCAAGTTTATACCAAAGAAGTGCAAATTCATGTGGTAGTGATGAGTTCGAAAAAAGAATGGTATATGTAGCAGCTTTAAATAAAGCTTTAAAGGCTAAAAAAGTTGATCCAGGATGTGGAGCTAATAGATACATTTCTAGTTATAGAAAAAATGCACCATCTAAAAAGTTAATATTCCAAAAAGGAATGTCTTCAGGTGCTAGTTATAGAGTAGGGTGTTGGATTGGAGAAACTGTTCGTGTACCTTAATAGAATTTAATGCTTAAAAAAGCAACACATATATACAATAGCATTGCTACCATTTGTTTGGTGGCAATGTTTTTTTCTTGTACCAACTCTAAAAAGGAGGTACGGGATTTTTTAGCAGATAAAAATTTACCAGTAGGTTCGGCAGTAAATATTTATCATGTTCATAAAGATTCAGGGAGAATAAGCTCAAAAACAAAGGCAGCTGTTTTTTATGATTATTCAAATAGGAAAGAACACCCTTATAGTGAGTTTCCTAAAGGAATTGAAATTGTTACAATAGACAAGACAGGGACAGACTCAACAACAATCTCAGGTAATTATGCATTAACCTATAATAAAACAAAAATATCAGAGATTAGAGGAAATGTGGTGATTACCAACCATACAAACCAAACAAAGTTAGAAACCAATCAACTATTTTGGGATCAAAAAGAACATTACTTCTTTACAGAAGATGGTTTCCGGTTTACAACTCCAGAATCTGTAATTAATGGTTTTGGATTTGAGTCGAGTGAAGACTTAACTAAATGGATAGCTAAAGATATTACAGGAGATATAGAAACAACACAAAAAGATATATAATGAATGCACTTTGGAAATATTTACAATATGGATACTTAGTTATAGGAGTAGTCTTTTTTGTTGAGGGAATCTTAAAATGGAATTCTGATAGACAAGAAGCGTTTATTATGTTTGGATTTGCTATCTTTATCATATTAATTTTCTTCTTTAAACGATATTTTAGAAGAAAAGTAGAAAAAAGAAACAAAGAACGTTAATGCAACCCGAACTCTTAATTATTCTTACTTCTATTTTGTTTTCAGCCTTTTTTTCTGGCATGGAAATAGCCTTTATATCGGCAAATAAACTTCACATAGAATTAGAGAAAAAGGGAGACGGTATACTCTCTAAAATTCTAACCAAGCTAACAGAAAAATCTTCAAAGTTTATTACCACTATGTTAGTAGGTAATAATGTAGCTTTAGTTATTTATAGTTACTTTATGGGAGAGCTGTTAATGAGTTGGTTCCAATCCTTTTTACCTTCTGATTATACAGTTGTAAATTATGTGTTGTCTGATATAAGTTTATTAACTCAAACACTTATTTCAACAGTAATTATCTTGGTAACAGCAGAGTTTTTACCAAAAGCTATTTTTAGAATTTATGCAAATGAGATGCTTAAATTTTTTGCTATACCAGCCTATATTTTCTATGTTATTTTTTACGGATTTACATGGGTAATTACTAAAATTTCAGATTTTTGCTTGCATGTTTTTTTTCGAATAAAAGAAAATGAAATTCAAACAGAGTTTAGCAAAGAAGAGCTTGGTAATTATATTTCTGAACAATTAGATGCAGGAAATGATGAAGAAGAAGTAGATTCTGAAATTCAAATTTTTCAGAATGCTTTAGAGTTTCATAAAGTGAAATCTCGTGAAATTATGGTGCCAAGAACAGAAGTTGTTGCAGTAGATTTACATGAGACAGTAAGCAGTCTTAAGAAAATATTTATTACAACAGGATTGTCAAAAATCTTGGTTTATAAAAACTCGTTAGATGATATTTTAGGATATGTAAATGCCTTTGAACTGTTTAAAAAACCACGTACTATCAAGTCAATTTTATTACCCGTAGAGTTTGTACCAGAGTCTATGATTATTAACGATGTACTTAATAATTTAATAAAAAAACGAAAGAGTATAGCGGTTGTTGTTGATGAATACGGAGGAACTTCAGGTATTATTACAGTTGAAGATATTGTTGAAGAATTATTTGGAGAGATTGAAGACGAACATGATACTCAGCAATTATTAGAAGAAAAAATTAGTGAAAATGAATTTAAATTTTCGGCTCGTTTAGAGGTTGACTATCTAAATGAAGAATATAGTTTAGGGATTCCTAAAGAAGAGGCATACGAAACAATAGGAGGCTTTATCTTAAACCATACAGAAACAATACCACTACAAGATGAAGTTTTACAGATAGAAAACTTTCAAATTAAAATCTTGCAAGTAAGTGCAACTAAAATTAATGATATTTATTTTAAAGTAATTCATAAAGAAGATTAACTTTTCTCCTTTTATAGAGAGAACTCCCTCAAAAACAGCATAAAAAAACATTGCATTATTTACTATGAAATTGTATTTTCGCACACTGTTAATAAAATAAATGACGTATGGCAATTTTATCGAAGATTAGAGAACGTTCAATGTTCTTAATTCTTGTAATTGGTTTAGCACTTTTTGCTTTTGTATTAGACCCTTCTACAATATCAGACTTTTTTAGTGCAAGTAAAGTAAATGAAATAGGTGAAGTTAATGGCGAGGCTATATCTCGTCAAGAGTTCGCTGAAGCTTTAGACGCTTACAAAGCACAAACAGGAAATAGCATGTCTGAAATGCAGGCTGCAAAAGCAGTATGGAATAACTTAATCCGTCAAAAAATATACAAAAAGCAGTTAGAAGAAGCAGGAATTACAGTTGGTGATGCTGATATTTTAAACGCCTTATATGAAACTCCAGTAGTTCAAAATGATGCTAGATTCCAAACTTCAGGTATTTTCGATAAAAACAAGTTAAAAGAACACTTAGCTACTATAAAAGAAGAAAATGGACAAGAGTGGGCTGCTTGGCAAAAATATATGGCTTCTATTAAAAGCAATATAGAAAAAACAACATACGACAACTTAGTTGCTGCTGGCTTAGGTGCTTCATTAAAAGAAGGAGAGTCTAGATATTTATCAGAAAACACTAAAGTGTCTGGTAAATATGTATATGTACCTTATACTACAATTGCAGATAGTTTAGTTACCTTAAAGAAAAGTGATGTTCAAAATTATATAAATAAGCATCAAGAAGCTTTTCAAGTTGAAGCTTCAAGAGATATTAATTTTGTGAAATTTAACATTGAACCTACAACAGAAGATGAAGAAGTTATTAAGGCTAATATAGCTAAGTTAATAGCAGACTCAGTAGTGAACAATACACCAGTTAAAGGATTAAAGAATATTACAGATTATAGTGAGTTTTTAGAAGAAAACGATTCTGATGTAAGATTAGATGATAGTTATAAGTTTAAAATTCAAGTTCCTCAAGTAATTGCAGAAGAAGTTTTCAACGGTAAAGAAGGAGATGTTTTTGGACCGTATAAAGATGCAGGGTTCTTTAAATTATCTAAAATTACAGAAGTAAAACAGTTACCTGATTCTGCGAAAGCAAGTCATATTTTAATCCCTTTTGTAGGTTCTGCTAGTGCTGACGCAACAGTTGTTCAGACTGAAGAAGAAGCTAAGAAAACTGCGGATAGCTTATTAGCAGTTGTAAAAGCGGATAAATCTAAGTTTGCTGATTTAGCCAAAGAAATGTCATCGGATCAAGGTTCTGCTGAAAAAGGAGGATTCTATGATTGGTTTGCATATAATAGAATGGTGCCGTCATTTAGAGACTTTGTTTTTGAAGGAAAAGAAGGTGACATGGGAGTTGTAAAAACTCAATTTGGGTTCCATGTAATTAAAATTGATGGACAAAAGAACTTCCAAACAGTAGTGAAGTTAGCTACTTTTGGACGTAAGATTGAGGCTTCAGAAGAAACAGAAAATACAGTATTTCAAAATGCAGAAACATTTGCTTTAGAGTTAGCAAATGGAAAAGCTTTTGAAGAAGCTGTAAAAGAAAAGAACTTAAGTTCTTTGCCTGCTGTTGGATTAAAAGCATTAGATGAAAGCGTACCAGGTTTAGGGAATGAAAGACAAGTCATTACTTGGGCGTTTGACAAAGAAGTAAACGAAGGAGACTTCAAACGTTTTGATATTGAAGGAGGGTATGTAGTAGCTGTATTGACTTCAAAAACGGCAAAAGGATTAATGCCTGTTGATAAGGCAACTGCAAGTGTACGTCCTATCTTAACAAATGAGCGTAAAGCAAAAATGATTGAAGATAAAATTAGTGGTTCAACATTAGATGAAATTGCTAAATCTGTAAATCAAACAGTAAGAGTTGCTACCGATGTAAACTTACAATCACCAACGATTTCTGGCGTAGGTTTCGAGCCAAAAGTAGTAGGAGCAATGATTAATGCAAAAGAAAATGAAGTAGTTAAAAATGTAGTAGGAGATAAAGGAGTATTTACCTTTGTTATTGAAAAGAAAGGATTACCAACAGCTTTACCTAACTACGATACATATAGAAAGCGTATTGTAGCTGAAAGACAGAATAAAACGTTCCAAATGTATGAGGCGGTTAAAAAAGCATCTGAAATTGAAGATAATATGAGTTCTTTTTACGGAATTCAATAAGAAATAACGTCATACAACAAATAAAAAACCCGAACTATTTAGTTCGGGTTTTTTGTTTTCTATATTGTCAGTTTAATAGAATTTATCCAAATACGTTCGCGATCTAAATTCCTTTTAAAGTATTGTAACATTAACTCTCTATCATATTTTACCTTCTTTTTAAAATAACATTTTCCATTAATATAAATGATTAATTTCTTTTTAAGATTAATCATCTCTGGAGAAATTTTAATTTGAAAAGATTTAATTCGAGAGGTTTGAACCTTAAAGGTGTTATCATGATAAGTTGCAATTATTTTTCCTGATTTCCTTGGGAAGTCAAAGGATTTCTTATTAACGTCTTTTGCTATTAAGTTATTATTTTTACCGTTCACTAGCCATTTTTTTATGTCAAAATTTAAATTCTTATGCCATTGAGATTTTTTCTGTATAGTATCAAGTTTTATATTGGTTAGCCAATCAATATTTCCATAATCGTTGTCATCAAACTCCCAGGTTATTTTTTTGGGAAGAGGGTTTCTTTTTCTTTTCATTAGATCTGAAAAAAGAATTTTATAGGCGGGTTCAGAAGCATCGAATTGAGGAAACCAATGAGGGTAACCATTATACCGATAATCTTTATAATCTGCTTTTATACTTTTCATTAATTTAACTAAACTATCATTAGCGTTTGGAGGATAATAGTAATCTTGGTCGGTAGAGAAATTAATAAATGAACGGTTGAGTGTGTTTTCAATAAAAGTTCCACCTGTATATACTTTTGGTTCAGTATTAAAACCATAAAATCCAGCAAATAAATTAGGTTGTTTCATCAAATAGGAAAATGCTCCAGTAGCTCCATTAGAATGGCCAGAAATAAAAATTTTATTATCGTTTATATTAATAGCTTTTTTTAATTGTTTTACAATTGAAGGCACTATAAAAAAACCAGCATCAGAGGTCATCCAATTATAATGTTTGTTTCCTTTAGGAAAAATTAAAACAACATTATTTTCATCCGCATACTTTGTATAATACCTGTTCCAATACTTTAAGTTACTTTTTGTTTCAAAATCAGAAAGCTTAGTGTGTCTTACAGCTCCATGTAAAAAAATAAGAACAGGATATTCTTTTTTAACAGTGTAGTTTAGGGGTAAATGAACGTAATAAGATGTTTTTAAAGAGTCGTTTATTTTAAATGTTATCGAATAATTTTGTTGTTGCTTTGCGATATAAGGTTTAAATTCTTTTAAAAACTTAAAAAGCGCTTCGTTCTTTAAGGTTTCAGGGAAATCTATTTTTAAAGTGTTGAAAAACTCTTCCTTCGATTTTTTGAGATTACTGAAGAATTTAGTTTTTCTTTTTAAAGCCTTAGTTTTTAATTTTTCCCATCTTTTATCGTTTTGAATATTTTTATAGTCTTCATCTGCATATTCACCAACAACATAGTCCCAACCAGGATACCCCTCCTCATCTTCTATTAATTCTGAAAGTGGAATTAAGTATTTAAAGGCTTTGTCGTTTTCTTTTAAATCAGCTGCAATAATAGAGGAATAATATAGCTCAGTATCGGTAATGCTGTCAGGAAACTTATCAAAAGCTTTTTCAAATATGCTTAACGCTTTTTTATAAGTGGTAGTGTCTTTTGAAGTGTTCATTGTTTTCATAGCTTCTTGTACCAATTCTGAATATGTGGCTTGAGCATTAGCTGATAAAAAAGCTAAAAAAAAGATGATGTAAAATAGTGATTTCATTATTGTCTTTTTTACAAATGTAATTGCAAAAAAGAAATGAAACTTGTAAAAATGGGACGGCAGCTATTTTAAATGCCAAAAAGTATCTTCATTGCCAAGCTGTGTTCCTTTTTTTAATAGGTTTTTAGGAGAACTTAAAGTAAGGTTTTTGAATAGGTTGGTAAGGTGTGATTGATCGAAATAATTGAACTCATGCGCCAAAGAAGTAAAACTTTGCTCAGAATTGATAAAGAGTTTCTTTTCTAAAGTTTTTCTAAAAAGTACAATTTTGTTGAACTTTTTCACTGAAATACCAAAATGAGAATTAAAAAGTCTATTTAAGTGCCTTCTACTCACGTTTAACTCAAATGCCAAATTCTTAATAGTTATCGTGTCAAAATTATTTAAAATTAGCTTGATAGCATTGTTTAAAGTTGTATTACTATATGCAACATACCTATTAATTAAAAATTGGTCTAATAGCTTTGTGATTTCATTAGTGTTTTGTGAACTAAACAAAGCACTAAGTTCAAGTTCAGAAAAGAAATTGAATTCTGTTATAAAATCTGTAAAAGTTAATCCTCTATAAAATTGATGAATACCTAGAGGATTGAAAATTATTACAATTCTATGCACTTTACCAATTTGTGTGACATTAAAAATATTTTCTCTTAAAGGAGTGAAAATTTGAAGAGGGTTAGTATCGTTTTTGAAAACTATTTTTCCAATTTTAGGACTAAAATGTGAGCTATAAAGTGATATGGAATTATTGAAATGTGGATAGCAGTCAAACTCTATTTTTGTGTTTTGTGGTTTTATATCTAAGTAATAATAATGAACATATTTGGATATTGTAGGGTGTTGGGGTCTAAAAGTATCAAATATATTATTCATTAGCATAATTCAGATGTTTTTAGCCTTTCCAAGATAGAAAAACTAAATGAAATTCCATCTAAATCAATGCAATTAAAAAAGCAACCTCATGCGAGATTGCTTTTTAAAATATATTTTAAAGCTTTTATTAAGCGTTTAATGGTTTACCGTCCCAAGCTGCTTTCGCTGCTTCTTTTACAGCTTCAGAGTAGGTTGGATGTCCATGACAAATACGAGCTAAATCTTCCGCAGAAGCTCTGTATTCCATTGCTACAGCTGCTTCCATAATTAAATCAGCAACACGAGCACCTACCATATGAACTCCTAATATTTCATCTGTGTTTTTATCAGCTAATACTTTTACGAATCCGTCTAAATCTCCACTTGCACGAGAACGCCCTAATGCACGCATTGAGAATTTCCCAGACTTATAATCAACACCAGCATCCTTTAATTCTTGTTCAGTTTTACCAACAGCCGCTACTTCTGGCCATGTATAAACAATACCTGGAATTAAGTTATAGTCAATATGAGGCTTCTGTCCTGCTAAATATTCAGCAACCACAACACCTTCTTCTTCTGCTTTATGTGCTAACATAGCTCCACGAACTACATCTCCAATTGCATAAATGTTAGAAACGTTGGTTTGTAAATGATCATTTACTTCAACCATTCCTCTTTCAGTAACTTTTACACCCGCTTTTTCTAAAGCTAATCCTTCAGTATACGGACGACGACCCACTGAAACTAAACAGTAATCACCAGTGAAAGTAACCTCTTCACCTTTTTTATTGGTAGCTTTTACCACTACTTCGTCACCATTTCTTTCAACAGAAGTTACACCGTGGCTAGCATTAATTTTCATACCTTGTTTCTTTAAAACTTTAGTTAGTTCTTTAGAAACATCTTTATCCATTGTTGGAGTGATTGTTGGAGCGTATTCGATAACAGTTACATCAGCACCTAAACGCTTGTAAACAGAACCTAGTTCTAACCCAATAACACCACCACCAATTACTAATAAGTGCTTAGGAACTTCAGGAAGTTTTAAAGCTTCAGTAGAAGTAATTACGCGCTCTTTATCAATAGTAATAAAAGGTAAAGAAGATGGTTTAGAACCAGTAGCTATAATAATGTTAGTACCTTCAATTACTTCTTCAGTACCATCATTTTTTGTAATTTTTACATGTGTAGCATCTTCAAAAGAACCTAAACCTTCGTAAACCTCAATATTGTTTTTATCCATTAAATATTTGATACCTCCAGTAGTAGTTTCTACTACATTTGCTTTACGAGCTACCATTTTTCCGAAGTCAAAAGAAGGTTTCTCAACAGAGATACCGTGCTCTTCGAAATGATTTACTGCATCATAGTAATGGTGCGAAGAATCTAATAAAGCTTTTGAAGGAATACATCCAACATTTAAACAAGTTCCACCTAAAGTTGAGTATTTTTCGATAATAGCAACTTTAGAACCTAATTGAGCGGCTCTGATAGCAGCAATGTACCCTCCTGGACCAGAACCAATAACGATTAAATCGTATTTCATGAGTTGTGTTTTATTTTTTCATAAATAATGAAGCACAAAAATACAATTATTTGTCGATAAAATTAGTTTTCATATCTTTAAAACTTAAATTCGTCGCATGAAAATTTTCAAAAAAATTATAGGTTTCTTATTACTATTATTAATAATCGCGCAGTTTTTACAACCAAAAAAAAATCAAGGAGAAATAACTACTGTTGACCCTTTTATTACAGAAACCAAACCGAACGATGTAGTACACAAAATACTAAAAACAGCTTGTTTTGATTGTCATAGTAATTCAACTCGCTATCCTTGGTATAGTAGAATAACACCTGTGAATTATTGGTTAGCTGATCATATAAATCATGGAAAAGAAGAATTGAATTTTTCTGAATGGGCTACCTATTCTTTAAAAAGAAAAGAGCATAAGATGGAAGAAGTTTGGGAAGAAGTAGAAAAAGGAAAAATGCCGTTAGATTCATATACGTGGACACATGCAGACGCTCGTTTAACTAAAGAAGAAGTTGAGCAAGTAATTAATTGGGCAAAAAGCGTACAAAATGACTACAAAAAACAGTTAGGGAACTAAATTAATGCAAGAACTTTTAATAATTGGATATGTTTGGATAGAAAAAACGACTGGAGCTGGTAACCGAATGTTACAGTTGCTTAATGTTTTTAAAAACCAAAATTATAGCATCACTTTTGCAACTCCTGCCCAAAAAACTGAGAATTCTTTAAACTTAACTGAATTAGGAATAGAGGAGAAATCTATTGAGTTGAATTCAAGTTCTTTTGATGATTTTGTTAAAGAACTACAACCAGATGTTGTCTTGTTCGATAGGTTTATGATGGAAGAACAATTTGGTTGGCGTGTAGCAGAACATTGCCCGAAAGCTTTACGGGTTTTAGACACAGAAGATTTGCATTTTTTACGAAAAGTACGTCATCAACAATTAAAAAAGAAGGAACAATTTTCTACAGAGGTTTTGCTAAAGTCAGATGAGGCGAAGAGAGAAATAGCAGCAATTTTACGTTGTGATATGAGTCTGATTATTTCAGCTTATGAAATCAAGCTTTTAAAAGAAGTTTTTAAGATTGATGAAGCTTTATTATATCATTTGCCTTTTTTGTTGGATAGAATAGATGCTGAAGCTATTCAGAATTGGAAGTCTTTTGAAGAACGAGAGCATTTTGTGTTTGTAGGTAATTTTTTCCACGCTCCGAATGTCGATGCTGTTTTACAATTGAAGTCAATTTGGAAATCCATTAGAAAACAATTACCTGAAGTAGAATTACATATTTACGGAGCGTATGTTACACAACAAATTCAGCAATTGCACAAGCCAAAAGAGGGTTTTTTAGTTAAAGGTTTCGCAGAAGATGCACTTGAAGTAGTTAAAAATGCTAGAGTAGTGTTAGCGCCAATTCGTTTTGGAGCTGGAATTAAAGGGAAGTTAACTGAGGCAATGGAATGCGGAACTCCAAGTATTACTACTTTAATAGGAGCAGAAGGAATGCACGCTAATTTACCTTGGAATGGATTTATAGAGGATGATTTTGAGAAGTTTGCCAGTAAAGCTATAGAACTGTATACCTACGATATTCTTTGGAAAAAAGCGCAACAAAAAGGAATTGAAATTATCAATTTGATATATGATAAAGAAAAATTAGTAAATTCTTTTACAAATAGAATAAATGAAATCCAAGAAGATCTAGAGACACATCGCACACAAAATTTTCTTGGAAGTTTGTTACGACATCAAACCTTACAGGCTACAAAATTCATGAGCAAGTGGATTGAAGAAAAAAATAGAAAGACCTAACGAGAAAACATTAGGTCTTTTTTGTTAATTGATAATAGTTCCCTTTTTACTTTTATTGTAAAAAAGTATTCGTGTAATTAGTAAGAAAGCTACCGACATTATTAATACTATACTTATCTTAAAAAACAATGATGTATAGCTTGGGCTTTTGTATTCAAAAGTTGGTAATTGCTTGTATAATTTTGTGTTTATTTTTTCATTATTATAAAGAAGAGGAACAAAAAAGTCTCTCCACTTTGTAGAAAATTCAGCCACTTGACTTCTATACTGTTGGTAATGTGTTGTAGAAGTTCCAGCTATATCGTTAAAGCTTTGCTGTAAAATTATAGCAGGAGAACTATATTGCCACAACTTAACCCATTTTTGCTGTTTTAGTAGCTGTGTTTCGTATGATTCTACTAGTGGTTTAACCTCGTCTTCAACCAAATCTTGTGAAGCTAAATACTTATGCCAAAAAGAATAGTTTTGATTATTATTAGAAGCATATTCAGGATGATCTCTTAAAAAATTATCAAGTATTTTATCTTGTTTTTTAGAAACTTCATCTTTTAATGCTCTTACTTCAGTAATCATTTTTGTTCGAGATGGTATTGGATAAAAAGTATTTGCAGCTTGTGCTATAATAGCAGGAATAATTAGAATTATAAAAACCCAGATAGCTAATAAACTTACTGCATTTTTAGCAGAATTATTTACTTTTATATTGATAAATAAAACAACAGTAAACCAAAATAACATGTAAGTTAACGTAAGTAGTAAAAAGTATAGGTACTCAGTTAGATTTTCTGCAAAATTATAATTGTTAATTATAAAAGCAATTGTTAAAACCAAGACAACTATTACAGATAGTACAAAGAATTTAAGCATTGTTTTCTGTAGTATCCATTTGTAAATAGAAATAGGTTGAGAAGCCATTAATTTTAACGAACCATTTTCTTTTTCTAGAGAAAAAATATGATAACTAAAAGCGATTATAATTAAGGGTAAAATGTATATAATTACAAAGGCTAAATCAAAACTACCAAAAAGAAGTTGAATAGGGTTTGAAAGTTCAGTATGATTAAAAAAGAAACTATCGCCGTACGCTTTTGGTTGCACATAATGTGTAAATAAATCACTTTGTCCTGTAGCAATAAAAGCAGTTTCTTGAGGGTACATTGCCGCAACACGAGGATGTGAATATCCAATATTCATGGGGTTGGTAGGTAAGCTCCTCGAGTTTTGATTAACGTCAAGTCCTTTTTCAATAGAATCAAGAGTTTTTAGTACTGCTATGTCTTGTTCTTTAACAGTATTATTCGCTTTTTCAATGTCAGAAACGCGCTTATTTACTTTTTCCTTACCATTATACCCTGCAAAAAGAACAAGGGTTAATAAAATTATAGTTAATAAAACAAGCCATTTATTCCGTAAAAGAGACTTTAATTCGTATTTAAAATTATATGAAAACATATTAATGATTTTTATTAATAAAGAATACTAGTACTCCTGTGATTGTAAACCACATAAAGAGTATTAACATCATAAATGTATTACGGTTTAATACTTGATAGAAAGGAGCGTTTGTATATTCGAACTTAGGAAGCTTTTTCCATGCGTTTGCAGAAGCAATATAACGTTCACCGTATTTAGAGTTTTTTTCAGTAAGTCCATTTAAAAACTCTTGTGTTTTTACTCTATAAGTTTCTGCTGTTTCAGAAAAGTCACGATGTGATTGATAATCGGTTCTAGAAATAGCCATAGATAAAAAACGAGTAGGAAGGAAAGGAGAAATTATTGAAATGGATTTGTAAACCTTTTCTTGTTTTTGAGCCTGATCATCTAACCAACTATAATGTTTAGCATAAACTTTAG
Organism: Tenacibaculum sp. 1_MG-2023; assembly: GCF_030547425.1. Taxonomy (GTDB): domain Bacteria; phylum Bacteroidota; class Bacteroidia; order Flavobacteriales; family Flavobacteriaceae; genus Polaribacter. The sequence continues at coordinate 18,499 of NZ_JAUORH010000027.1, read as the reverse complement.
CTTGATATTCTTCTCCTTTTTGCATTCTATAGGCATTGTAATTAAAGGGAAGCTTATGCACGCTATCAACATTGTATTTCTTTAGAGCTTCTTCTTCAAGTTTTTTAGCTTCCTCATTCCAAGGGTTATGTCCGTCAAGCCCTTTTTTTCGGTCTTCTGCTATTCTTTTAGAAAACTCTTGGTGGGTTGGATATGGATATTTAGAATCAGCTAGATTACTAGCTATTTTAGGTGCAATAAAACAAGCAAGAACCCAAAATACTAAACTAGAAACCAAAGCAACTCCTGATTTTTTTGCAACTAATGATATGAATAAAATAACATTAGTAAAAATCAAATAGTAGAGTAAATAGGCTATATACAACACTCCTAAGGTACTCCAACTAAATACTCCAACATCATTTGTGTTAGAAAGAATTAAACCAGCTATTAAAAATAGAAGAGTTGTAATTGTTATTATAGGTATTAATACTGCAAACCATTTTCCAAAAAGTAGTTTTGTGTTACTAATTCCTTGACTTTTAAGTATAGCAAAAGTTCCTTTTTCTAATTCTTTAGTGTAAGAATCGTAACCGATTAGAATTAAGATTAAAGGAAGTATATATAATAAAATAAAACTAAGGCTTAGTTCTCCAAAACGAGACAATGATGTTTGGTCTGAAGCATTACTAAATTGAGCTTCGTTTCTATTATGAGCCTCTAAAAAAATAGAAATTCCTGTATATTTTTCAATACCTTGATCTATCAGTGATAAAGGAGATTTTGGTTTAAAAACATAGTTTCCGTAATGGGCTGCCGAATGCGGATTTTTTTCTCCTTGTTCCTCCCAAAGAGATCGTTCATTTTTTTGAGCTTCAACGTACTGTTGGTTACTATGTTGGTATTGATTAAAAGTTAACACCAAAGCAACTACTAATAAAATAAATACGATACCTGTTGAGATTTTAAAGCGACCGTCTCTTAAAATCTCTTGAAGTTCTTTTTTAACTATAGAAAAAATCATAATACACTTTCTTTTAAACTCATCGTTTCTAAGTAAAGGTTTTCAATCTCTTGTAAAGACTTATCACTACAAGGAAAATTATATTTTAACTGTCCTTGTTTCATAATTCCAATATGTGTTCCAATTTCTTTAGCTCTAAAAATGTCATGAGTAGCCATTAATATAGCAACTCCATTTTTTCTCATTTTTTGTAACAGCTCTCCAAATTCATTGCTCGATTTAGGATCTAAACCAGAAGTAGGCTCATCTAGTAGTAAAACATTAGCATCTTTTGCTATAGCCAAAGCAATTCCAACTTTTTGTCGCATTCCTTTAGAAAAGAATTGAACTCTTTTATGAAAAGCTTCTGATTGTAAACCAGCTTCATGTAAGAAAAACTCAAGTTCTTTTTTAGTGAAGTTTTTACCACCAATACCTAAAAAATAATCAAGGTTTTCTATGGCAGTTAAAGTAGGGTACAACATTAAGTTTTCTGGAATGTAAGTTAAAAAAGCTTTAGTTTCTCTTGCGTTATCAGTAACATTTAAACCGTTTATAAACGCTTTTCCAGAAGAAGGAGCAATAAAATTTAAAAGTAAATTTATAGTCGTTGACTTTCCTGCTCCGTTAGCCCCAAGTAAGCAAAAAATTTCTCCTTCGTTTACTTTTAAATTTAACTTATTAAGGGCGGTGAAGTCACCATACTTTTTTGTTAAGTCTCTTGTTATTATCATTATTGTAGCGTTAAATAGTTATTCAATTTTAATATCTACGGAAGTTCTACTTTGCCATCCAGTAACATCAATGACAGAAATTTGACAATGGTAGTCGCCAGAATCAATATCTGTTGGAATTGTAATACTTTGGGTTATTTCAAATTCTATAGGATTATTATCAATAGTGTAATTCTCCATAAAAATTAAAGGAGAAACAGGATCTTTTATAGGTGATAGTTCACAACTAGAACCTTGATCATCGTGTGTGTGATGATCAAAATTATGATGAATATCAATGGCATAAGTAGCTAAAGCTATGTTGTCAGATACTTTTACACGTATTGTATACTCTTTCCCTTTTTCTAATACAGAGCAAGATTTAGGAAAACCTTCGTTGTAATTTATGGTAATGGTTGGCTTTACAGTATCTGGCTCTTCTGAATCACTGCTACAGCTTATGTTTAATAAGGTTAGGAGTAGTAATGCACTCGTTATTTTTAATAATTTCATAATAGTTTGTTATTTATAAAAGACTACTTGATTTTCTCAAGTAGTCTTTTGCGTTATAATTATTTTATTTCAAGAGGAATAGATAGCTTTACAGTTTCGCTTTCGCCACTTTCTTTAGCATAAATATTCAACCAGTAACTTCCTACTGGAGCACTAGGAATTAAATCGTAATGATAGTGTATATGAGGGTTTTTAACTCCTTCATATAATTCTTTAGGTAAAACGGTAATTACTTTGTCCCACTCTCCAACTTCAACATTTTGTCCCTCTCTCCATTCTTCGAACCAAAATTCATATTTAATTTCGGTAACAGTATTATTACCAGAAACATATTCAAATTCGGTATGTAATTCATTTTTACCAAAGGTAATTGAATTGTTATCACCAACCTCTAAGTCTTTAAACTTTTGAATAATATGTAACTTTTTAGTGATGGCACTTTTAGTTCCATCTTCATGTTCAACTGTAATTTTAAATTTATAAACTCCTTCGGCAGGAATAAATGAAGGAACGTATTTGTTGTCTTCATCAAAATATACATGGTAGTGTATGTGGGGATTTAATTGACCTTCATAACGATCAACAGGCACTAAGTGGTTTTTTAATTCCCAAATTAACTCACCTGTCTTAACTTTCGGAACATCGTAAGCTTCTACGTCAAAATAAATTTTAGAAACTTTGCTAGTTCCTTCGTAGCCAAATTCAATATGAACATCTACGTTTGATTGTGGTAAAACAAAATCAGAGTTACCTAACTCCAAGCCTTTAAAATTTTCTGTATTAATATTTTCATCAAAAGTATCTGGGATGTTGTCTTCATCACTACAAGAAATGATTAAAAGACTTACGAAAAATAAGATTGCTGATTTAAATGTGTTTTTCATGATTAAAAAATTAAATAATTAAAATGTTTGTATAATTGTTATAGAAAAGTTTCTTCCAGGTTCAGGAACCTCTATCAGTCTGTAGAAGCTTGTGTGGTCGAATACTTTGTTGTTTAAAATGTTATTTAACCTCCCTTGAATTTTAAGAGGCTGCTTTTTTGAGAAAAGATCTACACTAGTATGTAAACCGATGTTTAGTAAAGAATACCCTTCTGTCGTTTTTTCAGGAGGAACAATATTGTTTTGATCCGAAACCAATCGTACACTTGAGAATATTTTAGTTTCTCCAAAAGTAGACCAAGGGTTCAATGCGTATTCAAGCGAAACAACTCCTGTTAATGGAGGAGAAAAAGGAAGTGTGAAGTTTTTCTTTTTTCCACTTAATTGTCTTGCTTTTACATACTCTAAAGAACCTGTAATAGATAATTTATCAATAGGTTCATATTGCGCCATAATTTCGCCACCATATCTAAAAACACGACTTTGATTGTATTGATACTTCTGAAGTGTTTCGTAATATTCTGACGTTGGACTTAAATAAATATAATTATCAAAATAATTGACAAATGGCGTGATTTGAATAGAGCCTCTGCTAAAATTAGTTTTAAACTCTCCATCTATCTGATAAGAACTTTCAGGTTCTAAGTCAAGACTTCCTTCTTCATATCGATACATGTGATAGTTTACTCCGTCTGAAGCCAATTCGTTTGCTAGTGGAATTCTAAAACTCTTGCCTACATTTATTTTATACGATGTGTTTTTTCGTCCATAACTTAATCCAGCTGAAGCGCTAAAACTTCCAAAAGTTAAACTCTTTCTTTCTGAACGCTGTAGTTGTTGCTGAGTAGTATTTCCGTTTTCGTCAGTAACAGGAGATAAAAACCACTCGTAATAGGGTTGTGTTTTTATTACCCCATAATCGTAACGTACACCACCATCTAAATATAAATTGTCGTTGAGTTTTATTTGATCGTATACAAAAGCTCCAGCTGTAAAACGAGTATATTCAGGAATAAGAAACCCCCAACCATTAATAGTATTATCTTGATACTCTAAATTAACACCTGTAGTAACTTTATGTTTATTAAAGTTATGTAATTGACTTTTTGCATTAAGACTGTAAGTATTCTTTTTAAACAAGCGTTCCATCGTAGATGACGGCTTAGGCATATAACCATGCGGAACAGGTTCTGAGTGTTCTTCACGATAGTTATTTTGAAAACCAAGCTCAATATCCAACGTATAACTAGGGAATAGAAAACTGGTATTATTCGTTATTTTAAAATGATTGACCTTATGATGTGGTAAATCAATATCTCTATTGTCAGCATCGTAATCTATTTTAGAAGTTCTCACTTCCAGACCATGTGCATTAGCAAAAAAACCATTTTTAGAATTTACATTGCTAAAAGAAGTTATAGAGCTACTATTATCTGATACATAACCTATAGAAACTCCAACATTATGATTGTATCCTGCTGTATTTCGCAAGTAGTTTTTATGTAAATCAAAAATGTAATTATCGTACGTAATTTTTTGAGTAGGAACTTTATAGTCTCCGTAATCTTCGTGGGTTATTCTTGCCTTGTAATACCAATGATTATAACGTTGTTTAACACCTAAAGACACTCCATAAAAATCATTGTTACTTCTATTGGTGAGGTTTACTTCTCCTGAAAAAGAATTAACATCAGGTAGTAAATTGTTTTTCAAACTAATTACCCCAGAGATTGCATCAGAACCATAGAGTAGAGAAGCAGCTCCTTTATTAACCTCTATATTATCAATATTATATTGGTCTATTTCTAAACCATGGTCGGCTCCCCATTGTTGTGCTTCGTGTTTTATACCGTTTTCAACAACAACAACTCTATTAAATCCTAAACCTCTAATAGTGGGTTTAGATTGCCCCGAACCGATGGTAATTGTGCTAACTCCAGGAATATCTTTAAGAGTTTGCATTAAACTATTATCTCTGTTTTTTTCTAAGAAATCAACATGAATCCTTTGTGTATTACTAGAGAACTTTGTTAGTGTTTTTTTAGGGTTTTGTGCAATAACCACTTCATTCAATACTGAATTGTCTTGTATTAGAGTAATAACTATTGTAGAAGAAGTAGTAGAAATGTTCTCTTGATAGGTAACATATCCAACATGAGTAACAGTTAAGAGATACTCTTTGTTTAAAAGTTTGTAAAAAGTACTACTTCCCTGAGTGTTTGTGTACGCGTGCTTTGAACCAATACTTACGTGAGCATTGGGTAACTCTTTTTGTGTTGTTCCATCAATTACCTTAATAGTAAGAGAATTGGTATTCTGACTAAAAAGAATTGCGTGAAACAATACACAAAATAAAGCGCCTAAGCTTTGTTTTGTCATTGTAAACAGAATTAAAAACGAATTGTAGTAGTTGAATTGTAAGATTCAACTATTAATTAAATAATATAGAACAAGCGTGTTAACTGATTGTAATGCACCGTAAACCTAGCTTTAGGGATACATAAATCACACTCCGATAAAGTACAAATGTTCTAAACTAAGATGTTACAAGTTTGTAGGAGGTCCTCTAAGTTTTCTATTCAGAGAGTTGTAAGAAGGTAAAATAATCGACTTGTAATTGTCTACTATAGTCTTACCAGGAAGAATAGCTAAAACTTGTGAGAAGTTTGTTGTAGGTATATTAAAAGAAGCAAAAGAAAAATAACAAATATCACAATGGTCATTTACCGATTCGTGTAAGTGAGTAGATTTTTCTTTACAGTTATGATGATGTGCTTCGTTTTCATGATGGTGAGTAGCTTTTATAAGAATAGGAAGCATAAGAAGAACCACCAATGATAAAGAGGTGATTTTACTAAATATGCTATTTTTATTCAAGCTCATTTCTTACAACTGTGAGGAAACAAAAGTAAGTGCTTAGCAAACTTTATATATGTTAAAATCTGTTAATTTTTTTCTAAAAAAATAGTTCCTCTTCACATGAAAAGGAACTATTTAAAACATTAAAATTATGAGGTGTTAACTCTTGTCAATCAATCCAGCACGTCTTAATAAAGCATCAGGTTTCGGTTCTCTACCTCTAAAACGTTTGTATAACTCCATAGGTTCTTCTGTTCCACCTTTAGACAATACATTATTCTTAAACTTATCAGCAACCTCTTTATTAAAAATACCTTTCTCTTTAAAGTACTCAAAAGCATCGGCATCTAAAACCTCTGCCCATTTATATGAATAATATCCAGCTGAGTATCCGCCTTGAAAAATATGAGAAAAAGAAGTGCTCATACAGTTTTCTGCTACATCAGGGTATAATTTAGTCTCAGCAAAAGCATTCGTTTCAAACTCTTTTACACCAGTAATAGTTTCAGGAGAACCTCCAGAGTGCCAAGACATATCTAATAATCCGAAGCTTAATTGACGCAAGGTTTGCATTCCTTCATGGAAACTCGCAGATTCTTTAATTTTCTCAACATACTCCATAGGAATAATTGCTCCAGTTTCGTAATGTTTTGCAAACAACTCCAACGCTTCTTTTTCGTAACACCAGTTTTCTAAAACCTGACTAGGTAATTCCACGAAATCCCAAGAAACAGAAGTTCCTGATAAGCTCTTATAAGTAGTGTTAGCCAACATTCCGTGTAAGGCATGACCAAATTCGTGGAAAAGGGTAGTAACCTCATTAAAAGTTAATAAAGAAGGCTTGGTTTGTGTAGGTTTGGTAAAGTTACAAACGATAGAAACTTGAGGTCTTTCGTTAGTATCGTTACTCCTATATTGTGATTTGTAAGAAGTCATCCACGCACCATTACGTTTTCCTGGTCTTGGATGAAAATCAGCATAAAAATATGAAACAAAATTACCATCAGTATCAGTTACAGCATACGTTTTTACATCTTCATGGTACTTATCAATAGTGTCAATTTCTTCAAACTGTAAGTTGTACAATTTGTTAGCTACAGTAAATACACCATCAATTACATTCTCTAACTTAAAGTAAGGTTTTAACAACTCTTGATCTAAGTTGAACAACTCTTTTTTAAGCTTCTCAGAATAGTAAGCACCATCCCATTTTTGTAATTGATCTATTCCGTCTAGTTTTTTAGCATAGGCCTCTAAATTATCAAATTCACGTTGAGCAGCAGGTTTCGCTTTTTCTAACAATTCATTTAAAAACTCCATAACTTTCTCAGGAGTTTCAGCCATACGCTCTTCTAATACAAAATGAGCGTGGGTTTTATAACCTAATAGGTTGGCACGTTTGTGGCGTAAGGTTACAATGTCTTTTACAATTTGCTCATTGTTGTATTCATTTTGTTGAAACCCTTTTTTACCAAAAGCTATTGCTAACTTTTTTCTCAATTCTCTATTATCAGCATACGTCATAAAAGGAATATAGCTTGGATAATCTAAGGTAATCATCCAACCCTCTTTACCTTTAGAGTTAGCGAGTTCTTTAGCTGCTTCTTTTGCGCTTTCAGGTAAGCCTGCTAAATCATCTTCATTGGTAATTAATAATTCAAAAGCATTGGTTTCAGCTAATACATGCTCTCCAAACTGTAACGATAATTTTGCTAATTCAGCATCAATTTTACGAAGCTCAGCTTTATCAGTTTCATTTAAATTTGCTCCGTTACGTGCAAAACTTTTGTATTGTTTATCTAACAACATTTCTTGTTCAGGAGTCAAGTTTAAATCAGACAATTGATCGTATACAGTTTTTACACGTTTAAACAATCCTTCATTTAAAATCATGTCGTTTCTAAACTCACTTAACCAAGGCGAAATATCTTTCGCTATTTTTTGAATTTCTTTATTGGTTTCAGCAGAGTTTAAGTTGAAAAAGATAGAAGTAGCTCTGTCTAATTTATTACCAGCGTTGTCTAAAGCAACTGTAGTGTTTTCAAAGGTTGGAACGTCAGAATTCTTAACAATAGCATCAATTTCGTCCTTAGCTATTTGTATAGCTTCTTTTATTGCAGGTTTATAATCTTCTTCTTTGATTTGAGAAAAAGGAGGGGTATTAAAATCTTGTAAAAGTGGATTCTTAGTCATAAAAAATTCGTTTTAAAAATTGAAGAAACCTCACAAATAAAATTTATGAGGCTCTCAAGTTAATATTGTACTAAAGTACTTATTTTTTTACGTTTTCAGAAGCTTTTTCAACCTTCAGTTTTAAACCTTCTTTATAAGCGATTATTTTATCTAACACACATTTGTCAGAAGCACCTATAATTTGTGCAGCTAAAATACCTGCATTTTTAGCTCCATCTAAAGCAACTGTAGCAACAGGAACACCTCCTGGCATTTGAAGAATAGATAACACAGAATCCCAACCATCAATAGAGTTTCTACTTTTTACAGGAACTCCAATTACTGGTAATGGGCTCATGCTTGCTACCATACCAGGTAAATGAGCAGCACCTCCAGCACCAGCAACAATAACTTGTACTCCGCGTTTGTGTGCATTGTTAGCATAGTCGAATAATTTTTCAGGAGTTCTGTGTGCAGATACAATATCTACTTCTACTTGAATATCAAAACTCTCTAAAATATCAATTGCTTCTTGCATGATTGGAAGATCTGAATCGCTTCCCATGATAATTCCTACCATAATTTTATGTTTTTGTCATCTCGAGTGTAGTCGAGAGGTTACTTTGCTATTACCTTAATAGTTTCTTTTACTTGTTGAGCGATTTTTCTCGCTTCGTTTATATCTTTATTTACAATAGTTACGTGTCCCATTTTACGGAAAGGTTTGGTTGTTCTTTTTCCGTAGACGTGAGGAGTAACGCCGTCAATTTTTAAAATTTCTTCGATGTTTTCATATACCACATCACCAGTATATCCTTCAGCACCTACTAAATTCACCATAATTCCAGCAACCTTACTTTCAGTACTCCCTAACGGAAGGTTTAAAATACTGCGTAAGTGTTGTTCGAATTGGTTGGTATAACTTGCTTCTATAGAATAATGCCCAGAATTATGAGTTCTTGGAGCTGCTTCATTTACTATGATTGTATCATCTTCAGTTTGAAACATCTCTACTGCTAGTAATCCAACAAAATCAAAAGCATCCGCAACTTTTAAAGCAACTTCACGCGCTTTTTGGGCAACTACATCTTCTATTCTTGCAGGGCAAATAACATACTCTACTTGATTCGCTTCTGGATGAAACTCCATTTCAACTACTGGGTAGGTCTTAGTTTCTCCATTGGCATTTCTAGCAACAATAACAGCTAATTCATTTTTAAAAGGAACTAGTTTTTCAGAAATACACTCACCAGTAGGTAAATTTTCTAAATCGCTGATAGAACGAACTATTTTTACACCATTACCATCGTATCCAAATCGAGCAGACTTCCATACAAAAGGAAGCGTAACAGCATCATTACTAATAGTATGTTTTAATTCTTGTAAAGAAGTAAACCTAGAAAAATCAGCCGTAGGAATTTGGTTGTCATGATAAAACACCTTTTGATGTGCTTTGTTTTGGATAGTTCTTAAGTTTTTAGGCTTCGGAAAAATAGTTAACCCTTCAGCTTCTAAAGCGTCTAAGGCGTCAATATTTACATTTTCAATTTCTATAGTTAATAAATCTACTTGCTTCCCAAAGTTGTAAACAGTGTCATAATCCAATAAATCTCCTTGATGAAATTCATTACATATTTGAGCACAAGGAGCATCAGAATTTCCGTCTAGAATAACAGTATAAATATCGAATTTTTGAGTTTCGGTAAGTAACATTCTTCCTAATTGGCCGCCTCCTAGAACACCCAATTTAAAGTCTGAAGAAAAGTAATTTTTCACGATAAATGTGTTAATTGTGTTGTTGTTGCTGCAAAAATAAGAATCTAATTGTTAGTACAAATAGTATTAACGAGATATTCTTAACTGATTGTTACCAATAGAAGTAACAAAATACATTAAAGCATTACAGCCTTCGCCATCTAAAGGAGTACCTCCTGAAAGATAGTTGTATTTTTTATCATCACAAGGGCAGGTAATTTCTACACCATTAAAAGTCATTAAAGAGCTACATTTTTGCTCAGGACATTGTCGGTCAAAAGCTCTATAGCCAGAAGTTCCTGTTCTAAAAATAAAAACATTTCTTCCTTGTATTGTATTTTGAGATTCCCCTCCAGGAACTAACAATCCGCTAAATTCTGGGAGAGACAAATCAATAATAGCATTCATTTTTACTCCAGAAAAACAATTGTTAATAGGGGTGTTATCACTACAACTAAAACAAATTAGAACAAGAATTAAATAAAATTTTTTTTTCATTTTTTAGTATAGAGTTAGTATTGTAACGTAACGAAGTTACAAATATTTTGTACATTTGTAAGACTATCTCATTCCTAACGGCATGGGATTTTTAAATTTAACCCACAGGTTTTTAGGAAGAAAAGTTATATACTTTTTGTAAAACGTTAAGGAAAACGTATAAAAGTTTGTTGATTTTAAAAAAGACAGAAGAGATGAGTAATGTATCATATTATACGGAAGAAGGATTAAAAAAACTTAAAGAAGAGTTAGCCCAATTAGAGCAGGTTGAAAGACCTCGTGTTTCTCAAGAAATAGCAGATGCCCGTGATAAAGGAGATTTGAGTGAGAATGCAGAATATCATGCTGCAAAAGAAGAGCAATCGTTGTTAGAAACAAAAATTGCAAAGCTTAAAAACGTAGTAGCAAATGCTCGTGTTATTGATGAAAGTCAGTTAGATACCTCAAAAATCTTAATTCACTCAATAGTTAAGATTAAAAATTCAGTTAATGGAATGGAGTTTACCTATACACTAGTTGCTGATAGCGAAAGTGATGTAAGAAACGGAAAGTTATCTGTAAACTCACCAATTGGTAAAGGGTTGTTAGGTAAAAAAGTAGGTGATATTGCCGAAATACAAGTGCCTAACGGAATTATGAAGTTTGAAGTTATAGAGATTTCTCGATAAAAGAAAAACAAATACAAAAGAGTAAAGATTTATTCGGGTTTTAGCTTCGCTAGAACCCGATTTCTTTTTTACTTTTACTGTAAAATTAAATAAAACAACATGGCAAGTATTTTTACAAAGATTATAAACGGAGAAATTCCATCGTATAAAATAGCTGAAGATGACAACTATTTTGCTTTTTTAGATATCAATCCAAATGCTAAAGGACATACATTGGTAATTCCTAAGCGTGAAGAAAATAAACTATTCGATTTATCGAAAGAAGAGTACGACGGATTAATGTCTTTCTCTTACAGGGTAGCCAAAGCGATTGAAAAAACAATACCATGTGAACGTGTAGGAATGAGTGTAATTGGTTTAGAAGTACCTCATGTACACGTACATTTAATTCCGTTACAAACCATGGAGGATATCCGTTTTGTAAAGAAAGAAAAATTAACAAACGAAGAGTTTGTAGCTGTTGCAGAAGAAGTTGCTAAGAATTTTGAATAAATAAAAAGCTATGAAAAAGTGGGTTAAAAGTGGACTAGTTTGGGGAGGAACAATGTTTTTAGTAATGACTTTTCTTTTTCCATGGTATGATGGAAAAGCTATAACTGTTAAAAGCAGTTTAATTGGCTTTGTTATATGGGGTATTGGAGGAATACTTTTTGGATTAGCAATGAAAAAGAGAGTAGAAAAAGAATAAAAAACTAAACCTTACTCAATAAAACCTCAAACGTAGTTCCTTTTCCTAGTTCTGATTTTAGCACATGTATTCTTCCGTTGTGGTAATCTTTAATAATTCGTTTAGAAAGTGATAAGCCAAGACCCCAACCACGTTTTTTTGTGGTAAATCCTGGGTTGAATATTTGTGAAAACTGTGTTTTAGGAATCCCCTTACCAGTATCAGAAATTAGAATTTTCACATTCTTAGAACTCGTACTAATACTAACAGATAACTTCCCTTTACCTTGCATAGCATCAATAGCGTTTTTAATTAAATTTTCTATTACCCAACCATATAACTCGGTGTTTAGGTTAGCGTGAATTTCTTCAGCCTCAGTAGTAAAAGAAAAAGAAATCTGTTTGGAGCTTCTATTTTCTAAGTAATTAAAAGCAGTTTTAGTAATAGATACAATGTTGTAAGGTTTCAATTTAGGAAGTGATCCGATTTTAGAAAAACGATTAGCAATAATATTTAAACGCTTCACATCTTTTTCAATTTCATCTATATAATCGGTGCTTACATTTTCAGTACGTAAAATGGCTATCCAACCCAATAATGAAGAAAGTGGCGTTCCTATTTGATGTGCTGTTTCTTTAGCCATTCCTGTCCATAACTTATTTTGCTCAGCAACCTTATTAGACTTATAAACCATGTAAATAATGGTAAGAAACAGTCCTAAAATTAGTACTAAGGCAAGCGGATAGTATTTGAGCTTGTATAAAAGGTCAGAATTTCTGTAGTAAATGTGTTCTTTAATACCTAAATATTCTATTGCAATTGGCTCATTTTGGTTTTTCATGATGCTCAATTGCTGTTGAAGATATTTTGAATCTGTAGACTTTATAGAATCTAAGTTATGAAACTGTTTTATCTCTCCATCTTTACCAACCAAAATAGAAGGAATATTCTCTATAGTTTCATAAACTTTGTTTACTAAATTAAAATTACCATCAGAGTCAGGGTTAGATGCTACTTCTTTAATTGCTGTGGCATAAATTTCCATTTTAGCACGTTCATCCTTTTTAAATTTTTGAAAAAACACATAGGTATTCCATAAAATAAATAAAACGATAAGTAAAGAAATACTAATTGCAATACGCTTTACCCAATAAGTGTTTGTAAAAAAAGCCATCAATCAAATATAAACTATTCTCTAGAATAACTAAGTTTATAAATAGGTAGTATATTTACATTAAAATTATATAGAATGTTATCAATTAATCCTAAAGATATACCAACCTCTAAATTGCATGGGTATTTATTAGGAGCTGTAGCTCCAAGGCCTATTGCTTTCGCAAGTACTGTTGATGCAGATGGAAACCCAAATTTATCACCGTTTAGTTTTTTTAATGTATTTGGAGCAAACCCTCCAATTATGATTTTTTCTCCAGCACGTAGTGTAAGAGGAAATAAAACCAAACATACGTTAGACAATGCTGAAGCAACCAGAGAAGTGGTTATTAATATTGTAAATTACGATATTGTACAACAAATGTCGTTGAGTAGTACCATGTATCCAAAAGGAGTAAATGAGTTTATCAAAGCCGGTTTTACGATGTTGCCTTCGGATGAAATAAAGCCGTTTAGAGTTGCAGAATCTCCTGTACAATTTGAATGTAAAGTGAAAGACATCATTTATACAGGTGAAGAAGGAGGAGCAGGAAACTTAATTGTATGTGAGGTAGTAAAACTACATGTAAACGAAGATGTGTTAGCAGAAGATGGTAGTATAGACCAACATAAAATTGATTTAGTTGCTAGAGCAGGAGGAAGTTATTACTCTCGTGCTCGTGATGGCTTTTTTGAAATACCAAAACCACTAACTACCTTAGGAATAGGAGTAGACCAAATACCCACAGAAATAAGAAACAGTACTGTGTTAACAGGAAACAATTTAGGAATGTTAGGTAATGTAGAACAGTTACCTACAGAAGAAACTGTTAATAACTTTGCAAAAGAACATTCACAATTTGTTGGGGTTTCAACTGAAAAAAAACATACTTTTGCACAAGAGTATTTAAAGAATAATGATGTAGAAAGCGCTTGGAAGGTGCTTTTAATTAAATAGATTTAGAAATGGAAGTAATAGGGAAAATCAAATTAATTAACGAAACGCAAACATTCGGATCTAACGGATTTAGAAAGCGTGAAATGGTTGTAACTACTGATGAGCAGTACCCGCAAATGATAATGATTGAGTTTATTCAAGATAAATGTGATTTATTAAACAGTTATCAAGTTGGGCAAGATGTAAAAGTTTCTATTAATTTAAGAGGTAGAGAATGGATTAACCCACAAGGAGAGGCAAAGTATTTTAACTCTGTTCAAGGATGGAGAATTGAAAACTTAGCACAAGCAGCTCCTCAAAACATTCCACCAGCTGACCAATTTGAGCCAGCCCCAGATTTATCTGCAAACGAACCAGATGATTTACCTTTCTAAGAAAAGTTAAGTTAGAAAATAAGAATACAAATAAAAAGAGCGCAAATTTTGCGCTCTTTTTCTGTTTTACGGAAAACTACATATTTACTTACGGATATCCCCTTTAATAAATTAACAACCAGTTATATATTTGTACCATAATCATTCAATAAATAATTATTGATTGAGAATTTAAGGGGAAATAAAAACCTTCTGATTTAATTCAGAAGGTTTTTTAATTATATAAGCGTTAGTGGTGTGGTTACTTTTTTGTTGGCTTTTTCTCAGGCATCGGACCTCTTAAATGAATAATTAATCCGTTTAAAAAATTACGTAAAAACTGATCACCGCATTCCATATACTTAGGGTGATCTTCTTTTCTAAAAATAGCATTAAGTTCTGATTTAGAAACTTTAAAATCTACCAAGGCGCAGATGTCAATAATATCAGTATCTCTTAATTTATGTGCTACTCGTAGCTTTTTAAAAATATCGTTGTTAGTTAGTCCCATAATTGTTTTAAGTTAATTTACTACCGAAAAAATAGCCCATGCATAAATAGCAAAACGAGCAAAACGAAATAAGCCTACAAAAACTACATTTTTAAAAGGATATTTAATCATACCAGCAGTTAAACAGCTAATGGCAAAAGGTAGTGGTAGTAGTGCACCTACCAAAATTAAAAAACCTCCCCATTTACTAGTGTTTTTAAGGTTTTTAGCCATTTTAACCTCCAAATAATTTCTTACTGAGTCAATCTTTAAAGAAGCTCTACCTATAAAATAAGCACACAAACCACCTAAGTAAGATAACGTTGCTAATAAAGAAATATTTACAATAGGGTCTTCTGTTTTCTTAGACCATGCGATGAAAATCTCTGGCGGAATTAATCCTAAAATTGTTTCAGATATAAAAAAAGTAATTAAAACTCCTGTTCTAGAAAAAGTTTCGGTCATGGTTTGTAAACCATCATTAATATTATAAACATACTTGTTAAATAATAATATACCAACAACAGCTCCAACAATTGGCCAAAAAGCTTTCTTCAAGCTAATCCAAATGAACATGTAAAAACCAGTGCGATTATAATAGTTGTGTAAACGTTTATAATGCGGCTTATCTATTTTCTTTTTGTTATTTTTTTTATTCTTTTTACTCATCGCTAAAAAAGCCTCTAATTTTTAGGAATAGCAAAAGTACGAGGTAATTAGAAATTACACCAACAAATATCTGTTAATTATTATAGGTTTGCTATGGCTGATTCAGCACAACGTTCACCATCCATAGCAGCAGAGATAATACCACCCGCATAACCACCACCTTCACCACAAGGAAAAAGCCCTTCAATTTGTGGATGTTCAAGGTTTTCTTTTCTTGGAATATTTACAGGTGATGAGGTTCTAGACTCTACCCCAACAATGTTTGCTTCCGCGGTATAATACCCGTGCATTTTTTGTCCGAAAGCCGCAAAACCTTTACGCAATCTGCTTCCAATCAATTTAGGAAGTAACGAATGTAGCGGAGAAGAATTCAATCCGGGTTGATACGAACAGTCATTTAAAGAAGAAGACAATTTACCTTCCACAAAATCAGTTAAACGTTGTGCTGGAGCAATCTGACTTTTTCCACCTGCGTTAAACGCTAACTTTTCTAAATCTTTTTGATATTGTAAGCCTTTTAAAACTCCATATTTCTCATACTTAGGTAAGTCTTTATCAACATTAATTTCAACGACAATACCGGAGTTGGCAAACTTATTATTACGACGCGATGGTGACATTCCATTCACTACAACTTCACCATTAGCAGTTGCCGCAGGAACGATGAATCCACCAGGACACATACAGAATGAATACACTCCGCGGTTTCCTACTTGGTGTACTAAACTATAGGCAGCAGCAGGCAATAACTCATCACGTTCACCAGAACAACTATATTGAATTTGATCGATAATTTCTTGCGGATGTTCTACACGAACCCCCATAGCAAAGGATTTCGCTTTTAGCAAAATGTCTTTTTTATGCAATAACTCGTATATATCTCTTGCAGAATGCCCAGTAGCTAAAACCACCGCATTTACAGCCATTTCAGAACCATTTTGTAACTGTATGGCTTGTAGTTTGTTGTTTTTAACGATAAAATCAGTAACACGAGTTTCAAAATGAATCTCACCACCGTGTTTTAAAATCGTTTCGCGAATGTTTTGAATAATCTTCGGAAGTTTGTTCGTTCCTATATGCGGATGCGCATCTACCAAAATTTGGTCAGTAGCACCGTGATATACTAAATTTTCAAATATTTTACGAACATCACCACGCTTTAAACTTCTTGTATATAACTTTCCGTCCGAATAGGTTCCTGCACCACCTTCTCCAAAACAATAGTTAGAGTCTGGATTTACCTCATGAAATTGATTAATAGCACGTAAATCTCTACGACGATCTTGTACATTTTTACCACGTTCAAGTACAATAGGTTTATAGCCTAACTCAATACAACGAAGTGCCGCATACATTCCCGCAGGACCAAAACCTACAATATGAACTTCTTTCGCATTCGATACATCTTGATATTCAAAAATATAATCAGGAGTATCAGGTTGCGGTTCGTTAATGTACACCGCTACTTTATAATTAAAAATAACTTCTTTTTTACGTGCATCAATCGATTTACGTAACACCTTTACGCTGGTAATATCAGCAACATTAATACCTAGCTTTTTAGCAGCTTTTAGCTGTAAAATATTGTCTTTGCGTTCTTCTACTAAATTAACACGTAATTGAAGTTCTTTAACCATACCGCAAAACTAGTTAAAATAAGATTCAGTCTATTTAATTATTTTAGCAAATCAAACCCTACACTATGAAAATTACGCAGGTTATAGAAAATGTTTTTAAAAAATATTTACCCTCACCTTTTACCATCGCTATATTATTAACACTGTTAACTCTTTTATTAGCACTGTTTTTTACAAAACCAGAAGAAAGTTCTGTAGTTGCCTATTCTTTAGAGGTGTTACAATTTTGGGAAAACGGAATTTGGTCTAACGGATTACTCGTTTTTGCTTACCAAATGATGTTGATTTTGGTATTAGGACATGTGTTGGTGTTGAGTAAACCTGTAAGTAATTTAATTTTAAAAGTAACAAAATTCTGTACCAACACAGCAAATAGTGCAGCCATTGTAAGTTGTACTACCATGTTGGTAGCTTTTTTTAATTGGGGGTTAGGGCTCATCTTTGGAGCTTTGTTGGCACGTAAAGTAGCAGAACATGCACAACAACATAATATCAAACTAAATTATCCAATTATTGGAGCGGCGGGTTATATGGGATTGATGGTTTGGCATGGTGGAATTTCTGGATCGGCACCGATAAAAATTAACGAAAGCGGACATATTAAAAGTATTATGCAGTCGGTTTCTTCGGATGAGGTTTTAGCTCAAATACCTGATGTGATTGATTATTCTCAAACGATTTTTAGTTGGTGGAATTTGCTGATTTTTTTCGTGGTAGTAGCGGCGGTATCGGCAACCTTTTATTTTTTAGGAAAGAAAGCAACTCCTACAGCGATTAATTTACCAGAGTATCAAATGCATACTGATGAAAAGCTTAGTACCCAAGCAGAAAAACTAGATAGTTCTCAATGGTTAGCCATTGCTTTTGGTGTGTTGATTTTAGTAGCGTTTAGTTATCGTTATTGGGCAGACATTCAGCAGTTAAAAATTACGCCTAACCTAATTAACTTTTTTATGTTAGGATTAGGAATTATACTACACAGAAGTTTTAAAAAATTTACCAATGCTGTGGGAGAATCGATTAGTGATGTCTCTGGAATTTTAATTCAGTTTCCGTTGTATTTTGGTATTATGGGGGTGATGAAAAGTACGGGGATGGTTACTTTAATTTCTGATTTTTTCGTGTCGATAGCAACTGCAACGACCTTACCCATATTTACGTTTTTTAGTGCTGGTTTGGTTAATGTTTTTGTGCCAAGTGGGGGAGGACAGTGGATTGTACAAGGTCCTATTGTGGTAGAAAGTGCGTTAAAATTAGGGGTTCCGTTGCCTAAAGCAATTATGGCACTAGCATACGGAGACCAAATAACCAATATGTTACAGCCTTTTTGGGCATTACCTTTATTAGGAATTACGAAACTAAAAGCAAAAGAAATTTTACCCTACACGTTAATTGCAATGGTGGTAGCTAGCGTAATTTATTTGTTAGGACTTACCTTGTTTTAAGAGTTTATTGAGGAAACGCCAGCGCGTCACGCTGATGACTCCGTTATGTTGAGGAAACGCCAGCGCGTCACGCTGATGACTCCG
>NZ_JAUORH010000026.1 GCF_030547425.1 Tenacibaculum sp. 1_MG-2023 | reverse complement strand
CAAAAAACCTTTGAAGCTAGCTTCAAAGGTTTAATTAATATTTTATAAAAACTGTCAATCTATTTCAGGACGACTCAATTTTAATATAAGAGTAACTTTTCGTCTATTTTAATTAAGTTCGTAAGACAAATTATATATTTAAATAGTTAAAAGAAATAAGTAAAACAATATGAGTAAAAAATATACCATTCAAAAAAGTCCGTTTGTAGTGCCAACTACCGATGGAAAATTAATTGAAGAACATTTTGGAAACGCTACTGATGGAAATTCAAAAGTAAGCATAGCATACATGGTAGCTCCAGCAGGTTGGAGTGAGCCTTTTCAAATACCAGAGTTTGAAGAATACACCTATATTATCAAAGGAAAAAAGCAATTCAATATTGATGGAGAAATTATAGTGCTAGAAGCAGGACAATCTATCAAAATTGAAAAAAATGTACGTATTCAATATTCAAATCCATTTACCGAACCTTGTGAATATGTAGCGGTGTGTTTACCTGCTTTCTCAGTGGGGTTGGTGCATAGAGAAGATAGTTAATAAGACTCCTAAAATAATAGCTGCAAACTTTTTGTAGTTAAATTTATGGTTTTCGGTACTTTCAAAAAGAATAATGGTTGAAATGTGTAAAAACACACCAACTATTAAGGCTGTAATTTCTGTATAATACTGTTCTATTAAAGGAACTTTGTTAGATACTAAAATACCTAAAGGACTCATTAATGCAAATACAGTTAAAAAGAAAAATACTGCTTTTTTCGAATATTTTGCATGTAATAAAAAGGTAGTTAAAACAATAGCAATCGGAATTTTATGTACGATTATTGCCCATAACAAATTATCATCTGCGTGATGAATTGGCAATCCTTCTGAGAAAGCATGAATACATAAACTAATGAATAGTAACCAAGGAAATTCTGAAGAGTCAGAATGTAAATGGATATGTCCGTGTTCAGCACCTTTAGAAAAAGATTCCAATACTGATTGAATAATGATTCCCACCAAAATTAAGATACCAACTAAATTTGTGTTATCGGTATGGTGATATACTTCTGGCAATAAATGTAAAATGGTTACCGAAAGTAAATATGCACCACTAAAGGCTAATAATAAGCGAACGAAGGTGTTACTAGGTTTTAGTGTAAAAACAAATAAAACACCTACTAAAACAGAAACAATTAGCAATAAGTAACTCATTTTGCAACAATAATTAAACGGTCAGAAGATTGTGAATTAAAATCATTAAGGTTGTAATCGCCAAAAATATGTGTTATCTGTAAGCCAACACTATCAAAATATGGTTGTAGCTTTTCTAACGTTAAAAACTTAACGCGCTCTGTGTATGAGCGTGCTTTCCCATCAGCAGTAAAAGAAATATGTTTTAAGATAAATCCGTCTTTAATTTCTTTTTTTATATTGAATTCAATGCCGTCAATCGTTTTTACTTCTTCCTTTACTAGCGTATTTTTCACTCTTTCAACATTTAAAAAGTCTAATACAAATACTCCGTTTTCTTTTAATCCGTTTTTAATACTTCTTAACACAGCGATGTCTTCATTATCATCTTCAAAATAACCAAAACTAGTAAAGAGATTAAACACAGCATCGTATTTACTTTCAATAGGCTTTCGCATGTCCCAAACCTCAAAATGAAGCGTATCATTTTCAAATTGCTTAGCATGTTCAATACTATTTTCGCTTAAATCACCTCCAACAACATCATAACCTAACGAGTTTAAGTACACTGCATGACGTCCTTTACCACAAGGCAAATCAGCAATACGACTCAATTTAGGTAGTTGTAAAAAAGAAGTAATATTTCGCATAAAAAACTGTGCATCGGCATCGTTTCTATGCTTGTATAAAATATGATAATATGGTGTGTTAAACCATGAAGTAAACCAATCTGTTGTTGTATTCATAACTATAAAGGTCTGCAAAAATACGCAAAACTTACGTTTTTTATATTCAAAGTAGAAAAGATTCACAACAACCCAAAATTAACTGTACTTTTGCAGTGAAATTTTACAGTTACATGGAAAAAGATTTTAAAATGACTGCCGTAACGATGGCAGGTTTAGAAGGAGTTTTAGCTGACGAGTTACGTCAACTAGGAGCAATGGAAGTGAAGGAAGGAATACGAAGTGTTACTTTTAAGGGGGATAATGGATTTATGTACAAAGCAAACATTGCATTGCGTACTGCTATTCGTATTTTAAAACCCATAAAACGTAGTAAAATTTTTGATGAAGAAGATTTATACGAAGCGATTCAGCGTGTAAAATGGGAGCGTTTTTTAGATGTTGATGGAACGTTTGCGATTGGTTCTGTAGTAAATTCTAATAATTTTACAACAAATTCACATTACATCAGTTTAAAATCAAAGGATGCTATTGCCGATTACTTTATGCATAAGTATAAGAAGCGTCCGAATGTAGATTTAAAATATCCAGATGTAAAAGTTCATATTCATATTCATAAAGAATGGTTAACCATTTCGTTAGATTCATCTGGCGATTCGTTGCACAAGCGTGGATATCGTAGTGCAACGAATATTGCGCCTATTAATGAGGTATTAGCAGCAGGATTAGTGTTGCTTTCTGGATATAAAGGTGAGGAGAATTTTATTGATCCGATGTGTGGTTCAGGAACTATTTTAATTGAAGCGGCAATGATTGCAAATCAAATTCCTGCAAACATTAACCGTAAGCATTTTGCTTTTGAAAACTGGAAAGATTATGACGAAGATTTATACTTTGTTATTCAAGATTCATTGCTAAAGAAAATACGAAGTTCACATTTTAAAATTATGGGCTTTGATAAAGCTCCGTCTGCGGTTAGAAAAGCACAACAGAATATTATCAATGCAAATTTAGAAGAATTTATAGGAGTCCATCACGTAAACTTCTTTAACTCTAAGAAAGAAGTGTTTGGTAAAACTACAATTTTATTCAATCCGCCTTATGGTGAGCGTTTAAATATTGATGTAGAAGAGTTTTACACAAAAATAGGAGATACTTTAAAGAATAATTATCCAAATTCAACAGCGTGGTTAATCACATCGGATATTCAAGCTTTAAAGCATGTAGGTTTACGAACGTCAAAAAGAGTTCCGCTTAAAAACGCCGATTTAGATTGTCGTTTTGTTAAGTACGAGTTGTATGAAGGTAGTAAGAAAGCTAAGAAGAATACTTCTTTTACTGATGAAGAAGAATAAAAAACTCCGCTGTAGAGCGGAGTTTTTTGTTGATGCTAATTATTTAATAAAAATAATTCGCGTAACTTCTCAGGGTTTATTTCTAAACTCTTCTGATAATTTTTAGTAGTATAGTATCAAAATTTAGGGAGTATTTAATTACTTATTTAGCTTTCTTTTTAATTTCAGCAACTCCAGCTTTTCTAACTATAATTTTGGTCACTTTACCTTTTTTGTTTTTAATAAATTCAATAGTCTTGTCATTATTAGCAATAAAAAACTTGACATCAGACTCAGGTAATAATTCAGTATCATAGTTAGCGTAGTATAGTTTTTTATTCCTTTTAAGAATTGTAACACTTCCATAATATCCAGCATACTCACTGTATAATATAGGGTTTATTTTTACTAGTTGATGTTTGTACGGAAGCTCAACAGACTTTTTGAAAAGAATTGCAGCTAGTCCGTAAGCGATTAAATAGGAAGGGGATTGATTGTTAGATAATACGGTAATAAAAATGTTATCATTGGTAAATTTATTAAACGAAGTCATGGCTCCATAAAACCCTCCATCGTGGGCTATTAATTTATGGTTTTGATTATAAAAAGGATTTACCATTAAGCCAAAACCAAATTTTTGATCATTATATGAGGTAAGTACCTTTTTTTTAGAGACTTCGTTTAGTATAATTGTACTGTTAAAAAGAGCTTTATTCCAGAGGTATAAATCTTCTACAGTAGAGTAGATACCATCATGCCCAATATTAAAACTCCAGTTTATGTAAGGGTTTTTTATGAGCGTATCATCTTTTTTATAATAGGTTTTAGCAGATTTAAAAACGATTGAATCATTGGTGCTTACACCTGTATTGTACATTTTAGCTTTATCAAATAGATTTACTTTAAGATATGCTGAATATGATTGATTATAAATTTTTTCAATAATACGTGCAAGTAAGTAATACCCAATATTACTGTATGCTGTATTTGAACCAGGTTTAAACAACAAAGGTTTTTGCATAATATAATTTGCTACAGAATCTTTATCTAATGATGTTTTTGTAAGATATAACTCATCATAATCCATTTGGAGTCCAGCATTATGTGTTAACATCATTTTAATTGTTATTTGGTCTCCTTTAGGAAAATCTGGATAATATTTAACAAGTTTATCATCGAGCGACATTTTACCTTTTTCGATCAACTGCATAATGGCAACAGCTGTAAATTGTTTTGATACGGAAGCTAAGCTAAATTTAGTGTCAATTGTATTTGGAATTTTCCACTCATAATCAGCAGTTCCATATGCTTTTTTTAATAAGGTGGAGTCATTTTTAGTAACTAATACTGTTCCTGAAAAATTATTAATACTTGCTTGGGCATCCATGTAACTTTCTAATGTTGTCTCTTGTTGAGCAAAAGCTAATGGTGTAATTAGTATGAGTAGAATAGTGTAGTATTTCATTTAATTACAATTAAATAGATTTTAATTCTTTTAGTTTCTTTACAGCATTTGTATTATCAGGATTAAGCTTGAGGATTTTTTGATAATTTTTGATAGCTTTTTTTATTTGACCATTTTCCATATAAGCTTCTCCTAAAGAATCATATGCATCATAAGACTCAGGAAAGGAGAATGTTTCAAGTATGAATAAATCAATAGCTTTTTTATAAAAACCTCTTTTTATCATTTCATAACCTTTGGCGTTCAAGTCTATTTCAGAAAATTTGAATTTTGAGTTTTTAATTTCTGTTTTAGCTTCTTCAATACCGTTATTCAAACAAGTTTTAATTATCTTTTTAGTAAAAAAGTAGTTGTCTAGCTTTGGAGTTGTGCCTGAGATTATTTTTTCTAAAAAAAAACGAGCATCAAAAAAACCTTGATCTAGATCTTTATTAGTTAAAAGTATTACGATGTAATTTTGTTGTTCAAAAACTCGCCATTCAGCACCAGTACCGAAATGTCCTCCACTGTGACCATAAATTCCTGAACCTTTAGCTCCTGCAAACTGCATTCCGTACCCATACCAATTGTTTTTTGGTTCTTTTTTCATAAGGTCAGTATAGGTTTTGTTTAAAAGCTTATTGTTTTTAAAGGCTACTGTAAAGTTATACAAGTCCCCCACGTTTGTGTATCCACCTCCAGCTGGAGTACCTTTTACACCTCTCATGAAAATTGTTTTTTGTAATTGGTTAGGGTAATTGTTTGAAAGAGTGTAGTTTTTAGAAGCATTTTCAATAGTATGATCAATATCAAAATTACCTGTATTTTGCATACCAGCTTTAGAGAATATATGCTCTTGTACATACTCATTATAAGGTAATTTTGTGATGGCTTCTATAATTCTACCTAGTACAATATAATTAGTATTTCTATATGCAAATTGTTTGTTAGGCTTAAACTCTAAAGGCTCATCTTCATACAGATACGAAAGTTGCTCCGTAGTTCTATATTTATCTTTAGAGGTATTTAAGAACTTTTCGGAATGAAAATAGTTAGGTAATCCACTTCTATGTTTTAGTAATAACTCTATAGTAATAGAGTCTCTAGCTTCTTTATTCTGATAGTTAGGAAGAAACTTACCGATATTATCTTGTAATGATAATTTTCCTTCTTGAATTAATTGAAATATAGCAACAGCAGTAAAAGATTTGCCTATAGAAGCGTACGAAAATTTTGTTCCTATATTGTTTTTTATTTTGTGTCCCAGGTGAGCAAACCCATATGCTTTTTTGAATAAAATACTATCATTCTTAGCAATTAAAACAGTACCACTAAACCCATATAAAGAGTCTAAGTAATTAGCAATTTGATTTATTTTTTGATTTTTAATAAGAGTGGATTTCTTCTTTGCGCAAGAAAAAGTAATTATAAGTACAAGTAAATAGATTAATCTCTTCATTTTAAGAATTACAATTTTTAGTTATTTTTTTTAAAGTTTCATATAATTGCTCTAACTCTTCATCTGAAATAGCATTTAGGGCGGTTTCTCTATTTATTTGTATTATAGGTTTGAGTTTTTTTATAATTATTTTACCTTTTTTAGTTATCTCTAGCTTAGCTTTTCGTTTGTCTTGATTATCTATTGTTTTTATTAAGTAATCTTTCTTTATCATCAATTTCACAATACGTGTCATAGATGCGTAGTCTTTAAAAATTAAATTGGCAATTTCTGTTTGGGTTTTATAATTACTTTCAAGAAGAAGTAAAACTAATGCTTGATCTACAGTAATATCAGGGACTACTTGTAAGATATTTTGCTGACTTAATTTACGATATGCTTTTATAGTTTCTTCAATAGAGTAGAGAACAGTAGTTGTAGGTGTGTTGAAATTCATATTGTTTGATATATCAAGCAAAAATATAAATATATTTGATATATCAATTAAAATAATTTAAATTATTTTAATTGCTCCATGGTAATAGAATCATAAATGGTTGAAGTTTTATTTAAAGGAAATCTACCTTTTTCGGCGTGTTCACGAATCTTTGATTCATTCGGAGTATTATAGATACAGTATCTTTTATCTTCTACATAGCTATGAACCCACTGTATTTTAGGTCCTAGTTTCCCCAAAACATCACAAGAAGTTTGTGAAATTTCTTTTAGTTCCTCAGGTGTAATCTTCCCCAAAAACCGAACTGTTTAAAATTAGCATAATAATCTTAACTTTAGACAGTATTATGAGAAAAAGTAAATTTTCACCGCAACAGATTGCGAAGATTTTAAAAGAATTCGACAAGGGCAAGAGTGTTGACCAGATAAGTCGTGATCACGGCGTAAGTGCTGCTGCATTTTATAAATGGCGTTCAAAATATGCTGGGATGAATTCTAAAGAATTAAAACGACTCAAAGAACTAGAACAAGAAAATTATAGGTTAAAACAAATGTATGCAAGTTTAGCTCTAGATCACCAGATGGCTAAAGAGGTTATAGAAAAAAAGCTCTAAAGCCCTGTCGTAAACGAAGTATTACTAAAGAACTTATTCATTACGGCATCAATAGGGCGTGTCGTGTGTTAAATATGAGTAAAAGCGTGTATTACTATAAGCCACAGCCTAAAGACGATAAGATTATAGAGAAAGCATTACAACAAAAAGCTAAAAACCATTCAGAAGAAGGATTTTGGAAAGCTTTTGATCACTTACGTGAAGAAGGAAAGCCTTGGAATCACAAGCGTGTACATCGTGTTTATGTAGCCTTAGGATTTCCCTTAAGAAGGAAGGCGAAGAAACGCTTACCTGCAAGAATTAAAGAACCTCTAGAAGTTCCAAATGTATTAAACCATACTTGGAGTATGGATTTTGTAACCGACGTCTTAGAAAACAAAATAAAAATGTATTTTTGGAAAACTAAACAGTTCTAATCTGGGGAAGCTTACATTTGACATAGAAAGTGGAGTTTGATTCTGCCAATCAAAGTTATCATATTTTTTTAACCAAGTTCTGATAGTAGCTCCTGGTTGAATAAGATATTTAGATAGAGCTTGGGTACGCGTGAGCAAACCTTGTTCAATCTCTTGAACTACTTGAAGTTTGAAGGACAAGGAATAGTCTTTCTGAGTACGTTTTACATAAGTTGTTTTCATTACACTTGAATTTTTGTGTAACGATATTTCAGGACGGGACATGATATAGAAATAAAAAAGAGAATCTTAGGGTTCTCTTTTTTTATTTAATAATATTAACTTCTATTTCAAGATTTATGTCAAATTTATCTTTAATAGTCTGTTGGATTTTTTGCGCTAATTCGTAAATTTCTTTGCCCGAAGCATTACCATAGTTAACTAAAACTAAAGCTTGTTTTTCATGAACCCCATAATTACCAAAACTCTTTCCTTTAAATCCGCTTTGTTCAATAAGCCAACCAGCTGGTACTTTAATTTCAGTGTCTGAAATTACATAGGAAGGAATATTAGGGTGTTTTTCTTTAAGCTTTTCAAAATGATCTTTAGAAACTACTGGATTTTTAAAGAAGCTTCCGCTATTACCAATTTCTTTTGGGTTGGGTAATTTAGATTGACGAATAGCAATAACAGCATCAGAAATATCTTTAATGGTTGGATTTGTTATTCCTTTTGAAGATAACTCAGACTCAATAGCTCCGTAGGAAGTATTAAGTTTATGGTTGTTTTTAGTGAGTTGAAAACTTACTGATGTTAACACATATTTGCCTTTAGCTTCGTTTTTAAAGATAGAATTACGGTATCCAAATTGGCACTCTTCCGCAGAAAAAGAAACCAATTTACCTGTTCCAATTTCAATAGCTTCCACCTTTGTTATAGTGTCTTTTACTTCAACACCATAAGCCCCAATGTTCTGGATTGGGCAAGTACCTACATTCCCAGGAATAAGTGACAAGTTTTCCAGTCCGCCATAGTTTTGAGAAACGCACCATAAAACGAACTCATGCCAGTTTTCACCAGCATTTACAGTTATGTGGGTATCGTTATGATTTTCTCGATCTATTGAAATTCCTTTAATATCAATATGTACAACTAGGGTTTCAATGTCTTTAGTAAGTAACATATTACTACCACCAGAAATTAAAAAGATGTCTTTTTCTTCTTTTAAAAGTTGTTGTAGTTGGTATACAGAAGTAATAGAAACAAAACGTTTGGCATTTACATTAATACCAAACGTGTTGTATTCTTTTAAAGATATGTTTTCTTGAATATTCAATTAACTATTATATTTTTCTATGGCGATTTTTAATATTTCAACCGAACGTTTTAAATCAGTTTTATTTAAAACATAGGCAATACGAACTTGATTCTTTCCTTCACCTTCGGTAGAGTAGAACCCACTTGCAGGGGCTATCATTACCGTTTCGTTATTATCATTGAATTCTTCTAAAATCCACTGTGCAAAATCGTCAGTATCTTTAACTGGTAATTCAGCCACACAGTAAAAAGCTCCTTTAGGGTTCGCTACTTTTACACCATCAATTTTTTGTAATTCAGTAATTAATGTGTTTCTACGATCTTCATACTCTTCAATAACTTCATCAAAATAACTTTGAGGAGTATCTAAAGCAGCTTCACTAGCAATTAGAGCATATGTTGGTGGGCTTAGACGTGCTTGTGCAAATTTAAGAGCAGTATTAATGAATTCTTCGTTTCTTGAAACTATACAGCCAATTCTTGCACCACACATACTGTAACGCTTCGATACAGAATCAATCATAATAGCATTTTGCTCTAAGCCTTCCAAAGCCATTATTGAGTTGTGTTTTTCTCCACCGTACGTAAACTCACGATATACTTCATCAGCAATTAAAAATAAATCGTGTTTTAATACAATTTGTTTTAGCTTTTCAATTTCTTCTTTGCTGTATAAATATCCAGTTGGATTCCCTGGGTTACAAATTAAAATAGCTTTAGTTTTTGGAGTAATTAACTTCTCAAAATCTTCAATAGCAGGTAAAGCAAAGTTATTTTCAATTTTAGAAATAACAGGAACCACTTTTACTCCTGAAGCTGTAGAGAAACCATTATAGTTAGCATAAAAAGGTTCAGGTATAATTATTTCATCTCCTGGGTCGGTAATACTACCAATACTAAATAATAAAGCTTCAGATCCTCCAGTAGTAGCAATGATATTATTAGCCGTTACATGAATATCATTTTTAGCATAGTAATTAGCTAGTTTAGTTCTGTACTCTTCTGAACCTTCTGATCTAGCATATGATAACACTTCGATAGTATTATTTTTTACTGCATCTAAAGCAATTTGTGGTGTTTTAATATCAGGTTGACCAATATTTAAATGATAAACCTTTGTCCCATTTTTTTTAGCAGCCTCAGCAAAAGGAACCAATTTACGAATTGGTGATTGAGGCATTGCGTTTCCTTTACTAGAAATTGATGGCATTTTTAAATTAAATTAGTTGTTTGAAAGGCAAATTTGCGAAATATATTTGAGAGTATTAGAATGTTTACGGTGAAAAAATCGGTTAAAAAAATCATAAAAAACAGAATTTCTAAAATGAAGATTGTATCTTTAAGTATATAACCATAAAATAAGTTCTTTTGAATAGATTATTACTCTACTTTTTTACACTTCATTTAAGTGTGTCTGCATTTACTCAACAAGGTTTTCAGTTTTTGGGAAATGGAACAAAAAAACAATCGATAAGATTTCAATTAATCAACAATTTAGTAGTTATTCCATTGGAAATTAACGGGCATCAGTTATCATTTATATTAGATACAGGTGTAAATAGAACAATCTTATTTAACCTAACCTCTAAAGATAGTATTGGTTTAAACAATGTAAAAAAGGTATTTATAAGAGGGTTAGGTAGTGGAGAACCAGTAGAAGCCTTATTTTCTAGAGGGAATAATTTTAGAATTAAAAATATTACTAGTTCTAATCAAGGGTTATATGTTATTTTAAAAGATGCTTTTGATATTTCTGCAAAAATGGGGACAACCATTCACGGTATTATAGGGTATGACTTATTAAAAGATGTTATAGTAAAAATTAATTATGTAAATAAACGAATTGATTTTTATAATCCTAAAACATATGGTCTGAATGTATGTAATAAATGTGAAAGTTTTCCTTTACAATTTTATAGAAATAAACCTTATATAGATGTTAATGTGCAGGTTGATACATTGGGAACAAGAATGTTACCAGTAAAACTATTAATTGATACAGGAGGTAGTGATGCAGTTTGGTTGTTTGAGGGAACAAAAAAAGAGCTTAAAACGCCTAAGAAGTTTTTTAAAGATATAATAGGGGAAGGTTTTAGCGGTACTATTTATGGAAACCGAAGTAGAATTCAGAAAATTTCTATCGGAAAGTTTAAAATAGGTGAACCAACAGTGTCTTTTTTAGACTCTTCATCAACTTTTAATGCAAGACAATTTAAAGAAAGAAATGGGAGTATTGGTGGAGGTATTTTAAAACGATTTAAGGTTTGGATTGATTATCCGAATAAAAGAGTTGTTCTTAAAAAGAATGCTTCATTAAATAAAGGGTTTTATTACAATATGAGCGGGTTGCATATTGTGTATGATGGACAAGAGTTAATAAAAGAGAAAGGAACAACTAAATTTACAGATAGTTATAGTACAAATAATCAGACTGCTAAAAATAATGTAATTTCTTTAGTAAGTACTTTTTTTTATCGATTTAAGCCTAAGTATAAAATAGATAAAGTAGTGGAAAACTCACCTGCTTTTAAAGCAGGTCTTCAAGTTGAAGATGTAATAAAAAGAATTAATGGGAAAGCTGCACATGAATATCATTTGAATGAAATTATAGATATGTTTCATACAAAACCTAATAAAAAAATAAGGATGGAGGTTGAAAGAAATGGTGTTAAACTTAAATTTATGTTTAGGTTAGAACAAAGAATATAAAAAAAAGCTCAACTTAAGTTGAGCTTTTTTTTATATTAAGATAAATCCTTAACTATCACTTACTGTACTTTTCTCTTTTGCAGGAGTAGCATCCTTTACAATAAATCCTTTAATTTTAACTCTTTTTCTTTTGTTTTTAGCATTTGAAATAACAGTTAAAGTTTTAGAGAAACCACCTAATCTTTTTGTATCGTAAGAAACTTCAATTTGTCCTTTTTTACCAGGCATAATAGGTTGTTCAGGTTTTGTAGGTACTGTACACCCACAAGGTGATACGATATCCTTAATAATAATAGGTGCGTCACCTACGTTTGTAAATTCAAATACGCGTTTTCCTTCAGACCCATGAGCTATTTTTCCATAGTCAATAGTTTCAGATTCAAATTTAAATTCTTGAGCGCTTACTGTTAAGGTGATAAAGCAAACAGCGATAAATGATAAAATTGTTTTCATAATGGTAAAATTAATTTTTAAGGGTGTTAACCGCTACAAATTTAGTATTATTTCTTTAAGTTCTAAAAAAACAACCTCTAATTTTCTGTACCTCATAGATAGTTGTATTTTTGCTAATCGAATTTCAAAAACAATGCCAAAGGTTAAAAAATGTTAAATTATTAACCATAAAGATACACATAACATATGAATATTCCATCAAAATATAATTCTAAAGAAGTAGAAGGAAAATGGTACGATTACTGGATGAAGCATAATTACTTTCATTCAGAAGTAGATGAACGCGAACCCTATACAATTGTTATACCGCCACCAAACGTTACAGGAGTATTACATATGGGGCATATGTTAAATAATACTATTCAAGATGTGTTAATTCGTCGTGCCCGATTGCAAGGAAAGAATGCATGTTGGGTTCCTGGTACCGACCACGCTTCAATCGCTACTGAAGCAAAAGTAGTAGCGAAGTTAAAAGAACAGGGTATTGATAAAAATGATTTAACACGTGAAGAGTTTTTAGCACATGCTTGGGAATGGAAAAACGAATACGGTGGTATTATCTTAGATCAATTAAAAAAGTTAGGAGCTTCTTGTGATTGGGAACGTACCGCATTTACTATGGATCCTGCATTATCAGAATCGGTAATTAAGGTGTTTGTCGATTTATATAATAAAGGATTAATTTATCGAGGGTACCGAATGGTAAATTGGGATCCTGAAGCAAAAACTACACTTTCTGATGAAGAAGTAATCTACGAAGAACGTCAAGGAAATTTATATTATTTACAGTACAATATAGTAGGCTCTGATGAAAAAGTAACTATTGCAACTACACGCCCAGAAACTATTTTAGGAGACACAGCTATTTGTATTAATCCAAACGATGAGCGTTTCACACATTTAAAAGGTAAAAAAGTAATTGTTCCTTTATGTAATAGAGAAATTCCAATTATTGAAGACGAATATGTAGATGTTGAATTTGGTACGGGGTGTTTAAAAGTAACTCCTGCACATGATGAAAATGATAAAGCTTTAGGAGATAAACATAAATTAGAAGTAATTGATATTTTTAATGAAGATGCTAGTTTAAACTCATTCGGATTACATTATGAAGGAAAAGATCGTTTTGTAGTTCGTAAAGAAATTACCAAAGAATTAGAAGAAAAAGGGTTTTTGGTGAAAACTGAAGTTCATACCAATAAAGTAGGAACTTCTGAAAGAACTAAAGCGGTAATTGAACCAAGATTATCAGATCAATGGTTCTTAAAAATGGAAGACTTAGTAAAACCAGCTATCGATGCTGTTTTAGGAGAAGATAGAGAGGTAAAGTTATTTCCAAAAAAGTTTGAAAACACCTATCGTCATTGGATGGAAAACATTCGTGATTGGAATATTTCTCGTCAATTATGGTGGGGACAACAAATTCCTGCTTTCTATTTTGGAGACGGAAAAGAAGACTTTGTGGTAGCTGAAAATATTGAAGATGCAGTAAAACTAGCTCAAGAAAAAACAGGGAATACATCATTAAGTGCTTCTGATTTAAAACAAGATCTAGATGCGTTAGACACATGGTTCTCTTCTTGGTTATGGCCGATGTCGGTTTTCGACGGAATTCGTAATCCTGAGAATGAAGAAATCAAGTATTATTATCCAACAAACGATTTAGTAACGGGACCAGATATTTTATTCTTCTGGGTAGCACGTATGATAATTGCTGGATACGAATACAAAGATCAACGTCCATTTGAAAATGTATACTTAACAGGATTGGTGCGAGACAAGCAACGTAGAAAAATGAGTAAATCCTTAGGGAACTCACCAAATGCCTTAAAATTAATAGAAGATTTTGGTGCTGATGGAGTTCGTGTAGGGTTATTATTAAGTGCAGCGGCTGGAAACGATTTATTATTTGATGAAGATTTATGCCAACAAGGAAAAGGATTTGCTAATAAAATTTGGAATACTTTCCGCTTAATTAAAGGTTGGGAGATTGATGAGAGTTTAGCCCAACCAGAAACTGCTAAAATAGGACTAGCTTGGTACGAAGCGAGGTTTAGTAAAGTATTACTAGAAATAGAAGATCACTTTAGTAAGTATCGTTTATCGGATGCATTAATGGCTATTTACAAGTTAATTACTGATGATTTTTCTTCATGGTTATTAGAAATCGTTAAACCAGGATACCAGCAACCAATTGATGCAAAAACATATAAGGCTGTAATAGAAGTATTAGAGAATAATTTAAAAGTATTGCATCCATTTATGCCTTTCTTAACAGAGGAAATTTGGCAGCATATTACTGAAAGAACTCCAGATGATGCTTTAATTATTGCTAAATATCCAACAGTTGGAGAAACAAATGAAGAATTAATTACAAATTTTGAGTTTGCTACAGGTGTGGTTTCAGGGATTAGAACGATTAGAAAAAATAAAAATATTTCATTTAAAGATGCGATAGAATTATCTGTTGTAAATAATGAAAACTTTACAAAAGAGTTTGATGTAGTAATTCAAAAGCTAACCAATGCTTCAGAAATAAATTATGTTACCGATAAGGTAGAGGGCGCAGCATCTTTTCGTGTAAAATCAAATGAATATTTTGTTCCAATTTCATTAGATACAATTGATGTAGAAGCAGAAATAACTAAGCTAAATGCAGAGTTAAAAAGAGCTGAAGGCTTTTTAATAGGAATTCAAAAGAAGTTGTCTAATGAGCGATTTGTAAGTAATGCACCAGAGCAAGTAATAGTTTTAGAACGCAAAAAAGAATCAGATACATTAGCTAAAATTGAAACGATAAAAGCTAGTTTAGCTTCTCTACAGTAAGTTAATTGTTTAAATAAATAAAAAAGTCCGCTGTAAACTTACAGCGGACTTTTTTTATGATTTTTTAGGATATTATGTTCTATTTACTTAGGTTTGGATTAGTTTCAAAAAATGCTATATTTAAAAACCTACTATGATTTATTATTTTACCTACCCAAGAATGAAAAACATATTTACTTGTATGCTTTTTCTATTTCTTTCTTTAACTATAAATGCGCAAAAAAACCTCGAAATATGGAGTGCTTTGTTAGATAATAACCGGGATAAAGCACTTAGTTTAGTAAATAAACTAAATTATGAAGATGATGTTGAGAATCTAATTCTGAAGAAGCTAGTAGAAATGGAGAATGGTAATATGCGTAGTGACCATGAACTATTGAAGAAAATTTCTAATTATGAGAACTATGAAAACTATATGTTTTCTAATTGGACAATGAATTACTTTTTTAGTGATTATTTCGATATGGGTTTTAATTCTGAAACATATGAGTCACCTCAGTTTATAGATGCTTCTCAGGTAAAGAATACAACAGTAAAGAATGGACTTTTATATTTACAATCGATAACTAAAAGGAACCTTAAAGATTGGGACTCTTATACTATGTTGATGAATAATATCAATGCGATAAAAGGTTGGGAGTATTGCGGTGTTTTTGAAAATTTAAATTCTAGCGGTATAGATATGCCCTATCCTCCAGAAGAAAAATCGTCAAATAAAGAGATTTTTGATGCTCAGAGTAACGGAGATGCACAATGGTATAAATCACCAAACAATTCTGAAGTATATAACTTTTTTACCAACCACTCGGAATATGGGGCGGGAGTTCATTACGCTCAAACATTTATTGAGTCTTCAGAAAATCAAAGAGTTTTACTGAAATTAGGTAAAGGAGGGATGATTCGTTTTTGGCTTAATGATGTACTGGTTCTGGAAGATGACAATCAATATAATACAGAATTAGATGCTTATACTTATGAAGTAAACCTTCAAAAAGGTGTTAATAGGTTCTTAATTAAGTTGGCAGCAAATGGAAGTAATCCTTATTTTATCTTAAGAATGGAAGACTTAGAAGGAAAACCTTTAAAGAATTACAAGACATCGTTTGTTAATAGAAATTATAGAAAAAGTAGTGTAAAAGAGATAGACCCTAAACTAATCCCTCATAGTGTAGAAAAGTATTTTGAGGAAAAACTTAAAAATCCAGATAACGACATTAACTTGACAAAATTTAATTTGTTTCTTACTTATTATAGAAATGGAAGAATAAATAAAGCAATGAATCTTTTGGAAGATTGGTATAAGAAGCATCCTAAGAGTTCATTAATACGAACTTGTTTAGCGGAATGTTATAGTGCAAAAGGGGATGATAGTGCTTTAAAAAGAATACAGGATAATTTAAAAAGAGAAGATCCAAATTACTACATGTCTTCTTTTTTAGAATATCAAAAATTTGATGACTTAATGAGGTTAGATATTGATGCATATGAAAAGAAAATGATAAAGATTAAAAATTCAATTAATTATCCATTTATTGAAAAAGTATCTGATTTCATGATTTTCTTACGTCGAGAAAATAAGTTAGAAATGAAAGGTAAGTTAAAAGAGCTGCTAGAAGATAAAACATTGCCATCAACTATGAAATCTGTTTTTTCTGAATTTTATTCTAAACTTTTTAATGATGATAAAGCCACAATAAACATCTTAGAAAAATATAATAAATCAGAGTTTAACTCAGAAGTTATAAAGTATTTAGGTTACTATTATAAAAAACAAAATAGAGTTGAAGAAGTAGTTAATTTGTATACTGAGGTTATAAACAGGTTTAGTTATGATAATGATTTTTTATATAGATTAATTCAATTACTCCATGACACAAATCAATATAAAAGATCTTTACCTTTTATAGAAAAAGGAGTAAAAAACTACCCAAATTCATATGCTTTTATAAAGGCAAAAGGAGATACTTATGTTCAATTAGGAAAGAAAAAAGAAGCTGTAAAATTATATAAAATAGCTCTAGAAAGAAGTCCCTCAGATCATAAATTGAGAAAAAAAATTAATGATTTAGAAAATAAGAAGAATGTACTTGATGAATTTAGTTTAAAAGATGCTTACAGGTATATAAAGCAAAATAGAAATAAAAATACCACAAATAACTATGGTATAAATACTTTATTAAATCAAATAACGGTCTTAAGTCATAATAGAGGAGGAGGAGAATTTCAAGAAACTTTTATTCAGGAAATAACATCTTTGAATGGTGTAGATATTTTTAAAGAATACAACTTAGGTTTGTCGGGAGATTATCAAATAAAGAAAGCAGAAATAATAAAACCTAATGGAGAATCTATTCCTGCAGATCGTAATGGAGCTAACCTTGTTTTTTCTGGATTAGAAATAGGAGACGTTGTATATGTAGATTATGTAACAACTTACTCAACTTATGGTAGGTTTTATAAAGATTATATTTTAAGTCATGGATTTAAAGGATATCATCCTATTTCTAAAAATACTTATAGACTCTTAACTGTAGATAAAGAAGTAAACCAAATAGTTAAGAACGGTGAGGTTAAATATCATACATATAAAAAAGGAGATTATTATGTTCATGAATGGGAACTAAACAATGTGCCCGGTATTCCAATAACAGAAGATTATATGCCAGCTTTTAATGATGTAGTAACAAGGTTAAGTGTTAGCTCTATTGACTCTTGGAATGATATAGCTTCTTGGTATTCTGATATCGTTAGAAAGCAGTTAAAAGTAGATAAAAAGGTAGAAGAAGTATTCAATGAAATATTTATAGATGGATATAAACAATTATCAGAAAATCAAAGAGCTAAAAAAATTTATTATTATATAACAGACAATTTAAATTATAGTCATGTAAGTTTTAGACAGGGAGGGTATGTACCACAAAAACCATCAAAAACCATAAAAACTAAACTAGGAGACTGTAAAGATTTTTCATCTTTATTTTTAGTTTTAGCAAAAAAAGCCGAGTTAGATGTAAATATGGTTTTAATCCTTACTGCAGATTATGCCAAGAACCAGCTATTGCTTCCAAGTACCGATTTTAATCATTGTATTGTTAAGGTAAAAATAAATGGAGAAGCTCAATTTTTAGAGCTTACAGATAAGCATTTACCATTTAAATCATTACCAATGTCTCTTCGTGAAGCAACTGCTTTAGAAATACCTTATGATAACTCAACCAAAGTTGTTGAAGGTTTATTTAAACTAAACAATGTACTTAGAGAAAAAGCAAAATTTATAAGTATTACCGACTTAAATTTACATAAAGAAGAGTCAGAGATTGAGTTAGAGACACAAGTCACTGGTCATTTAGCATCTTATTATATTGATGTTTTAACAAATAAAGAAGGTGAATTATTAAAAGATGAACTTCATCAAGAGATTTCTAATAGAACAAGTGAACCCGTTAAATTTAATGATGTTGAAAAAATAGAGATAAATAAAGACAAAGGAACAGCTTTATATAAAATGAAATTAACTTCAGATATAAAAATAAACAAAGTAGCGGGTTTACAGACGTTTAAAGTGCCGTTTTTTTTAAATCCATATAATAATTTAGTTATTCAATTAGATAAACGATTGTATCCAATAGATTATAGAAAATATGAAAATTCTGATTATTATAGAGAAAAAATAATTGTAAGGCTTAAAGAGAATGAAGAGTTTGTAGGCTTACCAGAAAAAAGTACTTATAGTTTTAAAAATCATAGTTATTCAATTTCTTACAAGCTAATTAATAAAAATCTTTTAGAAATTGATATTGAGTCTAATGTATCTTCTGATTTGATTACCCCTAAAGATTATATTCAGTTTAAGAATTATGTAGAAAAAGTTCTAGATACAAGAGAGGTTCTAATTGCTTTTAAAAGTATAAATCAGATAGATTAAGGTTAGTACCTTTTAAAAAAAATCCGCTGTAAACTTACAGCGGACTTTTTATATAGTGAGGTACTTTAATTTCTATCAATAACACTTCCTGAGCCTAAAGAAGTCTTATCTATATCTGATGGTTTTCCTTTATAATATATATTTCCAGAACCTACTATTGTAGCTTTAATTCTATTGTTAACAGTGACTGATACATCGCCAGAGCCAGCAATACTAGCTTTTAAAGAGCTTGTTTTTAAGTCGTATGCTTTTATGTTTCCTGAACCACCAATAGAACATTTTAAGTTATCGCTTTTTCCTTTTAGCATAATGTTTCCTGAACCGCCAATAGAAGTTTTAACAGTATTAGCGTCTACACTAGCTATAATGTTTCCTGAGCCTCCTAAGCCAAAAGAAACTACATCAGCTTTTATACGCTTTTTTGCAATTACATTTCCTGACCCTCCCAAAGCAACAGCTTCAATTTTTTCAAAAGGAATGGTTACTGTTAGCTTTTTTGTTGCTTTAATATTAGTGTTTTGTTTAAAGTGTACATTTAATTTTCCGTTTTTAACTTCAGTTTCAATGTACTTTAAAATATTTTCTTCTCCTTCTAAGGTTACTTTACCTTCAGTTCCATCAATTAAATAAACATCAAAGGAACCTCCAACGTTTACTTTATCAAAAGAACTAATCTTTCTAGTTTCTGTAATAACTTTTCCGTTACCTTTAATTTTTTTTGAATTCCACCAGCTTTGTGCCTGTATTTGGAAACTAATAAAAAGAGTTAATAATAAGATTGCTGATTTTTTCATCGTAGTATAATTTATAAGTTGGTTAATCATTTAATTTTAAAGAAACGCCTCCATATTTAGATTTTATAGTAATGGTAGAATTAGAATTCCCTTTACCAAAAGCCCCTTCGTAATATTTTTTTGACGATTTATTAATGCTTTTAAACATGTCTACATGGTTTTCAGGATATCCAAACCCGGCATACCCTAAGTCAACAGTAAAATTAAAGCTGTTATTGCTATTAGTACCAAGTTTAATTCCAGCATAACTTCCATCAATAACAATGTTTTCAAACCCTTTTTCAATATTTCTAACTCTAACACTACCATAATCGGTATTAATCTTTAAGTTTTTTCTAAGAGTTCCTATTTTTATACTTGCGTAATCAGAATTACCACTAATATTAGAAGCATCATCTATAGAAATACTTCCATAATCAGTATTAAAA
Organism: Tenacibaculum sp. 1_MG-2023; assembly: GCF_030547425.1. Lineage (GTDB taxonomy): Bacteria > Bacteroidota > Bacteroidia > Flavobacteriales > Flavobacteriaceae > Polaribacter. The sequence continues at coordinate 18,388 of NZ_JAUORH010000026.1, read as the reverse complement.
TCAACGTTGGTTGCAGTACCAATTTTCATAGTAGAATAATCGGCATTAACTTTTAAGTTTTCTGATTTTATAATAGCTAACTTTGAGTAATCAACACTTAAGTTTCCAGATTTCATAAAGTTAATTTCAGAAGTACCACAGTAATCTAAATTAATATTATTAGTTTCATTTAATAACTGGTCTATTTGAATTTTACCATAATCACAATTAATATTGGATTTACCTTCTAGTTTATCTAATTCAATGTTTCCGTATTTATTATTTAAATCGGCATTATTGGTAATTGGCATCTTAACAAAGTAATTAATCTTGTAGTTTGTGTTATTACTGCCCCACCAAGACCAACTAGATTTTGTTTTTTCAATAATTGTTCTTGCTTCTACTAAACTAGGAGTAGCTTCAAATTGTACATCAATAGCTTTTAGTTTACGCTCAACATTAGATAAATCACTCCCTTTTACGGTAATTTTTACGTTGATTTCTATTCTGTTTTCATTCCAAGTAGTTACGTTTACATTACCGTATTTATTGTTAATGTATAAGGTAGCATTTTTGTTAACAGAAAAAGTTTTACGTATGTTTTTGCTTTTTTCGTGTTTTTTATCATTAGCTACTAAAAGTGTAGGAACGAATAAGAGTAGGAAAAGTAGTTTATATAATTTCATCTTCTAATATTTCTAATTTTGTGGGGTTTTGTTGTAACTCTAATCGTAAAAGAAGTTTTTCTAAGACATCTAATCGTTGTTGATAATTTTGTATCATTTCTCTGATGATTTGATGTTTATTTTCTCTTTTAGATAATTCTTTTACAAGAGCTTTATATTGGTCTTCTAGCTCTTCAATTTCATTTAAAGAGTCTTCAATAACGATTTCAGTTTCTAAACTTCTATATTGTTCAACCTCTTTTAGTTCTTGATTTATGGTTGTAACAAAAAAGTTTTGAGCTTCTGCCATTTTAGGTGAAACATCAGCTAAGTCGTATGTGTTTTTTTGCTGGTAGCTACCAAGGTAAAAACCTAAAACCAATACTACAGATGCTGCAATACCCATCCAAAAAAAAGATGGTTTTTTAGGTTTTTTTGGAGCTTCTAGCCTGCGCTGAAATCGATTTAAATGTCCTTGATGAGGCACAAAAACATCAAAATCATTCTCTTTAAAAAACTGATGCAGTTTATCCTCCATATACTTGTGTTTTATTAGTATTACTAGTTAATACTTGTTTTAATTTCTTTTTTGCTCTTGATACTGTTGTTCTTACATTTTCGTTAGTATAATTTAGTATTTGAGCGATTTCTTCATAATCATAACCTTCAATTAAGTTTAAAGTCAATATAATTCTGTAATTATCCTTTAAGCTTTGTAAACAGTTTATAACTCTCTTAATTTCTAGTGAGCTATAATCTATTTCAATGTCATCAACCTCATGGCTAGGAATCACATCCATTCTTACTTCATCATATCGAGTAACTTTTTTTAATTGGGTTAAACTCTTGTTAATTACAATTCTTTTTAACCAAGCTCCAAAAGCAACTTCACCTTTAAAAGTATCTAATTTCGTAAAAGCAGTTAAAAATGCTTCTTGAATTAAATCTTCTGCTTCGAATTCGTCTTTTAAAATACGATATGATGTATTATACATAGCTTTGTAATAGCTTTCATATACCTGCATTTGTGCAGAGTTATCGTTTTTCTTACAACGTTCGATTAGTTGGTTGATATGTGTTTGTTGCGACTCCAATGAAATCATTCTATACTAGAGACAATTTAACTTTTAAATTGTGACAGTTTAGATCAATAAAAGTAAAATATTTTTTATAGTTTAATTTTTTATATTGATATTTTACTGATAATTAAAGTGTTGTATGTTTTCTTTTTTGTTAGGGAGTGGAAGGTTAAGACAAGTAAAAAATGAATCAAAATATGTATATTTGACACAATGGTTAACAGTGTTAAAATTATCGAATGTCCAAGGGACGCAATGCAAGGAATTAAAAGTCATTTTATTCCTACAGAGGCGAAGGCTAAATATATCAATTCACTGTTAAAAGTTGGGTTCGACACTATTGATTTTGGAAGTTTTGTATCACCAAAGGCAATTCCACAAATGAGAGATACAGCTGAAGTTTTATCGAAATTAGATTTATCAGCAACTAAAAGTAAACTTTTAGCAATTGTAGCAAATGTACGTGGAGCAAACGATGCATCTCAGTTTGAAGAGATTGATTATTTAGGATATCCTTTTTCGATATCAGAAAATTTTCAAATGCGAAATACGCACAAAACAATAGAACAATCAATAGATACTTTAAAAGAAGTATTAGCTATTGCTAATCGAACAAACAAAGAGGTAGTAGCTTATTTATCAATGGGGTTTGGAAATCCGTATGGTGATCCATGGAGCGTTGAAATAGTAGGAGAGTGGACAGAAAAACTTTCGTCGTTTGGTGTTAAAATCTTATCTTTGTCAGATACAATTGGAAGCTCAACACCTGAAGATATAAATTACTTATTTTCAAACTTAATACCAAGTTATCCTCAAATAGAATTCGGAGCTCATTTACATACAACACCTGCCAAATGGCACGAAAAAGTTGACAGTGCTTTTAAAGCAGGTTGCCGCCGTTTTGATGGGGCTATAAAAGGCTATGGAGGTTGTCCGATGGCAAAAGATGAATTAACAGGTAATATGCCAACAGAAAAGCTATTGTCTTATTTTACAGCAAATAAAATAACAACAAATATTAAACCAATGAGTTTTGAAAGTGCCTATAATAAAGCACTAGAAGTTTTTTAAACATGACGAAATTAAATATTTTTTTTCTTTTTTTCTTTTTTTCAGCCTTTTCACAATCTGTAGATAGTGAAAGGATAGGAGTATGGAATGTGAAAGGGAGTAGAATAATTAAAAATCAGTCAGTAAGCGATGAATTAGCAGCCTATTATTGGGGTGAATTTAATAGGATTTTTCCAAAAGAACTCACTCAGAAATATATAAAACGTATCGTTTTAATGACGGACGGAGTGGATGAGAAAACTGGAGCTTTAGTTGCATTGAGTTCAAAAAATGACAAATGGCAATTAGAAATTGATATTAGAGATGTTAATTTTGAAACTAAAGATAAAAGAAGGCTTCATGAATCTGTGTATACTTTAGTGCACGAATTTGGACATTTACTAACATTAAATAGAACTCAAATAAGACCTACAAATAAAAATAAACAAGAAGAAGGAGAATTGTATTTAACTCTTGAAGGTGAGGCCTATAAAGATAGTTATATCAATAGGTTTGTTAATATTTTTTGGAAGGGTTCTTTATTAAACCGTTGGGATGTTATTCAACGAAAATATTGCTATACGGAAGCAAATTGTGTAGAAAAACTGTATGATTTATATTTAAACAATCGAACTGAGTTTCTTACAGATTATGCTGCTGAAAGCCCAGAAGAAGACATTGTAGAAAGCTGGACTGCTTTTGTGTTAAGACCTAGAATAAAAAAGCCTAGAACAATAGCACATAAAAAAATAAACTTCTTTTACCAGTTCCCAGAATTGGTAGAATACCGAAAAATGATTAGGGAAAACACACGTCAATATCTTCACTAGAATTCGTAAATTTGGTTTCCTTATAAAGAAAAACCAAATGAAGCAATTTAAAACCTTATTACTACTTTTAGCAACATGTTTTTTAGTAAGTTGTGGCTCTTCTCAGAAGAAAACCAACACAATCTCTTCAAAAACAGCGTATCAGTTTAAAAAAGATACTGATAAAACCTATTTTACAGTACTACAACTAAACGATGTATATGAAATAGCTCCAATTCAAGGAGGAATGTATGGTGGAATGGCTAGGGTTGAAACGGTACATAAGCAACTTTTAAAAGAAGATAAAAATACGATGTTAGTGTTGGCAGGAGATTTTTTATCCCCCTCTTTGCTTGGAACAATGAAGTATAATGGAGATAGAGTAAGAGGGAAACAGATGGTAGAAGTTATGAATGCTATGAATTTTGATCTTGTAGCATTTGGAAACCATGAATTCGATTTAAGTTACACACACTTACAAGACCGCCTAAATGAAAGCAAGTTTAATTGGATATCTGCCAATGTGTTACATAATGTTGATGGTAAACATTCTTATTTCCATAAAATTGTTGATGGTAAAAAAGAAACTTTAAAAGATTCTTTCATTAAAGAATTTAAGAATTCTGATGGAACGAATTTAAAAGTAGGGTTTATTAGTGTTTGCATTCCTTCAAATCCAAGAAACTATGTGCATTATGGAGATATGTACAAAGAGATACAACGTTCATATAACGAAATAAAAGATAATGTTGATATTGTATTAGGATTAACTCATGCATCACTTACACAAGACAAAAAAATAGCAAAACTTTTACCAAACGTGCCACTAATAATGGGCGGACATGAGCATACCAATAGTTACGATAAAGTTGGAAATGTGACAATTACAAAGGCAGATGCTAACGCAAAAACAGCCTATATTCATAGATTTGAATATGATCCTAAAACAAAAGAAGTTAACTTTAAATCAGAGTTAAAAGAGATAAATAAATCTATCTCTGAAGATGCTAATGTGAAAAATGTTGTAGATAAATGGCAAGTGGTTTTAGAAGATAAAATAGGAGAGGTAGTCTCTAATCCTTATGAAGTAATATACAAAGCAACCGAACCTTTAGATGCAAGAGAAAGCACTATTAGAAGTGTACAAACCAATATGGGGAGAATTATAGCGGAGTCTATGAGTCTAGCTTATAATAATAAAGTAGATTGTGCTTTAGTAAATGGAGGATCAGTACGTATAGATGATGTATTGGCTGGAGACGTAAATGCTGTAGACATTTTTAGAGTACTACCTTATGGAGGTAAGGTTTTAAAGGTTAAAATTAAAGGAAGTTTATTAAAGAAAGTATTAGATTTTGGCGTAGAGTCTTCAGGAACTGGTGCCTACTTACAGCGTTTTAATGCTAAAAAAGAAAATGGAGAATGGATGCTTAAAAATGGTAAACTTCAAGAAAGTCGAACTTATACAGTTGCTTTTTCAGATTATTTATTAAGAGGGCTAGATATTCCTATACTTTCAAATAAAAGCGAAGGAGTTATAAACGTTTATAAACCTAAAGCAGGAGAAATAGCATACGACATACGTAAAGCAGTTGTTAATTACCTTAAGAAAAAATAATTACCACTAAACTTTCAAATAGTTATCAAAAAATAAAATTTATTTAAAATAAGTCTTAATAAGATTTGTAAGGTTGATTTTCTTATATAAATTTGCCGAATAAAATTAATTAAAACTTAATCTAAATAAAATGAAAAGAGTAATCCTTTCTATGATAGCTGTGTCAGCTTTAGTATTTACATCTTGTTCAGATGATAATGATGTAAAACAACCAGTAGAAGCTCCAGCTACCTATGCTTTTAATGGAAAAGACAATAAATCTAACGTTAGTTTTTCAGGACAAGTAGCACGTTTAAAAATGGCTAAAGAGTTAAAGGATGCGCTTGGAATTAATACCAAAACTCTGGCTCAGTTAGAAGAAATGTTTAAAGAGGGTACAGGTTTTGAAGATGTATCATTAAACACTTCAGGGAAAAAACTTAGAGGTACTGTGGCTTCTGCTACAAACTCTAACGTAGATGCTGTAGAAACAGATGAGTTAAGGTTAAAAATGGACGGATGGATTGAAGACCATGCCACAGAAGTATATGCTAATTGGAATACAGATGCAGCTGCAGGTACAGCAGGAAAACTAATTACAGGTAGTAGAACAGTTTATGTAAATGCTAAAGGAGTTGAGTACAATCAAGCAGTAGCTAAAACATTAATAGGTTCTGTGATTGCAGATCAAATGATAAACAAATATGTTTCTCAAAAATTTATTGATGATAATAAAGCAGATCATGAAGCTGGAAAACCATATAAAGGAGATGCCACCAAAAATTATACAGCTTTACAACATGGTTGGGATGAAGCTTATGGATATTTATTTGGTTTAGAAGAAGATCCTGCAAAACCAGTTAATTCTTTAGATGATAGAAAAGGTTTCTTGAACTCTTATATTAAAAGTGTTGATAACGATAGTAAGTTTAAAGGAACTTTTGATGATGTGTACAATGCATTCAAATTAGGAAGAGCAGCAGTAGATGCTAATGATTATGAACTAGCAAGCAAGCAAGCTGAAACTATTAGAGTATCAGTATCTAAAGTAATAGGGGTTATGGCTGCACATTACCTATTAAAAGGAAAAGGAGCTAAAGATGCAAATAGTTTACATGCATTATCTGAAGCATATGGTTTTTTACAATCACTACGATTTGTTGAAATTAACGGACAACAAGTTGAAAAAAATCAAATCGTAGGTACTATAACAATGTTAGAAGCTGATAATGGTTTATGGTCTATTACAGATGACCAATTAGATCAAATTGCATCTAGGTTAGGAACCTACTTTGGTTTTACAACAGAAGATGTAGTTAGTTTAAATGACTAAACTATTAAATGAGATAAATTAAAAATAGCCATGTACAGTTACGTGGCTATTTTTTTTTATTTTTGCGTGTTTATTTAGATTAATAAAAAATTAATTAAAACAAGATGAAAAAAATCGTATACATATGTGTACTCTCTTTAATTGTTGCTTGTAGTTCAAGTAGTAATGATGATTCCAGTACATCAACACCAGATGATTTTAATAGAAAAGAAATGTTGACTTTTTGGGCTGATCAAATGATTATTCCTGGATATAATGATTTTGTAGAGAAAACAGAGTTATTAAATGAAACAATAAATAAATTTACAACAACAGTAAACACAGCTAATTTAGTTGAGGCAAGAACTGCATGGAAAAATGCTTATATAACTTGGCAAAAAATTTCGTTATTCCAAGTAGGTAAAGCCCAAGAAATAAACATGGTTGGTTATATGAATACAATACCAACGAATGCTACTCAATTAGATGATTATGCTAAGTCGGGAACTTATAACTTAGAATCACCTAATTTAATAAGTGTACAAGGTTTTCCTGCTTTAGACTATTTACTTAATGGAAAAGGTACTGATGAAGAAACAGTAACTTTTTATACAACAGCAGAAAATGCAGCTAAGTATACACAATATTTAAAAGATGTAAGTAACAGAGTTTACAATTTATCTAAACAAGTTAAAGATGATTGGAACGGAGGTTACAAGCAAACTTTCATTGAAAACGATGGATACTCAATATCAAGTAGTGTAGATAAATTAGTAAATTTTTATGTTGTAGCTTTTTTTGAAAAACAATTAAGAGACCCTAAAATAGCAAATCCATCAGGAGCAAGAACAGGCATACCAGATGTAACCTTGGTTGAAGGCTTTTATAAAAAAGACATCTCTAAAGAATTATTTATGACCGCGTTAACAGCAACAAAAAACTTTTATAAAGGAATAGGTTATAATGGAAATAATGGAAAAAGCTTACAGCAGTATCTAGAGTTTTTAAAAAGAAAAGATTTAGCAGATTTAATAAACACAAACTTTACAAAAATAGAAGATAAAGCAAGTTTATTAAAAGATGATTTTACAGATCAAATTCAAAATGACAAAAACGTGTTTTTAAATACTTATGAGGCTATGCAAACAGTATTAAAAAACTTTAAACCAGATATGATGAGTGCTATGAGTATTAAAAATACTTCGAGCGACGCTGATAATGATTAATACATTACAAAAATATTTCAAAAAAAATACGGAAGCTGCCCCACTTGCAGTATTTCGTATTTTTTTTGGTTTTATGATGTTTTGTAGCATACTACGTTTTTGGTTAAACGGATGGATAGAAGAACAATATATAAAACCAAAATTTTTCTTTTCATACTACGGATTCGAGTATATAAAACCATTAGGTAACTATACCTATTTATTATTTTTTATTTGTGCAATAGCTGCCTTACTTATAATGTTAGGTTATAAATATAAAACAGCGGCAATTACGTTTTTTTTTAGTTTTACTTACATTGAATTAATGGATAAAAGCTATTATTTAAACCATTATTACTTTGTAAGTTTAGTAGCATTCATTTTAATTTTTCTACCAGCAAATGCTTATTTTTCTTTGGATGCAAAACAAAATGAAAAAATAGCCTATCAAAAAACACCTAATTGGACTATAGACGCAATAAAGTTACTATTAGGTATCGTATACTTTTACGCAGGATTAGCAAAACTAAATTCCGATTGGTTGTTTAGAGCCTCTCCATTAAGCATATGGTTACCCGTACAAAATAATCTACCATTAGTAGGTTTTTTAATGTCTAAAACATGGTTTCACTTTGCTATGAGTTGGGCAGGAGCCATATACGATTTAACAGTACCTTTTTTATTATTAAATAAACGAACACGTACCATAGCATTTGTTACAGTAGTTGTTTTTCATGTATTTACACGAATACTATTTTCAATAGGAATGTTTCCTTATATAATGATTGTCTCAACCATTATATTTTTCAATCCAAAAGTGCACCATAAAATACTAAATAGTATAGCAGTCATATTTAGTATCTCTAAGGGTTATTTCGATCAAGGAAAAACCTTGGTAACTACCCAAAAACTAACATTAACAAGAAAGTTTTTAATACTATTCTTTATGCTACAAATAATTATTCCTTTTAGGTATTTGTTGTACCCTGGAGAATTATTTTGGACAGAAGAAGGATACCGTTTTTCTTGGCGCGTTATGTTAACTGAAAAAGCGGGCTATGCAGAGTTTAAAATAATTGATGAAGAAACAAAAAAGCAAGTATATATTGATAATAGCGACTATTTAACGACATTACAGGAAAAACAAATGAGTTTTCAATCAGATTTTATACTTGAATTTGCTCATTTTTTAGGAGATACCTACAAAAAGAAAGGAATGAAAAATCCTAAAGTATACGTAGATAGTTATGTAACATTAAACGGTCGACTTAGCACACAATTTATAAATCCAAAAGTAGATTTATACCAACAAAAAGAAAGTTTTAAACACAAAAATTGGATTATACCATTTAACCATGAAATCAAAATTAAAGGTCTGTAGCATTATTTTTATCTTATTTTTAGCTGTGCAAACAGTGGTAGCACAATATACCATTTCAGGAAAAATAATTGATAAAAAAGGAAACCCTATCAATAATGTTGAAGTTTTTGATGCTTCAGGCGGAAAGTTGGCAACATCAGACGCTCAAGGAAATTATAAAACCAAACCATTACAATCAGGAAACTATTCATTGGTATTCTTTTCGTATAACTTCGAAATAAAAGAACATGTACTTACTATTACAAATAAAAATATTGTAGAAAACATAACACTTTTAAAGTTAGATGAAGAACTATCAGAAGTAATCATCAATCAAAGGCTAAGAAAAGTATTTAGTTTAAAAAGATTAAAAGCAGTGGAAGGAACTGCTATTTATGAAGGAAAAAAAACAGAAGTAGTTTTATTAGATCAAACAGTAGGAAATAAAGCGGCGAATAACGCACGCCAAATATACAGTCAAGTAGTTGGACTCAATATTTACGAAAATGATGATGCTGGATTACAGTTAAACATTGGAGGTAGAGGCTTGGATCCTAACAGAACATCAAACTTTAATACACGACAAAACGGTTACGACATTAGTGCAGATGTATTAGGGTATCCAGAAAGTTATTACACACCACCAGCAGAGGCCTTACAAGAAATCCAAATTGTAAGAGGAGCTGCATCATTACAATACGGAACACAATTTGGAGGGTTGTTAAATTTTAAATTTAACGAACCTAATAAGAGTAAAGAATTTGAGTTCATAACAAGACAATCTACAGGGGCTTTCGGTCTTTTCAATTCTTTTAATAGTGTTGGAGGTACAGTTGATAAAACAGGTTATTATGGTTACATAAATTATAAAAGAGGAGATGGTTTTAGACCAAATTCAGAATTTAATTCAATAAATATTTATGGTCATGTAGATCATAAACTATCAGAAAAAACAACTTTAACAGTAGAAGCAACATATTTAAATTATTTAGCTAAACAAGCTGGAGGGTTAAATGATAGAATGTTTAATGAAGATCCTTTTCAAAGTAACAGATCAAGAAACTGGTTTCGTGTAAACTGGAATTTATGGGCGGTAAAACTAGATCATAATTTTACAGAAGACACGCGCCTAAGTGTTAACTTATTTGGATTAAATGCTTCGAGAAAAGCCATAGGGTTTAGAGGGAATTATAAATCAAGTAATGTAAGTCCTATAACCTACGTAGATGAACCTTTTGCAGATGGAAATTATGCTACGAGAGATTTAATTAACGGACAATATAAAAACTGGGGAACAGAAATTCGCTTTTTATCAAACTATAATTTTAGAGGGCAAAAGAATACCTACTTACTAGGTGTAAAATATTACAAAGCAAATAATTCAGAACAACAAGGAGCAGGGTCTAATAGTGTAGATGCAGACTTTACATTTGCAGATGTAGATGCCTATGCCTCATCTAATTTTAAATTCCCAAATACGAATGTAGCATTATTTGGAGAACATATTTTTAAGCTATCAGATAAATTCTCAATAACTCCTGGATTTAGGTTAGAATACATAAAAACAGGAAGTAATGGTGATTATAAAACAGTATTGTGGAATAATGAAGACCTACAAAACGGAGAGCCGTTACCTAATGGAACTAATACGTTTAGAGACGATAGAACAAAAGAAAGAAGCTTTGCTTTATTTGGTATTGGTGCAAGTTATAAACGATCAACAAAGTTAGAAATTTATGCAAATGCTTCTCAAAACTACCGTTCAGTAACCTTTAATGACATCCGTACGGTAAGTCCTACTTTTAAAGTAGATGAAAACATAGATGATGAAGAAGGAGGCACAGCAGATATTGGAATAAGAGGAAAAATTAAAAACATAGTAACCTACGATCTAAGCGGATTTGGACTGTTTTACAACAAAAGAATCGGAATTTTTTGGGTAAGTAGCGGATCCGATGCAGGAGATAGGTTAAGAACTAATGTAGGAGATGCTTTTATTTATGGTTTTGAAGGTTTTACAGATGTTAGTTTGGTAAATGCATTTAAACTGTCACCAAACTACGTGCTAAATACCTATGTAAACCTAGCGTTAACACAATCAGAATATACAGATTCATTAGAAAAATCGGTAATAGGAAATCAAGTAGAGTTTATACCGAACCTAAACTTAAAAACAGGAGTAAAGTTTGGATATAAAAACTTTTTAAGTAGCTTACAGTTAACGCATTTGTCTGAGCAACAAACCGATGCTACACATGCAACAGTAGATAGCACACATCCTAGTTACGGAACAATAGGTCCTATACCAGCATATACAATTGTAGATGCTTCTTTTTCATATTCGTATAAAAAATGGAAGCTAGAAACAGGAGTTAACAACCTATTAGACGAAAAATACTTTACACGCAGGGCAACAGGATACCCAGGACCAGGTATTATACCATCATCTCCAAGAAACTGGTATGTAACATTACAGTTCAAAATTTAAAATAAAGGGAGATACTTAGTTTTCTCCCTTTTTTTGTTAGTTACATGGTATTAGCACATTGTTTCATTGTGTTTATAACGGTTTTCTCTTACTGTAAATAATATTTACTTTCCCAATAGGAGTATGAGAAATTTCACAAAAGACAAATTTCTCTATAACCTCTATAAAATAGTAACAAACTATTTTTTCTTTTCTTTTTATAATTGTAAATTTAGCCAATAACCAAATTTAAATTATAAAAACATGGGAAACCCAGTAAACGTTAACGGAGTTACATTAACATTAAAAGATTTTAGAAAATTTGACACCAATATTAGTGTTGATAATATACCAAAAGGACCTTTAGTTAACATGTCAGGTCTTGAAGGTAGTACAAGTAACCCTTTTACTGTAACGGTTTTAGCATACTTACCAGATAACCCTTTGAAGCCAATTGAAAATACCACTGGTTTACAACTGCAAGGAAATGAAATCTATTTAAACTATTATGGAATTATTCCAGTTCAAATCCCAAATAAAGAAGGAGGGTATAATATGGTAAGTTGTAGAGATTTTAGAGTAGATTTTAATTGTGATCAAGTGGCTAGTCAATATGATTTATATTATATAGAATATACTTATGAATTGGGAGAAGGAACTGAATTAGCGGACATGATTCTTGTTAGAAATAATAATACTAACCCAATTTTGAAGGATGTAAACGATGACCCTGTAACAGAAAGAGGTACGGTAACCACGCCTGCAGAAATGGAACCCCCAACACAGTATTAATTTTGAGTAAATTATATTCTATTATTTATGGAATAACTTTACTGTTGTTTCAAACCAGCCTTCCTGAAAAAAACAAGACCTTTATTGGAAGAGGTAACTCTATTTGTGAAAAATATAAAAATAAAGCTTTTTGTAAAGCTTTAGATTTTTATAAGAGTAAGGAGTATGATTCATGTTATGCCTATAGTGCTAAGGTTCTTTTGCAAGTTAAAAGTAAAGAAGAGCTAGATTATGTTAAATTTATGCAAGCCTATAGTGCATATAAAAAAGGATTATATAAAAAAACCCTGCAAAACCTAAATCTTATAGCAGATAACAAAGATTATACTCTTGAAAAACAAATTTTAAGAGGGAATATCTATTTAAAATTAAAAAAATATGATGAATCAATTTTTTTTTATCAAAAAGCTTTAGATGAAAAGCCAGAAACACTAAGAAAAAAAAATATTTATCATAATTTAGGTATAAACTTTTTACAAAAAAAAGATTTTTTCAAGGCTAATGAATATTTTAATAAAGAATTAAATTTAATTCAGGCTATAGATACAGCAGCTTTAATTAGTGCTAAAATGGATCTAGCAAATGTCTATTATAATCAATATTTAGATGATAAAGCAATTCCATTATTTAAAGAAGCTTATGATTTGTCAAAATTTTATTCTGATATAAGGTTGAAGCAGAATTCAGCAAGAAATATGGCGGTTGTGGAGAAAAACCGAAAAAATTACCAGAAAAGTATAGAGTATTATATGGAATATGGTAATTGGAAAGACTCTATTTGGAACCGTGATAAAATTTGGGAGCTTACAGAAAAAGACAAACAATTAGCCGTAGCACAGAAGCAACAAGAAATTGTATTACAAGAAGAGCAGTTAAAGCGTCAAGCAGTGGTGCAAAAGAGTTTGGTAATAGGAGCTTCAGGTTTATTAGTTTTTTTGGGGTTTTTAGGCTATTTTTATAGAGAGTTAAGAAGTAAAAACAAGTTTATTACTCAGCAAAAAGAGGAGTTAAACGTAGCAAACAAAACCAAAGACTATTTGTTTTCTGTAGTGTCTCACGATTTACGTTCACCAATTAATACAATTAAGCGACAGCACGAAAAGCTAAAACGACAGTTAAAAAACAAAGAATACGATGCGGTAAGTGAAACTACTAACAATGCTATTGCATTAACTGAAAGCACGAGTCACTTATTAAATAATGTATTGCATTGGTCATTAGAGCAAAACAATCAGTTATCGTTTAAAGCAGAAGAATATCCTTTAAAACCATTGGTAGAACAGGCTGTTTATAACTTTGAAGAAATTGCAGAAGCTAAAAACATTGCACTAACTACAACGTTAGAAGCTACTATTTTGGTAAAGGCAGATAAGGAATCTCTAAAAATAGTATTGAGAAATTTGTTAGATAATGCACTAAAATACACAGGAGAAAACGGCAAGATTGAAGTAAAAACCTATAACGACTCTGAAGAATTTAGTACAATTGAAATTAAAGACACAGGTTTTGGTATTTCAGAAGAAAAACTAGCAAAAATTAAAGGATTAGAAGATTTAAGTATTGACAAAATTAACAGATCTGAGGGCGTAGGGCTAGGTATGTTACTGTGTCAAACACTTATTAAGAAGAATAATGGAAAATTACTCATAGATAGTGAGTTGGAAGTGGGGACAACTATACGAATTTTGTTACCCAACGCAAGCGCATAAATTATGAAAAAACTACAATTATTATTGTTAGAAGACTTAGAGGAAGAAGCATTAGAACTTTCTTCTTTTTTGGAAGATAATGATTACGAAGTATCGTTAGCAAAAAATGCGGTAGAAGCAGAAAAGCTGATTAGAAATCGTTTTTTTGATGTTATTATTTTAGACATCATGATAAACGGAAAACCAGACGGAATTTCGTTAGCACACCGTTTAAATAAAGAAGGAATAAATGTTCCTTTCTTGTTTTTGACAAGCATGCAAGGAAGAGAAATTTTTGATGAAGCAAAACTAACCAATCCGTTAGTATATCTATTAAAACCTTATAACAAACTGGAATTGTTGTTCTCTTTAGAATTAGCAATAGAGTCTTGTTATCAGCAAAGTAATAGTATAAGTTTAACATCAGATAATGGAGTGTTAAGTCCCGCTTTTTTATTCATAAAGAAAAAAAGAAGTGTAGTGAAAGTAGATGTAGCTGCTATCAATTATGTAGAAGTGAAAGAAAAATACTGTAGCTTAATTTGCGATTCAGGAAATTACCTAATAAAGTTGTCATTAACCAAGCTAAAAGATATGTTGTCTAATCCAGATTTTAGACAAGTACATAGAAATTACTTAGTAAACGTTAAGAAAATTAAAGAAATTTACTTTGAAGACAACCTTATTGTTTTAGATAATGAAGAAAAAATTCTCTTTAGTGAGCGTTATAAAACAGCATTTATAAAAGAGAATACAATCTTTAGATAGTTACACTACTTTAGAAACTAAACTTATTACAAAGCCAAAGCCATTTTCAATATTAGAAATAGCTTTGGCTTTTTCATTATTGCTAATAGTAGCATCATCAATAAGTTTAAGTGTTTTTATGGCGTTTGCATTCGTAATTTTACTTTCCTTAATAAAAGCATCCACTTCGCTAAGTTTTAGGTTAGTTAAACTAGCCAACTGTTTGTTAAACTCAGCATCAGTTTGTGAAGCAGCTTCTTTAGCTATATTGTTCCAATTTATAGAATTCATAATGGTTATTTTTCAGTAATTACTTTTTCAATGGTTATCAATACTTTGATTAATGGTGTTTTCAACCTTTATTATATCAACCTTATTACCTGTGAGTTGATTTATCGCATGCAAAGCCTCTTTTTCTGTGGTTTTTACTTTTACAGCAGAGTTAATTAAGTTTTGAAGTGAAGTAGTAGCTCTGCTATAATCGCTATAATTAGAATTTAGTTGGTTTAAAATATCTTGTCTTTGTAAATCCAATACACTTTGAAGCGAATCTTTTTTGCGATTAATAATAGGAACAATACTGTTAAGAATGTTTGGTAATTCCTTTTTATAATCTAAAGAATCTGGTAATAAACCTTCATACTTTTTTAGTAGTGTAGGAGTATACTTATTTTCAATAAATAAGTTTATTTTTTCCTTTCGCTCATCAAAAAGTCTGTTGATTAAAGACACATTTAAAGCATGCATATTATCTGCTTCTTTAATAACTTCTTTGGTTAGTGTAACAGTAGAACTTGGAATGCTAGCACAAGAAAGTAGAAAAAAGCTAAGAATTGATACGTAAAAATACTTCATAAGTGTAATTTTAAAGTTAAAAAGAGGTTGCTACAATGTTGAGCTAAGTTTGGTTAGTATGCTGTAAGCTCTATTATAATCACTTAACGGTGCAACCTCTTTTATTTTTAGTAATAGTTATTTATTGGGTTTAGGTACGATAAAAATAGATTTAACTCTATCTATAATACCTTGTAATATGCTAAAAATAGCTTCAGAAGAAAACCCACCAATCAGTGCTAAAACACCTTTATTAAAAAGATCGATATCTTCTGGACTTTTAGTGTAAAAAGAAATAATTTCCGACATAATTAGTCCAGCAATAATACCAAGTACTATTTGAGCCAAATAAGAAATAGACTCTTCAGAAACCATAGTTGAATTTTTAATAGAATTACTAACTTTTTTCAATAAATAAAAAACAACGCCTAGACCAGCAACAGAGGCTAAATAAGACAGGTTTAATAATAAAGGCACCCCTGAATTATTCATTAAACCTTTATCTAATGAGCTATTATTTACATTAGGAGAAAGCGCAGTAATAATAAATAAAATCAAGAAGAAAAGAGCTGGTAAAATAAGATTTCTAACTATAGGAAGCTTACTGAAAATAGATTTATTTTGTCCTTCATTACGAAGAGTTTTGGTATATTCTATAGATTTTGGCGTTGCAGGAGTAATGTTTTTAACAAGAATATTGTGCGCGTTAATCAAATCATTTAAATACTTACTCTCAATCAAAGAGTTCACTTCAGTATTAATAGTAATACCGTTGTAAATAGCATACGATAACATATTATTAATTTCAGTAATTAATTCTTTAAATACCTTAGGATAAACATCGGCAGTGTTAGCTACTATCTTAGTGTCTTTTATCAGGGTACTGGTTTCCATTAGTTGTAGGTTTATGAATTGGAATAGGGTAAACACATACTAAAATTAAGAATGATATAGAAAAGAATAACGGGGAGAAACCTTGAGCGTATAAAAGTTGATTATTAGCGTTATTGATAGAAGGGTAAAGCAATAAACAAAAGATAAAATATAAAACGATTTACTTAACTTAAAATTAAAGGTAGTTTTTGCATTATTTGTAGTACATTTGCATGCAATTAATTAACAACACACTAAATTGATTGCATATGCAAGCTCATCAAGCTAAAATATTAGGTGAAGGATTAACGTACGACGACGTTTTATTAGTTCCAGCCTATTCAGAAGTACTTCCAAGAGAAGTTTCAATCCAAACAAAATTTACCAGAAACATAACAATCAATGTTCCAATAGTATCTGCAGCTATGGATACAGTAACCGAATCTGCTATGGCTATTGCTATTGCTAGAGAAGGAGGAATAGGAGTGTTGCATAAAAATATGACGATTGCTCAGCAAGCTCAGGAAGTACGTAAGGTAAAACGTGCAGAAAGCGGAATGATTATCGACCCAATAACCTTATCGTTAAGTGCTATTGTTTTAGATGCTAAACAAGCAATGCGTGAGCATAAAATTGGAGGTATTCCAATCGTTGATGAAGCAGGAAAATTAGTAGGAATTGTAACCAATCGTGATTTACGTTTCGAAAAAAATAACGAGCGTCCTATTGTTGAAGTAATGACTTCAGAAAATTTAGTAACAGTTGCTGAAGGAACTTCGTTAAAAGATGCTGAAGTTATTTTACAAGAAAATAAAATAGAAAAGTTACCAGTTGTTAATGATAATGATAAGCTTGTAGGCTTAATTACCTTTAGAGATATCACAAAACTAACACAGAAGCCAACAGCAAACAAAGATACTTTTGGACGTTTACGAGTAGCTGCAGCATTAGGAGTAACACACGATGCGGTGGATAGAGCAGAAGCATTGGTAAATGCAGGAGTAGATGCAGTTATTATTGATACAGCGCACGGACATACACAAGGAGTAGTGTCAGTATTAAAAGAAGTAAAAGCAAAATTTCCAGAATTAGATGTTGTTGTAGGAAACATTGCAACACCAGAAGCAGCTAAATATTTAGTAGAAGCAGGAGCAGATGCAGTAAAAGTAGGAATAGGACCAGGGTCTATTTGTACAACACGTGTAGTAGCTGGTGTAGGGTTTCCACAGTTTTCAGCAGTGTTAGAAGTAGCTGCAGCTATTAAAGGAAGTGGAGTCCCAGTAATTGCCGATGGAGGTATTCGTTATACAGGAGATATACCTAAAGCTGTTGCAGCAGGAGCAGACAGTGTAATGTTAGGATCATTATTAGCAGGAACCAAAGAATCTCCAGGAGAAACTATTATCTACGAAGGAAGAAAATTCAAATCGTACCGTGGAATGGGATCTGTTGAAGCCATGAAACAAGGATCAAAAGATCGTTACTTCCAAGATGTAGAAGACGATATTAAAAAGTTAGTTCCAGAAGGAATTGTAGGACGTGTTGCTTACAAAGGAGAATTACAAGAAAGTATTCACCAATTTGTAGGCGGGTTACGTGCAGGAATGGGATACTGCGGAGCAAAAGACATTGAAACCCTAAAAAACACAGGGAAATTTATCCGTATTACAGCAAGTGGAATTAACGAAAGTCACCCACACGATGTAGCTATTACGAAAGAAGCTCCTAACTATAGTAGACGATAAAATATAAAGTTATTGCAAATCCAATCCTTTGGATGGAAGCAATCTAAAATATCAAACGCCGTTAATTTAATTATTAACGGCGTTTTTTTGGGTGTTATTCTCTAAGGAGTGTAGGCTTCCCAAAAAATAGGACAGTTAATAATTCGAATTTACTAACTTTAAATTCAAACTGTCACAATGAAAAAC
>NZ_JAUORH010000025.1 GCF_030547425.1 Tenacibaculum sp. 1_MG-2023 | reverse complement strand
TTTTACCTTCAAATTGTTCCATTTATCAGTATTTTAAAGCAAAAAAATACAGATTTTAAATTAATAAGTCAATAAAACAAAATAAAAAACCGTACAAAAATGTACGGTTTAAAGTAGTTTGTTTTTCTTTAAAAGTAACCATACAACTTATTTTACTTCTTTTTAAGCCTCATATCTTTAACCTGAAACTAAATTACATTATAAAATAAAAGCCCTCAAAAGGGCTTATTTATATCTTGTTTTTGTGAAATTAATAGCTTGTGCAACGGTTACCATTATTGTAAATAGTTTTATTTAACTTTCACACATATAATATTACTTTCAATATCTACTGTATGTAGTGTGTTGTATAACTCAATAATTTTGTTCTTTTCTTCGATGCTATAACCAGCATAATTATTTAATATAAAATCACTATTCGCATCATATTTAGTTTTGTGTCCGTACATTTTAATTTTTACACAAGCAGTATCTGAATTTTGAGAATTTTCACCACAATAATTTAAGTGTTCATTAGAAAAATCAAAAGACTTTTCACTGTTTGCTTCAATGGTTATAAAGTCAGAAATAGAGGCATAATGTTTCGGTGGGTCTTCATCATAAAAACTTACTTCTGAAATACAAGATGTTCCTTCAAACTCATTCTCAATAGAAGCATAATATTTCCCTGGTCTAAAATTAGGGTCAGAAGAAGGTTTAACAATGGTAATTTTAGAATTGCTGTTATTTATAATTTTAACATTTAATGTTAATAGTCCTTTCCTCCAAATATAATTTTCATTTGGCTTTTCTATGATTATAGAAATTTCTTCTTTATCGGTAGAACTACTTGTCTTTTTAATAGATGAACAACTTGTTAATGTTAAAGTTAACAATAATAATATAATTAAATTCTTTCTTGTACTCATTGTTTTAAATTATTTACAACGTGTTTATATAGATGTAAAATACATCGTTATACAACCAAAAAGGAGGTATAAGAGTACTTTACTGTTCTTTTATATTTATTGCTAAACTTACTTATTTTTGGAAGAAAAGGAAGTCTATAGCAATTTTATTAAGCGTTAGCCAAGATAAAACAAAATAAAAAACCATACAAAAATGTATGGTTAAAAGTAGTTTGTTTTTTAGTTCTTAACTTTTGTTTATTAATTGCATGTTATTTCACTAAAAGAAGTTTTTTGAATCGCATTATTTTGAGTGTAATAACTTTCGTTAAAAAGCATAAACTTATCTATTCCGTGCCCAGAAGATCTTACTGAAACTTGCATTGAATATACACCAGGTTTTTCAAACTTTACATATATTTTATGCGAATCATTATCAGAAGTTGCTGCTTGCCATTTGAAATCTAAATTATTTCCACTTCTATATATTTTAAACCAACCATCAGCAGATGTTCCTTTTGGGTTTGGAGTTTTACCTGTTCCTTTAGGATATACTTTAGAACCCTCTTTTTCTCCATAGAAATCATCTGCATCAGGAAATTTTAGCCAACTATCATTATGATCAGAACCACTATTTCCTTGAGTTACTGCAGAACTCCATAAAAAACGGTAAACACCAGGGTTTTTAATGTTTAGCTTAAACTCAACTAAACCACTACCAGGTTTTCCTAACGATTGATTTCCTGTCCAAACATAATATCCTTTTCCAGTAGTAGAACTATTTGTTTTTAATTCCCAACCTGTAGGAAAATCATTGTTTTCAAATTCAACTAAAATAAAATTGTCCTTTTCATTAAAAATAAAAGCAGAAGGGTTTTTACATATTTGATTTCCAGTGTTTCCAGTATCTATGTTTTCTTCTACATTGTCAGTGTCAGAAGAGCAAGAAAAGAATAAAATGGTTACAAGTGTTAATAAGGGGATTTTTGTTTTCATTTGGTTTTTAATTTAAAAATTTACGTTGTCGTTTCGCTTCAAAAGTTAAGATAGCTGCGGCTACCGATACATTCATTGAGTCGATTTCACCTTGCATAGGTATGTTGATATTCTGAGTAGCTTGGTCTCGCCAAATTTGCGTTAATCCTGTAGCTTCCGTACCTACTACCAAAGCAGTAGCCTTAGTATAGTCGTTTTTATGGTATTCGTTTGAGTTTTGTAGGGTAGCACTGTAAATATTTATGTTATGCTCTTGTAAGTACGCTATAATGTCTTCAGAAGTACCTGTAGCTATTTGATTGGTAAATACACACCCCACACTAGAGCGTATGATATTAGGGTTGAATAAATCTGTTTTTGGGTTGGCGATAAAAACAGCATCTACATTAGCAGCATCGGCGGTACGTAACATAGCACCAATATTTCCTGGTTTTTCAATACCTTCCATAACCAATACGAGTGGAGTATTGGTGTTGAATTCAATAGCATCTAAATCGAAGTTTTTAGTTTTCACTACAGCAATAATACCCTCGGTAGTATCACGATAGGCAAGCTTTTGGTATACCTCTTTTGTTATTTCTATACAATTAGCAGCCTTATGTAGAATTTTGTTTACACTTTCTTCGGTAAACATATCAGCAACAAATAGCAGGGTGTCTATTTCATAACCTCCTTTAACAACTAACGAAATTTCACGTTGTCCTTCTACTAAAAACAATCCTTTCTTCTTACGTTCTCTAGATTTCTCTTGAAGCTTTAAAAGCTCTTTTATATAGGCGTTTTGTGTACTACTAATCTGTTTCATTTGCTATGATATCTAAATACAAAAGTACTATTCTGTTTTATAATAAAATACCATCTTACTAAAAGAATAATTACTAGCTATTGCTGTTGTTAGGCAAACAACAGTACTGTTGTCTAACACCAAACAGTACTGTTGCCCAACACCAAACACTACTGTTGTTTAACACCAGATGCTACTGTTTGAATCTTCAAACAAAACTAAAATATGGGGTGTACTAGTTTGTATTAAGCTTCATACAGTGGTGTATGAAGTTACCATACAGTAGCGCATACCTATTATTCATGTATAAAAAAACATCATTCTTTTTACGGAATGATGTTTTTAAGTTCTAATAATGAGATTTTGATATCTCATTCGTTAAGGATGGTGTTTATTGATTTTTATACTTATTAGCATAACGCTTCCATAATTTTGTTTGATGCGATTCTAGGCTGATTTTTCTTCCTTGAATAAAAGCTTCTTTTAAAATGTTAGTACGCATGTCTAAGGCATCACCTTCAGAAATAAATAGGGTAGCGTCTTTACCAGTTTCTAAAGTACCTACGTTGTTATCAATACCTAAAATTTTAGCATTGTTTTGGGTAATTAGCTGAACTGCTTTTTCTTTTTCTAATCCGTAAGCAGCATACGTTCCTGCATAAAAAGGTAAGTTACGTGTACTCATACGTTCCATATCTCCTTCCATACCCAAACCAACTAAAATACCTGCATCGGTTAATATCTTAGCCGCTCTAAAAGGTCTGTCATAATCTGCATCTTCACCATTAGGCAAACGGTGTGCACGTTCTAAAATAACAGGTACATTGTTTTCTTTTAATAAGTCAGCAACTTTTTCAGCCTCTTGTCCGCGAACAATCACGATGTTTTTAACGCCTAACTCTTTACAAATAGTTACAGCATCAGTAATTCCTTTTTCTCCTGATACGTGTACAAACATTCTTTGCGAGCCGTTTAAAACGCCTTGTAAAGCTTCATAAGGTAAGTTTTTAGGTGTTTTATTACCCGCTAGGTAGCTTTTTGCATTGGCGAAAAACTCTGTAAGCTTATCAATACTTTTTTGATAGTTTTTGTTAGGCTTTAATCCTGGATCTTCACCCATCCACCAACGACCTCTTGAAAATACTTGAGGCCAGTTCATGTGAACACCATCATCGGTTTTAATAGCAGCATCTTCCCAGTTCCAAGCATCTAATTGTACTACCGAAGAGGTACCAGAAATAACACCACCACGTGGGGCAATTTGTGCCATTAATACACCGTTAGGACGCATGGTTTCTACCACTTTACTTTCTGCATTATAAGCAATAATACTACGGATGTGAGGTAACATTGAACCTACCTCATCAAAATCTCTCGTTGCACGTACAGCATCAATTTCAGCTAAACCTAAAGAGGTGTTTGCTGCAATGAATCCTGGGTATACGTGTTTTCCTTTGGCATTAATAACAGTTCCCATACGGGCAATTCTCATATTAGCACTTCCTATAAATTCAATTTTTCCGTTAGAGAACATAATTAAAGAGTTCTCAATCACTTCTCCGTTTCCTAAATGTGCCGTAGCACCTTCAATACTGTAAGCTTCAATTTGCTTGGGTGCTGGTGTTTGTTGCGCTAGTATGTTTCCTATACATAAGAAGCATATTATGTTGTATATATATTTAATTTTCACGTTTTAAATTTTTGTTACTATTAGTTTATACTTAGTAGTTAATCTTACTAAATTTCTCTGTGAGGATTATTCTGTATCACAGTGAAATAATTTCTGAGTTTTCTTTTTAGGAGCTTGTGTTTTACCTCCTTTAATCTTCTCTTGTAACATCATGTTAATTAACTTAGCACGCTCTGCTTTAATAGCTTTACGCTTTTCTAAGTCTTTTTCAATATCAAAATAAACAGCTCCGTCAATAATTGTTTTCTCTGCTTTAGAATATACTGAAAGTGGATTTCCGCTCCATACAACTACATCGGCATCTTTACCTACTTTAATACTTCCTGTACGGTCGTTTAAGTGTAATAGTTTTGCAGGATTAATAGTTACTGTAGCCCAAGCTTCTTGTTCGCTTAAACCTCCGTATTTAATTAGTTTAGCGGCTTCTTGATTTAGTCTACGAGACATTTCGGCATCATCAGAATTAATAGCAACTGTAATACCTTGGTTGTGCATAATAGCAGCGTTGTATGGTATAGCGTCGTTAACCTCGTATTTATACGCCCACCAGTCGGCAAAAGTAGAACCACCAACTCCGTGTTCTTTCATTTTATCGGCTAGTTTGTATCCTTCTAAAATGTGGGTAAACGTGTTAATGTTAAAGTTGAATTGTTCTGCAACCTTCATTAACATATTAATTTCTGATTGTACGTAAGAGTGACAAGAAATAAAACGTTTTTTATTAATAATTTCTGCTAAAGTTTCTAACTCAATATCTTTACGATATGGTTGTCCGCTTTTCTTTTTAGCATCGTATTCTTTGGCTCTTTGAAAGTAGTCAATATATACTTGTTCAACTCCCATACGTGTTTGAGGGAAACGAATTGTATTCATATCTCCCCAGTTAGATTGTTTTACATTTTCACCTAAGGCGAACTTGATAAACTTAGGTGTGTTATTGTATAACATTCCGTCAGCATTCTCTCCCCATTTTAGTTTGATAA
Organism: Tenacibaculum sp. 1_MG-2023; assembly: GCF_030547425.1. GTDB lineage: Bacteria > Bacteroidota > Bacteroidia > Flavobacteriales > Flavobacteriaceae > Polaribacter. The sequence continues at coordinate 34,570 of NZ_JAUORH010000025.1, read as the reverse complement.
TTGCCGAACGTCCACCAATTGGATTGGCAGAACCATGTAATACTTGAATAGAAGTAACACCACCCGCAATGTTTCTGTAAATATTTACATCGTTAGGGTTGATAACATCTTCAATAGTTACCTCCGCCGTTGAGTTATGTCCTGATTCGTTTACTGCGGAAGTAGCAATATGTGAATGCTCATCAATAATACCTGCGGTTACATACTTACCAGTTCCGTCTATAATTGTTGCACCTCTTGAAGATAGGTTGGTGCCTATTTTGGCTATTTTACCATCTTTAATTAATACATCGGTATTGTTTAGTACTTCGTTGTTTTCAGAAGTCCAAACCGTCGCATTTTTAATTAAAATAGTTTCTTTTTGTGGAGCTGTAGGGTTTCCTAATCCGATGTTTGGATAGGTAACGGCTAGTACTTCAGGAGTGGTCTCTTTTTTCTTGCCGTCTTTCTTTTTAGCATCAGCTTTTCCAGTATAAGTAGCATTCCAAGTATTTTCATTCCCATCGTTGTCGGTAGCTGTACCCGTAATTTGTTGTTTGTTTTTAACAAATGCTGTTAAGCGAGTGTAGTTGTCACCATCTTTAAGAGTTATATGCAACCAACCGTTACTAAAAGATGATTTACTATTTATCTTTTTATCTCCACTCTTTAAAGCAGCTGTTTGTTTAGCTCCTTTACCAGTAATGGTCATATCGTACGACTTTCCGTTAACTGTTAGTGTGTACTTACCTGTAATATCTTTACTATCCATTGAGTTAATGGTGTTTTTATCACCCTGCACCCAGTTTTCATATAAAGTAGTTTGTTTGTCAAAAATATCACCAGAAGTAATTAAGAAGTTGGCATAACTACCAGCTTTTAAGTTACCAACTTTGTCATTTTTTAAAATCTTGGCAGGTACTGTAGTTAATGCTTCTAAAGCTGTAGTTTTATCTAATCCGTAAGTAATAGCCTTTTGAAGATTGCTATTAAATTCTTTTGCCTTTTTTAACTTGTATGTAGTTAATGCAAAAGGAATATTGTTTTTTGCTAAAATTGATGGGTTTGCTGGTTCTTGATTCCAAGAGCGCATATCGCTTAACGCAATTTTATTTGCTAAAAATGGATTTGATACATCGTAAGCATTTCTAAAGTTAATAGGAATAATGTACGTAGCATTGGTTGCTTTAATATCATTAATTCTTTCATATTCGTTACCTCCACCTACAATGGTATATTGAATTCCGAACTCATCACCAATTTTATCAGCACGCATATTGTCTAAATATCCACCCGCATTAAATATTTGTGGTAACTCTTTTTTGTTGTTTAGAGCTTCTAAAGCTAAATCGGTGTTTTTTGCATTTCCTTTAGCATACCAATCGGCATCTAAATATGTTTGGCGTAATAGTGCCATAGCTCCCATACGTGACGTAGGATAGCTTTGACGTGATTTAGCACTTTTAGAAAACGATAAGTAGTTTCCAGATTCTTTGTCTAAAATTCTGTAAGCATCAGAACTGTTAGGGTTTAAAGCAACTAAAATTCCGTTACCTCGCATAATACCGTCTGCCACGTGTGTATTAACAGCACCAAAGCCTAAAGACAATAATTCTTTAGCTTTTTTAGCATCAAAGTTAAATTCAGCAGCAGCATCTACATCAGGACGAATATGGTCGTTCCAGTAATATCCTTTTCTGCCAGCATCGTATTGTGGTCTTTTACCACGACCACTTTCACGTTTAGGTTTTGCGATACCAAAGGTTGAATAAGCATCAACAAAAGAAGGATATATAGATTTTCCATCTAGGTTAATTACGTGTGCTTCGTTAGGTATGGTAACCGATTTACCTACAGATACAACTTTACCGTCTTTAATAAGTAGTATTCCTTTTTTTACTACTTGGGTAGGGGTAACATAAATGGTAGCATTGGTAAATGCATACACGTTGTTTTTGGATGACTTTACTCCTGTGTTGGTAGGAAAGTACTCTTGTGCAAAAGAGCTACTAATACACAGGGATAAGAGTAAGAATAGTATTTTTTTCATTTAATATTGAGTTGATTAGCTTATAAAAATAGATAGTTAAAAAGGAAAAGAATTCCTTTTAACAAAACATTAAGAATTAATCACAGGGTGATAGCCAAGAATTTAATCCACCAAGGCTTACTTAATAGACTTAAAATAGGTTTTCTTATAGTTCTTTGTTTATTTGCCCTAAGATAGTTTAGTTAAGAACTAGTTTTCCAATCTTTTCATGACCAGATAACCAAGCGGTATTCTTATCAATAAACTGAATAGCATAGTAGCTTTCCTTGCTTACTTCTTTCCAAGTATGTCCACCGTCGTTAGAAAATGATATTCCTGTTTTTCCAACTGCAAAGACTTCCTTTCCGTTAGTATTAGGTACATACTGTACGCAGCTTTTGTAATTAGGATTGGTATTATTAGCTACGAGTGTCCATGTTTTACTACCATCGGTAGTAATTGCTTTATTAGCGTTATTGTTTTCTGGTTTTGCGTAGTTTCCTCCAATAGCAATTCCATGGTTTTCATCATAAAAATCAATAGAGTAAATTCCTTGTGGTCCGTCACCTTGTACAATTGGGGTATCAAAAATTTCCCAAGTGTTCCCAAAGTCGGTAGATTTTAAAATACGTGCTTTAGTTCCTCCAGAGCCTATCCATACGGTATTATTTATGATAGCAATATTGGTGTTACTAGCAGCAAAAAAGGCTTCTCCTTCTTCAAAAGTAGGTAGTTGAGAGCACGGTAGTTTTGTCCATGTATTTCCCCCATCTGAGGTAAGAATAACAGACGGACAATCATCTGTAGGATCACCAACGGCAATACCATGCTTTCCATCGGTAAAGAATTGCATACAGTCGTAAAAAACCTTTTCGTGTGCTTCTGTATATACTAACTCATACTTGTTTTCATTTCCTTTATATAGTAAGGCAGGATTAGCTACCGATAAGGCAAATATGTTTTCATCGTTTTTGGCAATGCTTCTAAAGTGCGGTATAATAGTATCGTTATACTTTAAACTTTGTGTTTGCCATGTTTTACCACCATCCTTTGTACTTGTAATATCTCCTTTAGAACCTGCAAAAATTAATTCATCGTTACTAATGGCTAGCATAGCTCTAATACTGGTACTATCTTGTTTAAATTCGGTAATTTTAATAGTATCAAAAGTTCTTGGAGCTTTCTTTTTTTGTGTACAAGAAAGTATTATAAAAGAGATTAATAAAAGGAATGATAATCGTGTCATATTTTTGATATTTTTACAGAACTAAAAATAGGAAAACCAAACTTAAATCAATGAAAAAAGCCTTAGTAATTTCAGGAGGAGGAAGTAAAGGAGCCTTTGCGGGCGGTGTTGCACAATACCTAATGAAAAATAAAAATAAAGATTACGATATGCTTTTAGGAACATCAACAGGTAGCTTAATGGTTTCGCATTTGGCTTTAGGTATGGTTGATGAATTAAAAGAAATATATACTTCGGTAGATCAAAAAGCTATTTTTAGTAATAGTCCGTTTCGAATAAAATCGGTGCATGGAGAGAAGGTAATTTCTATACGACATAGAAATACTTTTTGGAACTTTTTAAATGGTCGTAAAACATTTGGTGAGAGTAAGAACTTACGAAAGCTTATAAGCAATAGCATAACTAAAGAAATTTACGATGAAATTAGAAGGTTAAATAAAGAGGTAGTGGTAACAGTTTCTAATTTAACAGCAAATCAAATTGAGTACAAATCTATTTTGGAGTGTGAGTATGAAGACTTTTGTGATTGGATTTGGGGGTCGTGTAACTATGTGCCTTTTATGAGTTTGTTAGAAAAAGACTACTGTCAGTATGCCGATGGTGGTTTTGGTAGTTTAGTTCCTATTCGTGAAGCAATTGCACGAGGAGCTACCGAAGTTGATGCTATTATTTTAGCTACCGAAGTAACCCAAATGAATAGATTACCTGCTAAGAACCCTTTTTCACTGATGATGGATACGTTTGATTTTATGTTGGAGAATGTTGAGCGACATAATATTACCATAGGAAAGCTTTCTGCCAAACAACATAATGTAAAGTTGAACTTATACTATACACCAACGGTGTTAACAACCAATTCGCTAGTTTTTGATAAAGAAAAAATGAAGAAATGGTGGAAGTCGGGTTATAAGTATGCTAAAAAACTGGATGATGATAGAATGACAGAGTTTAGACCTGAGATGGTAGATAATCAAGATATAGAGGAAGGAATAGAAAATAACGAAGTATGAAGTTTGGAAAAGTAGCACAACCAGAGTTAGTAGATTTTACATTACCAGCAACGCATCCTAAAACAATAGAGCTATTAAGTTCTTTTGAAAGGAGCGGTACACCTAATGTGTATGTTGGCTGTGCAAAATGGAATAAAGCAGATTTAAAAGGTTTTTACCCACGAGGGACCAAAGATGAATTAGAGTATTATTCGAAACAGTTTAACTCGATAGAACTCAATGCTACTTTTTACCGACAGTTTCCAGCAGCACAGTTTGAAAAGTGGAAAGCTAAAACTCCTGAAAACTTCAAGTTTTTCCCAAAACTAGGGCAGGAGATAAGCCACTGGAAGCGTTTACAAGGTGTACAAGATGCTGTGAATGTGTATTTAGATAATGCTTCACATTTACAAGAGAAGTTAGGTACCATATTTTTACAGTTACACGCTAATTTTGGTAATAAAAACTTTGATAGATTACAAAACTTTGTGGTAAGCTGGCCTAAAGGTATACCATTAGCTATTGAGGTTCGTCACCCAAATTGGTTTGAAGATGAGGTTGTATTTAATGAGTTTACACAGTTGTTTGAAGAACATAACATAACCAATGTGTTAGTTGATACCGCCGGTAGAAGAGATATGATGCATATGTGTTTAACGAATAATGAAGCTTTTGTTCGTTATGTTGGAGCAAATCACCCGTCAGATTATACGCGTTTGGATGATTGGGTAGTTCGTTTAAAAGAATGGAACGATGTAGGTTTAGAGAACATTCACTTTTTTATACATCAAAACTTAGAGGTGGAGTCGCCATTGTTGGCAGCCTACTTTATAAAAAAGCTAAACAAGGAGTTAGGAGTTGACTTAAAAATTCCTAATGAAGAGAATAACCAACAAATGAGTTTGTTGTAATTTGTCTTAAACTTCAGACAGTACTGTCTTTAATCACAAGACAATGGTGTCTAATGGTACCGTATGCTAGTGTCGTGTGTAATAAGATGGTAGGTTATTGAATAAAAAGTATAAAAAAATCCAGCTAAGCAAGCTGGATTTTTTATTTATATAGCATAATTATATTATTGTAACTCTACATACATATTGTTATAATCAGGGCGCATCATATTTGAATTCCATGATGGAGAAAATTGAACTCCTTTTTTCATAGTAGGCACTCCTTTAGCTCCCGTAGTAATGTATTGAATGGTTCTTTGTAATAAAGGCTCGTTAGGGTCTCCTAAAATACCTAAGTTACCTGGATTTTCGTCTATAGTAATTTCAGGAATAAACCCTTCAGGAGCATTTTCACCATCTACATTTTGAATTTCTAATACTATAGGTTGCATTGCCCACGTATGACTCTTTAAGTTATCGCCATTACGAGTATAATCATCAGAATCGTATAAGGTAATAGAACCAACATGTTTTCCGTAAGTTTGAGTTCCTACTAACTTTACATCAATATAAGGCTTTAGAGCATTGATAACTAATTCGGATGCAGAAGCGGAATCATCAGAAACGATAAAGTAAATAGTATTTAGGTTTAAACTATTAATTGCTTCATCCAGTACCACATTTCCTTGTTGGTCTTTATTTAAAATCTGATTCGTAAAGTTATTGATTAATAAATCAGGGTTTGTTACCTCCATCACTTTATGATTCCATACTTGTTTAGCAAATAACTCATTAGTGAACTGTCCGGTAATCATACTTCCTAAATACGTAGCTGTTTGTACAGAACCCCCACCGTTATAACGTAAGTCGATGATTAAATCGGTAATATTAGCTGTTTGAAACTTAGCAAACTCAGCATTTAATTCTCCGTCAAAGTTACTAGAGAATTGATTATATAGTAAATATCCAATAGTGTGGCTACCGCTAGTAATTACGTTGGTTACTTTTATTGGGTTTTCTGTTACTTGAGATTTTGTAACAGTAATGGTTGTGCCATTACTAACAGGATTTCCTCCATTGTAATTAGCTAAATGAATAGTGAATGTGTCGTTATCTAATAAATCATTTACATTACCTCTAGTTATAGTTGTTCCGTTAATCTCAGTAATAATCATACCACGAGTTACTCCTTGTGTATCGGCATCAGAACCAGCAACAACATCGTATACATATATATAAAAGTCTCCAGAACCATTAGTATAATCAGCACCTTCTAGCTTCATACCACTTGTTAAGCGTATTCCAGCAAAAGACTCCTCTAGAGCTATGTAATCATCTACAATCCACGAATAGGTTCTGTTAGGATCTTTAGGGTATTCATTAGGCATGTATAATAAATTGTAAAATAGGTTAGCAGGATCGTCATATCCCGACAAATAACTGAACAATTCACTATCATTACTAAAACGTCTGTCAGCTAAATCAGGAACCAAATCTTGCCATAAGTAGTAAGCGTTTAAACCTTTCCAAACGAAATTTTGAACTTCAATATTTTTCGGCGCATCGTCTTTTTCACTGCATGATACAAGTAGTATTGAAAAAAAGATGATTAGGGATGCTTTAAGTAATTTCATAAGAGTATATTAGTTGTAACAACAACGCAATTTACTGAATAATATTATTTTTTTTTAGTATTGATGTAACAAACTTAAAACTGCGTCGTCGTAGATATGTAAACCTGTTAAATAAGACGCAATTGTTTTAATAGGCTTACAGAACTAATTAACCAAACCATGAACCAATCAGACTTTTTAAAAGTTGTATTACCATTTAAAGACAAAGTCTTTCGTTTAGCGAAAAGATTGTTGGTTTCTACTGAAGAAGCTGAAGACGCTACACAAGAGCTGTACTTTAAATTGTGGAGAAATAGAGAAAAGCTCTCTAATTATAAAAATGTAGAGGCATTTGCAATGACCATGACGAAGAATTATTGTTATGACAGATTAAAGTCTAAACAAGCAAGTAATTTAACATTGGTTCATAGTAATTATAAAGAGAAAGATACTCCTTTAGAAAAGAGGGTAGAACATAACGACAGTGTAAACCGAGTACATGAGCTTATAGATAAGTTACCAGAGCAGCAAAAAATAATCATACAATTAAGAGATATTGAACAATATGATTTTGATGAAATATGTAAAATGGTTGATATGAAACCGACAGCTGTAAGAGTAGCATTATCAAGAGCTAGAAAAGCAATAAGACAAGAATTAATAAAACAACATAACTATGGAGTTAGCTAACATAGAAAAATTATTAGATAAATATCTAGACGCAGAAACAACATTGCAAGAAGAGCAAACGTTACAAGAGTATTTTACATCAAACGACGTGGCACCGCATTTGCAAGAGTATAGTATGATGTTTGGTTATTTTAAACAAAGTAAAGACGAAACCTTTACCAAAACCATTCAGTTAGAACCTGAGAAAACTAAGAAGAACTGGAAATGGTTATCAGTAGCAGCGTCAGTATTCTTACTATTTAGCTTATTTATGGGTAATGAAGAGTACAAAAAGCATCAACAGCGTAAACAGTTTGCACAAATTAAAGAAGCGTTGCAACTAGTTTCGGTCAATTTAAACAAAGGAAACGATGCATTATATGCAGTTTCAAACAACCTAAAAAAAGGAAATGATGCTATTGAACACTTAGGAACCTATGAAGAAACAGTAAACAAAGTAATAAACACAGTAAATTAATTAAGAAAGTAAAACCAAGTACTTATAAACCAATAAAATCATGAAAAAAATAATATTATTATTCGCATTCGTATTTATAGCTAATGTAAGTTTCGGACAGTCGATATTTGATAAATTAGAAGACTTAGATGAGGTATCATCAGTGGTAGTAAATAAAGATGCTTTTGAAATTTTATCTAAATTTAAGGTAGAATCTGAAGACAATGAAGCTATGGAGGTTTTTAAAATGATTCAAGACCTACAAGAGCTAAAAGTATTTTCTACTGAAAATGCAAAAGTATCTGGACAAATGGAGAGCATGGTAAAATCAGCAATAGCAAAGAGTAACTTAATAGAGTTAATGCGTGTAAAAGATAAAGATTCTCGTGTTAAAATCTATGTAAAGTCTACTAAAAACAAAGACTTTGTAAGTGAAGTGTTAATGTTTGTAAAAGACAAAAACTCTAATAGTGGTTCACCAGAATCTGTAATTGTTTCGTTAACTGGTAACATAGACATTAATAAAATGTCAAAATTAGCAGAGACGTTTTCTAAAGACGGAAAGAAGAACAAATAAAAACAAATAAGGCAGCGTTAATTAGTTAACGCTGCTTTTAATCAAAAACTAATAACAATGAAAAAACTACTTATATATTCAATATTACTAGTAGCTTTTGTAGCCGTTTCTTGTAAAACAGAATCCTTACAAAGCTATTTGGTAGAAAGCCAAGAAAAAGAAGGCTTTATAACGTTTGATGTACCAGCTAGTGTGTTGCAATTAAGCATGGATAAAGCTTCGGAACAAGACAAAAAAGCGTATGAAAGCATAAAAAAGGTTAACATTACTGGTGTTCCTTATAAGAATTTAGATGAAGCTAGTTATGAAGCTGAGAAGGAAAAATTAAAATCTATCTTTAAAAAATCTGGCTACAAGCAATTAATGAAATTTAAAAAAGATGGAGCCAATGCAGCAATTTATTATTCAGGAGATGCTGATGCTATTGACGAAATTGTAGCTTTTGGTTACGGAAAAGATATGGGAGTAGGAGTTGCACGAATTTTAGGAGAAAATATGAATGTTGGGAAAATTATGGAAATGATGCAAAAAGCTAAGATGGATGCCGGAAACCTAGATTTAAAACAATTTAAAATGATCTTCGATGACAAACATCGTTCTTCAGAAGAAACAGAATAAAAATTGGTGTTGAAAATATAGAAAAGCCGTTAGATTATCTGACGGCTTTTTCTTTTTAACGGGTCATTAACAAGCCTCCCAATAGAATTTCATATTTTTGGACTCTAAACAAAAACATATGAAATTTAACAAACTCCTTGTTTTTATCGCTGTTTTCTTTACAGCAAGCTTATTTTCTCAATCAAATAAAGTATATAGAGCTGAAAAAGATAAAGTTCACAACTTAGTTCATACGAAGTTAAAAGTAGATTTTAACTTTCAAGAAAAAGAAATGAATGGAGAAGAGTGGGTAACCTTAGCACCTCATTTTTATGAAACAGATAAAGTTACGTTAGATGCTAAAGCAATGGTTATTCATAAAGTAACAATGAATAATCAAGCATTAGAGTATAATTATGATGATTATGAGTTAATCATCAACTTACCTCGTACCTATAAGCGAAACGAAGAGTTTACACTATATATTAAATATACGGCGCGACCAGAAAGGGTAAAGCAAAAAGGAAGTGCAGCTATTACATCTGCAAAAGGGTTGTATTTTATCAATCCAACAGGTTTTGATAAAAACAAACCAACTCAAATTTGGACGCAAGGTGAAACCGAAGCAAGTAGTTGTTGGTTTCCAACAATTGATGCTCCAAACCAAAAGACATCACAAGAAATTTATATGACGGTTCCGCAAAAGTATGTAACACTTTCTAACGGAAAACTAGAAAAACAAACTACCAATGCTGATGGAACTCGTACCGATTATTGGAATTTTACTCAAAAGCATGCACCATATCTGTTTTTTATGGGAGTAGGAGAGTATGAGATTATTAAAGATAAATACAAAGATATTCCTGTAGATTATTATGTAGAGAAGGAGTATGCACCATATGCAAAAGATATTTTTGGGAATACTCCTGAAATGTTAGCGTTCTTTTCAAAAATTACAGGAATAGAGTATCCATGGAATAAATATGCGCAGATTGTAGGACGTGATTATGTAAGTGGTGCTATGGAAAATACCACAGCCGTAATTCACGGAGAAAGAGCGTATCAAACACCAGGGCAACTAATAGATGAAAATGTACAAGAGAATACGATAGCACACGAAGCTTTTCATCATTGGTTTGGTGATTTAGTAACTACTGAGAGTTGGAGTAACCTAACCGTAAACGAGAGTTTTGCTAATTATAGTGAGTATTTATGGTTAGAGCATAAATATGGAAAAGATGAAGCAGACGCACACTTGTTTGAAGATATTGAAGGGTATAAAAGCGGACAAAATTTTGATAAACATTTAGTTCGTTTTTATTACGAGGATAAAGAAGATATGTTTGATGCGGTTAGTTACAACAAAGGAGGCGCTATTTTACACATGTTACGCAACTATTTGGGTGATGAAGCTTTTTACGAAGGATTGAATACTTATTTAACAGCTAATAAATACGGAACAGGAGAAGCACATCAACTGCGTTTAGCTTTTGAAAAAGTAAGCGGTAAAGACCTAAACTGGTTTTTCAATCAGTGGTATTTTAACAGCGGACATCCAAAACTATCAATATCTTACGATTATAACAAACTTAGAAAAACAGTAACCGTAAATATTATTCAATCTCAACTTAATGAGTTTAAATTCCCATTTGCAATTGATGTTTTTGAAGGAAGTAAACGTACACGTCATACTGTGTTTGTTGAAGGAAGAGATGCTTCATTCACCTTTCCTTTTACCAAGCATCCAGATTTAATTCAAGTAAATGCTGACGGTGTGTTGTTATGCGATATTAACGAAAATAAAGTATTGAGCGATTATATTCATCAATTAAAATATGCTCAAAACTACGTGCATAAAAGAGAAGCTTTGTTAGAAGTAGCAAAACATCAAGATGATAAAAAAGCATTTAATGCAGTTGCAGATGCTCTGAATAATGATTTTTATAAAATCAGGATTTTAGCCTTGGAGAACATTAATTTAATCAATAAATATTCAAAAAAGAATGTAATTGATCAAATTATGAAAATCGCTCAAAACGATTCAAAAACGTTGGTGCAAGCAGCTGCAATTGAAACCTTAGGAAAGTTAACAGACCCTGCATTAAAATCGGTGTTCGAAAAAGGCTTACAAAGTAAGTCATACTCAGTATTAGGAAAGTCGTTGGTAGGAATGTATTATATAGACAAACAGTTAGCAATTCAAAAATCAAAAACGTTACCATTAGCTGTAAAAAAGATCATTGCAACACCGTTAACGCGCATTTATTTAGAAGAAAATGATGATGAAGAGCTAAGTTTTATAGCAAGCAATGTAATGTCTGGAATGTTTTTAAGTCCGAATAAAAAGATTCAATCATTGTATAAAAAAGCATTTGATAAGATTGGAAAAAGTAATAATACAGAGGCTATTCAAAACTTATCCGAAGATATTGTGGCTAAAGGACTTCAGTATAAGCAATATAACTTTGATAAGGTTGGAGTAAATTTATTACGTCAAATGGTTCAAATGCAAAAAACTAATAATCCGTCAAATAAAGAAAAACATCTTAAATTTATTCAAATAGCAATGGCGAAGCTACTTGAATAAATAGTATACTTCATAAAGTTTAAGTTAAAAAGAATACTTAGTTTTGGCACAATAATTGAATTTTCTTGCGAAACTTAAACTTTATGAGAAAAACTACTTTACTACTTATTTTATCGGTATTGGTATTAGCGTCTTGTAGTAGTGTAAAAACTACTGAAAAAGCGCTTAATTCGGGTAATTATGACAAGGCAATTTCATTATCTATTGAAAAATTAGCCAAGAATAAAACCAAAGAGAAAAATCAGCCGCACGTACTAATGCTTCAGGAAGCTTTTAGAAAATCGACGGATAGAGATTTGGACAGAATTTCTTTTTTAGAGAAAGAACGAAATCCTGAAAACTTTGAAACAATTTATACGCTGTATCAACGTCTTAATAACAGGCAGGAAAAAATAAAGCCATTGTTACCGTTGCGAATTTTATCTTCTGGTAGAAATGCCAAGTTTAAACTTGTTAATTATACGGATGAAATTCTTGCAGCAAAAGAAAATTATGCTGGTTATTTGTATGAAAATGGTGTAGCCTTGTTAAATGAAGGAGACCGAAACAAAATTAACTACAGAAGAGCTTTTGACGAGTTAAGGCATTTAGATAAAATTAGCCCTAACTATAGAGATACAAGAAACTTAATAGAAGAGGCGCATGCTAGAGGAATTGATTATGTACATGTTTCTGTTAGAAATAGAACAGAGCAAATAATTCCAAAAAGATTAGAAAGAGACTTGTTAGCAATTGATACCTATGGGTTGAATGATTTATGGACACAATATCACGCAAAAAGAGATAGAAATATTCAATATGATTTCGATTTAGAGTTAGATTTTACAGATATTATAGTTTCTCCGGAACAGGTACATGAAAAGGAAGTTATTAAAGAACGACGCATAAAAGATGGGTTTAAGTATTTACGAAATAATAATGGAAGCTATGTAAAAGATAGCTTAGGAAATAAAATAAAAGTAGATAAGTTTAAAAGAATACGTTGTAAGCTTTACCAGTTTACACAATTTAAGAGTAGTAAAGTAACTGGTGTTGTAAAGTATATTGATAATAGAAGCAATCAATTATTACAGCGTTTTCCTATACAAAGTGAGTTTATTTTTGAACACATATATGCCGATTATGATGGAGACAGAAGAGCGTTGGATAAGTCGTTTATAGAGTTACTTGATGAAAGATCAGTAAACTTTCCTTCTAGTGAACAAATGGTGTACGATACAGGTACCGATTTAAAACAGAAGCTCAAGCATATTATCACACGAAATAAGTTTAGAAATTAAGACATCGTCATTCCGAATCCCGTTTCCAAAACTTCGGAGCGGGATGAAGGAATCTTTTTCTAAATGATGAGATAGCCACGTCGCTGTTGCTCCTCGCTATGACGTTTATTATTTAGTCGTATTTTTACAACGATGGATTTATTCTCTCAATTTGATAATACCCCTATAAACTTACTTCCGAAAGATGGAACGGTACACTACTACGGTATTGTTCTACCAAAAGAGGAAGCAGACCATTATTATGAGGCTTTATTGAATTCTATTGAATGGCGTAACGACGAAGCTATTATTTTTGGAAAACGAATGGTAACCAAACGAAAAGTGGCTTGGTATGCCGAACAACCTTTTGAATATTCGTATTCTAACATTACAAAAACAGCCTTACCATTTACCAAAGAATTGTTAGCGCTAAAAGAACTGGTTGAAAAGGAAACAGGCGAAACCTATAACTCTTGTTTATTGAATTTATATCACGATGGTTCAGAAGGAATGGCATGGCATAGTGATGGTGAAAAAGACTTAAAAAAAAACGGAGCAATTGCCTCGTTGAGCTTTGGAGCAGAAAGACGTTTTGGTTTTAAACACAAGCAAACCAAAGAGACGGTGTACAAAGTGTTAGAACACGGTTCGTTATTGGTAATGAAAGACGAAACCCAAACCCATTGGCTTCACCGATTACCACCCACAAAAAAAATCCACCGACCACGGGTAAACTTAACGTTTAGAACGATTGTGAGGTAGTTGTTATGTGAGATGTATTAGGTCTAATTTTTCAAAAAAATTAATCTTCTACTATGTTTAGTGCTTTTTTATCAAGGTCAGTAATTAAATCAGAAACATATTTAAGAAGTGAGATAACTTTTAAACTATTAATCTCTGTACCATAATCAGTTCTTATCCCGTGCAGTATTTCATGTCTGTTTAATTTACAAGGGAATTTATTAAGATCTTTTTCTCTTACCATAATAGGTGTTTGATTTTGGAGTGGAGATAAATAAAGATTTAAGAAATTACCAGCTGATTTTTCTAACTCTGTGATTACTTCTGGTAACCATTTATATTTTTTGTTTTCTTTCTCCTTTATGAAAAATTTTTTTCGGGTGAAATCAAAGCAAATACCATCAACTTGCGTTAAAATAACTGGGATAATGAGAGTGTGATTATTTTCTTTATAGGACTTTTTTATGTTTTCTAAAATTTCTCTTCTATTATGATGTCTTTTAATTAAAGTGTCAAATATTACATTAATATTTGTTTTGTAATAATCTATAAGTAATTCATTGGCAATATCAACTTTACCTTCTTGAATATTATGAACAACTTTAGAAGGAAGATTTAATCCAGAACCAAAATCGATAAACCAACCATGTTGAGCAATAAGTAAAAAGTGTTCTGGAGTATTTTCAATGTATTCTTTTAATCTTTCACCAATTTCTCTAAAACTTTCTACATTATCTAGGAAAGGATTCTGAAATTCGGGTAAGGAAGCATAAATTTTATCAATATTTTCAAAAGACTTTTGAAAACCTTTTAGAGAGTCATCAAGTGCTTTTTGAATAGGCAAATTAGGTTTAATAATATTTTGGATTGCTTCAGAATGCTGGTTCCATTTTTCTTGAAACTCTCTCATCGGTTTTGTAATTTTTTGAATTTCCCGATAAGGTTTCATCATCCTCTCAATATGCTTATTTAACTCATTCAATTTGTTTAGTTATATGGTTTATATCAACAACTAATATAAGCCTTATTTTAGTTAACTTAAAAAACATAATTCAAAAAACTACTCCACTTCTTTATAAAAAGTCAATTCATATTCTGGCAACAAATTAGGGTGTGTAATTTTTATCAAATCTTTTAATACCAAATCTGGGCGTACAGGAGAGAGTTCAAAGTAAATTAAACCACCGGTTTCTCCTTTGTTATGCCCGATAGAAAATATCTTGTTATTGGTAAAGGCATCAAACTCTTTGTAATGAATGTTTGCGGTAGTTAGTTGTTCTTTGGTAGCATACAAGCCACAGTTAAACCAAAAACCGGCATGTTGTCCTTTTTCCAATACGCTTTCAAAACTTAGTGGCAAACTACCGGTTCCGCTAGTTTCTTTCCATAAGTAATTAAGGTTCGCATCGTTATAAAACGTCGCAATAAAGCTTTCACCCGCAGGAACATTCCAAACATCTTTAAACATACTTCCAGATAAAATAGTAGGCTGTTTATCGCTGTTTTTAGCAATTTCTTTCGCTTTTAGGTATTCCTTTTCTATGTTGTTGAAAATACTGTCTGCTTCCTTTTCTTTTCCGTATAAAGCCCCAAAAAATTTAATCCATTCCGCTCTTCCTAAAGGTGTTTCTTCCAACCAATCTCCATTAAAAATGACAGGAATCCCTGTTTTTTTGATGTTTTGATACAATTTTGTATTTGGATGCAAAGCAAAACCAACCACCAATTCAGGCTCAATATCAATTAACTTTTCAGTATTCATGTCTTGCTCCAAGCCTAATTCAACAATGTTACCTTCGTCGATTCTTTTTCTTGTCCTTTTTGAAGAAACATATTTGGTATGTGGAAAACCAACAATGGTGTTTTCAGCATTCAAAAGTTCCAACATCGGAATATGTGTAGTACTGGTAACCACCATTTTTTCGATAGGAACTTTAATTTTATTTTTAGAAAGGTTGGTTTTATCGGTAAGCGTATAAGAATATAGGTCGTGTGAGCTTTGAAAAGCCTTTTTGATCACTAATTTTTTTGCTCCGTTTTCTAAGATAATATCAAAACCCTTGGCATATTTTACAGTACTCTGTGCGGTTTTCTTTTCAATAGTTTTCTTAGTTTCTTGCTTACATTGTGTGAACAGAAGGAATAAAGAAAAAATAAGTAAATAACGTTTCATAGTAGTATGTTTTTATAAGTGGAAGGTAAGTGTATCTCCGTAATTTAGTTTTAATTCAAATGATTTTTCCAACGGAATATTGTTCGTATACGCCCAAAGACTTCTCATTACTCCCGCATGGGTAATAAGCACGACTTTTTGATGGTTTTTAGCTTTTAATTCGGTTAAAAAATCGATGGTTCTGTTGTGTAAATCGATATAAGACTCTCCGTTTTTAGCAGGAGTTTTTACAAAATCGTTCATCCAAGTATCGAGTTCTTTTTTATCAATATCGTTCCATTTTTGTAGCTCCCAATCACCAAAATCAAGTTCTTTCAATCGATCGTCAAAAATTACTGCGGATGAAAGTTTTACAGCCAAAAGCTTACAACGTAGTAAAGGGCTGCTATAATAGGTTACATCAACATTGTTAACAGGAACTTTTTTTAGAATATTACTCACTTCTTCTTCAAAAGTAGTGGTAACGTCAATATCTGCTTGACCATAGCATATACCTTTAGCAATATCAGGTGTGGTATGTCGTACTAAAATAACTTCCATAAGGCGAGTAGACTTAGATAAAAAACAATTTCAGCTACTTGTTGCAAAGCACCGGCGCAATCTCCTGTTTGACCACCAATCCATTTTTTAAAAAAGCGTCCCATGTACAAATAGGTGAGTAATAATGGAAGTAAGACTAAAAATATGGCTGGTTTTTGAAAGAAAAACAAAGGCACTATTCCGAAAATAGCAGATATGAGTAGCGATTTACTACTCATTTGTTTGGTAGTTGGTTTTATTTTTGAGCTGTCAATATCTCTCACGTATTTATGTGTATACAATAATACAGTTGCAATAAATCGGCTGATACTATGCCCCGAGATAATTACTAGAATTAAATTAACTGATAGGTTTTGTAAATGATATAGAGTTAAAAACTTTATAGCTAGAATGAACACCAAACCACTCACTCCGAAAGTTCCAAGTCTGGAATCTTTCATAATGGTTAAAATCTTTTCTTTGGTCCATCCGCCACCAAAACCATCGCAAACATCGGCAAACCCATCTTCATGAAAAGCACCTGTAATCCAAATAGAACTAATCATGCTGATTACAATAGCAACATCCGTAGGAAAAATATAAGAAGAAGCGAAGTAGGCTAGTGCTGCAATGCTTCCAACTACAATTCCTACTAAAGAAAAATAACGACTGCTTTTGTTGAGTATTTCAGGTGAATGATTTACCCATTTAGGACACGGAATTCGTGTGAAAAACAATACAGCTGTTAAAAAATAATGGATTTGTCTTTTTATCATAACTAGACTTCGCTAACATTGGCACTTTTAAAAGTAGCCATTTCGTTTAAAAAGTTCACACTCGATTGAATAATAGGAAATGCAACCGCACAACCCGTACCTTCACCTAAACGTAAACCTAAATTTAAAAGCGGTTCAGCATTTAAAAATTTTAACATTTTTTGATGCCCTTGTTCTCCTGAATTATGACAGAAAATACAATAGTCTAAAATAGCAGATTCCATTGCATGAGCCGCTAATAGGGCAGCAGTCACAATAAAACCATCAATAAGTAAGGTCATTTTTAAAGAAGCAGCTTCTAACATGGCTCCACACATCATTACAATTTCAAATCCGCCAAAAGCAATCAACGCTTCCATAGGTGTTGAAATAGAATCGACGTGTAACTTATAAACTTCACGTAATGTGTCGATTTTTGTTTGTAGTCCTTTGTCATCCACTCCAGTACCTCTACCTGCACAGTTTTCAATAGGTGTATTGGTAAAATAACTCATTAATAAAGCCCCGGATGACGTATTGCTAATCCCCATTTCACCAAAACCAATAACATTACAACCTTCGCTATACACCTTTCTTACCAATTGTCTTCCTTTTTCTAAAGCTTCTTGGCATTGTTTTGAGGTCATAGCTTTGGTAGTGCTATAATCTTGCGTTCCTTTTGCTATTTTGGCATTGGTAAGCTGTGGATGTGTTTCAAAATCAGCATTTACACCAGCATCTACAATGTTTAAATGAATGTTATTTTGTTTACAAAACACATTAATAGCAGCGCCTCCTTGTAAAAAGTTGAACACCATTTGCTGTGTAACTTCTTGAGGGTATGGACTCACCTTTCCCGTAGTAGCAATTCCATGATCCCCTGCAAAAACCACAATTGTAGGCTTTGATAACACAGGGCTCATGGTATTTTGAATTAATCCCACTTGCATGGCAATTTTTTCTAAATTGCCTAAAGCACCAATAGGCTTGGTCTTGAAGTTGATTTCTTCTTGAAGTTCGCTCTGTAAATCTTTTGATAAGGGAGTTATAGTTGTTGTCATGTGTTATTTTAAAATTAAAGGAAGCCCAGATACCATAAAAATGGCTTTATCAGCCAATTTTGCTATGTGTTGGTTTGTCCAACCTTGTAGTTGTGTGAATTTTCTTCCAGATTCAGAATTAGCGTGTAATCCCATACCAATTTCATTAGAAATGATGATAATATTAGCGTCAATTTCAACCAATTTGTTGATTTCTTCTTTAGCAATTTTTAGCGCTTTTTCAATATCGTATTTTGTATCCACAAAGAAGTTTGTTAGCCATAATGTAACACAATCTATAACCACCGTTTGTTTTGCAGAAATTACGTTACTTAACCATTTTTCTTCTTCAACAGTGGTCCAACGTTCATCTCTATCAGAAATATGTCTGTCAACTCGTTGCTGAAAATCTTCGTCCCAAATACGAGAGGTGGCTAGGTAAATAGGGGTGTCAGATAAAGACTCTGCTAGCTTTTGAG
Organism: Tenacibaculum sp. 1_MG-2023; assembly: GCF_030547425.1. Taxonomy (GTDB): domain Bacteria; phylum Bacteroidota; class Bacteroidia; order Flavobacteriales; family Flavobacteriaceae; genus Polaribacter. The sequence continues at coordinate 15,971 of NZ_JAUORH010000025.1, read as the reverse complement.
CATAGCTACTTTTACCTGAGCGTTCACCTCCTGAGATATAATATATCATGAAATCGTATTTTATGTTGACACAAAGATTGGAAAGATTTTTAATAAAAAACAAATTAAAATAGAGAACTGTTTATTTTTGCTGAACTAAAACCACGAATTATGACAGTATCTTCTTTTATGCCAGCAGTAACTCAGATGATTTATGACATGGGCTTACAGAACTATTTAAACGGAATTACTTTTGAGTGTCCAGAAGTAGCTCTAAAAGAAAAAGAAGTAGCTGTTCGATATAAGTTGGAAGGAAAAGTGTTAACGAGTAAAGAGATTACGGCTATTTTTTCTAAAACCAAGGCAGAAGGAAAGACATTGTATTATGTAGATGAACCTGTTTTAGAACGTTTAGCACCCGATATTGTTTTTACACAAGATGTTTGTGATGTTTGCCAGATAGACACAGAATCTGTGGCAAAATCAGCTTATAAATTGCCAAAGGTTCCAGAATTAATATCTATTACTCCAAACTCTTTAGAAGATGTTTTTGAGAATGCATTAACTATTGCAAAAACAATGAAGCAGGAAGCAGTAGGAGAGGCGTATGTAAGTGGATTAAAAAAGCGTGTTTATGATATTGTTGATGTGCAACGTGAGCATAGAATCCAGTCGAAAAGTGTGATGTTATTAGAGTGGATTGATCCGTTGTTTAACTGCGGGCACTGGATTCCTCATCAAATAGGTTATGCAGGTGGTATTGATTTATTATCACATCCATCAGGAGATAGTATTGTAATTTCTTGGGATAAAATTGTAAAATACGATCCAGAGGTATTAATTATTGCCCCTTGCGGATATGGAATTGAGAGAACACTTGAAGATATGAAGTTTTTAGAAGAGAGAGAAGAGTGGACGTCTTTAAGAGCAGTAAAAAATAAACAAGTGTACATTGCCGATTTTGCCATGTTTACACAATCTTCAGCGGGTACTTTAGTAGAAGGAATTGAATGTTTGGCAAAAATGATTCATCCAGAGTATTATACGCTTCCAGAAAACTTACAAACAAAATTCGCAAATTATCATGATTTGATGGTTGCTAATTTATAAGAATACGATACATTTGCCGTGATTTTTGGTTTTTCTTTAATCACCTATTAAAGAAAATTAAAAGGGAATTCGGTGTAAAACCGAAGCTGTTCCCGCAACTGTAAGCTATAAAGCTTGTAACAAATACTCAAACCACTGTTTTTTTAATGGGAAGGTATGTTACAAGACGCAAGCCAGGAGACCTGCCAATTATTATAATTTAATTAAAACTTTCGGGATAAAAGTTTAATGTATAATGAAGAAAATAACAATAATATTCATACTGTTTTTTACGATTAATCTTTTTTCTCAAAAAGATACAATAGCTATTAACAAATTAAAAGAAGTAATAGTTAATGGGAAGAGAAATGTAGAAAAAAAACGCATTGCTACAAAAGAATTAAAGATTGGGGTGAAAGAACAGACAAAAAACCCTATTAACTTAACGAACCTTTTACGTTATAACAGTCCAATAGCTTTTAGAGATTATGGTAATGGAGGCGTAAGTACTGCACGTTTTAGAGGGACATCGGCTTCAAATACGTTGGTACTATGGAATGGAATTCCTATAAATGCTGTAGGAAGTGGACAAACAGACTTTAATGCACTTTCTGCGAGTATAAGTGATAATATTCTTGTGCAAAGTGGTGGGAATAGTACTGAATATGGTTCTGGTGCCATAGGAGGAACGGTGCACTTAAAAGATGAAGTACTGTTTAAAGAACATCAAAAATTTCAATTGTTTACTTCTTATGGAAGTTACAATACATCGTCTAATTTTTTTAAAAGCTCAGTAGGAACAGATAAGTGGAGTATAAAATTAGCTTCTACGTTTAATTATTCCGACAATGATTACACATATATCGATGAACGTTATAAAGATAGCGAAGGTAATTTACTAGCTAATGAAAATGGAAAGTACAAAAACTACGGAGTTAATTTTGTCATAGGTTATAAGTTTAGTCCTACAAACTCTTTATCGTTTTATTCGACTGCTTACTACGGAAATCGTTTGTTTTCTGATGGATTACCGAACCCGTCTGCTGGAAGTGAACGAAATGAAGATTTTAATCAAAGAAACTTACTACAGTGGAAATATGCATTTTCTTCTCAGTTTAAACAAGAACTAAACTTAGCTTACCTAACGCAGGAATATAGGTATTACGGAAATAAAGATGCTGAAAATTACAGTTTTGGTAAGTCTAAAACTGCTTTATTAAATCACTCTTTAACTTATAAATCATCTAATGTTTTATCGTTTAATTACAAAACGATGTACGAAAACATTAATGGTGAAAATACAGATATTAATACCAAAACAAGAAATTCTGTAGCGTTTGTAGGAAGTGTTAAATATCAACCTACTGAAAAATTAATAACGAATTTACAAGTTAGAAAAGAAATTAATTCAGATTTTAATGTGCCTCTGTCTTTATTCGTAGGAGGAGAATATAGATTAATTAATCAATTAAACATTCTGGCCAACTTTTCAATAAATTATCGAGTTCCTACTTATAATGAAATGTATTGGCCTGTAGTAGGAAACCTAAACTTAATACCTGAAAGCTCAAAACAAGGAGAATTAGGAGTTTCTTTTAAAAAGAAAAATTTAAACATAACATCCACACTATTTTATATTTATATTAATGATAAAATTCTTTGGTTACCAACAGGAGGTAGTAATTTGTGGAGACCAAGAAACGTGAACGATGTAATAAATAAAGGTGTAGAAACTTTTGTAAGTTATAAGAAAAAGGTAGGAGAACATATTATTGATTTTTCTTCTAACTATACATTTACTTTGGCAGAAAACACAGAAACAAAAAAAACACTTCCTTATGCACCTGAGCATTTGTTAAACTTTAATATAAATTATAATTATAAAAGGTTTAACTTTTTTATACAAAGTTTACATCAAAGTAAGGTATATACTAATGAAACAAACTTAGATTTTTACTCTTTAGAACCAGTACATGTTCAAAATGCAGGAGTAACCTTTAATTTATCTACAAAAGAAACAAAGCTTCCAATAATAGGATTTACGCTAAATAATATATTTAATAAGGTGTATTATTTCTCAAACTTACGTCCTATGCCGGGAACAAATTTTAATATCAATTTAAATTATAAATTTTAAACCAATGAAAATAACAAAACTACTTTTACAGCTTTTTTTAGTAAGTATAGTTCTTACTTCTTGTTCTGGTGAAGACAAAATAGTTGAAGTAATTAGAGATAAGTACGATAATGGTGTCATTGTAAGTGCAGAAGGTGTCTTTAATAATAAAGACGGATCTATTTCTTATATCAATAAAGAGTTGACAGAATCTCAAAACTTTATCTACGCAGGTAAGAATGGAGCTTTGTTAGGAGGGTTAATTCAATCAATAGCTTTTTCTGAAACAGAAGCTTATATTATTTTAAATGATGTGAATACAATTGTAGTTGTTGATCGATATACTTTTGAAAAAAAGGGGCAAATTACTACAGACTTAAAAAACCCAAGATACATGACTATTGTAAACGGAAAAGGATATGTGACCAACTGGGGGGAAACACGATTTGGAAATGATATTGATGATGATTATGTAACAGTTATTAACTTAAACACGTTAGAAGTTGATTCTAAAATAGATGTTGCGATAGGTCCTGAACAAATACTAAATAAAGACAATAAGCTGTATGTTTCACATAAAGGAGCCTATGGTTCAAATAATATTGTTTCTGTAATAGATTTAAATAATAACAATACTATTTCAACCATAACAGTAGATGATAACCCTGATGAAATGGCTTTTGATGCTACAGGAAATTTAATTGTTTTATCTGAAGGGAAACCAGTTTTTAACTCAAGCTGGGAGGTTATTGACAGAACTACGTCTTCTATTTCCTTTATTAATTTATCTAATAATGAGGTTATAAAGAGTATAGATTTTCCAGCAAAAGAAAATGCAAGTTTAATGGCGTATGAAAAAGGGAAAATACATTATTATAAAGGAAAAGATGAAAAAGTATACTCAATAAATGAAGATGATACAGCTTTAGCAACAGAAGGAGTTGAAGTAGGAGGAATATATGGAATGAACGTTAAGGATAATAGTCTTTACACTGTTAGTTATGAATTTCCAAATTCTGAATTATCTAATTTAACTGTTTACGATTTAAATGCTAAAGCAAAAGTATACGAAACTAAAGTAGGAGTAGGAGCTTCAAAAATTTATTTTAATTAAGTTATTCCCCAAGAATAAAAAGGGAAATATTGCTATGAATAAGCTCACCAATTTGGTGAGCTTATTTTTTATAAAAACTTTTCTTGTATTTCTTTAGAAGGAATCATGCAGGCGTCTTTTTTACCAAACCATTTGTAACGATTTTTGGCAATAAAATCATATACTACATTTCTGAGAGCTTTAGGAATAATCCAAAAAACTTGCGTTAACTTCCATACCCCTCCAAAATCATTCATAATTTTTAATGCAGCCGAGGATTTAATATCGTAAGAAATGTTCGGTTCATATAAAATAATAGAATCAACCTTTGAAGTATCTATTCCTAAATATTGTGTAATTTCTTTTCCTATATCCGATTGAAGAGAAGTAAAAACAAACTGATTTTTGACGTCATATTTTATAACTTTTAGCACACTATCGTTGCAAAAATTACAGACACCATCAAATAAAATCACTTTTTTATTACTAGGTAAATTGTTCATATTTAATTTTTTTGAGAAAAATTAAGTGTTAACTTGTAACATAAATCAAAATTAAGCGTCTTGTAAGAAAGTAAATAATGATTTAACAATAATTTATCAGTAGATTAGAAAAATCAGCATTTATTTTTATTAAAAAATTAACTAACACTATGATTCGAATAGAAAATCTTCACAAATCTTACCCTATAGGAAAAGACTCACTTCATGTTTTAAAAGGATTAGATTTACATATAAAAGAAGGCGAATTTGTATCAATTATGGGGTCTTCAGGATCAGGAAAATCTACTTTATTAAATATTGTAGGTTTATTAGATACACATGACGAAGGAAACTATTACTTAAACGGACAGTTGATAGAAAACTTAAATGAAAAGAAAGCTGCAGTATTACGTAATAAGTTTTTAGGATTCGTTTTCCAATCTTTTAACTTAATATCATACAAATCAGCCTTAGAAAATGTAGCATTGCCCTTATACTATAAAGGGGTTGGTAGAAAAGAACGATTAGAAACAGCTTTAGAGTATCTTGAAAAAGTAGGATTAAAAGAATGGGCGAACCATTTACCAAATGAGCTTTCTGGAGGTCAAAAACAACGTGTAGCAATTGCAAGAGCGTTAGTAACAAAACCAAAAGTAGTGTTAGCGGATGAACCAACAGGAGCGTTAGATTCTACAACAACCGATTCAGTAATGGATTTGTTAAAAGAAATTAATGACGAAGGAATGACAGTTTTTGTAATTACACACGAAGAAGAAGTAGCAGAACAAACTAATAGAGTTGTTCGTTTAAAAGATGGAGTTATAATTAGCGATGAGTTAACAGAAACAGCAACGAATAAAGCAAAAGCAATTTAATTATGTTTGATTTAGATCGCTGGAGAGAAATATTTCAAAGTATAGGTAAAAATAAGTTGCGTTCAGCTTTATCTGGCTTCACGGTAGCCTTTGCTATTTTACTATTTACACTATTATTTGGAATGGGTAATGGACTTCAAAATACATTTAAAAATGAGTTTGCAAAAGATGCTATTAATTCAATATATATATGGACAAATACAACAACAAAAGCTTATAAAGGACATCAAATAGGTAGAAGAATTCAGTTCAAAAATAATGACTTTGAGTTTTTAAAAGAAAAATATTCCGATAAAATTCAAATGATAAGCCCTCGATTACAAAGAACAGCAAAAGTAGTTTATAAAACAGAGGAAGATAATTATACGATAAGAGGTGTATACCCAAAATATGATTTATTAGAATCAGCTGAAGTTACTGAAGGACGTTTTTTAAATATCCGTGATATTAAAGAAAAAGCAAAAGTAGTTGTTATTGGTCGTATGGTTGAGAAGGATTTATTTGGCCAAATAAGTGCCTATGGCAAACAGATAAATATAGGAGGGATTATCTATAAGATTATAGGTGTGTTTTCTGACCCAGGGGGAGATAGTGATGAACGTTATATATATATACCATTTACTACTATGCAGCAAATTTATGGTAATAATGATTATGTAGATGAGTTTGGAATGACTTATAATCCAGAAATGAGTATAGATGAAGCTCTAGCATTTAGTAGTAAAATGCATAGAGAATTAAAGAAGAAGCATGAAGTTTCACCAAGTGATCAAAGAGGAATTGGAATTAATAATTATGCTTCAGGTAATAAAGAAGTATCGAGTATGATGGTAGGGTTAAGTATTCTGATTTTAATTATAGGATTCGGAACCTTAATAGCTGGTATTGTGGGTATAAGCAATATTATGGTATACATTGTTAAAGAACGTACTAAAGAATTAGGAATAAGAAAAGCAATTGGAGCAACTCCAAAATCTATAGTATCAATGATTATGTTTGAAGCGATTTTAATTACTGCAATATCAGGGTATTTAGGTTTAATGTTGGGGGTAGGAATATTAGAATTAGTAGGGCCTAGTTTAGAAAAATATTTTATACTAAACCCAGGAGTATCAATACCAGTAGTTATTGGAGCTACAGTTACTTTGATTTTAGCAGGAATGATAGCAGGATATTTACCAGCAAAGAAAGCAGCAAGAATTAAACCAATTGTAGCCTTAAGAGCAGATTAATTATGAAGTTTTTATTTGATAAAGATACTTGGCAAGAAGTTTACGGAAGTATTCGTAAAAACAAAACTAGAACAGCTATTACAATATTTGGAGCTTTTTGGGGAATACTTTTATTAGTAGGACTTTTAGGTGCAGCAAAAGGAATTGAAAACGGATTTAATAACTTGTTTGGTGATTTTGCAACGAATAGTGTTTTTATGTCTGGAAGTAAAACATCAAAACCATTTAAAGGCTTTCAAGAAGGAAGACAAATTAATTTAACAACAAGAGATGTAGAAAAAATAAGAAGCGAAATAGAAGGTGTAGAGTTTGTCGTTCCCAGAAATGTAACTGTAAGTCAAGTTGTATATGGTCTTAAAACAGCTAATTTAACAGTTTTTGGAGATTACCCTTTATTAGACAAAGTACAGAAAAAAAAGTTAATAGAAGGCAGATTTATCAATCAACAAGATATTAATGAAAATAAAAAAGTTTGTGTAATAAGTGATGAAGTTTACAAGCAATTATTTGATAAAGATGAAGAAGCTCTAGGTTCTTACATAAAAATAAACAACATTGGTTATATGATAATAGGCGTATATAAACCAAGTAGGTTTGAAGGTACCAATAATATCCATATACCATTTAGTACATTTCGACTTGTTTATAATCAGGGAGATAAATTTCGTTGGATGGTTATCACAGGAAAAACTGAATATGATATTGAACAAGTAGAAGCAGATGTGAAAGTTTTACTACAAAGACTACATAAAATACACCCTGATGATAATAGAGCTTTTAGAGGGTTTAATTTAGGAAAAGAAATAGCTAAAGTAACAGGTTTTTTAACAGGAATGCAGTTTTTAACTTGGTTTGTAGGGATTGCAACCTTAATAGCAGGAGTTTTTGCTATTGGTAATATATTATTGATAACGGTAAAAGAACGAACCAAGGAAATTGGAATCAGAAGAGCATTAGGAGCTACACCAGGAAAAATAAGACAACAAATTATTTTAGAATCAGTTTTCTTAACCTTGTTAGCAGGCTCTCTGGGGATTATAGCAGGAGGATTAGTTTTAATGGGAATAGATGCAGCAGACTTATTAACAAATCCGACAGTAGATATTCCCATAATATTAATAGCTTATACAGTATTAATAGTTTTAGGAACTTTAATAGGGTTTATACCTGCTTATATGGCAACAATAATACAACCTATAGAGGCATTAAGAGAAGAATAAACAGTCAATTAACAAGAAAATAAATTATAAAGAAATGAAAAGAATAATCGTTTTTGGTGGGGTAGCGTTAGCATTAATAGCGGTGTTAATATGGTTTGGTAAAAAGAACAGTGCATCACCAATTGAATATGAAACAGAAAAACCTTTCAAAGCTACCATTGTAAAAAAGAGTGTAGCTACAGGAAAAGTAGTACCTTTAGAAGAAGTAGAAATAAAACCTCAAATAGCAGGAATTATAGATAAAATTGTGGTTGAAGAAGGAGCTATTGTAAAAGCAGGAGATTTATTAGCAACTGTTAGAGTAGTACCTAACGAACAATCGTTACAAAGTGCTAGAGGAAGAATAAACTCAGTACAAATTCAATTAAACAATGCTAAAACGCAATACGATAGAAATAAGAAGCTTTTTGATAAAGGTGTTATTTCTAGTCAAGAGTTTGAAGCATCACAATTGTCATACAATCAAGCAAAAAATGATTTAAGAAATGCCCAAAATGATTTTCAAATTATTAAAAGAGGGTCAGCTGGTTCTTCAGGAGCTAATACGAATATAAGAGCTACAACCTCTGGAATGGTAGTGGAAATTCCAGTAAAAAAGGGGTATCAAGTTATTCAGTCTAACAATTTTAATGCAGGTACTACCATAGCTACTATTGCAGATATGACGAAAATGATTTTTGAAGGTCAAGTTGATGAGTCCGAAGTAGGTAAACTTAAAAAAGGAACTAATATAGAAGTTGCTTTAGGGGCTATAGAAGACAAGAAGTTTCCTGCGGTACTAAATTTTATTGCACCTAAAGGAACAGATGAAGGTGGAGCAGTACAGTTTAAAATTAAAGCAGATGTATCATTGGATAAAGAGCATTTTATTAGAGCAGGTTATAGTGCAAATGCAGAAATAGTTTTAAATAAAAAAGATAGTGTTTTGTCTATAAAAGAAGCTTTACTACAGTTTGATAGAAAAACAGAGGAACCTTATGTAGAAGTAAAAAAAGGAGATCAAAAATTTGAAAAAAGAGAAATTAAATTAGGTATCTCAGATGGGGTTAATGTTGAGATTTTGGAAGGAATAACTGCCGATGATGAAATTAAAATCTGGAACAAAGTATCAAAAGATGATGAGAAGAAAGATTAATAATATCTAAAACATTGATTTATAGTTAAAAAGCAGTTCTTTAAAGAACTGCTTTTTAACTCTTAAGATGTAAAATAGTACACTTATATCTAAAAAGGTGTCATTTAAGGATGTTAAAACTAAAAAGGCTCTTTTGTTCTAGATATTTGAAGTGCTCAAAGTAAAAAATGAGTATTCAATTTAATTTTTTGGGGAAAATTAAATTATTCTTTAAGGGGTAAAAAGCAGCTTTAAAAAGCTGCTTTTTTTTAGAAATATGATTAACCTTTATAAAAAGGTAACTTCACTACTTTAGCAGGAATTTGTTTTTTACGAACTTGGATAAAAATAGCACTATCAACTTTAGAGTTTTCAGTAGTAACATATCCTAATCCAATTCCTTTTCCTAATGACGGACTCATCGTTCCTGAAGTAACACGACCAATATTGTTTCCATCGGCATCAACAATTTCGTAATCATGACGAGGAACACCACGCTCAGTTAATTCAAATGCAACTAACTTACGAGTAACACCTGCTTCTTTTTGGGCTTTTAAAGCTTCAGCATTTACAAAATCTTTTGTAAACTTAGTAATCCACCCTAAACCAGCTTCTAAAGGAGAGGTAGTATCATCAATATCGTTACCATATAAACAGTAGCCCATTTCTAAACGTAACGTATCACGAGCAGCTAAACCAATAGGCTTAATTCCCCAATCTTTACCAGCTTCAAAAACCTTGTTCCAAAGTTGTTCAACATCTTCATTTTTTACATATACTTCAAATCCACCAGAACCAGTATATCCAGTAGCAGAAACTACTACATTCGGAATTCCAGCAAAATCAGTGATTTCAAAAGTATAGAATTTAATATTTGATAAATCAACTGAAGTTAACGATTGCATTGCTTCTGTAGCTTTAGGCCCTTGAATAGCTAATAACGACCATTCTTCAGAACGGTTCTCCATCTCAACGTTTAAATCGTTGTGTTGAGAAATCCAGTTCCAGTCTTTTTCAATATTAGAAGCGTTTACTACCAACATATACTCATTTTCAGCAATCATGTAAATAATTAAATCATCTACAATTCCTCCGTCAGTATTAGGCATACAGCTGTATTGTGCTTTTCCAGGGACTAATTTAGAAGCATCGTTAGAAGATATTTTTTGAATTAAAGCCAAAGCGTTTTCTCCTTTTAAAAAGAACTCTCCCATATGGCTTACATCAAAAACACCAACTCCTTTTCTAACAGTTTCGTGTTCAGTAGTTACTCCTTCGTATTGTACAGGCATATTATAACCTGCAAAAGGAACCATTTTGGCTCCCAAAGCCTCATGTACATGTGATAAAGCTGTATTTTTCATGTGTTTGTTTTTTATTGTTTTTGTAACCTTTTAACGAATAAAATATTAAGTAAACATTATTTTATTCATGTAGGTTTCATTATTGTGTATTGTTTATTTAAAAAAGTGATGCTAAAGTATTGAAAAATTAGCAAACAATACAGTCGAATCTGTGTAATATTATAATAGTATAGTACCCAAATGTTTGTTAATATTTTCCTTGTCTTAGCAAAGAATGGTAGATTTGAAAAAGGTTAAGAGAAAAGATAATTACTCTGTAATGTTCTAGTGATTAAAGCGACAATTCAGCTAAAAATAATTTTAATGAAACTCAACAAAAAAACAATTTCAAACATCATATTTGTCGTAATTATTGGTTTATTATTATACCCACCAACTAAAGTTTATTTTATTAGATTAGTTTCGTTTTCTCCTTCAACGATTACTGAAGAAAAAAGAGAAACATTAAATGACTACAATTGGAATCTTAAAGGTTTAAACACTACTAATATTGATTTTAATGAAACAAAGGGTAAAGTAGTTTTTATAAACTTTTGGGCAACTTGGTGTCCACCTTGTATTGCCGAAATGCCAAGTATTCAAAAACTATACGACGATTATAAAGACAAGGTTGAGTTTGTATTTGTGAGTAACGAAGATTGGACAACGATTGAGGCTTTTTATAAAGACAAAGGGTATGATTTACCAACGTATAACATTTTATCAAAAGTACCTAGCCAGTTAGTAAGCAATTCAATTCCTGCAACGTTTATAATTGATAAGAATGGAACTATTGTTGTAGATAAAAAAGGACCTGCCGATTGGAATAGTGATAAATTTAGAATTTTGTTAGACGAATTACTACAATAGAATATTTACCTTTGTAGCATGAGTCAAGAACAGCCAAATAATCCACTTCACGGAATAAAACTAGCCACCATGTTAGAAGAACTATACCTAGAATATGGTTGGGAAGAAATGGGAGAGATGTTGAATATAAATGCCTTTAAAAAGAACCCAACCTATAAATCGAGTTTAAAGTTTTTAAGAACAACACCTTGGGCGAGAGCTAAAGTAGAAAAGTTGTACTTAGAAATGATAAGTGATTAACTCAAACAACCCTTTAGAGTTTAGTATAAAATACCGTAGAAACTAAAGGTTAAATACACAAACTTAGTATTTATAGTCTACTCATTTTTGTGTAGTTTTGGTCTAACTTAAAAAGAAGATTCTATCCATTTCATCGACGTCATATTACCCATTCCGTTGCAAAAAACGTTTACCTATTCGGTAACCGAAGCAGAAGCCTCTTTCTTAAAAAAAGGAATGCGTGTAGCCGTTTCTTTCGGAAAAAGTAAAATATATACCGCATTGGTGTTTAACATTCACCAAAATGCACCCGAATTATATGAAGCCAAAGACATTCATCAAATTTTAGATGATACGCCTATTATAACGGAACAGCAACTAAAACACTGGCAGTGGATTTCGAGTTATTATTTGTGTTCGTTAGGAGATGTGTACAGAGCAGCCTTACCATCCGCATTTTTGCTAGAAAGTGAAACGATTGTCTATAAAAACGAGGAATTCACTGAGGAAACTATTTTAACCGATGAAGAGTTTTTAATTTTTGAAGCCTTACAGGATCATTCACAGTTAACCATACATCAAGTTTCGGATATCTTAGGAAAAAAAACCGTACTACCTATCATTAACGGATTGATAGAGAAGAGCGCGATTTACATTAAAGAAGAGATTTACGAAACCTACAAACCTAAACTGGTTAAGTATGTTCGGTTACATAACAACTATAATTCAAATGAAGGCTTACAAACACTTTTAGAGCAACTTTCAAGAGCTAAAAAGCAACGAGAAGCTGTACTGACGTATTTTCAGTTAGTAGCGGCTAAAAAGCCGATAAAAGTAAAAGATTTAGAAGAACAGTCGGGAGCTTCTTCCGCAGTTTTAAAAGCCTTGGTTGATAAAGATATTTTTGAGTTTTATCACATTCAAACCGATCGAATTAGTTATCAAGGGGAAACGAATCAAATAAAAGAATTGAACGAGTTTCAGCAGGAAGCCTTCAGTCAAATAAAAACTTCTTTCGAAACACAACAAGTAAGTTTATTACACGGGGTTACAGGTTCTGGTAAAACAGAAATTTATGTAAAACTGATTAAAGAAGTGATTGCCGAAGGAAAACAAGTATTGTTTTTACTGCCAGAAATCGCTTTAACAACCCAAATCATCACCCGTTTACAAAACTACTTTGGAAACTTTATTTCGGTATTCCATTCAAAATACTCAATGAATGAACGCGTAGAGGTGTGGAATAATGTCTTAGAAAACAAACCGAAAGCACAAATTGTTTTAGGAGCACGTTCTTCGTTGTTTTTACCGTTTTCAAACTTAGGGTTGATTGTTGTGGATGAAGAGCACGAAACGTCGTACAAGCAATTTGAACCGTCACCACGTTACAACGCACGCGATGCCTCGGTAGTATTAGGTCATTTACACCAAGCAAAAGTGTTGTTAGGTTCTGCTACGCCATCTATAGAGAGTTATTTCAATGCTACACAATCTAAATACGGATTTGTAGAATTAACGCGTCGTTTCGGGAACATTCAGTTGCCTAAAATCGAGCTGATAGACATTAAAGAAAAGCATCGAAAAAAGGAAATGAACGGTCATTTTTCTGATCGATTGCTAAAAATGATTACGGAAGCGTTAGAGGAAAAAGAGCAGGTTATTTTATTTCAAAACCGACGCGGATTTTCGCCAGTGGTAGAATGTACTACCTGTGGAGTATCTCCTCAATGTCCGAATTGCGACGTGAGTTTAACCTATCATAAATTCCGAAAGGAGTTAAAATGTCATTACTGCCATTATCAGCGTTCCATGCCGAACAGCTGTGGTGCTTGTGGAAGTGCTACTTTAGACACCAAAGGTTTTGGAACGGAGCAAATAGAATTAGAACTCAAAGAGCTATTTCCGAATCATACCATTGGACGAATGGATTTGGATACCACGCGCGGTAAATATGGGTATCAAAAGATTATTGGGGCTTTTGAAGCGCAAGAAATTGATGTTTTGGTAGGAACGCAAATGCTTTCTAAAGGATTGGATTTTGAAAATGTATCGTTGGTAGGAATCTTAAATGCAGATGCTATGCTCAACTTCCCTGATTTTAGAGCACACGAACGTGCTTTTCAATTGATGGTACAAGTATCGGGTAGGGCAGGACGTACTAAAAAACAAGGAAATGTGGCCATACAAACCTACAACCCATATCATCAGATTTTACAGCAGGTATCTACTAACAATTATACAGAAATGTATAAAGAGCAGTTGCAAGATCGTTGGCAGTTTCATTATCCGCCATACTATCGTTTGATAAAAATCACCCTAAAACACAAAGATTACACGCGTGTTGATAATGGTATTAACTGGTTAGCCAAAGCGTTACAAAATGTGTTTCATGAAAATGTATTAGGTCCTACGGCACCCGCAGTTTCTCGTATTCGAAATCAGTATATTAAAAATTTAGTGATTAAAATTCCGCCAAAGCAATCCTTAGGAAAAACAAAAGAGCAATTACAAAAAATTAAAAATACTTTTGAAGCGGTCAAAGACTTTAGACCGATCCGTTTTATTATTGATGTGGATGCTTATTAGGAGGTTTTAGCTTCGTTAATAGAGTTATACCTGCATAGTTGAAAAATTATAGCGGAATTTTCGAAAAAAAGTCGGAAGATTAAGAGGATTATATGTTGTGATTTTATGCTTTTAAAGCAGAATTCAAACTCATCTCTATTTTTTCAATATATTTTTTCTTTCCTTTTATAATTGGGATATGATTTTCTTTGTAGTAGATAATCAAAATATATTCTTTATGAAACAGACCTGCAATACCAGCTGATAAAAAGAAAATACCAATAATAAATGTAAGAGTGAAAATTCCAAGAAGAATTAATATGGGAGCATAAGTTTTACTGTTGGTAGAAGTAGCTTTTTTTATTAAAATATAGTCAATATCAGCAATTTTATAAGAAAAATTATTTACAAATAAATTTCCCCCGTTTATCGTAATTTTATCGTCAACATAGTATAATGTCTTACGTTTTTTTTTAATCTTTTCTTTTTTAATTTTCTCTAATTCTTCTTTTTGTGCTTTGTGATTGTTGTTGTGAGATTTGCTGTAAGAATTACGAGATTGATTATAATTATACTTTCTTTGGTTGAAGTTCGAGTTAAATTTATTACGTTCAAAATTATTTATAAGAAAATCATATGCTTCTTTTATTTTTTTGAATTGTTCTTCAAAAAAAGGATCACCATTATGTTTGTCAGGATGGAATTTGGAAGCATAATTTTTATATGCTTTCTTTATTTCTTCTTTTGAGCAGTTAGGTTCTAATCCTAAAATTTGATAGTAATTTTCGTTCATTTTCTCGATTAATCAATAATAGATATATCTTACTTAAGAGTTTAATTCAGTTTTAATAATTTATATTCAACGTTAGCGAAAGGTAGTAGAATTTAGGGTAAGAATCAAGTTAAATTATATTTTAAAAATTCCGAATATCCACAATATCCCCATTTTGTAGTTTGTTTTGGGTGTCTATAGAAAAAATGGTTTCAGCAACGTACTCAGGAGTGTATAACTGATCGTTTTCTTTTAAATCGATAAAACGTTGTACGTTTTTAAAATCTTTTTCATTGGTACTTCTAATATCAGTTTGCATATTAGTGTCTACCACTCCAGGGTAAATAGCATTACATTTTACGCCATGTTCAAGCTCGTTTTGTTCCGTAGCAATGGTTTTGGTCATCATGTCAATAGCTGCTTTAGACGTACAGTAAATACTCCAACCTTCATACGGTTTTACGGCTGCTCCAGATGAGATACTAATTATTTGTTTTTTACAGGTTAACTGTTGTGTGGCTTTGATAAACAAACTGGATAAAATCAGTGGAGTAGTGGTGTTGAGTTGAATACTTTTGACAATATCTTCCGAAGGAATATTTTCTAGGTTTGCTATAGTACCGAGTCTTCCCGCATTATTCACCAAAGTAATCGATGAAACTTCCAATTTCTGAATTTCATCTAACAACATTTTAAATGTGTTGTGTGTGGCTTTGGTATCAGATAAATCTACAGAAAGCTGTACTACATTTTCCAAATCCACAATGCTTCTAGATAGTGAGTACACTCTATAGTTTTCTTGTGCGTATTTTTCGGCTAAGGCTTTACCGATTCCTTTACTTCCTCCAGTGATGATGATTATATTCATAGAGTAAAAATACAAAATTTGTCATTTCGAAGAAGGTACGACTGAGAAATCTTATAATAGAGTGTTTGTGACTCTAAAGAGTATTTGGAACTTCATTGAGCGAGATTCCTCTCTCGCGTTCGGAATGACGGTTA
>NZ_JAUORH010000024.1 GCF_030547425.1 Tenacibaculum sp. 1_MG-2023 | reverse complement strand
TAAATTCTTCATCAAATCTGACCTAAATAATAATTATTTATCGAAATTAGAGGTGTCCTAAAAAGGGGAAGCCTACAATGGCACGTTTTTAAATAAGGTTAATCTAATACATTGTAGATAAGGAAAAACAAACACTTCACTACTTACTCGGATTGGAATTGATTACCAGTCGTATTTTTTATGGGCATCTAAACGGATGAAAATAAATAGAAGTAGTGTAAACCCCCATAAAGAAGAACCTCCGTAACTAAAAAACGGAAGAGGAATTCCTACAGTAGGCAATAAACCTATTACCATACCAATATTAACAAGAATATGAAAAAAGAAAATGGAAGCTACACTATAGCCATATATTCTTGCAAATTTATTGGTTTGTGTTTCTGATAAATAAATAACTCTGTAAAGAAGCAACATAAATAAAATAATAACAAAAGAGCTGCCTAAAAACCCCCATTCTTCACCTACAGTACTGTATATATAATCTGTGTGTTGTTCAGGAACAAAATTTCCTTGCGTTCTATCTCCTTGTAAAAAGCCTTTTCCAGAAAAACCACCAGAACTAATAGTTTTTTCAGACTGATAAGAGTTGTAGCCAATACCTTTGTTGTCTTGAATCTTTCCTAGTAAAATATCAAATCTATCTTTCTGATGTTGTTTTAAAATGTTGTTATAGGTATAGCTGATTCCTAAAATAAAGAAGATTGCAAAAAGATAGGATCCAATTATTTTTAAAACGTTGAAGCGAAAAAATCGTTTGTCTTTATAAACACCATAAAAAACGACTAATGTGATTATAAGTAAACATGAAATAAGAACCCATTTTGCTTCAAAATAAACTGTTAATAAGAATAAAATAATAGATGTGGTTCCAAATAAAATATAAGCTAACGTAAGTCCTTCTCTGTTTAATACAAAAAAGAAAGCGAAGTATATTAACACAGAACCCATATCAGGTTGTAATGCAATAAAAAAGGCCGGTAAAAAGATAATAATAAAGGCTTTCGCTTGATTCTTTATTAGTTTAAGATTGTATTGCCGATCACTCATTAACTTAGCTAAAGCTAGGGCGGTAAAAGCTTTTGCAAACTCAGAAGGTTGTAGTCCTATTCCTCCAAAGTTGTACCAAGAGGTAGCACCATTAATTTTTTTACCAAATACAAGTACACCAGCTAATAGAACTAGAGAGAGAATGTACATTACACTCGAAAACTGTTTGTAAAACTTGGAATTAAAAAAGAGAATAAAGATGATAACTGGTATGCTAAGCCCTATAAAAATTAGTTGTTTTCCATATTTTGTAGAAAAATCAAAAATTTCTCTGGATTCTTCTGATGAGGATGCAGCATATATATTTACCCATCCAAAACCAACTAATATTACGTAGAGTAAAACAAGTAGCCAGTCAATTCCAGCAAAAATATTATTTCGTTCTTGTCGCAAGAGTATCGCTTTTTTGAATTAATAATTGATTCTCGTATCTTTCTTTAAGGCTCAGGTTAATCATACGGTCTTCAATGTGTTTTCTTGATATTGACTTGTTTAAATACTTTTCAATAAGTAAACTGGTAATGGGGGCAGCAATTGTAGATCCATATCCTCCGTTTTCTACAAAAATAGCGATGGCTATTTTCGGGTTATCTTTTGGAGCAAAAGCTATAAAAATTGAGTGGTCTGTTAATTGAACTTTCTTTTTATTTACTCTAATAAAGTTTTCTACGGTTCCTGTTTTTCCACATATTTCTATACCTTCAATTCTACTACGCCTTGCTGTACCTCTTGTAAAAGTTTCGTGCATTGCTTCAATAGCAATAGGAAAATGTTCTGGTGAAACAGTTGTATTTCTACGAGTTACATAAGTAGAATCGAGATTAGACTTGTCCTGAATCTTCTTAACAATATGAGGGGTGTAAAAATAGCCTTTATTAGCAATAGCTGCGGTCATATTTGCCAACTGAATAGGTGTGGTTTCTACTTCTCCTTGTCCGATAGCGTTTGAAATTGTAGTTGTAGCCCCCCACCTAAAATCATAATTTCTGTCGTAAAAACTTCCATTAGGAATTCTTCCTTTTTGACCAGAGGGAAGATCGTAACCTAAATAATTACCTAATCCAAAACTTTTCGCATGTTCACTCCAAGCATCAGTTCCTATTGTTGGGTTTTCATAGTTGTCTATAATTTTCCTGTAGGTGTTAGCGAAATAAGTATTACAAGATTTAGCAATGGCAGTTTTTAAGCGAACAGGTCGTCCGACAATTCTACAGTGGCACCCCATAAAAGCGTTAGGACGCTTACCGTAACGGTACCCATGTTGACAGTAAAATCCGGTATTTTCATCAATAACTGCTTCTTGTAAACCAATTAAGCCAGTAAGTATTTTAAAAGGTGAACCAGGAGCATACATTGCTTGCAGGCCTCTGTCAAAAGTAGGCATGTTAATGCTGTCGTTAAAAAGTCTTACAGAGTTAGGGGAGCGTTGCCTTCCGACTAGTAAGTTTGGATCGTAAGAAGGAGCAGTGATTAATGCTAAAATTTCACCTGTTTGAGGTTCTATAGCAACAATTCCACCTCTCTTACCAGACATCAATAATTCTCCATATTGTTGTAATTCACTATCAATAGTCAATGTTAAATCCTTACCTGGTACTGCAAGAGTATCGTATTTTCCATTTTTATAAGAACCAGTAATTTTATTTAAGTTATTTCTTTTAAAATATTTTTTTCCTTTAATGCCTCTTAGCTCTTTTTCATATTGCTTTTCAACACCAAGCTTACCGATTAACTCTCCTTGTTCGTAGTAATCGCTATTTTTGGCTATGTATTCGTTAACTTCACTAATAAAACCCAATACATTAGCTGCGGATTTTACGGGGTAATTTCTAATAATACGCTTTTGGATATAAAAACCTTTATATTTGGGTAACTTTTCTTGTAAAAAAGCATAGTCTTCTTTAGCTAATTGCTTTAAAAATACAGATGGAAGCCAACGGGCATAATTTTTCGCTTTTGTAAAGCGTTTTATAAAATCTTCTTTATCAATTTTTAATAGAGAGCAGAATTCTAGAGTGTCTAAAGCCTCAACTTCTTTTGGAATAATCATTACATCGTAGGATAATTGGTTAGCAACCAATAATTTTCCATTACGATCATAAATATAACCACGTTCAGGGTAATCATATTCAATCTTAATTGTGGCACTGTGAGTTAAACTCTGTTCACCTCCGTGCACTACTTGTAATTGAAATAATCTAGAGATATAAACAATTCCAATAAGAGTAATTAAAACTATAAGTAAGAAACTTCGTTTCATGTTAGCTTTTTCCTAAATATAAAACTTCCTAAAAAATACAACAGTAACGTAAAAACACTAGAAAATAGTGTGTTGATAAGTACATTTGAAATGTTATAAAAACTAAAGTTAGTTAAACTAAATAAAATGAAGTGATGAATTAATGTTAAAATTGCTGTATAATTAAATACTTTATCAAAAGATTCATGTCTTAGATTAAAGAGTAGGTAATCTGACGATGTTTTTTTGAATATAGCTTTAAAAGTAAATAAACGTATATAAGCTATGAATACAGTTGAAAAAGCATGAATTCCACCAGAGTTAGAAAACGCATCTACACATAACCCTAAAAGAAAAGCAACTAATAAAAGAGAAAACTTGTTTTCTTTAATAGGGAACAAGAAAATAAAAACGATATAAATGTAGGGGTTTACATAGCCTAAAAATAAAATATTATTTAGAATTAACACTTGTATTAACAAGAGGAAAACGAATAAAAATATTAAGTATACTGTTTTATTCATTATTATTTTCTACAGTTTTTATTTCTTCTTTATTTAAGTTGGTTATTATATAAACATGGCCTAAGTTAGACATATCGTTAAAGAGTTTAATGTTAATACTATTAACCGCAGATAATTCTTCAGGTACTTCTAAGACTGTTCCAATAGGTATCCCGTTTGGAAAAATAGTAGACCTTCCTCCAGTAACTACAGTATCACCTTCTTTAAAAGTTGCTTGACGTGGAATGTCGGTTAGTTGTACAATGTTATAGTTCTTACCGTCCCACGTTAACGTACCGTAGTGATTGTTGTTTTTAAATTTAGCGTTGATATTGCTTTTTGAATTTAAAATAGATTGTACTCTTGCGTATTTATTTGATGCATTATCAGTAATACCAATAATACCTTTACTGTTAATTACTCCCATTTCTTTAGAAACATTATAACTTTTACCTCTGTTAATTGTTATGAAGTTGTCAGCTTTATGAAAAGAGTTTTTAATTATATTTCCAGAAATATAGTTATAATTTTGGTTGAGTTTTAGGGTGTCGATTGTTTGATTACTAGAAATACTATCAAGATACGTAGTGATTTTTTCTAGTTTATTTTTTAGTGCTAAATTTTCTTCAACTAGTACAGCGTTTCTTTCCTTTAAGTTTAGGTACTCTGATATATTTGATGATTTTTGATATAGTCCTCCTGTAATAAAATTGGTAGAACTAATAAATTTACTTTTATGAAAAGAATGGTTGTTAATGATTAATACAACAGCTATAACTTCTAAGAATAGAAAAAATAAGAAATACTTATACTTCTGTAAGAAATAAATAAGCTGTTGCATAAATAGTCATTCAAATTTATTTGATTAATACAGTTTTGTATTTTTCTAAATTTTTAAGCGCAATACCTGTTCCGCGAACTACAGCACGTAACGGATCTTCAGCAACGTATACTGGCAAATCTGTTTTTCTAGATAAACGCTTATCTAAGCCTCTTAGCATAGAACCACCACCAGCTAAATAAATACCAGTGTTGTAAATATCAGCAGCTAATTCAGGAGGTGTCTTTGATAGCGTCTCCATTACTGCATCTTCAATACGTAAAATTGATTTATCTAATGCTTTAGCAATTTCACGATAAGAAACCTGTATTTGCTTAGGTTTTCCACTTAATAAATCACGCCCTTGAACCATCATGTCTTCAGGAGGTGTGTCTAAATCTTCTGTGGCTGAACCTATTTGTAACTTTATCTTTTCAGCAGTAGTTTCTCCAACATATAAATTGTGTTGAGTACGCATGTAATACATAATGTCACTGGTAAATAAATCTCCAGCAACTTTAACGGATTGATCACAAACAATACCAGCTAATGCTATAACAGCAATTTCAGTTGTACCACCACCTATATCAATAATCATATTTCCTTTAGGCTCCATAATATCAACGCCTACACCAATAGCAGCTGCCATTGGTTCATAAATCAAATAGATTTCTTTAGCGTTCATATGACGACCTGAATCTATAACTGCTCGTTTTTCAACTTCAGTAATTCCTGAAGGAATACAAATTACCATACGTAATGATGGTGGAAACAATCTTTTCTTTATGGCAGGAATTTGTTTTACAAATTCCTTTATCATTTCCTCTGAAGCTTGAAAATCAGCAATTACACCGTCTTTTAAAGGACGTATGGTCTTGATGTTTTCATGGGTTTTTCCTTGCATTCTACTAGCTTCATGTCCCGTAGCAATAATTTTACCAGTGAGCCTGTTTCTAGCAACAATAGAGGGGTTGTCAATAACTACCTTACCATTGTGGATTATAAGTGTATTTGCAGTACCTAAATCTACTGCAATATCTTCTGTCATGAAATCGAAAAAACCCATAAAGATTTCGTTATTTATATTTAATTTTAATGTATTCTCACAAATCTAATAAAAATCTGTGGGTATTTTACACTCAGTATAATTAATGTTTAAAATGTCTTGTTCCTGTAAAAACCATAGCTACATTGTTGTCGTTACAATAATCAATACTTAATTGGTCTTTAATAGAACCCCCTGGTTGAATTACACTTTTTATACCTGCTTTATCTGCTATTTCTACACAGTCAGGGAAAGGGAAAAAAGCATCACTAGCCATAACTGCCCCCTTTAAGTTAAAGTTGAAGCTGTTAGCTTTTTCAATTGCTTGCCTCAACGCATCAACTCTACTTGTCTGTCCTGTTCCACCAGCTAATAACTGCTTATCTTTTACTAAGATAATTGTGTTAGATTTGGTGTTTTTACATAATTTAGATGCGAATAACAAATCCTCTAACTCACTTTCTGATGGTTTATTGTTGGTAGGATATGATAAATCATCTAATTTATCAGTAATATAGTCTTTGTCTTGGATTAATACTCCGTTTAAAGCTGTTCTTACTGTTTGTTTAGGTAATTCAACTTTTTTTTGAATTAAAATTACTCTGTTCTTTTTCCCTTTTAAAATATCTAAGGCATCAGTATCATAAGCAGGAGCAATTACAACTTCACAAAATAATTTATGAATTTCTTCAGCAGTAGCTTTATCAATTTTTGTGTTTGATATTAAAATACCTCCAAAAGCAGAGACAGGGTCACCAGCTAAAGAATCAACATAGGCTTGATGAATTGTTTTACGTTGAGCAAAACCACAAGCGTTATTGTGTTTTAAAATGGCAAATGTTGGATCTTCACCTTTAAACTCTTCAATTAAGTTTACTGCGGCATCAACATCTAATAAGTTGTTGTAGCTTAACTCTTTTCCGTGTAACTTATCAAATATAGCTTCTAAATCACCAAAGAAAAATCCTTTCTGGTGCGGGTTTTCTCCGTAGCGTAATACTTTAGAAGTAGTTTCACTAGCTTTATACACAACTTCATCTTCATTAAAATAGTTGAAAATAGCAGTGTCGTAATGAGAAGAAATATTAAAAGCTTTGGCAGCAAACTTTTTTCTATCGTTTAACGAAGTATCTCCGTTATTTTTAGAAATAATATTTAAAAACTCTTCATACTGTTCCATTGAAGAAACAATTACAGTGTCTTTAAAGTTTTTAGCTGCAGCACGGATTAGTGAAATACCACCAATATCAATTTTTTCAATTATGTCTTGTTCAGAAGCACCAGAAGCAACTGTTTTTTCAAAAGGATATAAATCTACAATTACTAAATCTAATTGCGGAATATTGTATTCTTCCATCTCAGCAACATCACCTTCGTGATCTTGTCTATTTAAAATACCTCCAAAAACTTTAGGGTGTAAAGTTTTTACTCTTCCTCCTAAAATAGAAGGGTATGAAGTAACATCTTCTACAGGTACTACATCAATCCCTAAGTCTTTTACGAATTTTTCAGTGCCTCCTGTAGAGTAAATAGTAACACCTAGTTCGTTAAGCTTTTTAACAATAGGTTCTAACCCGTCTTTGTGAAAAACGGATATTAATGCTGATTTAATAGTTTTAGTATTGTTCATTATTGTTGTGTTGTTAAGCTTGCAAAGCTAGTAAAACAGTAGGCGTTACACAATAATTTTTTAAGTTTTTAAGATTGAAAACACCACCAAAAATAAAATAATTTTGGTGGTGTTTTTTTTTACAACAAAATCTTAAAATAAAAAATTATTCTGCAGTTTCTAAAAAGTTACGAAACCAGATAGTGAATTTTTCTACTAAAGATTGTTGAGATTTTGAACGAGCATTAGCATTACCTAATGCCGCATAAGAAGGATGTTCTCTACTGCTCATAATTTAAGGGGATTAATGGGGTTGTTAAAATCAGACCAAATAAAACAAAAAAAAACTTAATAATCAAGTGATTATATAAAAATTATATAAAATTAGCCACTTTTTTACAAATATACTCCAATAAAGCTTCATCATTTTGAGTAAATGGGTTAGCTGTATGAGAATCAATATCTATTTGACCAACGTTTTCTCCATTAACAAAAATAGGAATTACAATTTCAGATTTTACTTTCCATCCACATGATATGTAGTTGTCTTGTTCGCTTACGTCTTGTACTACAAAATTTTCATTGCTAACTGCTACTTGACCGCAAATTCCCTTTCCAAAAGGTATAATTGTATGATCTGTAGGTTCTCCGTTAAATTGTGCTAGCTTTAATTCTTCTTTATCTCCATTCTTAAAGTAGAAGCCAACCCAATCGTAATAAGAAATTTCTGAAGCTAAATAATCACAAATTTGCTGTAACTTTTCTTCTTTTGAAGAATTGTTGTTAACTATTCTATTTATATTGTTCTTTAGTTCTTGTAAATTCATAAAAGTGTTTTTATTTTATTCGTAAAGGGGACTTAAAGCTTACAAAAATAGTTGTATGAATTGTGATAAAAAACAGAATTTCGTTTTTTATAGTTTAAATGGAGTGTTTTAAGAGTTTTTTATGAAAAGGGGAAGGTTTCACGGTATATGTGAGAAAGATTCTTGTAGCTCTATAAAATGGCTTTATAAAAGAAAGCGGAAGTTTTAAATTTAATTTAAAACTTCTGCTTTTATTTTTGTCTTTTTCTATAAAAGAAAATGAATATAATTTAGGATTAAATTATTGTTGAACGTATTCACTGTGCCATACAGCATCTTCAGGTCCATCTCCTTTGTGTCCGTCTAATTGAATAACAAAACTTTTAGCAGGGAAATAAGGAGTGATGTGGATATCTAATAAAACGCGGTCTTTTTGATTTTGGTCTTGTTCTATTTTTATAACCTTGAAACGCTCAATTAACTTAGTAGGTCCTTGAATATCATCTAAGAATTTAACTATTTGGCGACGCAAATCAGCCTCAGTTCTAGAGCTCCAGTTTTCAAATGCACGTCTATTTAAGAAATCAAATAATACTTTTGTTATATGGTCAAATACTCTTACAACAGAGTAAGTCTGTAATCCTAGGTTATCTCCGTTAAATAAAGTTTTAGCAGAAAATGCCATTACTTTACTGTATTCATTTACCATAGGAACAAGTCCCATTTTTTCAATTTCTGAAATTTCACTCTTTTTAAGGTCGAATCGTACGCTTTCTACTTCGTTAATACCACCAAATTTTTTACCTGCTACTACTTGAGACATTAAAGTATGGTATATTTTACCAGCTAAAGCAGATGATGCGGGAACGTATAAGTTATCCTCTTCACCTACAGCATCCTCTTTCTTTCTGCCTAAAAGCCAGTTACAAGTCATTAAAGTGTTTGATTTGTGAACCTCTCCTCCTGAATGATTTGCGTTAGAGAACATGTCAACAATATCGTCGGCTGTTTCTAAATCTTGAAAATCGGTTAATAAAACAGCTTTGTTGTCATAGGCTATTTTAGACCATTTGTCTAACACTACGTTAGAGCCTAAATATCCAGGAACTACTAAAATAGAATAGTTGTCTTTTAAGTCTAATCTATCAAAGTTTTGTTTAAACTCATTTGATACATAATCTATAAAAAGAGGGTTTTCTAAATCTTTTAGTTGACTTAAATCGGCATTTAAGATAGTGATGTTTTTTACTTTATCTTTTTCAGTGTTTTTGTAGAATAAAGCTACAGATCTATATGAAGTTTCTAATTCCTTAGTTCTTTCTAAGGTTTTCTTAAGATTGTAATTTAAAACTCCTTCTATACTGGTAGACTTTTCTTTTGCCGTATCACACATCGATTCGATGTTTTCACTGCTTTTAAGAATTTCTAACCAAACAGAAAGTCTGTTTTTTAAGTTTTTTCTTTCTCCTTTCCACTGCTCGTCATTTAAAAATAGACTTTTTCTAGCTTTTCTTTTAGGGTTTAAGTTAGAGTATCCATCAACGATGTTTTCAATAAAAGAGAAACCTCCGTACTCTTTTATACCATCAATAGCGCTCGCTACTTCTTGACTAGGGGATTGTTGTTTAACCGCTTCTGACTGTTGCGTTTTTACTTTTGTAGACATAGCTAATTATGTTTTTTGTTTTTATTGTTCAGCTTGATCGATTTCTTTAATAGATTCTTCTAAAATCTTAATAAATGTATCTTTTGTTTCGGGGTTACTAAGAGCTTTCATTAGTGCTCTGTTAGAAGATAATTGTCTTGAAATTCTTAAGTACTGATCCTTTTCTATATCAAGTTTATTTAGAAAAGAGCTATTAGCCTTAATGTTCTCAACGTTAAAATCACTTAAATTATTGAAGTTTAAAGATTCTTTAACATCAGCGCCATTTTCATCGGTGTGTTCAAGTTTTACAGAAGGTGAAAACTTTTCAAATACAGCCTCGATAGTGTCTAAACCATAAGTAGCTTCAGGGGTTGCCGGAGCTTCGTCGGTAAGTTTTTGGATTAATAGGGTTTTGTTGGAAGAAATGTTTGCGATTGACTCATTAGCATCAACTTTAACTTCATTACCTCCAATTCCGTAATTGTACATTGCCATAATAATTTTTTTTATTCTGCTACGAATCTATTAAATATTTGATAAAAAAAATTATTTTTACAGAAAAAAATTAAGGAAAAATGAATTATTTGAAGATCCCCCTAGACTTTTCCAGTATAACAAAAACAAATAAAGAGAATAATAGATTGGGCTGTACGCTTGAAGAATCCATAGCTCAGCACCTCATGATAATTGCTACTTCAAAACAAGGTGAGGTTTTTGGAAGACCTAATTATGGTTCCGATATTTGGGATTTAGAGTTTAATCAGTTGGTTAAAATTAATAAATGGGAAGAAAAAGTTAAAGATTCTTTATATTACGCCTTTATTGAATATGAACCAAGACTTAAAGATATTAGAGTTAGTGTAAGATTGTCTGAAATAGATGATGATGCAGAGACTACTGATGTTCATGTAAGAAGAAAAGCAGAAATAAAAGTATTCGGAATAATTATTGAAACCGAAGCTCCATTTAATTTTGCTACACTTTTTTACATCAGTCCTTTATCTCAGTAAAAAAATAAAAAAAACGCAATGAGAGACGAATATTTTATGAAAATTAAAAATCGAATGCTGCTGCGTTCGATGGAACTATGGGGTATTAAAGACAAAAGAAGTGTTGACCCTATTTTAGATTTGTTACTACATACTTTTGCTTATGAAATATCAAAATTACATCAACAAGTAGACGTATCGGATAAAGAGTTGTTAGATAGACTATCTAGGATACTGGTGAGTAACAAATGGTCTTTACCATCACCTTCACATGCTTTGTTGAAAGCACAGCCAGAAGACGATACAACACAACTTTATGTTTCTGATCATTTTTATTGTTCTAAAAGACGATTCGGAGAAGAAAAGCTAGATGTCTTCTTTACACCTATTATAGCAAAAGAACTTATAAATGCTTCTGTTAAATATTTAGGTTATGACGATAAATTGTTAATAAGTGAAAATCAATTTGGTAATATAGAAGACGCTCTTTACTTGCCTCAAGAGAATAAAATTAAAGACTATGAGCTTTGGTTTGGAGTGGAAATTTCAAATGAGTTATTAGAGGATACAAATAACTTATCACTATGTTTTATTTTAAATGATAGTTCACTTTTACCTTTTTTAAAAACAATGAAGGTTTATGATGCTGCAGGGAATGAAATGTTTTTAGATAAAGAAAGCTTGGTGAATAAGAATAATGAAGTTCATTATTTTGAAGACGTTGTTTCGTTTTATGAAGATTGTTTTTACACATTAAATTTAAATGAATCTTGTAAGGTCAAAAAGACGATTAATGAGTTGTTTGGAGAACAAGATGACTTTTTTATTGAGCCAGAAGATTTAAATCAAAAACTGTTGTGGTTTAAAGTTAAACTCCCAGAAGTTTTTTCTAAAGATAAGCTGAAAGGAATTGAAGTAAGCTTAAATACCTTTCCTATCGTTAATAGAAAGTTAGAATATAAGCAGCATAATTTTAGAAAAAATGGAAGAATTTTATCTGTACTTAGTGAAGGAGTAGATTATTTTTTAAACATTGAAAGTTTAAATGATGATAAAGGAAATAGTTATGCTAACGTTATAGGGAATTCTACCGAAAGCCTTGAAGGAGGTTACTCATTATATTTTGGAGATATAGGAAGGTTTGATACGAGAAGTGCTAAAATGATGTTGAGTAAAACTTCTCAAACAGTAAGAGAAGAAGGAAGTGCTTTTTCTTCCATAGGTTATGATATTATACAAGCATATTTAGACGACCTGCATGAGAAATTAGACGAAATTGATAAGAAGATTCATTTAGAGTTTGGAGAGGTAAATGCAAATAATGATAAAACTTTCTTATTAACCTACCCACATAAAGAAGCTTTTAATTATGAATTTCAGTATTGGTTGACTAATGCTAGTCAAGCAAATGGCATTACTACTAGTTATACTTTTAATCAATATAGAACAGGTAAGTTTATTGATAGTAAGATTAAACTAAAAACGGAAACGATAGGAGGTTATATTAGAAAAGAAGAGCATGACAAAATAAATGGTTTACGCTATGGATTACTTACAAGGGAAAGAATTGTAACAAAAGAAGATGTAAAAAGCTTTGTAAATAGTAAAATAGGACGTTTTGTTGAAGATGTTTCTATAAAAGATGGTGTTGCCATATCAAAAGAAAAGAAAAAAGGGTTAATAAGAACCACTGATATACATATAAAAACTAAAAAAGAGTTAATTTCTGTAGAGAAACAAAACCTTTTCAGTTATTATCTAGAAAAGGAGTTAGAAAAAAAATCTATATCAAATATAACTTATAAAGTATTTTTTATTTAAAAATGATGGAAAAAGATTACAGTTCAAGCGCTTTATCAAGTATAAAAAGAGCTAAAAGTATTGCCTACAAAGAAAAACAAAGTACTTACGGTGTCAGCCACTTAGTAACATCATTAATTAATGAGCCTACTGGTTTAGAGGAGATTATTGATGGTATGGGGAAGGATGCTAATTACATCTTAGAATGGTTTGAAGTAATGAAAGAGATGTACAAGTCAACTCCGCTACAAGCTTCTGGGGATGTACATCCAGATAGTGAGGTTGCTAAGGTTTTTGAAGAGTCTGAACGTTCAAAAATCAAATTAGGAACAGAAAATATTGATGCGTTATGCATTTTTACAGCGGTAGTAAGAGAAGGTGTTGTATATTCTGGTCAACAAATAGAAACACTTGGAATAACAGAGCAAGAAATACTAAAGCAGTACAATGCAAATACCCCTACTTTTTTAGAGTCAAATACCAAAGAAAATATTTCTACTATAAGTTCATATATTGAAGATCTTCAGACACAAGAAGTAATTCAAAAAGGAAATTTAATTTTAGGAAGAGAAAAGGAAGTACGATTAATTTTAGAGAATTTTGAAAGATCTGAAAGCAAAGGTGTTATTCTAGTAGGAGAATCTGGAATTGGTAAAACAGCGACAGTAAATTATTTTGTAAGAGAATTAAGTAATAGTACTGATGAGTATTTAAAAAGTCATTTGGTGTTTAAGCTTAATGTTCCAAAATTATTGGCTGCAGCAAGTTCAGAAAATGATGTAAATAAAAAGATATCAGAGTTATTTGAGAAGTTAGAATCTATTGATACTCCATCCATATTGGTGATAGATGATCTTCATGTATTACTTGAAAATTCTTCTGGTAAAACAAATGCTATTGTTAACATTTTAAATGCTCAATTAAGTGGAGGACGAATTAATATGATTTTTACAATTAATTCAGATTCTTACCGAAAAAGTCTTGAAAGACACCCTGTAAATGGCAAGTTGGAAATCTTGAAATTAGAGGAGTTAGGAGACTTGGAAATGTTGAAATGCTTGCATAGACATAAAAAAAGACTTGAAGTACATTTCGATATTAAAATTTCAGATAAGGCAATTGAGGAATCTATACATCTTTCAAAAAGATATTTTAAAGAAAAGAAGTTACCTTATGGTGCAATAGATTTAATAGATAAAACTGTAGCAGCTGTAAAGATGAGCAACGCTACGGTATTGACAGAGGTTAGAAAAATAGAAAAAGAGTTTAATGAAGTTAAGGACTCAGAAAAATTTGATTTTTCAGATTTACAACTAATATACAATACTATTTACAGAAAAGTTAGTGTTATTCAAACCTCAAAAGTTACCAAGTCATTTAATTTAGTGTCTGATAATCCAGATTTACAAGAAGAAATATCTAAGGTTGATGAATTCTTATCAATGTTAAAAGAGTTAGCTAAGACGCCTATTGATATTGTAAGTGAAATGAATATTGAAGCTGTTGTATCAGAAATTACAGGCATTCCTTTAGGAAAAATTCAAACAGAAGAAAAAGAACGTCTTTTAAATATAGATAAAAAGTTACAAGAAAGAGTTAAAGGGCAGTCAAATGCTATTCAAACACTCTCTGACGCTATTATTGAATCACGAAGTGGACTTAGTAATCCGAAACAACCAATAGGTTCTTTTTTCTTTTTAGGCCCTACTGGAACAGGGAAAACTGAATTAACTAAATCATTAGCAGAGTTGCTTTTTGATGATGAAACTGCAATGATTCGTTTTGATATGTCTGAATTTAAAGAGGAGCACTCAGCAGCATTACTTTATGGAGCGCCTCCTGGTTATGTAGGTTATGAAGAAGGAGGAATGCTAGTAACTAAAATTAGACAACGCCCATATTCAGTAGTTTTATTTGATGAAATTGAAAAAGCACATACTTCTGTTTACGATGTTTTTCTTCAGTTAATGGATGAAGGTGTGATTCATGATAAATTAGGAAGAGAAGGGGATTTCTCTAATGCTATTGTCATTTTTACATCTAACATAGGTAGTCAATGGATTGCTGAACAAATAACAGAAGGAAAAACTCCAACTTCAAATGAGTTAATAGAGGTGATGGCACAACATTTTAGACCCGAATTTTTAGGAAGGTTAACAGAAGTAGTTCCATTCGCTCCAATTAACCAAAAAGTAGCACAAGATATTTTAGTAATACACTTTAATAAGCTTAGAAAGCAATTGGAGCAACAAAAACAAATAGTGTTAGATATTTCTGACGAAGCTTTAGAGTTCTTATCAAAAAAAGGATTTTCTCAAAAGTATGGAGCTAGACCTATTGCTGGAGTTGTAAGAACATATGTGAAAAAGATAATATCTAAAATGATAGTTTCTGAACAAGTGAATAAAGGAGATCATGTATTATTAGATTATAAAAACAATAATCTTGTATGGGAGCTAGTGTAAAAGAAAGCGATGTCGTTGTTGGTGAACTTGTTCGCAATATGGCATCTAATTTTATTGGAGAAGTTTTTGTAGAAGAGCTAGAGTTTTTACTAGATAAAGATGTTTCTGAGAGGCTAATTGTAAGAAACCATGGAATGAATAGTAGAGCTCAATCTAAAGATATTTTATCTGTTGACTCAAATTTTATAGCTAAAGATACAGGTTTCGAGGAAAATTTAGTTGTTAACCTGAGTAGAAATAGTATATATCATCAACTACCAGAAATTTTGTTTTATCCACTTTCTTTAGGAGTTAATTCAGATAACAAAAAAGAAGTGATTGATACTATTCGAAAGAATAGAGAAAAAGAAAAAGGAGATATTAACTTTTTTACTCTTTTTGATACTGAAATATTTAAAGAAAGAGTTAGGATTAATAATAGAAGTTTAAATTTTTTCTCAGACAAAAAATCAAAACAGAATCTATTAAATATCTTCAAGCAAATTATAGGTTCTGATTTGCTAGTTTCAGACGAGTCTTTATATAAGCTATTCCTTAACTTATGTAAATCTGAGTTCTTTAAAGAAAACTTAGCGGAGTTGGAAAAATTAATACAGGTAGTTTTAGGCTTAAAAGTAAAGCTTAATTATGTGCCATGTGTTATAAAAGAGTCACCTTTTTTAAGTTTAGGAGACGCAGTTTTAGGGGTTGATTTAGGCTTGAGCGGTGAGATTTATAGTGAGATAGATGATGTTAAAGTAGTTGTAGTGTTAGAAAAAGAAGTAGAGAACTTTAACGTTTTAGAAAAAAGTGTTCTACAAATAAAAGAAGTGTTGAGCTTCTTTTTAATTTCCTCAAGAAAAATTCATATCACCTATCAAACAAACTCTGATCAATCTTTTGTTTTATCAGAGAGGTTCTTAGGATATGATTCGTATTTAACTAATTAAGAAAAGAAAAAGTTATGAACATAATAATAGTATATTTTTTAAAATTCCTTTTAGCACCTTTAATAGCCATAATTTCTTTAATGGTGTTAAACAATGTAGTAAAAGCTAAAAAGTCTTTTAATATAAAAAAGGCAATTGTTTTAGTATTATTACTTACCCTTATTTTAATAGCTCCAGTTTTTTTAAGTCTGTTAAAGTATGAGTTTGTGTGGGTAGGATTAATACTTACAGTTTTGTGTTACCTTTTTATAGGTGTGTTTTTTATATTTTTTCAAAACACAAAGTTTTACAAATCTATAGGGTTAGATAATAAATTTCACACACTGTTTTTTGTCTTTATAGTAATGGTTCTTTCAGGGTGGTTGTATTACCTAATTTTTGAAAAAATAAGCAATTTACCTTATGCACTTTGGGCAATGTTGTCAATAATTTGGTTTGTGTTACCATTGTTGTACACTATGTCTTTAGGTTATTTTTTAAATATCTCAAAATCATTTTATAAAGCTTGGAATGTTTCAGATAATGGAGCTACAGATATGTATTGGGATAATGTAGATGTTTTTAAGTTAATACAAGTTACCGTAAAGATTAAAAGAAACCCTGATGATAAAAACTACAGTTCCTTTTCAGTGAAATTACCTATGGAGGTATCAGTAGGTATGTGGTTTAATCGTTTTATTGAAGATCAAAATTTTAGATTCCCTGATAGAATGATTGATACTTACTTAGATGGAGAGCCTATTGGTTGGATATTCTATACTAATAAATGGTTTAATTTCCCTCTATTCACAAAAGTTTTAGACGCTGAAAAAGACGGTAAATTTAACAGAATAAGAAATAAACAAACTATATACATAAGAAGAACTGCTTTAAATACTATTGATGATGAATAAGAAAAATAATAAAATGAATTATTTACCAATAAATTGGACTGACGGAGTAAAAATATCTGCTGAACATTTTTTTAAAAACTATAATAATACAATTGAAACAGTAAAGGATTATAATTCTGTTTCTCTCAAAAATTATGAATATGGTTTAATTGAAAGTAGTGCTGATTTTGAAAACTTACAACTAGATGTTTTAAGTGATGGAGATAACTCTTTAGTAATAAAACTCAAGTCATGTAATGCGATTACAGAAAAAGGATACAGAATTATGTATCACCGCGATTTGTATGGAGCAAACTCACCATCAGTAACTCTAAAAACATCTGATTTTGATAAAACAGAAAGTGAAGAGTTTTATATAATGTTGTCTTTATCTCCTTTTGAATATTTACCAGTAGGTGTGCCAGATCCTGAAGTAGTACCCTTACATCATCCTAATGTATTACCAAAATTAGAGTTACATACGCTTCCTGTTTCAAAAATTAATACCAGTTTTTTAAAAGAGCACTTTTTAGTTATAGGAAAGGTTTTATGGACGAATGGATTGTTTTCAATTGATGAAGGTTATGTTCCGCCAGTAGTTAACTTAGCGTCTAATGAAAGGTTAGAAGGCTTTGGTAAAGGGTTATTACAAGTACTTATCAAGTCTAAAAATTATTCTATTAAAATTTTCAAAAAGAACAACGGACAAAAAAGTAGTAATAAGTTAGTTTCTAATACTTTTTTAATCTGTGAAAAGCTGCAAGAGTATTACAGTGATAATATCTTTAATTTAGAAAATATTTCTGTTAATAGCTCTCCTATGTATTTGGTAGATAGGTTAGTTGTGCTAGCAAATAAACTTTCTATTTGTTTAAGTATAATGGATGATAAAGAAAAAGAACAGTTACTACAGTATTATTATCAATGGACAGATATAAAACCTTCTGATTTTCTAGATTCTATAGTAGATGCTGTTAATGTGAAATACAATCATATGGAAATATCTGAAACGTTTGATGTGTTAAATAGGTTTGTAGCTATGTTAGAGCGTGTATTTAAAAAGATGAGTGAATTAGAGTATATAGGACAAAGAAAAGACAATATTGTAATTAACGAAGAGTCTAAATCGCAGTTCAACAGAAATAGAGGAGGAAACAGTTCTTGGAGTATAATTGATTAATATAAATTTCTTATGAAGGCTTTAAATCACAAAGAAAGGAAAAAACAAATTCTTAAGTTTTTTGCGTCATTCTCTTTAACAGCAGTAGTTGTGTTTTTCTGTTTATATGTTACCTTAATTATAGCAGAAAAAGGAGTTGTTTTAATAGAGAGTAAGCAATCTCATTATAATGAAGTTTTTAAAAAACAAGCAATGTTAAATTTTAAAATGGAAGAGCTTTTTAAAAATTTATATAGCTTAAAAAATAAAAGAAGAAATATAGGAGAGTATAGGCAAATGCAAAAAATTATTACCAATACTAGGGTTGAAATAAGACAGAGTATTGATAGTACAAAAAAAGAAAATAACTACTATAAAATTTACGGTGAGTTTTTATCGGAAATAAGGAACATACAGTCACTTCTTGAAAACTATAATAAAGAAGTTAATACAAGGGAGGCTAATAAAGAGCAGCTAGAAAAATGTAGAGAAAAGTATAAAGACATAAATAAAGACTTAAAAAAAGAATAAGCTATGGATAATCATGAAGTTTTTTGGGAAAAAATAAGGTTCTCGCTCTTATTTATTATAATTTCTACAATAGTATTTATAATTTTAACCAAACTTGTGTTTAAAGTTCCTGTAATAGAAAGCAAAGAGCTGTTAAATAGTATTGATGCTTCAGAAGAAATTTTTGATGTTCAAGAAGAGTACACAAAGAGAATAAAAAGCACGCACAAAAAAATTCAAGAAATACCTTTTGATGTTATTCAAATTCAGGTATTAGATGAATTAGATAAAGAAATACAACAATACAAAAGAATCTACAGAGATAACGATATGAATAATAGATATATTTTTGGAGTTCAATCATCAAAAACGCTTAAAATGTTTTTCGATTTGAGTGAAGAATACAATGCTTTAAAAAGAAATAATAAAGTTTTGAAAGAGAATTTAGAAGAGTGTAAAGCTAACATTTAAATAAAAGAGTATGTCTAATAAATTTAAATTGTCAGTTTTAATTTTCATAGCCTTATTGGTATTAATCCTAGCAATATTCGCACCCTATAAATCAAGGCTTAGTAACTTAGATTTTTATGTATCTGAGTCTAATAGCAATTATCAATTTGAAGTTAACGAAAAACTGTTTTTCCTTTTAAACGATACGAGTTTAGTTGAGGGGAGAAAAGTAGTATGGCATATGGGTAATGGAGATTCCATTGTAAAACCAGGTAATACAGATTATAAATATCGTAAAGAAGGAAAGTACTTGGTGTCCATTAAGATAAATGATAAGTTTATAGTATCAAAACAAATAGGAGTGGTTTCCTTACCTAAACTTTCACCTAGAGACTCTTTGGTAACATTACATGGAGTAGATGAAGGTTATGTAGGAGAAGAATTAGTGTTTTTTACCGAAGGAAAAGGAATAAATACTTGGTATTGGGAGTTTGGAGAAACAGGAACTGTTGATGCCTATGAAGAACAAGTGATTTATAGGTATAGTAAACCAGGGGATTATAGAGTGAAACTTCAAACAAATACATTAAAGTACCCTATATTTCATAATATAAGAATCTTACCACGATTTGAAAAAGTAGAAGAACTAGAAAAAGTAGACTCTTTAGGAGTCGTTCAAAATGACATTAGAAAAAGACTTCAAGCAATAGCAGATAGTAAGGTTACAGACAGGGGAACTTTTTATAAAAACTTAAATTATATAAAAAATAACTATACATGTAATCAAGCAGAAGATATACTCGTAATTGTTAATGGAGGAAGGTATAATGACTTTTTTAGTTACTGCCAAGGTTTACACTATTTAGAGAATAAGAAAAGAAGCAAAATAATTATAAATAAAGTTGAAATAGATACAATTAAATGTTTCAAAAGATTAAACGTAACACAAAGTTTACTAAGATAATAATGCAAAAAAAAATAACACTTTTTATTTTTTTGCTGTCGCTATATTCCTTTTCTATTGTATCACAAACGATAGGGAAATATGAAAAAGTAAAAGAAGTAAAAACGGATAGGTTTAACTATCTAAAAAAAGCAAAAACGAAGCACGACGCTTCGTTAAAAATGGTTTTTTCTGATAGAGATGAAAACTCTTTTTATAAAGGGCCATATGTACAAGAAAAATTTAAGAAAAAAGGACTACTTACCCCGCTGTATGTAATTGATGAAAAAGAAAATTCATATGAAGTAGTAGTAGCCAACCCAGATCAAATAGGGAAACCTAAAGGATTGTTTTCTATGTTTTATGGAGATAAATTTAACTTTAAAGATACAGAGAAAGTAGAATATTTAGGATGGATTCCTGCAAGTAATGTAATAGAGTATAATCATTCATTTTTAGAAACGTGTAATAATAAACCTATAAAATATAAAGTAGGAACAGATAAAACACTAAGACTTTTCGATTTAAAGCCTTACATGGAAGTAGACTCTGTAAATGTGTTTAAAGATCCTTTTTTTAGAACAAAATCAAATAAAAAGTTGGTGTCTAATCAAATCGTGTACCCTTATAAGTATGATGAAAAAGGGAAAGCAGTGTTTGTGTCTGATAAACCTGTTTTAAAAGATTCTATTTCTCAAACAGTAGGTTGGATACCATCAAACTTAATTACACGTATTGGACAAAATCAAGTATATGTTATAAATGACACTGATAGTTTGTTGGCAGTTAGTAATAAAGATACAATTCAACTTACAGGCGAAGATGTATTGTCTAAATACTTATATACAGGATATAAAAACTTAAAAACAGATGTTACTAAAGACTTAATAGCTCCGGTACATGTTTGGAACCATGATAAAAATAAACTTATTAACGTAAAAGGAAACAGCTTTTATACAAAAGAAATAAAGTTTATGAAAAAGGAGTCGAAGGTCGTAAACTTCCACTTTATTTCTAAAAACGAAGAAAGTGAACACCTAAAAAAAATATTAAACTCTCTACAAAGTTTATACATAACCTTATTTCAAGAATCTACCGAAGCTCAATACAGCTTTTCAGCAATTTTAGTCGATAAAAAGGGAACAGCAATCTTAGAAAAAACAAGCTCCTTTTCAGAGTGGATTAGCTTTGTTGAATCTTTTATAGAAAGTAATCAAAACAATTTAGCTGTAGAATATGTAGAAAAAACAATGTCTATTCCCAAAGCAGTTAATTATGCAATAGATAATTTTTCAGATGAAAATAAACGTTTTGAAAACAATTTCTTCATCATTGCTTCAAGTAAAGAAAACACAAATGATATTAAAAGACAAAAAGATGCTTTTTTTGAAAAAATAGCTAAAAAATCACCTAAAATTATTTTTGCGCAATTAGACAATAATAAAAGTGTAAGATCTCAGAATTATATATTAGGAAGCAAAGAGTTTTTGTATAAAACAGGGAAATATTATAATGAATTTATCAAGAATTTTATTGTAGATAATGAAATTATTGTAGAAAACAATATCCTAAAAAAAATACCTGCAGACGAAGATAATATTTATGTGTACGATGCTCCAGATAATAGTTTGTTTAATGGAGGCGTTATTTTTCCAAGAATAGAAAGTTCATTAACTCCCTTGTCTTTAGAAAAAGCGATAGATACTGTTTTAAAAAGATCTACGTTGACCAATCATAAACTTATATCCTCTTTAAATTACTTCAATAAAAAACTAGGAGTTTTAAGAAGCGAACCAAGTGCGACGATAAAAACAAGATACAAAGAGCTAAATACAGACAGTTTACGTCTTTTTCAATTAAGCAGAAACAATTTACACGAAGTATTATACCAAAAAGTATCATTGCTTAACGATAGTATTATAAAAAAAGGCTATGTTTTTGATAAGGATGAAATTATAGAATTAATAGAAAATTATCGCAGTACGTTTCCTCAAATGGCAAAACCCATTACAAGAAAAAAGCGAAGAATAATAAAACGTTTGTACCAAAAACAGATAAAAATACTAAACAAAACAGCGTATAGATATGTTTTAAGTAGAAAAGCAACAATCGCGGACTTATTTTACTTTAAATCAGGAATTCCCTTGAATCATAAAGGTTATTACTGTTTAGGAATATATAAATTACCAAGAAAAAGAGTAGGGAAAAATGGTTTTGAAAAATTTTATTTTCAACAGTATGAAAAAATAGATAAATTAGAGGAATTATTTTTAAAAAATAAGTTGCAAAAAGTAGAAGAAGGTTATAAAAGTGAAGTGTACTTTATACCTTTAGAACTATTGCCCTAGTTAATAGTTAGAAAGAACCCCGAAAATTGCCCAAAAATGAATGTAAAAGCAAAGTTGTTTGTGTGTGGAGAAGAACGAGAGTTACTCACTACAAACTTAAACTACAATCGACTTATTGATTGGAACGGAAAACCTACCTCTGCCTTAATGGGAGGAATCATCTCAGTTACATTTGAATCGCAAATGTACGATGATAGTTTTTTAGAATGGATTATTGCCGACAGAACCGAGAACAAAAAAATACCATATCCTTTTGACTTATATCAGTTAAGAGACGGTAAAATTGTTTTTTATCAAGATGATTATGACGGATTAGAAATTTTTGAATACAACTTTCAAGATGGTACACTCATCAATTACCATGAAAAGTTTTGTAATCAGTCAGGTATGCAGGTAACTCTAACCATATCTCCAGCAATGCAAGACTATCGATTTTTTAATAACTCTAGCTGGAGTAAAAAAAGTACCACACGCTATATAAAACACTGGCAAGAAAGTTTTATACCAATAAAAGAAGCTGCACCATACAAAGCTAAAGAAGATACAACACCGCGCTTTACCTGTTATTATACCGACCTTGAAGGTAATAAACAAGCAGAACCACATACAGGAGATGAAGTGTACTTAGTATTGAAAACAGAAAATGCTATAGGACAAACAATAGATATTGATTTAAGTAACCATACAAAAGATTTTGTATATAACGATAAGGTTATAGAAAACGATATTATAAAAGATTTTAAGGTAACTAGTAGTGAACATAAATTGAAGTTAAAAATTGTAGCACAACAACCAGAGCCTATAAATATTGAATAAAAATAGCTAAGAAAATGATTATCAAACCTAGTAATACATTAAAAATAAGACATCATAAAGTTTTAGATGCTTATTTTGCTGAGAGAATAGATACTCCACAATATAAAAAGAGTGATAAAAAAGAACCTGTTAAGTATAAAATAGTTTCAGGAGATACATTAAGTAAAATAGCAAAAAAACATAATACTACAGTAGCAAAAATAAAAGCAGACAATGGTTTAACCAGCGATACTATTTATGTAGGAAAAACTCTAAACATTGGTTCACAACCTAAAAAAGAAAAAATAGGAGATAAAGTGACTTTTAAAAAGTTAAAGTCAGCAAATTTAGGTGATGAAGTTTATGTAGTTGTAAAAACATCAAACTTAGCAAATAAAAAAGTTAGGCTAAATGTAAAGCAAGGAAAAGTTGAGAAGACAAAACTAGAAACTAAAGAAAAAGGTTTAATGTTACAGCATGATAAAGGTACAACTACAGAAGCCGAAGCAGTAGTTGGAGCTTATGCAAAAGATAACAAAATAACCAACAAAACTGACTTTAAAGATTGGGCAATTTTTAAAATAATCTTAGGGGATAAAGATACCAAAAGAGAAAAAGAAGAGTTAGATAAGCTTAAGGATAAAAAGGCATTTATGTACTTATTAGTTGATGCCCACACTCCTAATGATATAAAGGTAGTATATAATGGAAGAAATCCTGATAAAAACGGAGAACCAGATAAAAGAACTACTCCTAATCAATGGTTAGATATAGACGGGAAGTGGTTTGAGTTGGGGAAAGCGCCTTGTTATTGTCTAAAAATGGGGTTAGTAAAAGTATCTTGTAACGGAAAAGGAAAATCAATAACTGAGGGTAATTATGAAAAGCTATCTAAAGATATGGGAGTAGAAAAAAATGTATTTAAAGCAGTGGCAAAAGTAGAGAGTGGTGGTAGAAGTTCATTTATATCTAAAAATCCTAATAAATCTAAAATTTTATATGAAAGGCATAAAGCTTTTAAGCATACAGAGAAGAAATATGGGAAATCAAAGGCAAATGAATTAAAATTAAAGAACTCTAATTTGTTTAATACTTCATGGGGAGGGTATAAAGGAGGAGAAGCAGAACATAAAAGATTAAATGACGCAGAAAAGTTATTAGGAGAGAGAAGTATTCCAATTATGAGCAGTTCGTGGGGGAAATTTCAAGTTCTAGGAGAGTATTATGATTATTTATATGATAGTCCTGAAGAATTAGAAAAAGCTCAAAATTTGTGCGAAATACAACAGTTTAGGTTTTTTAAAACTTATTTAGTTGATGTTGCGCCTAGTATAAAAAGTGCAATGAAGAAAAAGGATTGGAGAAAAATAGCTAAACTATATAATGGTCCTAAATACGAAGAAAATAACTATCACACTAAAATGAAAGAAGCTTATGAAAACTATAATAAAGAGTAAAGACCTATTTTTTTTCTTACTTGTTTGCTTTTTTATTTGTTGCAAATCAGGTAATAAGAAGCAGGAGAGGAATGTTAAAGATAGCTCAGGTAATATGATTGAGTTAAAAGAAGTGTCAGGTGTAAATTATCATTATAACATCTTATATATAAAAAATGACTTATGTGAATATCAAGATACCATTTTAAAAACACCTATAGATGAAGTTAACTTTCATCATTTTGAAATTTTAAGAGAGGATAATTTTAATACATTATTTTATGAATATTCTAGTGTCAGACCTATGTTCTATAAAACAATTTATTTTAACAAAAATAATACTAAAATAGACTCTTTGAAAAAAGGAAGTTTCAATATAGAAACATCTGATTTTAATTCTACTTCTCTTAAAATTGATAAATCTATTTGTGAGGATAAAATAGAAGAATTAAACTTTGAAAACTAATTTGCTCCTTTCTATACTCAATACTTTATATATGTAGAGCAAATGCAGAAGCTCCTAACAAGGAGAGGAGCTAGATTTTTAAATACTATTTTATATGGGGCTAAAAAGTTATAAATTCTAATATGAAATATACTAAAGTAATAATAATTCTATTTCTTTTTTTTAGTTGTAAAACAGCAATAAAACGGGATAACGATATTATAATAGCGGTCACAAAAAATGAAGGTAAATTAGATTCTGTTCAATCATATGATAGTGAAATTTTATCTGCTAGTGCAATACAAAAAACTATAAATATAAAAGGAGA
This sequence comes from Tenacibaculum sp. 1_MG-2023, assembly GCF_030547425.1. GTDB lineage: Bacteria > Bacteroidota > Bacteroidia > Flavobacteriales > Flavobacteriaceae > Polaribacter. The sequence goes on along the minus strand of NZ_JAUORH010000024.1, from coordinate 15,784 downwards.
AGGAGAAGAATAACCAAAACAAGTTAATAAATTCAAAAAGAAGTTTCCTGAAAAGTTTAAAGAATACTTTTTAGATTGTAGATGGGATATAGAAAACGAAAAAAAAATGTTCTATAAATCTCCAAATACCAATAAAAAGTTAGAAGGTAAAGAGCTCAAAAAGAAATTAAAGGCAAAAAAAACAGGAGAAACTGAAAGTTATACTTTCAAAGGGAGCAATAATACAAGTACAAAAGCTCGTAAGGAAAAGATAGCAACAATTATTTATAAAAACATTAAGGGAGGTTTACAAAAAAAGCAACAGCAGACAACAGTTGCTCACATAGTAGAGGTACTTAAAAAAGACTCATATACAAAAGGAGATTGTATTGATATTCCTTTAATTCTGCCAAAAATAGAGTTTACAAAACTAGCTAATGCTAATTTAGGAGATGAGGTGTATATGGTGGTTGAAACTGAAAATATGGCTAATAAACGTATAAAGTTAAGTTTAAAACAAGCCGAAAAAGATTGTTTGGTAGCAAAAGATAGTTCTATAGTTTTACAACAGGATAGCAAAAAAACTAGTGTTGTAGAAACGTATGTAAGCAGATTTACAGAGCAAAATAAAAAGAACATATCAAATGCCGAAGATTTTAGAAACTTCGCAATAGACGCAGTTACACTATCACCTAAAGATGAGAAAGATCAGAAAAAATACAGAGAAGCTCTAAATAAAACAACAGATAAAAAAACGAAGCTGTTTATGGTTGTAGATGCAGAGCCTGAAAATCAAAATTGGTTTGAAGTAAAATACGAAGAGTTTTTTGATAACCGTCCTAATCTTTGGTATTATGGGGAAGGTAAATGGTTTGAGTTAATAAATCAAAATATCATAAATATTTATCATACGGGAGAAATAAGTAAACTAGATTTTAAAGGATTGAAAGAAGTGAGTTATATCTATCATGATAAAGAAGGAGGCAAACATAGTTTAGGGAACTTTGATGTTATTGAAGTAGATAAACTTAAAAAGGGGAAAACATTATCATCTAATAGATTTAGAGAAGATGAGGAAAAGGAGGAAGATAAACAGACAGCTGTAAAGACTATAACATATGATAAAGAAGGGGTTGATGCAGAAGAAACAAGGATTTATTCAGATGGAGATATAATAACAAAAGGGAGCTTTAGAATTAAGTATAGAATATATGAGAAAGGCACAGGGAAAGTAAAATTAGTCAAAATGAAAGAGGTGAACTATTCAAAAGGAAATACAAAAATAAAATTTACTTTTCATGAAACATTAAGAGTTTACTCTAATCCAGAACTATTTGCAGGATTTCTTGGAGCTCTTGCGAAATGTGGATTTAATGATGTTAAATCCACTGGGTCATCTTATGAAGATTCTAGCTGTTATCCTAGTACAACTCATGTTAATGGACAAAGTATTGACACATGTTATTTAAGCAAAAAAACGGATGAACAAAAATTTATTAATGCTTTATGGGACTTTGGGTTTAAGTTACACTATGTAGGTAGTAGTATGAGTTATACACATGGAACCAAAGATAAATATCATAACGATCATCTACATTCAGGTAGCTTTACTCCAAATTATAAGAAATAATGAAAAGGATAATAATTTTTCTGCTTGTTTTGACTGTTTCTTGTAAACAACAAAATAACAACAAAAGAAACCAAAAACTGATTGCTAAAAATGAGCAATCAAAAACCCCCAAGGTTAATAATTTACCTTTTGGAAATGAAGATTTAATTAAATATGAATACAATGACCTAGGTTGGTTTGATGAATTGCATTTCGGAAAAGCAATTTTAGGGTATAGAAAATTAAAAGAGCTAAACCCTAAAATAGAGGGAGAAGGATTAGAAATCCCAGATATAAAAAAAACATTTTATTTACCAAATAATATTAAAATAGAGTATATTGAAAGGAATACTGTGAATTATCCATATGGGGTGTTATATAGAACAGGAAACTATTCACTTTGTTATGTAACCACGATAGGAAAGGACATGTCTGAAAAAGTATTCAATGCTGAAAGTGAAGAAGCCAATAGAGGATATTTAGTAACAATAGATTCTCAAAATAATATAATAGCAGAAATAGAAGTTTTAAATACTACTGAGTATTTTACACAAAGCTATAAGGGTGAATATTTAGGGGCTATGTATATACAGAATGAAAAAGTATTTTTTGTTGATGAAAACTTACACATATATGTATATGATTTTCTAGTTAAAGGACATGACTTAAGCTCTGAATATAAATTGTTAAGTTCAGAAGAGTTTACAGTAAATGATACAGGTTCTTTTATAAAGAAGAATGATTTTCAAAAATGTATTGAGAGTATATCTAACTATAGTAAAATTAAACTAGAAAAAAGTATAAGAAATTATACAAGAGAGGATGATTCAGGGTACTTTATAAAAAAAGATAGCTTAAATATTTATGATAAATGTGTTCATTCTTTTTTTAATAGTAATAAAACAGAACATGATAACGGTAACTTTTTTTATAATATAACAGAGAAAAAGTACTATCCTTTCTTTAAACAGGTAAAAGATGATTACATTACTATAGGAAGTTTTGTTCAATATTATGGAGAAAATGATATTCCAGGGGTTAGTTTTCAGTTAAACATATTTAACCACAATGGAGAACAAATAGATTATTTAATTGTTTATAATCGTTTTGGTTTTGAATTGGTTTTAAAGTACGATTTTATATTTAATGATAAATTATCTGAGATAATAATAGATAAAATAGAAGAAGATTGGCTGTTATTAGATGAAGAAGGAGAAATAATAGGTGAAAGAGATACTCCAAAAGTAAAAAAAGAAAAAGAAACTTATAAAATTAGTAGTTCAGGATTCATTAAGAAATAGATAATCTATAAATTCTATGTGATTAAAAAGGACTTAAAAAAGTTTGAGATTCATGATTGTGGGGAGTTTGAAGGATAAGTTTTTTATAAAATCAAAAAAAGATATAACGAATGAAATTATTTAAGGTTTTAATTATTAGTTTACTGTCTGTTGTACTGTTAAATTGTAGGAATTCAGAAACAAAGGAAGGAAGTATTGACAAAGAAGATGTTGAGTTAAATAAACAAAGTGATGTAAAAGTAGAAGATACGTCTATTCAACAACAAGGTACGTCAGAACAATTGCCATATTTTCAAATTAACAATGATGATGCAATTCCATTAGATGAGGATAAAATAAAAATAGAATTGGAGGATTACCATTCTGATAATGATTTTAAGATCATTGTTAAAAGCAATGAATTTTCTGTACTTGTTTTATTTTCATATTATGATTTTGGAAATTATGATGAATATATAGTAACGTTAGATAATCAAGGTAAGCAACTTTCTAAGTTATTAGTGTATTACAATACTGCTCCTGATGGTAATGTAGAGAAGTATGAGTATTCTGATTATTATTTGTTTAAAAAATCTCTGGATTTAGATGTATTTAAAGTTTCAGTAGTAGAAAATTTAGAAACTCAGCAAGTTTTGAAAAAAGATACTATAAAGACTTCTTACAAAATAAATAAAAAAGGAGTAATAGAAAAAAAATAGATATTTAATTGTTTATAATCGTTTTAGTTTTGAATTGGTTTTAAAGTACGATTTTATATTTAATGATAAATTATCTGAGATAATAATAGATAAAATAAAAGAAAATTGGCTATTATTAGATGAAGAAGGAGAAATAATAGGAGAAAGAGATACTCCAAAAGTAAAAAAAGAAACTTATAAAATTAGTAGTTCAGGATTCATTAAGTAAAATAGCAAAAATAAAAGCAGACAATGGCTTAACCAACGACACCATTTATGTAGGAAAAACTCTAAACATTGGCTCACAGCCTAAAAAAGAAAAAATAGGAGATAAAGTGACTTTTAAGAGTTTAAAGTCAGCAAATTTAGGAGATGAAGTTTATGTAGTTGTAAAAACATCAAACTTGTCAAATAAAAAAGTTCGGTTAAATGTTAAACAAGGAAAGGTCGATAAGGTAAGGTTAGAAACTGAAGAAAAAGGTTTAATGTTACAATCTGATAAGGGTATAAACACAGAAGCAGAAGCAGTCGTAGGAGCTTATGCGAAAGATGATAAAATAACCAATAAAACTGATTTTAAAGATTGGGCAATTTTTAAAATAATCTTAGGGGATAAAGATACCAGAAGAGAAAAAGAAGAGTTAGATAAGCTTAAGGATAAAAAGGCATTTATGTACTTATTAGTTGATGCCCACACTCCTAATGATATAAAGGTAGTGTATAATGGAAGAAATCCTGATAAAAACGGAGAACCAGATAAAAGAACTACTCCTAAGTATTGGCTTGATATAGATGGTAAATGGTTTGAGTTGGGGAAACAACAAAGAGCTCCCTGGATGGAGTTTGCAGAACAAGAATATGAAACCTTTAAAGGTATAAATGAAAATAAATCACCATTAAAAGAACGAATCAAAGATTATTATCATAAAAGTACAACATTAGGGAAGTCGCATTACGGAAAGAAAACAGAATGGACAGATGTAGTATCATGGTGTGCTTCTTTTGTAAATTGGTGCTTTGAACAAACTAAAGACTATAAAGGAACTAATGAAAGTAAAGGGGGAAGTTACAATTCATTAGCCTTTGATTGGACACCAAAAAATTGGGAGAATGGAGAAAAATGCGAAGCTTTTTATGGAGCAGTAATAACATTAAAGTATTCCCATACAGCTTTTATAGTTGGTAAAAACACAAAAAAGAATAAGTATGTTTATTTAGGAGGGAATCAAGGAGGTAAGAGTTCAGGAGAACAACAGATTAGGTATGGTACTGTGACTATTGGTAAAGAAAAATCGATATCAAAACCCAAAAATTATAAAGTCACAGATGAAGAAAAAAAGCTTAAAGAAATGACTGTAAATGCAGATGGTTCATTTAAAACTACAAGATAAATATATTATGAAACACCTATTGTTAATTTTAATTTTTACATTTTTTTCTTGTGGAAAGAAAGGAAAAGAGAGTATAGAAGTTAAAACTTCAAAACAAGTTGAAATAGAAAGTTCTATTGAAAGAAAAACAAATAAGAATAATTCAGATTGTTTTCAAAGTAAGGATAGTGTAAAAATATCTTCTCTTTTACAAAAAATTAGTAAAGAATATTTAAAAAAGGATATGTCTGAGTACTTATCTGAAAATTATATAGAAACATTTGAAAAGTTTCCCAATGAACTTTTTGAACAGGCTTTAAAAAATGATGCTAAGCCAATCTTTGAAATAAAAGAAGATGATGTTGACTGCAACCTATTGCCTGTTTATTATAATTATATGGTTAAGATTATAGATGATGGAGAAGAATATTCTAGTGAAAGCACATTGATTTTTTATTTTATTAAAACAAAAGAGGGAGAGATTTTATTGGAAGGTATGGGGGCAGCTGGTTAATTAATAGTATGTATCTGTGTATAATAAAAACAGAAATATATGAGTTTTTTAAAAAAAAGAAAATGAGAAATAAAAATATTTACTCTAATTCTATTAGTTTTTATAATTAGTTGTAAAAAGAACATATCAAATGCCGAAGATTTTAGAAACTTCGCAATAGACGCAGTTACACTATCACCTAAAGAAGAGAAAGATCAGAAAAAATACAGAGAAGCTTTAAATAAAACAACTGACAAAAAAACAAAGTTGTTTATGGTCGTTGATGCAGAGCCTGAAAATCAAAATTGGTTAGAAGTAAAATATGAGGAAATTTTTGATAACCGTCCAAACTTTTGGCATTATGGTGATGGTAATTGGTTTGAGTTAAATAATGGTAAAGATCCAAATATTATTTATATCAATAGAAAATGGGAGAAGTGGGTTACTCAAAATTCTAAAAGTGCAACTTTTGGAGAATTTACATTTGATAACCTTTCAGGTTTTATTTGCGAACCATATGGAGAGGAAACTATTAAAAGTGGATTAGACAAAAGAATTCCTGTTGGTAAGTATAATATTAAATGGCATAACACAACTAAGTACAATAAAAAATTATACACTAAAGATGGAAAATATGGTAAAAAATTTAATTTAGATTTTCCAGAGTTAAGTAAGGGTTTTATATGTTTATATAATGATAAGGTTTCTAAATCGAGAGGGATTTTAATGCATGCAGGGACAGATGGTAGATGGTCTGTAGGTTGTCTATTACCAGGTACATCATTAGACCGGAGTAAGAGTACTAAAAATATTAGTATAGAAGATTCTGTAAGTACATTGTATAAAATCCTTAATAAAATTGAAGAAAAAGGAATAGATAATGTTAAAATAGTTATTACCGATGAAATTAATTAAGATACTTATATTACTTTTTTTATTTTCTTGCTGCTCAAATGCTCAAAATCATTGTAAATTGAATGATGTTATTGATGATTTTTTGAATACAGAGGTGCCTTATTCTGAAGATGAAACAAGTGTTGATTTAACAGATGTGTTTACAAATAGCACAGTACCATATATAGGTTTTATTGGAGAAAGTAAGAGAAAAATAGATTTTTTTATTACTTTGATTAAGCGTGATACAATCAATAATAATCGCTATCTAATAGAAGGGCAAACAAAGGTTTACTCTGAAAGTACAAGGAATTTTAAAGGAGAACTCTTATTAGAAAAACAATACAAATTTTCTAAAAAACTAGACGAGGAAGTATCTTATTCTGATATAATTTTAAAACAAGGTTTTTCAATATTGACTTATGAATTGAAAGAAGATAATAGAGGTGTTTTTAAGGGGAAGCTAATGGTTTTATGGTATCAAGACACTGATAATAATATAAATTATGATGATACTTTAGATTATATACCAAGTTATGCTAACTGTTATTTTTTTGGAAGTTGGATAAATAAAGATAAAAATGAAAAGATATTAACAGCATGGAGTCATTACAGAATACCATGCTCGGGAGATTTAGATATTGGAGCAGCCGAGTTTTCACCTAACCCAAAATATTACAATCAAGGGTGGAAATTGTATTCTTCAGAAGAGGGAACTATAAATCCAAATAGTGAGTTTGCTAAAATTGTAGATAAAGACGGTTATGTAAATATGCGTGAAAAAAGTAATACTACTTCTAAAATACTTTCTCAAATCCAGTCTGGTAAATTAGTTGAAATTTTAGAACAAAAAGATGAATGGTGGCTTGTTCTTTATGATAACAAAAAAGGTTATATTCATAAAAGCAGGTTGCGTTTGGTTAAGTAAAAAACGAAAAATAACTTACAGATTATTAGTTGTTCATTGCTTAAATTAAATTCAATATATCCTTAGGAAGAAGAAAAACAAAAAAAATACAGAGAAGCTTTAAATAAAACAACCGATAAAAAAACGAAGTTGTTTATGGTTGTAGATGCAGAGCCTGAAAATCAAAATTGGTTTGAAGTAAAATACGAAGAGTTTTTTGATAACCGTCCTAATCTTTGGTATTATGGGGAAGGTAAATGGTTTGAGTTAATAAATCAAAATATCATAAATATTTATCATACGGGAGAAATAAGTAAACTAGATTTTAAAGGATTGAAAGAAGTGAGTTATATCTATCATGATAAAGAAGGAGGCAAACATAGTTTAGGGAACTTTGATGTTATTGAGTCTCAAAGGTGGGTTGATGGGACAAAACATGAGTGGAAAACAAAGAAAGGAGGAGAATGGAAAAAAGTGACAATAGGGGCAAGAACTCGTTATTATAAAAAAGATGGAAATTTAAAAAATCCATTAATAACCCCTTTTAAAGGTAGCCCGAAGGTTTTTAAATATTCAGATTCAAAAAATATCAATTTTGCTTTATATGAAGATACTTCAAGAGAGTATTTCAATCCAGAGGCTTTTGCTACTTTAATTGGAGCGTTGGCAGATGTTAATTATGTAGATGTTGTTTCTAATGGTTCAGTTGCAACAGATGGTACGGGAGCTTATAGTGTTAGCCACTTTAATGGGTTTAATATGGATTTTAAATATTTAAGAAAAGATAAGAAAAGGGCTAAAATAGATAAAGATTCAAAAGGGAATAAAATTCCAGTAATTTATGTAAATAATAAAGATTTAGATATTGAAAGACAAAATACTTTTTTAGATGCTTTACATAAGTTTGGATGGGGGGATACCATTAAAAATCTATCAAATAAAACACATGAAAATAAAGATTTGAATCATTGTAAGTCAGATAAACATCATAAAGATCACTTACATATTCAAGGGCTTAAAATAAAATATAAAAAATGATGAAAAGTATATTTATTCTTTCGCTTCTTTTTTTAACACAATGTACTACCAATGTAAATAAAAAAGAAGATAAAGGGAACGCTAATAAAGAGGAAGTAAAGAAAAGTGGTAATAAAAGTTTTGCTTATAAAGTAAAGTTTATAGAAAATAAAATTTTTGAAAATAACTGTGATAAAGATATTGTAGAAGAGCAAAATACTATTAAAAATATTGAATACTATATTCAATTAAATACTGATAGTTTAAATGTTTTAAGTCCTGATGAAGATAGATTATTATATAAAACAACAATAGAAAAAATTAATAGTTCAACTAAAAAGTATCAGCCTTCTTATTATTATTTTTTGTTAGAAAATAAAGATGAAGACATTAAAAGGACTTTTTTTTCAGAGAACTATCTATATGAAAGAGTAAAATCTAATTATAAAGAGATTGACTTTTTTATACTGTTAAATAAAATATTTGATGAAACTATAGAAGGAGATATTAGCCCTATAGGTTACAATTTAGAATTACTCACTTATAATAACATTCAGAATAAATTAATAGATAGAGTAAGGTTAGTTACGTCTGGAATTGGATTAGAAGATGTTTCTTATCACGAATGTTTTACAATAAACTCTGACAATATTATTGTTTATAGTTATAATTCAATAGAAGATGAATCTATATTTATAAGAAGAGAAATAAGCTTAAAAGCTAATGGAACGTTTCATGAGAATGAAGCAAAGGTGGAAGTTTCTGATTAGGGGAGAAAGGAGTTAGGACTTTGAGTACTATAGACGTTAATATGGAATATACTAAAGTAATAATAATTCTATTTCTTTTTTTTAGTTGTAAAACAGCAATAAAACGGGATACTGATATAGTACAAGAAAAAAAAGAGATAGAATCAGTAAATGTAGAGGAAGATAATCATAAAAGTAATACAGAAAAAGATACTTTAACAAAAGTAGAAAGCCAAAAAATACTAGAGTTTGATGTTAAAGAGGTCTTGGAAGAAGATATGATAGGACTATCTTTTAATGAAGAAGAGAAAGAGGTGTTGAAAAGATATACGTATGATGTTTCTGGAGCATGTTATTCATGTGATATAGCTAATGTTAAATTTAATCATAAGGAAGTAATCTTAACTAATGTTTGTGAAGATTCGGAGAAAAGAGTTTTTAAGATAGAGAGTATAGTTAAAAAAGAAAAAACTTATGAAATACTCTTTACTCAAGAAAACCAAAAAGTAAAATTATTTATAGCTAAAGTAGAAGAAGTCCCGATTTATAGAGTTCAGTTAGATGCAAGTTTCCAAGAAGTAGATAACTTTCAAATCAATAAATTTTATATGATTAAAAGGGACTTAAAAAAGTTAGAGGTTCATGATTGTGGAGACTTTGAAGGGTAAGTAGAAGATTTATTATTTAATTGTTTCGTATAAAAAAAAGTGACAAAAAAGAACCTGTTAAGTATAAAATAGTTTCAGGAGATACATTAAGTAAAATAGCAAAAAAGCACAATACTACAGTAGCAAAAATAAAAGCAGACAATGGCTTAACCAGCGATACTATTTATGTAGGAAAAACCCTAAATATTGGTTCACAACCTAAAAAAGAAAAAACAGGAGATAAAGTGACTTTTAAAAAGTTAAAGTCAGCAAATTTAGGTGATGAAGTTTATGTAGTTGTAAAAACATCAAACTTAACAAATAAGAAGGTTAGGTTAAATGTAAAGCAAGGAAAGGCTGAGGAAATGAAGTTAGAAACTGAAGAAAAAGGTTTAATGTTACAATCTGATAAGGGTATAAACACAGAAGCAGAAGCAGTCGTAGGAGCTTATGCGAAAGATGATAAAATAACCAACAAAACTGATTTTAAAGATTGGGTAATTTTTAAAATTACGTTAGGAGGTAAAGATACCAAAAGAGAAAAAGAAGAGTTAGATAAGCTTAAGGATAAAAAGGTATTTATGTACTTATTAGTTGATGCCCACACTCCTAATGATATAAAGGTAGTGTATAATGGAAGAAATCCTGATAAAAACGGAGAACCAGATAAAAGAACTACTCCTAACTATTGGCTTGATATAGATGGTAAATGGTTTGAGTTGTTTTGTAGAAATGGAGTTTTAGATGAAATAAAAAAACTCGTTGATAGACATATAAAATATGGTCAAACAGGAGTAAGAAATTCTCTTTCTGAAGAAGGGTTGAAAAACTTAGATTGCTCTGAAACGGTAGCAATATATTTATATAAGTTAGGAGTTATGCCAAAGCTTAAAACTCTATATACTGGAATTATGACAAGCGAAGATGATTTTAGAAAAGCTGTTGGTAGTAATAAAATAAAACATGTAGAAAAAAGTAAAGAGAATAATTTTAAACCTCAAAGAGGAGATATTTTTGTTTGGAGAAAATCCAATGGAGTTGGACATACTGGGATTGTATACAAATATGATAAAGAAAAGGATTTAGTGACTATTTTAGAAGCAATAGGAAAAGTTGGTAGTGCTGATGAAAAAACGAATAAAAAGAATGGAGGGCATGCTGGGACAGGTTGCTCAAGAACAGCTGTATATAAGAGAACAGGTAAGGCTCTTAGTTCTCACTCTGGCTGGAAAGGATATTTTAGACCAATCAATTATACTAAAACATCATAAAATGAAAAACTGTTTACTTTTATTTACAATAATAGCATTATTAATTAGTTGCAAAACAAAAAATAAGAATTTAGAAAGAGAAGTTTTTGATAAAAAAACTCAAAAAGAAATTTCAAAGGCTGAAAATATTATAACTAAGGAAAAGTTTCTAAATTTCATAGATAAAGATATGGGCTTTCAAGAAGATGCTGTCGATAGTTTACGATTGTATGCCTGGTGTTGTAAGATTCAAAATGATAGTGTTCTTTTTTCAGGGAAAATTTACCTGAAACCTCAAAAAGGAAACTTAAAATATTGGAGAACATCTGAGAGTAGAGATAGTATAATTGAGTTGATTAATGAAAATTTAGATGAAAGCCTATTTTCAAAGTTTAATTTATGGGCAGAGATAACTCATAAGAACTTTTTTTTACCACTTAATAAAACTATAGATAATCCATGTGAATATTATAAAAAGGATAGAGTAATTTCCATTTATTCTGCTACTACAGATGGCAAATGGAAATTATTAAAAAAAACTAAAAAAGAAGAAGAAATAGAAAATGTAATAAATTAAATCGACAAATGAAGGCTTTGAGTCACTTTCTTCTACTTGTTAATGTTTTTGTGTTTCTGCTTTCATGTAATGTAAGTAAGGAGAATAAAAAAAAGAATTAAAAGTAACAGATTCACAATATAATTCTCAGGAAGTGAAAGAACAGGAGGTAGTATATGATGAAAATAATGTGGTTAAAAAACTAATAATTGATCAAGAACAATCAGTTGTTTTTACTATAGATAAAGAAGGAGAATTAGGAGATGGAAATTTTGAGAAATATATAGATGTTTTTATTTAAAAAAAGGAAAAAGTAATTGACAAAATAGAGTTCTCAAACCAAAGTATTTTATGTGATATAGAACTTATAAATCCAAAAATAGTTAATAATAGTTTAATATTTAGTATTCTGGATAGTTGTGATGGAGAAGAGCCTGAAGACCTAAAAATATTTTTTTGGAAGAATTTAAAAAATGAGGATACTCAAATTAGCATACCTAAATTTTTTGAAAATGATGCTGAGAAAGAAGAACTAATAAATGATGTACTAAATCGTGAAGTAAAAGAAGCTACAAAAGAAAGATATTTTATTGAGACTTTAAGTTTGCTTTTAAAGGACAGGTAGATGTTAATAGTTTTTTAGAATGTCCATTGATTCAGAAAAGCAAAGTGTATTATGAAGCACCTATTACTAATTTTAATTTTTACATTTTTTTCTTGTGGAAAGAAAGGAAAAGAGACTATAGAAGTTAAAACTTCAAAAGAAGTTGAAATAGAAAGCTCTATTGAAAGAAAAACAAATAAGAATAATTCAGATTGTTTTCAAAGTAAGGATAGTGTAAAAATATCTTCTCTTTTACAAAAAATTAGTAAAGAATATTTTAAAAAGGATATGTCTGAATACTTATCTGAAAATTACATAGAAACATTTGAAAAGTTTCCCGATGAACTTTTTGAACAGGCTTTAAAAAATGATGCTAAGCCAAACTTTGAAATAAAAGAAGATGATGTTGACTGTAACCTATTGCCCGTTTATTATAATTATATGGTTAAGATTATAGATGATGGAGAAGAATACTCTAGTGAAAGCACATTGATTTTTTATTTTATTAAAACAAAAGAAGGAGAGATTTTATTGGAAGGTATGGGGGCAGCTGGTTAATTAATAGTATGTATCTGTGTATAATAAAAACAGAAATATATGAGTTTTGAAAAAAAGAAAATAAGAAATAAAACACTTACTCTAATTCTATTAGTTTTTATAGTAAGTTGTAAAAAACAAGAAAAAAAAACAATAAAGAAAATTTGTAATGTTAGTGGGAGTAATGTTGAAATATCGTTATTAGAAGATGATAATGATAAAATATATTTGAGTGTTAAAACAGATGATTCTAATTTAGAGAAAAAAAATGACTTAGATGAATATGGAGAATTAAACACTATAGATGTAGAGTGTGGCAAAGAAAGTTTTAAGGTAATTTTTATAGAAGAGATAGGAAATAGTTATCAAAAAATAATTCATCTTTTTGAAAAAGATTCACTTTCAAAATTTAGTATAGATAAAGTATATATTCAAACTTCTTCAAGGAATGAGCTAGGGCTTTTTTATTATTCATTTCCACACCTAAATTTGTCAAATTATAATGGAATTTTACCACAAAAAGATGAATATAACGAAATTTATAAGTTTTTAGGTTTTCAAGAGTATAAGACTCCAAATATAGAAGAGTATTATGAAAAAATAAAAAAAGCTAGAAATGAAAAAAATACTCTGAGTAGTATATCAAATGAAATAGTTTTAGCCTTTATTATAAACAATATTGATGTGTCTAAGGGAAATTTATCTAAATATAATGATATAGGTTATTTTCTTGAGCAATCTGGCCTATATGAAGAAGCCGTTTATATTCTTGAAGTAATTATAAAAGAGTTTCCAAATAGGACAGTTGCATATATTAATTTAGGAGATGCATATTGGGGCTTAGGTAAAAAAGAGGAAGCTAAACAAGCATATAAAGTTTATATTGAACAAATGAAAGCTAAAAACAAAGAAAATAAAATACCAAGTCAAGTCTTAGAAAGAATAAGTTAGTTATATCTTTTCAGAATATATAAAAGTTAAATTCTCTTAGCTAAGTTTAAGGCTTTCAAATTAATTGAAATATATCTATTAATGTTATTATTTTGAGCAGCGGAAATTTTGATTATAAGATCTATTAGGTTTAATGGTGCTAATTGAGATGATGATATATGGTAATAGAGACTAAAAAAATGATAAAAAACGAAGCCTACAATTTAATAATATTTTTTACATCTATTTTATTTTTAATAAGTTGTAAAATGTCTAAGGATAACGAAAAAAAGCATGTTCAAGTTCCTCCAGTAGAAAATATACAAACATTTAATTGGGATACTATTTCTATTAAAAAGGTACCTTATACGTATTCTTATAATTATAAGAATGATTTTTTATTTGCTCTTATGGATAGCCTAAAACAGAAAAATGAAATAAAAGAGAAATCTGAGTTGAATTTTTTATTCTCGGATAAAACTGAGTTTAAATTAAAAGAGGATTTATACGCTAAAGAGGAAGATAGTTATCCTTATAAAGGAAAAGGATATTTTTATAAGAGGTTTCCAGATAAAAATAAGTATAAAGTACTTTTCTTTATTTATTCAAATAAAGAACAAGATTATTATTTGCCATATTTTGAGTTACAGACTATAGGTAATAATAACAAAACTCTTGATAAACTTATAGTTGTGGGAGGAAGGAATTATGAATGTGGATGGGATAGAAGCTTTGAAATTGATAAAGATTATACAATTACAACTATTGATGAACAATCTTGTTACGATATAGAAGAAGAAAAAGAAGTTGAAAAAGTAACATATATAAATAAGTATAAAATAGATACCCAAGGTTATTTTAAGAAAATAAAAAAATAAGATTATTTATAGCTAAAACATAAGAAGTTCCGATTTATAATTTTGAGTTAGATATAAATTTCTCAAGAAATAGAAGATTTTCAAATCAATAAATTTTATATAATTAAAAGGGACTTAAAAAAGCTAGAGACTCATGATTGTGGGGATTTTGAAGGATAAGTAGAAATTTATTTTCTAATAGCTTTTGTGAAAAATTACAAAAAAAAGAAGTCTATAGTTTATTTACACAAATCTTACTTTTAATAGGTTGTAAAAACGATAAAACATACTTAGAAGAAATTAATAATAATTCTGTAAAAGTGTATTTTGATGGAATAAAAATCACTTCTGGTTATCTAAAAAATCTAAGGTAATAATATTACAAGATTAGCTACTGCTGAAGTGAACTATTATAATTAGTTGCGAAGCCTTAACGCTCTTTAATTTTGAACAAGTATATTATTAGTAATAACTGTCAGTCAATATAAAAAACTTACTACTTTTGTGTAACTGCTAAAAAAGAATAAATCTAACATTCTTATATTTTGAAGAAGAAAAAGAGTTACTATAAAATTATAGTATGGTAGCAGCCAATTTAAAAGTATAATACAATTCTTTCTTCTTATAACTATAAACGTGTTAGTAGCAGTTTTTAATTAAATTTATATATATGATTTTTAAACTGATATTTAGAAAAAAAATAAAAGAATTAAAAAAGAAAGAGCAAGGAATAGAACTTGAAAGAAACCGTTTAAAAAAAGTTAAGTATTTACTGGACGAACGAGTAGGTGAAGGAATAAAATGTGTAATAGAAACAACCAATAAAGGTATTTCCGTGTTGGTAACTATAAACTCTAAAGAAAATGAAATAGAAGTTTTTGACATCGATACTATGAACACACCTTTAGTAAAAGAATCTGGACTATGGGTAAAAATGTGGGACAAAATTAGAAGTAAAGAAGTTTTTTTACAAGATAGAAATGGAAAAGACAAAGGCTTCGAAGAAATTGCAATGATGTATTTATTTAGTCTTATTGATGAGAATACAAAAGAAAAAGTTAGTTGGAAAGTAAAAGATATTAAAGACTATAATGATAAAGATGAACTCATTACTTTATATGAAAATATGGGATTCAAAATAAAACATTTTTCAAAGACTTAATAAAAAGAAGGTAAAAGTCAACTTAACCAGTACTAGTCTTTGTTTACGAAAGACTGTTGTTTTTTTGAAAAAGAAGATAACAATTTATTTACATAAAAATTTGGAAGTAAGAAAACTATAACATATATTTACATCAGATAAGGCAATATTTGTTATCTTCTTTCTTCTTTATAGAATGGCGCCAAGAAATAAAAAAAGAGAAGGTTTTATATTGTTTAAAGCTTTCTCTTTTTTTTATTGAGAAA
>NZ_JAUORH010000023.1 GCF_030547425.1 Tenacibaculum sp. 1_MG-2023 | reverse complement strand
GAATATTATCAATATGATTGATTAGTTTTCTTCTTCTACGATTATAAACACTTCGCTCAATTTTTGATGAAATAGTATCAGGAAGCTGTCTGAACAGATTGTTTTCACTATCAATGCCCATATATTCAGCAGTAAGACTTAAACTTATTAATTCCAAATCATTTAGCTTTGGCTGTCTTCTTTGGTAGGTTAAAAGCTGGTGTTTTGATATTTTTTGTAACACTTTCAATATTCTTTCGTAATTTGCATTTAAGTTGTTCATTGTTAATATTTTGTGGTTAAAACAAATTGCTGATTATCAGTAAGATGAACAACTTTTTTATTTTAAATCATAATGCACAACGGGTTATTAGATTTAATCTTTTAGTAACAGCCTTTCAAAAACACCAGAATTCGTATTATCCACCACTTTCCAATTATAAATTTTAGAGAGTTGGTAAATCTTCGATAATTCTTCAAACAAACGAGTTTTAGCATCTTCTTGTAGTTGAGATACAGTTATTGTCGATTTAATCTTTTCAATAGCTTTAGCATTCAACTTATTCAGTTCTTGTTTAGAAAAGGTATTGAACTGACTTTGTCGTAAATCGAAATATTTAATGTCGGGAGAAATTAGAATTTCTTCTTTAGGAATTTTATTTATGATGATTTGTTTACCGATACTGTCTATCTGGATTTCTAGTTCTGATAAATCATACCCCACCTCAACTTTAGCATTTACAGAAAGCATTGCTTTCTTTTCAAATGTAAGGTATCCATAAAAATATTTTTTGGCATCCATAAAGCTGTACATTTCAGAGAAACTTCCTTCTGAAACCACCAACTTACTTAGATTCTGAATTCCGTTTAAAACCACCTGAATTTCTTCTTGCTCGTACTTTTCTTCCTTCTTTTCATACCATAATTTTGCAATTAAAAATCCTAATACAAAGACAGCAAGATATTTTAGTAAGCGCATCGTTTTCTTTTTCTATAAATATAGGAAAAGTATTTAAAGTGCTTTTATGAAGCTTGTTTTGTTTCTTCTTCTTTAGGAAATGCTTGTTTATTAAAGATAAAAAGTAAAGCAACTCCTATCGTTATCCAAGAATCTGCACCATTAAAAATAGCATTAAAAAAGGTAAAACTTTCCCCTTCGTAAATAGGAAAGTATAACATATCTACTACTTTTCCGTGAAATAGTTCTCCGTAAGGATTATCTGAAAAAAGTGTTGCCACGTTGTGGTATGAAGAATCAAAAATAATTCCATAAAAAACAGAATCGATAATATTACCTACTGCTCCTGCTAAAATTAGCGCTATCGCAATGATAACAGCTGTATGCGCTTTTTTCTTGATAGATTGCCACAACCAATACACAATACCTGTAACCGCAATAACTCTAAATAAGGTTAAAAACAACTTCCCTGTTTTTCCACCAAATTCAAAGCCCCATGCCATACCATTATTCTCGGTAAAATGGATTTTGAACCAATCGTTAAAAACAACTACTTCTTCTCCTAGCTGAAAATGTGTTTTGATGTAAATTTTACTAATTTGATCAATTAAAATTGCCAGAATTACAGTAAGTATTGCGATGTGTTTTTTAGACATTTTTTCTATTTAATGGAAACAAAAATAAGAAAACTATTTTTATGTTTTTCTTCTGATTTTTAGAAAGAAAAGACCAATAGTCCTTTAGACATATTGGTCTTTAATATATGGTTAGATAAAAGATATTATCCTTTTAACCAAACTTTTCTTAGTTCTCTTTGTTCTTGTGTTGCTTTTGGGTTTTCTTTTAAGCTAGTTCCTTTTGTATACGACTGCGTTAAGGTTGTTTTAATAACCACCTCTTTACCATCTCTTTCTAATTTTACTTCAACTTTGTTTCCTGGTTGCCACATAAACATTTTAGTAAAAATTTGGTTTGCGTTTTCCTTTGTTATAGCTGCTCCATCTACTTCTTTGATTGCATCATTAGATTGTGCTCCATTTTCAGCCCAAAAGCTGTTGTCTTTTACAGCTTCTGTAAATCGGATAGTTTTTGTTGCTTTATCTGCTCTCACAATCATAGCTCCATTATTTTGGATATAATTTGTTTTCACTTTTGATTCATCTAATACTAATCCTGCCTTTGCAAAAAACTCATTATAATTAATTGGCGTACCATCTACTACATGTGTATTCAAGAATTCTCCTATTGAAGGATATGTCATTTCAGTAATTTCTTCAATTAATTTATCATCCTCGAATGGTTTATTTTTTCCATATTTTAATGACAACTCTTTCATTAATGATAACACACCTCTATTTCCATTACTTTCTTCACGCATTAAAAGATCAATACACATCCCTATTAAAGCTCCTTTTTGATACACATTGTAATACTGAGAAGCATAAGGCTCGTCTAATACATTTTCACTCATTTTAGTAAAACTCATAGCGTCATTCATAGAAGATGCTGTTTTAATTTTACCCATAATTTTACTGTAAAATTCATCTTCTGTTACCAAACCTTGATTTACTTGAAATAATGTAGCAAAGTATTCTGTAATTCCTTCATACATCCATAAATGCTTAGAGAATGTTGGCTGGTTGTAATCGAAGTAATGTACGTCTTCTGAATGTACACTTAACGGAGTTACAATATGGAAAAACTCGTGAGATACTACATCAATCATACTTTTTGCTAATGCTTCATCTGGCATTGCTTCTGGTAACACTACCACAGTTGATGTGTGGTGTTCTAAAGCTCCAAATCCTTTAGGTGCTTTTTCAGTTCCGTCAGATAAATATAAATAAATATCATAACGTGCCGTACTATTAATGCTTCCTAAATATGCTTTTTGCGCTTGCATCATTTTTTCCA
The DNA here is from genome assembly GCF_030547425.1 of Tenacibaculum sp. 1_MG-2023. GTDB lineage: Bacteria > Bacteroidota > Bacteroidia > Flavobacteriales > Flavobacteriaceae > Polaribacter. Next base: position 43,228 of record NZ_JAUORH010000023.1, on the reverse strand, counting down.
TCACAGCTTTAATTTTTTCAGCTGAGTGTTTTTTGTTTGGAGAATATACACTTAACACAATTTTAATATCACCAACTTTGAACTCTTCTACATCTAATTCTCCATAAAACATAGGGTTATCTGTAATATCAAAATAGCGTGGTGCAAAATAGCTTGACGTTAACGTTGAACCATCTTTACTTGATTTTGTTCCTACTTCTTGTAATGCAGAAGTTCTTGTAAAGTTGGTAGGCGATACAACATCTAACTTATATTGACTATTTTTTAAAGAATCAAAGTATCCTACAAATCCATGAAGGTTTAATACATAATTGGTAGGCTCTATATTGGTTCCTGCTGGTGAAAATGGGGCCTCTCCTCCAATTCCTCCTGAGACTTCCATATCAAAAGTATCATTTACTAAATACGTTACTTTATCTAATTTTTCAGCATTGGTAATTTCCCATGTATTGGTATCAGCTTTTGTAACTTCTAATTCATTTCCTTCATAATCTAAAGCCTTAAAGCTATCTATATATTTACCAAAATCACTTACAGAGTACGTTCCTTGAACTACTCTTGGTAGTCGATAGGTTACTTTTTCAACAGTAAATCTACCTGGATTAATCGTTACAGGTACTTTATCATTATCTACCTTTGTTAAATCTAAGGTTGTTACAATTGGCGTTTGAACGGCTAAATCGTTTGTTGCTTTTTTTGTAGAGTTACAGCTTGTTAATATCAATGCTGTAATGGCTGCGGTTAGTATACTTTTGTTCATTTCTTAGTTTTTAATTATCCATTAGACAAAGTGATGTATGTTTTGTTACGTGCAACTATTATAAAATTTTGTTAATTACTCTAATCCTATATTTAAGTTAGCATGAATTGAATTTATTGTAAGTATTTTAGAAGTAAATGTTATTTCTTTAGAAAATAGAGATATTTTTCTTTCTCCATTTATAAGGATTGTTCCGTTGTTAGTTTTTAACCCCAAACTTGTTTGTTTATCAATATTAGCAAAAACATTGCCTTGAAAAAGATCTATACTTGAGTTTCCTTTAATTGTGTTTAACTTTATATTTCCTCTTTCTATATAGATATTTACATCTCCTTTATAACTTTTTGAAGTTACTCCAATCGTTCTTCCATGAATGCTTATATGTTTATTTTTGGGAACTTTTATAACTGCTCTTGCTCTTTCTAGTCTCCTCGTTATATATTTTCGAAAGACTTCATTTTTTAATGCTGGAATATTTAACTCAAATGTTATTGTAAAAACTTTTCCTTCTTTTTTAAATAATATATTATGTGTATGTGGGTTTTCATCTAATAAAACTACTTCGAGTTGTTCATCTTTTGAATTTTCAATTACAATATCGTCCAAACCGTAAGTAACGACTTCGAGTTCGTTTGCTAACATTTTTCTTTTCTGTATTATTTTTTCTTGACAGTAAAGAAAATGAACACTTAGCATAAGTAAAAACAATAGATATTTTTTCATACAAAAAAAGCCTCTAAAAGAGGCTCTGTTTATTTTTAACTTTAATACGTTATTGTTTGCGTTTTGCTTCAATACTTAAAGTAGCATGTGGTACTAACTTTAAGCGTTCTTTTTGAATTAGCTTACCTGTAACTCTACAAATACCATAGGTTTTATTTTCAATACGAACTAAGGCATTTTTTAAGTCACGAATAAATTTTTCCTGACGTATGGCTAACTGCATATTTGCTTCTTTAGCCATCGTATCTGACCCTTCTTCAAAAGACTTAAATGTTGGCGACGTATCATCAGTTCCATTATCTGAACCGTTTTTATACGATGCTTGTAACAATTTTAAGTCTTCTTCAGCTTTTTCAATTTTCTTTTGAATGATTTCCTTAAACTCTAGTAAATCACTATCTGAATATCTTATTTTAACATCATCCATAATGCTATATTTTTTCAATTAACATTCTACTTTTAATGGTATCAAACTCAATTTCTGTACCATTCTTTAAATCATCAACAAAAACTAATTCGTTTGTTAATGTTTCTGTCTTAATGTAGTTTTCATTTGCTAATACCGATTCTTCTAAATCGTTCGCTTGTAAAATGGTTAATTTTATTTTATCGGTTACTTCTAAACCTGTGTCTTTTCGTGCGTTTTGAATTCTATTAATTAATTCTCTTGCCACACCTTCTTTTCTTAAACTATCGTTTATCGTAACATCTAAAGCTACTGTTAACCCTTCTGCATTTGCTACCAACCAGCCTTCGATATCTTTTGATGAAATCTCCACATCTGCGGTTCCTAAAGTAATCATTTTATCATTAACTTTTACAGAAATTTCACCATCTTTTTCAATTTTAACGATATCTTCTTGTGTAAAGTTTTGAATTTGATTTGCTATCAGCTTCATTTCTTTCCCAAATTTAGGTCCTAAAGCCTTAAAATTTGGTTTGATTTGTTTTACCAAAATTCCTGAAGCATCGTCTAATAATTCTATCTCCTTAACGTTAACTTCTGATTTTATTAAGTCAGCTACTGCTAAAATTTCTTCCTTCTGCGTTGCATCCAGTACAGGAATCATTATTTTTTGTAGCGGTTGACGTACTTTAATTTTCTCTTTAGCTCTTAGAGATAGAACTAACGAAGAAATGGTTTGTGCGTTTTCCATTTTACGCTCTAATGACTTATCTACTAAATCAGCATTGTATTTTGGAAACTCTGCTATATGTACACTTTCAAAACTTTCTTTTCCTGTAGCATTCACTAAATCTTTATATAAACGATCCATAAAGAAAGGAGCTACTGGAGACCCTAATTTAGCTACCGTTAACATACAGGTGTATAACGTTTGGTATGCAGAGATTTTATCTTGTGCATACTCTCCTTTCCAGAAACGTCTTCTACATAAACGTACATACCAGTTACTTAAGTGATCTTGTACAAAATCAGAAATAGCTCTGGTTGCCTTAGTAGGCTCATATTCAGCATAAAATTTATCTACTTTTTGAACTAAGGTATTTAATTCAGATAAAATCCAACGATCAATCTCTGGTCGTTCATTAATAGCTATTTCAGCTTCGCTATACGTAAAGTTGTCAATATTTGCATATAGAGAGAAGAATGAATAGGTGTTATATAAAGTTCCGAAGAACTTACGTTTCACCTCTTCTATTCCTGCTAAGTCAAATTTTAAGTTATCCCATGGATTTGCATTTGAAATCATGTACCAACGCGTTGCATCTGGACCATATTCTGACAATGTAGTAAACGGATCTACTGCATTTCCTAAACGCTTCGACATTTTTTGCCCGTTCTTATCTAACACCAATCCGTTAGACACTACATTTTTATATGCTACTGAATCGAATACCATCGTTCCAATTGCGTGTAAGGTATAGAACCATCCACGAGTTTGATCTACTCCTTCAGCAATAAAGTTCGCTGGATAGCTTTCTTTATTATCGATGAGTTCTTTATTTTCAAACGGATAATGCCACTGTGCATACGGCATAGAACCAGAATCGAACCATACATCAATTAAATCGCTTTCGCGCTTCATTGGTTTTCCTGATGCCGAAACTAAGATAATTTTATCAACTACATTTTTATGTAAGTCGATTTTATCATAGTTATCTTCAGACATATTTCCTACTTCAAAATCAGCAAAAATATCTTCAGACATTATACCTGCATCAACTGACTTTTGAATCTCTTCTTTTAATTCAGCTACAGAACCGATACAAACTTGCTCTGTTCCATCTTCAGTACGCCAAATTGGTAATGGAATTCCCCAAAAACGAGATCGTGACAAGTTCCAATCATTCGCATTTTTTAACCAGTTACCAAAACGTCCTTCTCCTGTTGATTTTGGTTTCCAATTAATAGTTTCATTTAAATCGAACATTGTATCCTTTACATCGGTTACTTTGATAAACCAAGAATCTAATGGATAGTATAAAATTGGTTTATCGGTACGCCAACAGTTCGGATAACTGTGCACATATTTTTCAACCTTAAAGGCTTTGTTTTCTGTTTTTAGTTGAATCGCTAGCTCTACATCTATCGATTTCTCTGGTGCTTCTCCGTCGGCATAGTATTCGTTTTTCACATACTTCCCTGCAAACTCCCCCATTTCTGGACGGAACTTCCCTTGTAAATCTACTAACGGAACTGGATTCTCATTTTCGTCTAATACTAACATTGGCGGCACTTCTGGAGTTGCTTGTTTTGCAACTAACGCATCATCTGCTCCAAAGGTAGGTGCTGTGTGTACGATACCTGTACCGTCTTCAATAGTAACAAAATCTCCTGAAATTACCCTAAAAGCATTTTCTGGATTTTGATATGGTAAAGCAAATGGTAATAATTGCTCGTATTTAATACCTACTAAATCTTTTCCGATAAATTCTTTTACAATTGCATAAGGAATTTGCTTATCTTCTTTAGTATAATTTACTAATTCAGCTACATCTTCTACTTGATTAAACTTCTTCCCTGCAAATTGTTTTGACACTAAGTTTTTAGCCAACACAACTTGAATTGGCTCAAAGGTGTATTGGTTAAATGTTTTTACTAAAACATATTCAATCTTTGGACCAACCGTTAATGCTGTGTTTGATGGAAGTGTCCATGGAGTTGTTGTCCAAGCTAAAAAATGTACATCTCCTTCAACTTGTAAAAACTCTGGTAAGGTTTCTTTTATTGTTTTAAACTGAGCTACTACTGTAGTATCGGTAACATCTTGATACGTTCCTGGTTGATTTAACTCATGCGAGCTTAATCCTGTTCCAGCTTTTGGTGAATACGGTTGAATAGTATACCCTTTATACAGCAAATCTTTATCATAGATTTGCTTTAACAACCACCAAACTGATTCCATATATTTTGGTTTATAAGTAATATATGGATCTTCCATATCTACCCAATATCCCATTTTTTGAGTTAGGTCATTCCAAATATCGGTATAACGCATTACCGCTTTTTTACAAGCTTCATTGTATTCTTCAACCGTAATTTTGGTTCCAATATCTTCTTTGGTGATTCCTAATTCTTTTTCAACCCCTAATTCTACAGGTAAACCATGCGTATCCCAACCTGCTTTACGCTTAACTTGGTATCCTTTTTGGGTTTTATAACGACAAAAAATATCTTTAATGGCACGTGCCATTACGTGGTGAATTCCTGGTAAACCGTTTGCTGAAGGTGGTCCTTCAAAAAACACAAATGGTTCGTTTCCTTCACGTGTAGTAATACTTTTTTCAAAGATGTTGTTTTCTTCCCAATAGTTTAATATTTCTTCTGCTACTTTTGGTAAATCCAATCCTTTGTATTCAGTAAACTTCTTACTCATTTTGTCGGTTTATTAATTGAATGTGCGAAATTACGTATTTTCTTGTAATTGTTGAATTTGAGATATAAAAAAACACCTCAAAATTGAGGTGTTTTTGATACTTTATAGGTTATAATTGTTATTTTTTAACTATATAAAAATAAGATCTTCTATTTTTTTGATGCTCTTTTGTAGAGCATTTTGTTGTTTCATCACAATCGTTTAATAGTTTTTCTTCACCATAACCTAGTGCTTTTTCTATTCTTTCTGAAGATATCCCTCTAGAAACAATGTAAGCTTTTGTTGATTTTGCTCTTTTATCAGATAGCTTTTTATTGTATTCTTTTGATCCTCTACTATCTGTGTGCGATTCTATTCTAATTATCATTTCTGGGTGATTTTTCATTACCGAAACAATATGTTCTAACTCATATTCTGCATCTTTTCTTATTGCATACTCATCAAAATCAAAATAAATAGGGTTAATCACAATTTGATCTTCTATAATCAATGGTTTTAATGATAAGTTTGTAGTAACAAGCTGTTTATTTACATCAAGGGTTTGTAATTGTTTTGTGTCTGCTTTATAATCTTCTTTTTCTGCTATAACTACAAAATTTTTCTGACAATCAACTTCAACAAACCTATAACTTCCATTTTCTCCTGTTATTTGCTGTGCTTGAACCTTACCATTAGAATCAATTAATTTAACTGTTGCTCCTAAGATTGGTTTATTACTTTTTTCTTCTGATACTACACCTGTTATATCTTCTTTACAGTTATATAAAATAAAGCTATAAATGTCATCGTCTCCTTTTCCTCCTTTTCTATTAGAAGAGAAGAAACCTTTGTTCTTTTCATCATCTATAACAAAAGCAAAATCGTCATACGATCCATTTATTGGAGCACCTAAATTATTTGGTTTTTGATAAGTACCTGAATTATTTTTTGATTCAAAAATATCAAGCGCTCCTAAACCTAGATGACCGTCTGAAGCGAAATACAAGGTATTGTTTTTAGCTATGAAAGGAAACATTTCTCTTCCTTCAGTATTTATTTCTTTTCCTAAATTTACTGGTTCTCCGTAAATGTTATTTTCTAAAAGTGCTACTTTGTATATGTCTGTTTTTCCAAAACCATTTGGCTTATCTGAAATAAAATACAATGTTTTCTCATCTGGACTTAAAGTTGGGTGCCCTACAGAATAATTATCATTATTAAATGGAAGTTCCTTTATGTTTCCCCACTCTCCGTTTTCAAACTCTGCTTTATATATTTTAAGATATGCTATTTGATTATCTCCTCCTTCTAATTTCTTCCCATTAAAATTTGTTCTGGTAAAGTACATTGTTTTACCATCTGAAGTAATTACAGCATTAGATTCGTGATATTGTGAACTTAATGATGAAATTATTTCTTCTTTTTCTAAATCTATTATTTGTTTTTCTTCATTATAAACTTCATTTGCTTTGTAGATGTTTAAATGCGGTTGGTTGTTCCATTTATATAGTTTGTCATTTTCTCCAACAGGTTTTGTAGAAGCAAAATAAAGCTCATTACCATAGGTAAACCCACCAAAGTCAGAATACTGAGTATTGACTGAGAGATTGGTTATATTTACAAATGTTTTCTTTTTTCCATTACTATATTTGTTAAAATAACCTTCATTTTTCTCTAAAGCTTGCCCTCTTGAATCATTCTCTTTAATTTCACTAAACTTTAAAAGCCATTTATCAGACTCTTTAATTTTACCATTACTTTTTAAAGATTGTGCATATCTAAAAAAATATTCTGGCGAAGTCATACTTTCATAGTTATCCATTAAAAGTTTATACCATTTTTCGGCCTCCAAAAACTCTGAATTATAATAATGAGAATCTCCTAAACGACTAATAACTTCGTATGATTCATTTCCTTTATCATAAATTTTCTCGTATAATTCTGCCGCTTTCTTATAAGCAAACTCTTCAAAATATTTGTCAGCTGTATACTTTCTTTGCCCTAAACAAATACCACTAAAAAAAATAAACAATACTACTAACTGTTTTCCCATATCTTCTATCTTTTGTAGTTAAACAACACTAAAAACATTCATTTTTTTGAAATTTCAGCTTATTCCTCGTTCTTTTTTAATTTGTTCATAAGCTGCTTGTATTTTTTGAAATTTTTCTTTGGCTCCTTTTCTATGCTCCTCTCCTAAATTTTGAAGCTTATCTGGATGGTATTTTTTTGCCATTCTACGATAAGCTTTCTTTACCTCATCGTTAGTGGATTCTTTTGTTATTTCAAGCATTTTATAAGCACTATCAGATTCGTCATAAAACATTGCCTTTATTGAAGAATAATCGTATTCGTTAATATACAAGTAACTTGCTATCTTTCTAATCTCTTCTTCCTCTACACTAGTTACTTGCCCATCTGCTTTTGCTATTCCAAACAAAAAATGTAGTAACTGTAATCGTGTAGCATGCGACATATACTGACGTATTTGTAAACAAACTTGACGTGTAGATACTTGTTTTTTAATAATCCCACTAAACAATTTGAATGCATGATTTGCTCGTTCTTTGCCATACATTTTCACAAAGTATGAACGAACATAATCTAACTCACGTTTATCTATCTTTCCATCAGATTTTATAACTACAGACGCTAATATTAATAAGCTTATTTCAAAATCACCTGACGTGGCTCTTCCTCTTCTTGGTTGACCTCCTGTCTTTTTTTGATATTCTTGCTGTTCTTGTACGAAATCTTCTACAGAAATTCCATCAATAAAACTTCCTACAGCAAACCCTATAACAGCTCCTATTGGACCTCCTAATGTAAAGCCAGCTCCTGCTCCAAGCCATTTTGCAAATTTTCCCATTGTTTGTTTTTTAGAGGCCACAAAGATAAAACATTACCAATCTATCTCCATACATATTTCAAGTTGATTGTTGCCACGAAAAGAAGTATCTTTGCCTTAAATTTTAATTCAAAAATATGTATCCAGAAGAATTAGTAAAACCAATGCGTGATCAATTAATTGACGCTGGTTTTGAAGCTTTATATACTGCTGAAGATGTTGACAATGCTTTAGCCAAAGAAGGAACTACGTTAGTAATGGTAAACTCTGTTTGTGGGTGTGCTGCAGGTACTGCAAGACCTGGTGCTATTGCTTCTTTAGGAGCAGATAAAACTCCAACAAACTTAACTACAGTTTTTGCAGGTGTAGAAAAAGAATCTACAGCGAAGGCAAGAGAATATATGATTCCTTTCCCTCCATCATCTCCTGCAATTGCTTTATTTAAAGATGGTAATTTAGTACACATGTTAGAGCGTCATCATATTGAAGGTCGTTCTGCACAAGCTATTGCGCAAAATCTAGCCGCTGCTTACGACGAGTTTTGTTAATTTTTATTTAGAACAAAACCTATTAAAATAAAAAATCCAGCAGTTTGCTGGATTTTTTTATACTTTCTTAATTACATTGGTTACAACTCCCCAAATGATAAAATTATTTTCTTCTGTAATTTTTATGATTGGGTAATTTGGATTTTCAGGCTGCAACCAAACTTCACTATCTTCAACTCTTAATCGTTTTACGGTAAACTCTCCATCTAAAAAACACACTGCTATTTTATTATTGGTTGGCGGAATACTTCTATCGATTACCAGTAAATCATTATCATCTAAACCTGCACCAATCATCGACTGACCACTTACTCTTGCAAAAAAGGTAGCTTCTTTATTTCTAATAAGTTCTTCATCTAAAGAAATACGCGTTTCCCTGAAATCATCAGCAGGAGAAGGAAAGCCCGCAGAAATACCTGTATCCATTAAAATAGCTCCTTCACTTTCATTTAACTCTTTTGGTAAGAAAAAAGTCAATGCCTCTGATGCTTTTACTGGTTTTAATTTTCGTAACATCTTATTATTTGTTGTTTAACTAAGCTTATTTTACTTTAATAATATCGTTAATATTTGTAGTATATTTTGGTGATAATCGTTCTTGACGCATCTTCCAAGTACGTTGTAAATCTTGGTTTGCTAATTTAATCTTATCTGCTTTATAAGTCTGATTAATTTTATCAATCGCACTCATTAAAGAGGCGTGCTTCGGATTTTCACTTGCAAACATATCTATCTGATAATTGTCTGAAGGTACCAACCCTGTTACAATTACTCCTGCTCTTTTATACTTTATCCCGGCTTTAAAAATAGCTGCTACCGCTTGTACTGCACTTTTACTTATTGTTAATGTGGAGTTTGTCGGGTATGGAAGTACAACTGTTTTACTTGCTCGATGTTGTTCAGTTTCTTTTTTATGATAATCACTACGCAATAACACTATTATCATATGACAACTTGAGTTTTGCTTTCGTAATTTTTCTGCACAACTTACAGCAAACGTTGAGATTCTTTCTTTAATATTATCTAAGTCCGAAAATGTATATTCAAAACTTCGGGTTGTTGCTATTGCTTTTTTATTAGTAGGTTCATCTAATTGTATTTTAGGCTCTCCTTCTAAATCTTTTTTTAACTTCCAACCTGTTATTGAAAGGTTTTTCAACACCCAATCATCATTTAACTGTGTAAAATCGTACGCTTTTATACATCCTTTAGCTTGTAGTCTTTTTTGTATACCTCTTCCAATTCCCCAAACACTTTCTATAGAAGTCCATTTTAATGCTTTTATTCTTTTTTCTTCGGAATCAATCACACACACTCCACCTGTTTCTTTCAAAAATTTTCGTGCAATTTTATTAGCTACTTTACTCAACGCTTTTGTTGGTCCAATTCCTACACAAGTTGGAATCCCCGTCCATTGTAAAATTCTACTTCTTATTTCAGTTCCATAAGAATTAAAATTATATTCATCAAAACCTTTGAATTGCAAAAATGCTTCATCAATAGAGTATACTTCCACATCTGGAGAAAATTGTTCTAAAATTTTCATCACTCTAGCGCTCATATCACCATACAACGGATAATTTGACGACAGCACTGAGATATTATTGTTTTTACAAAACTGATCCCACTTAAAAATTGGTGCTCCAAATGGAAGTTGCAAGTCTTTAGCTTCATCACTCATTGAAATAACGCAACCATCGTTATTACTTAAAATAGCCATAGGTTTCCCTTGCAAATTCGGATTAAAAACCCGCTCGCAAGAAGCATAAAAGTTATTACAATCTACCAACGCATACATAGTTGTAAAGGTACAGAATATTGAAAAAATGAACTCTAACTAACTTTCCTTATTTTTGTTTCATGGTTAGAAAATTAAAAATTGACGGAATTGATAAAATCATTATCAAACGCCTTGTTAAAGATGCACGTACACCTATTTTAAGTATTGCTCGAGAAGTGGGGATATCTGGTGCTGCCATTCATCAACGATTACGAAAGTTAGACGAATCGGATTTAATTGATGGTTACAAAATGGTATTAAACCCAAAAGCATTAGGATATACTACTACCGCTTTTGTTGGTGTATTTTTAGATTCTTCTAGCTTATATTCTTCGGCAATTAAACGCTTAAAAGAAATTCCTGAGATTGTAGAAAGTCACTATACTACTGGTAACTATGCTATTTTCATTAAAATACTGTGTAAAAACAACGAGGACTTAATGCATTTGTTAAATAAGGATATTCAAACCATAAAAGGAGTTTCAAGAACCGAAACTTTTATATCTTTAGACCAACAAATAGATCGACAAATAAAAATTTAAAAATCCCTAATGAACGATTTTATCTTCTACTTTAAAATGGGCTTGTTTCACGTACTAGATTTTAAAGCCTATGACCACATTTTATTCTTAATTGTATTAGCTGTTGTGTATCAATTTAAACAGTGGACAAAAGTTTTATGGTTAATTACTTTGTTTACTATTGGTCACTCAATAACTTTAGCACTTTCGGCATACGGAATTTTAAATGTACGAGCAGATTTAATTGAGTTTTTAATTCCGTTAACTATTTTTATTACGGGATTAATGAATGTATTAACCGCAAAAAAAGCATCGGTAGGAAAAGAAAACCAGAATTTATTTTTTGCTTTATTCTTTGGGCTAATTCACGGGCTTGGTTTTTCTAACTATTTTAAAATTATGATTGGAAAAACTTCTGATAAATTTTTACCTTTATTAGAATTTGCCTTAGGTGTAGAAGTAGCACAAATTATTATTGTATTGGGTATTTTATTAATTGGAGCACTAGTACAATCAATCTTTAGTGTAAATCGTCGTGATTGGATTTTAATCATGTCTTCTATCGTTATTGGTTTTGCGCTACAAATGATGTTTAACCGCGTTTTTTGGTGAAAAATTAACGACTAACTAACTCAAATCTAATTACCTTAGCTTATCTAAGAAAAATCACGCTAAAAAGTTTGAAAAAAAAACAATTAAAATATGACATTGCCTATTTAAAAATGGCAAATGAATGGGGACAACTTTCTCACTGTATTCGTAAAAAAGTAGGCGCCTTAATTGTTAAAGATCGAATGATTATTTCTGATGGTTATAATGGTACTCCTTCTGGTTTTGAAAATTATTGTGAAGACGAAGAAGGATACACCAAATGGTATGTGTTGCATGCCGAAGCCAATGCTATTTTAAAAGTAGCTTCTTCTACACAATCATGTAAAGGTGCTACTTTATATATTACACTTTCTCCTTGCCAACAATGCAGTAAATTAATACATCAAGCAGGAATAAAACGTGTAGTATATGCACAAGCATACAAAGACCGGTCAGGATTAGAATTTTTAGAGAAAGCTGGTGTCGAACTGACTTATTTACCTTATGAACAAGAATAATTTACCTATATATTTATCTATTGCTGTAGTTTTTGGAATTCTTATCGGAACTTTTTTTAGCAACGGAAATTCAAGCAGTCTTATTGGAAAAAGCTCGTCAAGCGAACGAAAAATAAAACGCTTAATTGACTACATTCAAAGTGATTATGTTGATGCTGTTAACACAGATGATTTATTAGATGGAGCCATTGCCGAAATGCTAGGTAAATTAGACCCTCATTCAGTATACATTCCTAAAGAAAACTTACAATTAGTTACCGAAAACATGCAAGGTAATTTTGTTGGAATAGGTGTTCAATTTCGTATGATTGGTGATACTATTACCGTTATAGAACCTATTAAAGGTGGACCAAGTATTGAAGCAGGCATTAAAGCAGGTGATAGAATTTTACTTGCAGACAAGGATACACTCTATGGGAAAAAACTGCAAACTTCCCAAATAATGAAAGCTTTAAAAGGAAAGCCAAACACTAAAGTTGATTTGCAAATTTATAGAAAAACCAATGATAGCGTTTTTAACGTCACTATTAATCGTGGTAAAGTAAATATTAAAAGTGTTGATATTGCTTATATGCTAAACGATAGTGTTGGTTATATAAAATTAGATCGTTTTGCTCGTAACACCTATATTGAGTTTAAATCTTCTTTAAATAAATTACTCACCAAAGGAATGACTGATTTGGTTTTAGATCTTCGTGGAAATGGTGGTGGTTTTATTGATATTGCTAATGATATTGTTGACGAGTTTTTGGAAGATGAAAAACTGATTGTATTTACTAAAAATAACAAAGGAGATATTGTAGAGTCTTTCGCTACTGATAAAGGTGATTTTGAGCACGGTGGGTTATATGTACTAATTGATGAAAACTCCGCCTCTGCTTCTGAAATTGTAGCTGGGGCCTTGCAAGATAATGACAAAGGTATTATTATTGGACGTCGCTCTTTTGGAAAAGGATTGGTACAGCAAGAAATGGACTTAGGAGATGGTTCTGCTGTACGATTAACTACTGCTAGGTATTATACTCCAACAGGACGTTCTATTCAAAAACCTTACAAAAAAGAAGCTGATGCCGAAGAATACAGTCACGATTTTGAACTTCGATTAGAAAATGGTGAATTATTCACTAAAGACAGTATTAAAACTATTGATAGTTTAAAGTTTACAACACCAAAAGGAAAAGTTGTATACGGTGGTGGTGGAATTATTCCTGATCATTTTGTAGCTGTAGATACCTCAGCTTATGTTCCTACAATTTTCTTCCGCCCTTTAAATGACTTCGCTTTTTCGTATGTAGATGATAACCGTAAAAAACTCGCTTCATTAACAGTTGAAGATTTTATTAGCAATTTTGATAAAAACAAAGAGGTTTCAGATAAATTCTTAACAAAACTAAAAGATTTTAGACTTTCGGAAAGAACAAAAAATCAACTTCGTAGTAACTTAAGAGTATTAATTGCTCGTGAGCTTTTTAGCGATGAAGGTTTGTATAAAGTAGACCAAAAAGATGATAAAATGCTTCAAAAAGTGTTTGAGTTAGAACAAAAGCAAAATGAATAAGAAGACGTTAAAAATAATTGGAACAATTGCGTCTGTAATTATAACTTTTAAATTCTTTGGTTTTATTGTTGAAAACTTTATACATGGGTGGAATAACCCTTTGTAGTCAATTCTTTTAGCTTAAACTATAGTTTTTTTATCTTACTTTTTTGTTACGTATAATAGTAAATTTGTGCTACGCATAAATCAATAAAAAGTAAGCTACTACAAATGAAGAAATCTGCAAATACAAGAGCAACTATTTTACAACAAGCTTTTGAGCTTATTTATAAAAAGGGATATCAATCTACCAGTATTGATGAAATTATAGCGACTACTAAAGTAACAAAAGGTGCTTTTTATTATCATTTTAAAAATAAAAAGCAAATGGGAATTGCTGTTATTAAAGAGGTAATACAATCCAAAACCATTTATTTTTCTGTAAGTTTTCTTTCTTCTTCTACCAGTTTACATCATTCTTTATATACAATGATTGAAGAATTACTTTTACACAATTCTTTTTTAACCATAGAATATGGTTGTCCTCTGGCTAACTTAATTCAAGAAATGTCTCCTTTGGACAATGATTTTAAAGAAGCTCTTGATGAAGCAAAGTCATTATGGACAAATGCTATTGCTACTTCTATTACCAAAGAACAACAAAATAATACTTTTAACTCAAATATTAATGCTGAAGAAGTTGCTAATTTTATTATAGCTAGCTATTGGGGAACTAGAGCTTTAGGAAAATTAAGCAACAAGATAGATACTTATACCCATCATTTAAATCAATTAAAACTTTACTTAACTAGTTTAAAACAGTCTTAACCCTAAAAACATACCGATTAGTATGTTTTTATTTTATCTTTGCTTTTTTCTAAAAAACAAGCAATGCAAATACATAATAATTATAGTCCATCTGTACTCAACAGAAAAGAAATCCAGCAGTTTAAAAAGCTTTTAATTACCTCAAAATTAAAAGAGAGTTTCACTAAAACACTATATAAAATCGGTATTAAATCTAAAATAAAGTTTGATTTTGATACTATAAACATTCCAGATTCTAAGCTATCTAAACTAGCTTTAGAAAAGGCAAATGATTTATGTAACCCTATATTACTTTACCATTCTTATAGAACCTTTTTTTGGTCTGCTGGTATTGCTCTTTCAGAAAAACTACACTATGATGAAGAGTTACTATTTGTTTCCTCAATACTACATGATATTGGTTTAACAGATACTCACAACCATGTGTGCAGTAAACAATGTTTTGCCAATTACGGAGGCTCTTTTGCAAATGAATTTGTAAAGAAAAACGATAGTGAAGATAAAGCTTCCGCTATTAAAACTGCTATTGATATGCACTTATATCCTAGTGTAGATAAAAAGAAATTTGGTAACGAAGCTTATCTACTTTCAAGAGGCGCTGCCATGGATGTAATTGGTTCACACTATTTTCAAGTTCCAACTTCTTTTATTAAAAAAGTTCATAAAACATATCATAGAAATGGTTTTAAGGAAGATATTATTGAAACTATGAAAACATTAAACCATAAAGAAAATACTAGAGCTGATATTTTATACAAAATGGGATTTGCCTCTATAGCTTCAAAAAATATTTTAGATTCTAAAAAATTTACTTTTTAGAGGTAAACTTGGCTTCCCTCTTAGTCTTATATACCTCTTCGATGGTTGGATTTTGAGGGCAGCTTTTTATTTGCTCAAACTTATCACCTGACTTTACATAACCTGTTTGCAATATTTTAAAGTAAACTCCTGGTATGTTTTGTTGCCAAAACTGTTTTACGATTTTCATATCATTAAAACGCACTCCTAGCTTCATGCATGGTTGACGTGGTTTAGTTACTTCAATAATAACCTCTCCTACTTTAAAAGTATCTCCCACGTGCAATTGACTTTCCTCTAAATCCGAAACAGTCAGATTTTCACCAAACATTCCATACATCCAATCCAAATTAGGATGCAACTCTTTCCAATATGCATAATGTTTCTCTGAATAGGCATATACTGCTTGATCTATTCCTCCATGATGTTCTCTATTACAAATAACATCATCTTTTACTTTTTCAACATCTAAAAAGATAGGTTTCTCAACAGGAAACTTAAAAATACCTGTGGTAACAGTTTTCCCTTTCCAATCAATTTCTTTTCTTTCTCCTATGTTTGTGGCTATAATTTTCATTTTATTTTTTATTCAATTAAAAAATTCTGCAATACATCCGCAATTTTTCGGTTGTCTGATAATTGTGGAATTTTATTCTGACCTCCAAACTTTCCTATAGATTTCATATATTCATGGAAACCTCCTTTTTCCACTTTTCTGATAATAAGAGGGCATAAAATTTTACCCTCAATTAAATCGAAATAATAAACATTCTGCTCTTGCATAGAAGCATCAATTTTAGATGCTAATTCTTCTAAGTTTTCAGGTTCATTTTCAAACTCAATAAACCACTCGTGATAGGGCAATCCACTTTCAGGATTTACTTGTGGAGCTACTGTAAACTCACTCACATTCACATCAGTTCCTTTTATAGCATCATTCAATGCTTTTTCTACCTCTTTCCCTATAACGTGCTCTCCAAAGGCAGAAATAAAGTGCTTTATACGTCCTGTTACTTTTATTCTATAAGGTTTTAACGAAGTAAACTCAACTGTATCTCCAATATTATATCCCCATAATCCGGCTGAAGTATTAAGAATAATAACATAATTCACTCCTAACTGAACATCTTTTAATGATATTCTTGTCGGGGTTTCATCAAAAAACTCATTCGCGGGAATAAACTCATAAAACATTCCGGAGTTTAATTGTAATAACATACCTTTTTCGGTTTGCGAATCTTGGTATGCAATAAACCCTTCAGATGCTGGATACAATTCTACATAGTCTATTTTTTTTCCAATTAACGCTTCAAACTTGTTCTTGTATGGTTCGAAGTTTACCCCTCCATACACGAAGAAGTTAAAGTTTGGAAAGAGTTCGGAAACATTCTTACCTGTTTTCTCTATCAAACGTTCAAAATACATTTGTACCCATGATGGAATTCCGCTAATTACCGTCATGTTTTCTGGCAAGGTTTCTTCAACTACTTTATCTACTTTGGTATCCCAATCTTCAATACAGTTGGTTTCCCAACTCGGTAAACGGTTTTTTAAGAGGTAATTTGGGACATAATGCGCTGCTATTCCACTTAACCGCCCTAATTTCACGCCGTTTTTATCTTCTAAAACTGGACTTCCCTGTAAAAAAATCATCTTCCCATCAACAAAGCTAGCATCGTTTGTTTCTGTAATATAAAACAACAAAGCATTTCTAGCTGCTTTGATATGTGTGGGCATGGATTCTTTACTAATAGGAATATATTTTGCTCCTGAGGTTGTTCCTGAAGTTTTAGCAAAATACAAAGGCTTTCCTTTCCACAAAACATTCTCTTCTCCAGCTACAACTCTATCTACATAATGACGTAAACCTTCATAATCGTTAATTGGAACTCTTTTTTTAAAATCTTCGTAATTATTAATTGATATAAAATCATGATCTTTTCCAAACGCTGTTTTACATCCTTCTGTAACCAAATATTCAAAAACTTTTTCTTGAGTTTTGTGTGGGTTATTTGCCCATTTATATACTTGCTTACGAACAATTTTCGCAAATGGAATTGCTAATGCTGATTTTATACTCATTATATCTTTACTATTTTAAATATGATTCAACGCTGTTTTTAGCTATATTATCTTTACTCTTACTTACTGAAAATCTATATAATTTTTTGGGTTAACTGGAAATCCGTTATTCCACAATTCAAAGTGTAAATGAGGCCCTGTAGTTAATTCTCCTGTAGAACCTACACTTGCAATTGCTTCTCCCGATTTTATAACATCACCTTGTTGCTTTAACAAAGTTCCATTATGTTTATATACTGATATAAATTCGTTAGAATGCTGTATGGTCATTACATATCCAGTTTCTGCTGTCCATTCTGCTAAAATAACTGTTCCGTCTGCTACTGCTTTTACAGGTGTACCTGTTTTTGCTACTATATCAATCGCATAATGTTTGTCATTAACATCAAATGGTTGTGATATGCTTCCTGTTAAAGGTGAAAAGAATACATTTTTAACTCTATTTTCCCCTGCATTATATAAAGGAAATAAATCTTTTCCTTCAATTTTTTCTCTAAACAATGAATCTTCCCTAGATGCCTGTAACTTACTTTCATCAAAAGCAATGGTTTTCATTTCTTTTGTTATGGAGTCTATCTTTTCGGGCTCAATTTGACCTGTTAAAACTGGCTTTAAAGCTTTTGTGTAACTTTCAATAACTGACAGTCTAGTTTTTAAAGAATCTGCTTCGTATGTTAATCTGGTAGCTTTTCTTTTTAAGGCTGTTGATGAATAACCTGGTATATATTCACGTATACCCGTAAAAGCAATTAACAAAGTGGTGAGTACAATGAGAAGTATAGAAAACACCCCTCCAAATACAAAAACATTTAATCGTGATAACTTTAGAGAAAATCGTTCTTGAAAGGTATCTTCATTTATAATTACTAAGCGATATTTATCGGTAAGTTTTTGTTTTAGCTTTCGCTTTTTTTTATCTTTTGCCACGTTTTATACTTGTTTGGATTTCAAATATACAACGAAAAAACGGCGAAACTATTTTTTATAAAAATTCATCTCGTCTATATACTTCCACACTTTATCAGACAACAAAGGTTTACAGTTTTTTTCTTCATTTATTGCATTCCGAATCATGGTTGAAGATATTTGTACAATAGGTGCTTCAACTCTATGAATTTTCTCGTGATCTTTAAATTGATTTTCTACAACACCTTTTGATATTCTGGGGTAAACATAAATATTATAATCCTCTAAAATAAACTCATAGTTTTTCCATTTATGCAAACTTTTCAGGTTGTCTTCCCCCATAATTAGGCTAAACTTATAATTAGGGTGCTTTTCTGAAATATGTGCTAACGTATTTATGGTGTAATTTGGTTGTGGCAGTTTGAACTCGATATCTGAAGGCTGAATTTTCTCATATCCTTCAGTTGCTAAATACACCATTTCTAAACGATGATGATTATCTAATAACGAGCTTTTCTTTTTAAAAGGGTTGTGAGGTGTTACCATCATCCAGATTTCATCTAAATCTGAGTTTTCAACTAGATGATTGGCTATAATTAAATGCCCAATATGAATTGGATTAAAAGTCCCGAAGTATAATCCTATGTTTTTAACCATTAAATATTACTGTTATTTAATTAACTGTAAAAATATTGTATTCATTTTACTTTTTTACCCATCAAATAAAATTTATTTCTTAAAAATTAGGGTTAATTAATTTTCAATTGTTTTAAACATCAAGAAAGTTATGATCTTTCTTATCTATTAAAGAAAAAACAAATTAATTATCACAATCATTTTTTTAAATAAATTTACTATGAAAAAAACACTATTAACATTTTTTACAACCCTTATAATGTTTTCTTGTAATAATGAAAACGACATACCGATTAAAGAAAAACTAACCAATAAAACATTAAATGGTGAATACAACAATGGGGTTTTAATATTTAAAGATATTAATTCATTAAAAGAAACCTATAATACTCTTAAGGAAATGGAAAACCCTAAAGAAGGCTTTGATAAGTTTTACAATGATGGATTTACCCCTTTAAAAGTTGCTGGGTATTTAACAGAGGAAGAAGCGGAATCTTTTTACTATAATAAACAGAAAAGATATCTGAATAAAAGTAATAAAAATGGATACCCTGAAGAAAACCTTATCCAAAATGAATTATTTGCCAACTTACTTAATGAAAAAGGAGAAATAGAAGTTGCCGGCAAGATATATAAATACACGTCAAAAGGAATATTTAGTGTTAACAAGGAAAACAGAAAGTTATTAGACGATATAAACTCTAAGGTAAACAAAGGTAAAGCTTACAAGAGTGATTTGGTAGAGTTATATATTCCAGACAAAAATAAATTACCTAATATGAGAATAGAACCTCCAAGAGAGATAGAATACCCTGAAGGTGGTGGAAGTGGAGGTGGTACTCCAACTCCTAATATTGGCCTTCCTACTAATACATCTCATTTTAGTGTTTGCTTAAACACCAAAGACGGATGGATAGATAATATTTTTGGAAAATCTTACGCTTGTGAATACAAGTTTAACAGTAAGAAAAAACTAAGAACGGTCTTTGCTGCGGAGGATTACTGGCTTTTTACTGATGTATATATGCAAGCTAAATTTAAACAAAAAACTTGGTTTGGGTGGTTTTCAGATAGAAGCGCTAATAAAGTCTATATTAAAAATAAAAAATCTATTTTTACAATGAAAACGAGAAATATAGACATAAGCATTAATTCAAAAGAAGCTAAAAAAGTTTACACTAAAATAAGTTCTTACATAAAAAAGCTTTTAGAAAAAAAAGAAACAATTAGTTATTTATCTGGTGTTTATGACTTAGACAACAAAACCCTAACATCTACTCAATTAAGTTATAATGACTTAGTAATGTATGCCAATAAGCCTGTATTTACCCCCAAAAAATATGTAAGAAAAAAATTTATAGATTTAGATATTAATATCAAAAATTTGTTTAAAGGAGGAGCGAATAAAGTTGCTGTTGTAAATATTTCTGGAAAGAACGTTTTAAACTTTAAAAGTAAAGATTTTTACTCTTATGCTGGAAAAGCATTACAAAACACCTTAGTTGATTTAAGGAAAAATCAAAAAGGCGCAGTTATAATAACAAATTACGATCCAAATAAAGACAAATATAAACCTATAGCATATTTCTTTGAAAATGAAATTGTAGAGGTAAAAAGACTAGCTATAGCACGAAGAACATTTAATCTACCTAAAAATTTCAAAGTAGATAAGGCCTTATTGAGTTTTAGAGATGATAATTCAGATTTTGTTTTGGATTTAAAGTTTTCTTGGGATATTGTTGGAAGTGTTTCTGTTGATATGGAATCGGGAGCATACTACAATAGACAATGGGGTGGTTCTAAATTTAGAGTTGAATATTAATCAATAGTTATAATGAAAAAAAATATTTTTAGTATTGTTTTATGCTTCTTTGTAATAAGCATAACTTTTTCTCAAGAAAAATTAAATACAGATTTAACCAGTCAATTTAAGGTCAATTATTATTTAACGGGGTTAGACGCATCGTACGAAATTCCTTTAAATAACAAGTTTACTTTTGAAGCAGGAGCGGGTATTGGAGCCGGTAGCTATATCAGAAACCTTCCCTTTTTAGAAGAATCTTTTAGAATAGACTTTAATACTTTTCCTGTTCTAAGATTAAGGAGTAAATTAAAATATGTTTATAATAGAGAAAATAGAATAAAGAAAGGAAAAAGTATTAGTTATAACTCTGGTAATTACTTTGCTTTACAAGGAACTTTTTCTTCTAAAAAAGAAGATGTAGCAAACAATATACTTTTTAGTGAATTACACTGGGGAATCCAGAGAAGTCTAGGTGGAAATTGGCTTTTTAATGTAAATGCTGGTGTTGGCTATGCAAAAGATTTCAACTCTAAGTTAGACAGAGTTTATCCAACAATAGGATTAGAATTTTCTTATATTCTTTTTTAAGAAAAACATCTTTTAGAACATAACAAAAACCATCATTTCAATTATGAAATGATGGTTTTTTTATATTTTTTGTTTTAAGTTCTCTTTTTATAACTCTAAAAAATCATCTACTAAATCTTCTGCTTCTTGTAAAGCTACTGGTAAATCGTAGTTTTTGATGATTTTATCAAACTGTGGCGCTGTGGCTAATTCTACTGATGCTTTAGCTATACGCATATTAATTTTGTCTTCGCTTTCGGTGCTTCTTTTCTTTAAACGAATCTTCAATTCATCAACACTTGGTGGTTTAACAAACACAGCTAAGGTTTCTGCTGGGAATTTCTTTTTTATACGTAGGCCTCCAACTACATCAATATCAAAAATTACATGTTTTCCTTGTGCCCAAATTCGTTCAACTTCTGTTTTTAACGTTCCATAAAAATTATCTCTATATACTTCTTCCCACTCTAAAAATTCGTCGTTTTTTATTTTTTGCTTGAATTCTTTTGCTGAAATAAAATAATAATCTTTCCCATCAACCTCTTCTCCTCTTGGTGCTCTAGATGTAGCAGAGATAGAAAACTCCAAATTAAACCGTTCTTGTGCTAACAAATGACGCACAATAGTAGTTTTACCTGAACCTGATGGTGCTGAAAACACAAATAATTTCCCTTTAAACTCTTTCGCCATTTTTTATAAAACGTTTAAAATTTGCTCTTTTATTTTTTCTAACTCGTCTTTCATTTGGATTACTAGCTTTTGCATTGGCGCAAAATTAGCTTTTGATCCTGTTGTATTGATTTCTCTTCCAATTTCCTGAACGATAAATCCTAACTTTTTTCCATTTGAATCTTCTGTTGCTAATTGCTGTAAAAAATATTCAAGGTGGTTGGCTAAACGTACTTTCTCTTCGTTAATATCTAACTTTTCTAAATAATAAATTAACTCTTGTTCAAAACGGTTCTCGTCAACCTCAACTTTTAAATCAGTTAATGCTTTTTGTAAGCGCTCTTTAACATGTTCAATTCTATCACCGTCTAATTTTTTAACCTCTTCTAAAGCAAATTGAATATTTAGTATTCTAGTTTTAAAGTCTTCTTCTAACGATTTAGCTTCGTCAATTCTATACTGAATGATTTCTTTTAATGCTACATCGATGTGTGCATCTATCTGTTTCCATTCTTCTTCATCTAGCTCTTCTCGTTCAGTTTTTAATGCGTCTGGCATTCTAACAGCCATTTTCATTAACTCAACATCATTAGAAGTTCCTACTTGAGTTACATTTCTTAATTGTTGCATGTACTCTTTTACCACACCTGTATTCACTGTCGTTGAAGTCTCATCGGCAGTCATTTCCACATAAATAGAAAAGTCTACTTTACCTCTTACTAAACTACTAGCTAGTTTTTTTCGAACATTTAGTTCCTTTTCTCTATAATATGAAGGAATTCTTGTGTTTAAATCTAAATTTTTACTGTTTAAAGATTTAACTTCGATTGTTACTTTTTTTGAGGGTAAATGTAGTACGGATTTACCGTAACCCGTCATAGACTGTATCATAACTTCGGTTTAATAATCCGCAAAGATACGTTTATTTATTGGGAGTTTCTGTTGAGCGTTTGGTTACTAAAAACACTCCTAAAAAGATTAATAATGCTGCTCCTATTTTAATCAAATCTAAATGGTCACTACCTACAATCAAAGCATAAATAGCTGCCACCACTGGTTGTAAGTACATAAAAACACTTACTGTAGTTGGTTTTAACTTTGATAAAGCGAATAGGTTAAACAAATAAGTAATACAGGTAGTAAACAATACTACAAAACCTACTTTCAAATAGATAGATGTTGGCATCATTTGCCATTGTACTTCTAACAATTCAGAAAAACCGAAGGGAAGCACAAGTATCAACCCAAAAAGATATAACCACTTTACAAAAACAATAGGATTGTATTTTGTTATCAGTTTTTTAACAACAACCAAATACATACCATACGATGCTGCATTAATGAATACTAAAAAGTTTCCTAGCACCATATTAGTTGCATCTCCTTTAAGTGGATTTCCGTAGGCTATTAAAATTACTGCCCCAACCATTCCAACAACAACTCCTGCAATTTTTCTTAAAACTAGTTTCTCTTTTAAAAGAATACTCGCAAAAATCAACACTAAAATAGGTGTGGTTACCATCATTACTGATGCATTGATAGGTGTTGTATAACTCAATCCTTTAAAAAAAGTAAGCATGTTAAAGGCAATTCCAAAAAAGGCTGCCATTGCTACTCGTTTGTAATCTGCTTTTTCAATAGACGGCGCTTTTACAAAAAGCCCTAACAACCAAAAAACTACAGTAGCTCCTCCAACACGAATTAATATAAACCCAAAAGGCTGAACATACCCTTCCATCACTTCCTTAGCAACAGTAAAAGTAATTCCGTAAATAAGTGTCGCGATAGATGCTGCTGTAAGTGCTAACGCTCTTTGGTTCATTTTTATGGTTTTAAAAACAAATGCAAAGATGATGATAATTTTATTCTTTTCTACTACTTTTTTATCCTATACCGTTCTTTAAATACCCTATTTTTAAAACTAAAAAAGCACTGCAAATGCAGTGCTTTTCCCTTTGGCTGATTAACTTTTGATTAGTCCACTAAAGGTGGTATTCTTAATACTTGTCCTGGATAAATTTTATCAGGATGTGTTAACATTGGCTTATTAGCTTCGAAAATTACTGGATACTTCATTGCGTCATCATAAAATTCTTTCGCAATTTTACTTAATGAATCGCCACTGACTACTGTATGGAACTGAGCCATAGCAGCTTCTTCGATTACTTCAACTTCCGCAACCGTCATGTTATCTTCTACAGAAGCAATACCTTCTGTATTACCTACTACTAAAACTACTTTTTCTTTAGTAGCTAAATCTGCTGCTTCTCCTGTTACTGTGGCCTTATCATCTTCCACATTAACAGCTAAGTTTTCAACAGAAAGCCCTAATTTATTTACTGCATCTACTAATTTTGTAGCTTTCTCTGTAGCTTCTTCTTCAGTTGTTTTTCCGATACCGAATACTTTTGCCCCGGCATTTTTAATAAATGAAAAAATTCCCATTCTCTTTTTTGATTTTTTGTTAATAATCTTTTTTCTGTCTGACCAATATACAATTTTTATACCAAAAATTCTACTCCATAAATAGTTTAAAAGAATTCTCTTTAACAAAAAAAGCATCCCAATAGTAGGATGCTTAATCTATTTATTTTGCTGCTCTTTTTACTCTTTATTAAAAGAGTTCCAACCTTGCGCTTTTAGTTCTATTTCTTGACTAGCACGAGTTATTAAATTCATTCCTTCATTTTTTTCGGTAATATGACCAATAACCGTAAAATTAGGGTTTCCTTTTATTTTATCATAATCATCTATAGAAGCTGTAAACAATAATTCATAATCCTCTCCTCCGCTTAAAGCTATCATCGTACTATCCATGTTAAACTCTTCAGAAGTAGAAATTACTTGAGGATCTAACGGTAGTTTATCCTCATAAATTTTACATCCTGTTTTACTTTGTGTACAGATATGCATAATTTCAGATGATAATCCATCAGAAATATCAATCATAGAAGTAGGTTTCACCTCTAATTCTTCTAATAACTTAGGAACATCTTTACGTGCTTCTGGTTTTAATTGACGTTCAATTATGTAAGTATATTTACTTAAGTCTGGTTGACTTTGAGGGTTTACCTGAAACACTTGTTTTTCACGCTCTAACACCTGTAAACCTAAATAGGCTCCACCTAAATCACCAGAAACAACAATTAAATCGGTAGGTTTAGCTCCACTTCTATATACAATATCTTCTTTTTTAGCTTTACCAATAGCTGTGATAGAAATTAATATTCCTTTCGTTGAAGATGTTGTATCTCCTCCAATTAAATCTACTTGATACGTATCACATGCTAATTGTATTCCTGCATATAATTCCTCAATAGCTTCTAATGGAAAACGGTTAGACACAGCAATTGACACTGTAATCTGTTCCGCATTCGCATTCATAGCATACACATCTGATAAGTTAACCATTACCGATTTATACCCTAAATGTTTTAAAGGCATATAACTCAAATCGAAATGCACACCTTCTACCAATAAATCGGTAGTAATTACAGTTTCTTTATCTGATGCATTAATTACAGCTCCATCATCTCCAACTCCTTTCACTGTTGACGAATGATACATTTTAAAGTGCTTTGTCAAATGGTTTATTAATCCAAACTCTCCAAGCTCAGCTAACGAAGTTCTTTCTTGGTTTTTATCTTCTAACATGCTGCAAAGATAATGACTAGCAAACAAACACACCTATTTTACTTAGTGTAATCTCCACAAAATAAAAATAAGGTTTTGTTGTTTTTGTATGTTATATGAGTAGTTAATTACTTAATTTAGTGCTTTAAACCCCCCATTTATGAAAAACCTTAAATTTCTATCTGTTTTAGTTGGGCTATTATTTTTAATTTCTTGCTCGTCCTCTTCAAGCGAAGCTCCAGTAGAAACCAATAAATCTACATGTTCTAATGGTAAAGCTGGAATTTACTCATGTGATAACTATGATTTATTATTAAACATTCCTTTAAGTACATTTAATGCAATTAGCGGAAGTGATTGTTGGGGGTGGACAGACGAAACCACCAACAAGGAATACGCTATTATGTGTGTAGATAACGGAACTATTTTTGTAGACATTACTGACACAGAAAACCCTGTTTATTTAGGCAAACTTCCTACTGCGACTATAAGTGAAGATTGGTGGGATGTAAAAGTTTATAACAATTATGCTTTTATTGTTAGCGAAGCAACAAACCACGGCATGCAAGTATTTGATTTAACCAAACTAAGAGACATAACTAATCCACCTATTACATTAACAGCTGACAAGCACTTTACTGATTTTGGTAGTGCTCACAATATAGTTATTAATGAAGACTCTGGTTATGCATACCCTGTTGGCACAAATAGATCTGGAACATATAAAGGAGGACCTTTATTTATCAACATACAAAACCCTATAAACCCAATAAGCGAAGGTGGATGGGGAATGGACAACTATAGTCATGATGCACAAGTAGTAACCTATAATGGACCAGATACAGACCACACAGGTAAAGAAATATTAATAGGAAGTAACGAAAATGAAGTTGTAATTGTTGATATTACCGATAAAGCCAACCCTATAAACATTTCTAAAATTTCATACGCAAACGTTGGCTATACACATCAAGGTTGGTTTACTGAAGATCAAAAATATTTTATTTTAGGAGATGAGTTAGATGAACAAAATTTTGGTCATGATACAAGGACTATTGTTTTTGATTTTTCTGATTTAGATAACCCAAAGGAACACTTTATATATACAGGACCTACTTCAGCAATTGATCATAATGGATATATTAAAGGAAATACTTTCTATTTAGCCAACTATACCGCTGGTGTTCGTTTTATCAATATTTCAAACATTGAAAGTAAAAATATTTCTGAAACAGGATATTTCGACACTTATCCTGAAAATGACAACGCTAACTTCAATGGGGTCTGGAGTGTGTACCCTTACTTTAAAAGTGGAAAAATTGTGGTAAGCGATATCAATAGAGGTTTATTTATCCTTAAAAAACAATAAATGCTCAAAGAACTCTCATTATTACTTTTCGTATTAATCATTTACAGCTGTAATAAAGATGATGGCATACAGCTTAACCCTACTTTAACAACTCCTGAAGTTAGTTTAGTTAAAACTCTCGGGGGCTCAGTAAATGAAAGTGGTAGAAGTGTAATTAACACTATTGATGGAGGATATATTGTAGCTGGTTTTACTCAAAGTATTGATGGAGATATAGAAACCACTAAAAACACAATTCAATATGATTTTTGGGTTTTAAAATTTGACACAAACGATAATCTTCAATGGCAAAAGACCTATGGGGGTTCAAAAGACGACAAAGCGTTTAAAATTATTCAAACAAATGACAGTGGTTTTGCTATTGTAGGTTACGGAAAAAGTGATGATGGAGATGTAGAGATCAATCAGGGCTTTGATGATGTTTGGATATTAAAACTAGACAGTAACGGTATAGTAGTCTGGAAAAAAAACACTGGTTTCTCTGGAGCGGATCAAGGTTTTTCAATCATTCAAACTTCTGATGGGGGTTATTTTGTTGGCAGCATTCTAGACGTTACAGCATCTGGAGGTTTAGGTAATTCAAAACAAGCGGCAAAACATGCTGGTGGAGACTACTGGGGTATTAAACTCAATACTAACGGAGGTATTGAATGGAGAAAATACTTTGGGGGTACAAATACTGATACTTGCTACGACATAGCAGAAGCTACTGATGGTTATTTATTAATCGGTTCTTCTGACAGCAATGATGTAGATATAAAAAACAACAAAGGTTCTTATGATTTTTGGGTTGTTAAAATTGACAAAAGCGGAAATTTACTTTGGGAAAAGTCTTTTGGTGGTACAGAAATTGATGAAGCTAGAGCAATAACAAAAACCAATGATGGAAATTTTATTATCGTAGGAGATACACGTAGCTCTGATAAAGATATTTCACAAAACAATGGAGGAGCCGATTTATGGGCTATAAAAATAACTAGTCAAGGTAAGTTACTTTGGCAAAAGAACTATGGTGGCTCAAGTTTTGATGTTGGTCGATCGATTAAAAAGACTTCAAACGGAGATTTTTTAATATCTGGAAGTTCTAGAAGTGCTGACAACAACTTTACCAATAAAGGTCAAAATGACGCGTTGATTATGAAAATTGATACAGATGGAAATCTCCTTTGGCAAAAAACCATTGGGGGAACAGAAATAGATTTTTGTTACGATGCTGTTGAACTAACAAACGGAAACATTATTGCTGTTGGCGAAAGCAGCAGTAATAATCAAGATATAATAACAAACAAGGGGTTTTCAGACCTACTAATTATCAAACTAAAATAATAAATGAAATATTTTTTAACTTTCTTCCTTAGTGCATTACTATTTTCTTGTAGCTCAGACAATGATGAATCTATCAAAGAAGTTTCAGTAAAACTAAAATTCAGTCAAAATTGGGATGGTACTTTAATTGAAAAGTCTGACTTAGAAAACACCGAATTCACCAACAAAACAGGAAGCAAACTTTCTATAAGTAGGTTACGCTATTTAATCTCACGTATTAGCCTTGTTAATGGCGCGGGAGACACAACCAAATTTGATAGTTACAAGCTAATAGACTCAAGTAAACCAGATAGTTTAACCTACGCTCTTTCTGAAAAAGTATCAGAAGGAAGCTATAAGCTACTTTTTACTTTTGGTCTTAACGATAATGACAATAAAAGTGGGGTATATCCAGATTTAAACTCTGCTGATTGGAATGTACCCGATATGATGGGGGGAGGGTATCACTACATGCAACTAGACGGTAAATACAAAGACACTTTAGGAGTAGAAAACCCATATAATTTTCATGCTATAAGAGCTTACGACAAAGAAAAAGATTCTATTTTAGATACTTCTTTTGGAGTTGAAACTGGTTCTATCCTATTAAAAAACAATGCTACTATAGAAATAAAAATGAATGTAGCTGGGTGGTTTAAAAGTCCTAATGATTGGGATTTAAACGAAAAAAGTGTTGATTTAATGATGGATTTTGAAGCTCAAAAAGAAATATCAGAAAACGGAAAAAGCGGCGTGTTTAGTCTAGGAGCCATCTCTCAATAAAAATAAAATGACACAAAAAAGTATATACCTTTCTTTATTACTACTCCTTTTACTCAGTTGTTCTTCAAAAGGAGAAGAAGAAAGTGTATATACACCTGTTCAAACTAGTTTAGAAATCCCGGAGTTATTTCAACAAAAATTAATCGCTCCAGTTATTCCAACCAACAATCCTTTAACCGAAGAAGGCATAGCCTTGGGCAAAAAATTATTCTTTGACCCCATTTTATCTAAAGACAATACTCAATCTTGTGCAAGCTGTCACAACCCTAAAAGAGCATTTACTGATGATACTCAATTTAGTGAAGGTGTTGATGGTAAATTCGGAACAAGAAATTCAATGCCGTTATTTAATTTAGCTTGGAACTTTGATGAACGCTTTATGTGGGACGGAAAAGAACTCAGTATTGAACGTCAAGTATTTTCACCTGTACGTAACCCAATTGAAATGCATAGTAACTGGGAAAATGTAGCTGAAAAATTACAAGAACATGCTGAATACCCAACGCTTTTTCAACAAGCTTTTGGAGCATCTAAAATAGACTCAACCTTAGTTACCAAAGCAATCGCTCAATTTGAAAGAACCTTAATTTCAGGGAACTCAAAATTTGATCAATTTCTTTTAGGAAAAGTTGAATTGACTCCTGAAGAACAAAACGGATTCAATGTTTTTATGGAGGAAACTCGTGGCGATTGTTTTCATTGTCATGGAAGTGACAACAATCCTTTATGGACAGATAATAAATTCCACAACAACGGTTTAGATGAAACTTTTACTGATTTAGGATTAGGCGCTGTTACAGGTGACCCAAATGATAATGGAAAATTTAAAAGCCCATCCTTACGAAACTTAAAATTCACTGCTCCATACATGCACGATGGACGATTTGTCACTTTAGAGGAAGTTATTAACCATTACTCTGAAGGATTAAAACAATCTTCTACAATTGATCCTTTAATGAAAAAAGTAAACCAAGGAGGTGTACAACTCTCAGGTAAAGATAAAGCCGACTTAAAAGCTTTTCTTTTGAGTCTTTCAGATGATGATTTTGTAAACAACCCTAATTTCCAACAATAATCTTCTAACAATCAATTAGTAGACTTAAAGTATAAACAATTTTTATCGCTTAATAACTATATTCATTTCAAAAAATGATATAAATCATATTTTGTCATTATCTTTGCAGTCACTTAGATTTAATCTATTTAAAACGATGATAAAAGTTTCAGACACAGCAAAAAAGAAAGTCATTGAACTAATGACTGATGACGGATTTGATACTACAACCGACTTTGTTCGTGTTGGAGTGAAAAGTGGCGGTTGTTCAGGATTATCATACGACTTAACTTTTGACAAAACCCAACAAGAAAACGATAAAGTTTTTGAAGACAACAACGTAAAAATTGTTGTTGACAAAAAGAGTTTTTTATACTTAGTTGGAACAACTTTAGAATATTCTGGAGGTTTAAACGGTAAAGGATTCGTATTTAACAATCCTAACGCTAACAGAACTTGTGGTTGCGGAGAGAGTTTCTCTCTATAAGCCTTACATCACAAAAAGAATACAAAAAACTGATGAGTAAATACACCGAGGACGATTTAAGAGAAGAATTAAAAACCAAAGAGTACGAATATGGTTTTTATACTGATATTGAAAGTGATAAGTTTCCTAATGGGATAAACGAAGATATTGTTCGTGCCATTTCTAAAAAGAAAAACGAGCCAGAATGGATGACTGAATGGCGTTTAGAAGCTTTTAGAATTTGGAAACAAATGGAAGAGCCAGAGTGGGCAAATGTTACCTATAAAAAACCGAGTTTTCAAGATATTTCTTACTACTCAGCACCTAAACAAAAACCCAAATTAAACAGCTTGGATGAGGTTGATCCTGATTTACTAGCTACGTTTGAAAAACTTGGAATTTCTTTAGATGAGCAAAAAAAATTAGCGAATGTAGCAGTTGATATTGTAATGGATTCTGTTTCAGTAGCTACTACTTTTAAAGAAACCTTAGCTGAAAAAGGGATAATTTTTATGCCAATTTCTGAAGCTATTCAAGAGCATCCAGAATTAGTAAGAAAATACATTGGTTCGGTAGTACCTCCAACTGACAACTTTTACGCTGCGTTAAACTCGGCTGTATTTTCTGATGGGTCTTTCTGTTATATCCCTAAAGGAGTTCGTTGCCCAATGGAGTTATCTACTTACTTCCGTATTAACGAAGGAGGAACTGGTCAATTCGAACGTACCTTAGTTGTTGCAGATGAAAGTAGTTATGTTTCTTATCTAGAAGGATGTACTGCTCCACAACGTGATGAAAACCAATTACACGCAGCAGTTGTTGAGCTTATTGCTTTAGACGACGCTGAAATAAAATATTCAACAGTTCAAAATTGGTTTCCTGGAGACTCAGAAGGTAAAGGAGGAGTATATAACTTTGTTACCAAAAGAGGTTTGTGCGAAACCAATGCTAAAATTTCTTGGACGCAAGTTGAAACAGGATCAGCAATTACATGGAAATATCCAAGTTGTATTTTAAAAGGAAATAATTCTGTAGGTGAGTTTTATTCAATCGCTGTAACCAACAATCATCAACAAGCTGATACGGGTACTAAGATGATTCACTTAG
This sequence comes from Tenacibaculum sp. 1_MG-2023, assembly GCF_030547425.1. Taxonomy (GTDB): domain Bacteria; phylum Bacteroidota; class Bacteroidia; order Flavobacteriales; family Flavobacteriaceae; genus Polaribacter. The sequence continues at coordinate 11,577 of NZ_JAUORH010000023.1, read as the reverse complement.
GGAAAAACACCAAATCAACTATTATATCTAAAGGAATTTCAGCTGGAAAATCACAAAACAGTTACCGTGGTTTAGTTCAGGTAAATTCAAGAGCAGAAAATGCACGTAACTTCTCACAATGTGATTCTTTATTAATGGGTAATGAGTGTGGTGCTCATACTTTTCCTTATATCGAAGCAAAAAATAAATCAGCTCAAATAGAACACGAAGCTACGACTAGTAAAATTGGTGAAGATCAATTATTTTACTGTAACCAACGTGGTATTGATACTGAAAAAGCTATTGCATTAATTGTTAATGGGTTTAGTAAAGAAGTATTAAATAAGCTTCCAATGGAATTTGCTGTAGAAGCTCAAAAATTATTAGAAATTTCGTTAGAAGGTTCTGTAGGATAATTAACCTAATGTGTTAATTATAAACACAACAATTATTAAAAATTAAACGTACGCTTAAAGCCAATAGTATAAGAACAATGTTAAAAATAGAAAACTTACACGCACAGGTAGAAGACAAAGATATTCTTAAAGGAATTAACTTAGAAGTAAAAGCAGGAGAGGTTCATGCGATTATGGGACCAAACGGTGCAGGTAAAAGTACCTTATCATCTATAATTGCTGGTAACGAAACTTACGACGTAACTTCTGGTTCTATCGAGTTAGAAGGTGAAGATATTAGTGAATTAGCTCCTGAAGAAAGAGCTCATGCTGGTGTATTCTTATCATTTCAATATCCAGTAGAAATTCCTGGTGTTACTGTTACTAACTTTATTAAAACAGCAATTAACGAATCTCGCAAAGCTCAAGGGTTAGAAGAAATGCCTGCTAAAGATATGCTTAAAAAGATTCGTGAGAAATCAGAATTATTAGAAATCGATCGTAAATTCTTATCTCGTTCTTTGAACGAGGGATTTTCAGGAGGTGAGAAAAAACGTAATGAGATTTTTCAAATGGCCATGTTAGAACCTAAATTAGCTATTTTAGATGAAACTGATTCTGGTTTAGATATTGATGCTTTACGTATTGTTGCTAATGGAGTTAATAAATTAAAGTCTAAAGATAACGCTGTAGTAGTTATTACTCACTATCAACGTTTATTAGAATATATCGTTCCTGATTATGTACATGTTTTACACAATGGAAAAATCGTTAAAACAGGAGACGCTTCCCTTGCTTTAGAGCTTGAAGAAAAAGGATACGATTGGATTAAAGCAGAGTTAAAATAGTTAGAAAAGTTGAAAAGTAAAAAGTGAAAAGTAGCCCTGTAATAATAAGCTTCTTTTCAGTTTTACAAACTTTTATACTTTATAAACTTTACAACTAAAAACAATGGAGTTGAGAGAAAAAATATTATCATCATACGTAGCTTTTGAAGACAGTGTAAACATCAATTCAGATTTACATGAGATAAGAACAAAAGCACTACAAAATTTTGAAAAACTAGGCTTTCCTACTAAAAAATTAGAAGCTTGGAAATACACTTCTTTAAATTCAGTTTTAAAAGAAGACTATAGTATATTTCCTGATAGAGATGCTTCTATAGAGTTTGCTGATGTAAAAAAATATTTCATCCATGAAATAGATAGCTATAAAATAGTTTTTGTAGATGGAAAATACAGCTCTTTTTTATCAACTACTACTCATGATGGAAAAGATATTTGTTTATTATCTGCCGCTTTTTCAAAAGAAAAATACAAACCTATTGTTGAAAAATATTTTAACAAAATAGCAAAGCAAGATAATTTAACTTCTTTAAATACTGCTTTTGCAACCGAAGGTGCGTTTATTCACATTCCTAAGAATGTTGAAGTTGAAAAACCTATTCAAATAATTAATTTTACTACAGGTAAAGAACATGCAACTATGTTACAACCTCGTAATTTAATTATTGTAGAGCAAAATGCACATGTTCAAATTATAGAACGTCATCAAAACCTTAACAATAATGCTGTATTAACAAATGCCGTAACTGAAATTTATACAGACACACATGCTACAGTAGATTATTATAAGATTCAAAATGACAATAATGATGCTTCTTTAGTTGACAATACATATATTGAGCAACAGAAAGAAAGCACTTGTTCTGTACATACTTTTTCTTTTGGTGGTAATATTACTAGAAACAACTTAAACTTCTATCAAAAAGGAGAACATATTAATTCTATTTTAAAAGGAATTACTATTATTGAAGGAAAGCAGCATGTTGACCATCATACACTAGTAAACCATATAGAGCCTAACTGTGAAAGTCACCAAGATTACAAAGGTATTTATACTGATCGTTCTACTGGTGTGTTTAATGGTAAAGTTATTGTTGAAAAAGAAGCACAAAAAACAAATGCTTATCAACAAAACAACAATGTTTTAATAAGTGATAAAGCAACTATAAACGCTAAACCTCAATTAGAAATTTTTGCTGATGATGTAAAATGCTCTCATGGTTGTACTATCGGTCAATTAGACGACCAAGCATTATTTTATATGCAGCAAAGAGGTATTCCAAAGAAAGAAGCAAAAGCTTTACTTATGTATGCCTTTGCAAATACTGTTTTAGAAAGTGTTAAAATACCAGAAGTTAAAAAAAGAATTACCAAATTAATTGCCAACAAATTAGGCGTTAACATTGGTTTTGAACTATAAAACAAACAAAAGGCATTATTAAATATAATGCCTTTTTAATTCTTTAAATGTTATGAAATATAAGTTTTTAAAAAACTTATCAACTCCTTATCCATATTTATTTCATACCAAAAGAAATCTTATCATTGCTTCTATACTAAGTATAGTAATATTCCTAATTAACTATTACTTTTCTCAAAATACTGTTACAAACAATTTTTATCCATGTTTAACGGCTAGCATAGTTACTTTTTTGAGCATCTTATTTTTTACTGAATTGGTGCCCAACGTTTTTTTTACTTCTGAAATTAAAGAAAGTTGGAATATTTTAAGAGAATTTTTCTTTACTCTTGGTATTCTTATTTCAATAGCTCTTTTTCAAAATAGTTTTCTATATCCTTTTAAAAACAGTATTGATAGCAACTTTTTTTTGAGTCTTATCAATACTTTCTCTTATGTTATTCTAATTGGTACCATACCTATACTGATTATTATTTGGATAAACTATGTCGTCATTTTAAAAGAAAATTTAAGAAGCGTCAAAGCATACAATAAAGAGCTAGAAAAGGAATTAAAACAAAAGGATAAAGAAATTGTTTTATCTATAAAAACGAATAATGTAAATGAGACATTAATTCTTGATTTAGCTACTTTTTTATTCGCTAAATCTGAAGGAAATTATGTAGATGTATACACTCAAACTCTTAACTCTGTAGACATAAAACCATACAGAATATCTATTCAAAAACTACTTAATAATTTATCTAACTACCCCTTTATTTTAAGTACACATCGTTCTTACATAATTAATATTAAAAATATTAGAAGAACCTCTGGAAACACAAGAAATTATAAAATTTCATTTCCCAATGTTTCCCATGAGGTTCCTGTATCTAGAAATAAATTTAAATTATTTAAAGAGAAGTTTTATAAATAGAGTTTACAACGTGTAACCTACTCCCATTCCAAAAAACAACCTTGAATCAAAACCTCCTGGTCTAAACCTTCCGCTATCAGCAACTCCTTTTAGCGAACTCCAAACATCGAAGGTTATAGTTATTCTATTAAAAGTATAACCTAGAGAATTTATCATTCCGTAATTAAAGTAAGAATATGAGTTTTTATACTTTTCATATATCTCTAAATGATCTATATACAAACTTCCTTTAGACTTTAAGTTAGTATAGCCAAAAAAGGGTTGAATTGACATATAAAACCTCCTTTTATTAAAAGGATAAAAACTAAAATCTACCAAACCAACAACAGATAAGTCTCTTGTATAGCCATCAACAAAACCTGTAAACATATTTTCGTCTTCATTAATAAAACTGTTTTGATAAGCTGCTCCTGCCATTAAGGTAATCTTCTTACTTTCTAACAATTTTCTTTTCGCTTTAAAAACAAAACCATAATGTTTTCCGAAACTTGCATTAATTATATCAGTCGTATACCCCAATTCTAATTTCCACTTTCTTGTAGTATCGTGTTCTTGAGCATTCATAAAAAAACTACTTAACAATACTATGTATAAAATTTTCTTCATTTTTTTCTTATTCAATAATTTGTAATCCTTTTTCAAACCCTTTTATTGGGCTATTTCTATGAGAAGTATTTTCTAATCTTTCGTAACTAAAATTAAAATCATTATAGTTACTCAGTTTTAGTCGCTTGACCATTGCATCAAATGATGCGTTCATACCTACTCCCTCTAAGTCTCCCATAGCCATGTAAAAAGATTTGCCCTCTAACAAACTAAATTCCTTAGCTTTTTCCTCTAAATCGAAAATAAATGAGTTATACCACATTAAATTAGGGCTTACCACAATTGCATTATCAAAAGGGTTTTCTTGTTCTTCTTGCAGCATAACATATAAAGCAAAATAACCTCCAAGTGAATGTCCATAAATTGTTTTTGTTAAACTCTTTATTTGATAATCTTCTTCAATCACAGGGATTAACTCAGAGTTTAAAAAGCTAATAAACTTCTTTGCTCCTCCTGAGTCTCCATCAAAATCTCTGTCATACGGGTAAGAATAATCTGTACCTCTTTCATTATCGCCCGCATAACCTATGCTCACTATAATGGTATTTTCTTTTTTTTCTAAGCTTAACATTTGCATACATTCATTGTAATAATCGTCACCATCAAGTAAATAAACCACGTGATAATCTTTAGTTACATCAGCTTCTTCAATGCTTCCTATTTTAACAGTATACTTAAAGTTTGTTGAGTTAGATTTTAGAGTAAATTTTTGCTGTTTAATATTAGAAGGTAAATCTTCTTCAGTACAACTCATAAAGAAAAAGAGTATAAAACTTAAAAATACAAAAGGGCTTTTTGTGTAAGAATGCGTAATCATTTTTTTATGTTTTTATTAATCCGCATCAAAAATATCTCTCTCCCCTGCCTTTAAATATTGTAAAAAGATATATGGTATGAAATGTTCTTTATTTGTGACAAATGGACTCTTTGTAGTATAATTTATATAGTGATTTTTCTTTTAAACCTGATGAAAGACCTTTATTTATTATGAAGAAACCCATTAAATCGATATTACTAATCGCTGCATTGTAATTCTTGTGTATGGAATTTATACACTTATTCAACCAGAAACATAAAATTCTATTGGCGATGTTGACTTGGTCAAAGCACAAAACAACACTAATTCTTACATTACCATTACTATTGGTATTGTTGCTATTGCTATAAGCTCATTTACTGGTAAAAAATTACAATCACTCTTTCACAATTTGAAAACCATTTTTTATGAGTGGTTTTTTACTTCTATAAAATTTTATGTAATGAATTAAACTTATCCACGTCAAAAGTATCGTGAACTAATTTATTTACTTAAAATTTAAAAAATGCGAAAAACAATTACTCTATCTTTTACCTATTTGCTAATTTTTGTGAGTATTCAAACACAAGCACAAACTGATGTATATGATGCTTTATTAAAAACCTATGTGGATTCTCAAGGTAATGTGGATTATAAAGGACTAAGAAAGAATCGTGCGGTTTTAGATATTTATATAAAGCATTTAGATAACACTATACCTAGTAATAAATGGTCACAAAATCAAGCTAAGGCTTTTTGGATTAACGCATACAATGCTTATACTATTAAGCTAATTTTAGATAGTTATCCTTTAAAAAAAATTACCGATATTAAACGTAAAGGAAGAAATGCTTGGAAAATTCCTTTTGCTGCTGTTGGTAAAAAACTATACTCGCTAGATTATATTGAACATAAAATACTCCGTAGATGGCATGATGATCCAAGAATTCATGTTGCCTTAAATGCAGCATCTAAATCTGGACCTCGATTTGTAAATTTTGCTTTTACTAAAGATAATATAGAAGAAAAATTAGAAAACTTAATGAAAGCTTTTATAAACGACTCCACAAAAAATAAGATTACATTAACTAAAGTTGAAGTTTCGAAAATATTTCAATGGTACCAAGAAGACTTTACTTCTCGTAATACCTTGGTAGACTATATAAATAAGTATTCTGACATTAAAGCTAACGACAATGCCGAAGTCGTATACCTAGATTATGATTGGAGTTTAAACAATAAATAGGTTATGCTTAAAAGATGAAAAACAGCAAGTGTTTTTCATCTTTTTATACATGCTGATCTATTAAAATGGTGTTTCCATCAGGATCGAAGAAAACAATACTCGCAGGTCCTGAAGTATCTTTGTCTACCTCTCTTTTCAATTTGATGTGGTTTTCTTTTAAATGTTGTTGAATGGTTCTTACATCGTCAAAATCGTCTAACACATTGGCACTTTCATCCCAACCTGGATTAAAAGTAAGGATATTATTTTCAAACATACCCTGAAATAATCCAATTAATGAGTTTCCATTTTTCATAATCAAATAATTCTTTTCTATTTGGCCTGCAAAAACAGTAAACCCTAACATTTCATAAAAATCTTTTGATTTATCAATATCTTTCACTGATAAACTAATTGAAAAAACCCCTAGTTTCATAATCTTATAGTTTTAATTTCTTTCCTCAAAAGGGATAACAATCCCTTTTTCTACATAATTTTTTAGTCCATTTAACAACAATGCCCAACAATAGGAAGAATGTTTAAAGTGATCGTTTTGCTCAACCCATCCTTTATGAAAAAAATGCACCCAAGTTACTCCTTCATCTTTTTCGAACAAGTCAAAACCGAAAGTTGTTGGATTCCAATCATCATCTGATTTACTCATTTTTATGTAAAAAGAAGTATTCTCTTTACATTGAACTACTTCACCATACCAATCATAAGCTCCACCAAAAAAAAGATTGTATTCTGCGCCTACTTTAGGAGTTCCTGTGCATTTAAGTGGCCACCAATGTATCAAATCGTCTGGATTTGTAATGACTTTAAAAACTTTATTAGATAACTCTTTTATAGGAAAGTTATGGTAAACGGTAAATCCTTCCTCAGTAACTTTCATAATCAGTTGATTTTATAGTTATTAAAGTTACTAAAAATTTAAACAAAAAAATCCTGCACTTTCGTACAGGATTTCATATCTATAAAACCAAATTTTGGTTTACATTTCTAAAGCTTTGGTAGGGTTGTTATCCATTAAGATTTCTACTGGGTTTTCTAACGCTTCTTTTACAGCTACTAAGAAACCAACAGATTCTTTACCATCAATAATTCTATGATCGTACGATAACGCTACATACATAATTGGTTGAATCACCACTTCTCCATTCACCGCCATTGGACGATTTACAATGTTGTGCATTCCTAAAATTGCACTTTGTGGAGGGTTTATAATTGGTGTAGACAACATAGAACCAAATACACCACCATTTGTAATTGTAAACGTACCTCCTGTCATTTCATCAACAGTAATCTGTCCATCACGAGCACGAATTGCTAAACGCTTTACTTCGCTTTCAACACCTCTAAACGTTAAGTTTTCAGCATTTCTAATTACTGGAACCATTAATCCTTTTGGCCCTGATACTGCAATTGAAATATCTTGAAAATCGAATGACACCATTTCTTTACCATCAATCATTGAGTTCACAGCTGGATACATTTGTAATGCACGTACTACTGCCTTTGTAAAGAAAGACATAAAACCTAAACCTATTCCGTGTTTTGCTTTAAATTCTTCTTTATACTCGTTACGTAAATCGAAAATTGGTTGCATATTCACCTCGTTAAACGTAGTTAACATAGCTGTTTCATTCTTTACCGAAACTAAACGCTCAGCAACCTTACGACGTAACATTGATAATTTTTTACGCTCTGTACCACGAGATCCCATTCCTGGAGTTCCCATTGAAGGCACTGCCTTTACAGCATCTTCTTTAGTTACACGACCGTCTTTACCAGTTCCTTTAACATCAGATGCACTTATTCCTTTTTCAGCTAATACTTTTTTAGCTGCTGGAGATGCTGTGCCTGTAGCGTATGTTTCTTTAGCGGGTTCAGCTTTAGGTGCTTCTTTTTTCTCTTCAGTTTTTGGTGCTGCTTCTTTAGGTGCTCCAGCTCCTTCTGGTTTTGCGGCATCCATATCAATATGACAAACTACTGCACCTACTGCTACTGCATCACCCTCTTCAGCTTTTAAAGTGATTATTCCGCTTTCTTCCGCAGGCAATTCTAACGTTGCTTTGTCAGAATCTACTTCGGCAATTGGTTGATCTTTCTCAACGTAATCACCATCTTCAACTAACCAAGTTGCAATTTCTACTTCTGTAATTGATTCCCCCGGAGAAGGAACTTTCATTTCTAAAACCATCAGTTCTAAATTTTATATATCTGAATTATTTTATTTCTTTTATTTGGACGTTCCCTATCGGGTCGGGCTTTTCGAGCTACATGGTAGCTTACTACAATCCCTAACGCATTATTTGTTTTTTAATCAAAAACCTTATCTATAATAGCCTGGTGACGTCTTTTAAAACGTGCACTTGAACCTGCTGCTGGTGCCGAACGGTATTCTTCTGAAGCACATTCTAACCTAGCTAATTCAAAACGTTCTAACATATAACTCCAAGCTCCCATATTTTTAGGTTCTTCTTGAGCCCAAACATAACGCTCTACATTTAGGTACTTATCCATTACTTCTTTAATTTTATCATTGTGTAATGGGAACAATTGCTCTATACGAACTAAAGCAACGTCTTCTCTTCCTAACTTTTCGCGTTCAGCTAATAAGTCGTAATAGAATTTACCTGTACAGAACACTATTTTCTTAGCTTTTGAAGTATCAATAGTGTCATCAATTACCTCTTGGAAAGTTCCGTTTGCTAAATCTTCAATAGGGTTTACTGCTTTTGGTAAACGTAATAAACTTTTTGGTGTGAAAACAATTAATGGTTTTCTAAAATCACGCTTCATCTGACGGCGCAAAATGTGATACATGTTTGCTGGTGTAGAACAGTTTGCTATTGTCCAGTTATCAGTTGATGATGATTGTAAGAAACGTTCTATTCTTCCTGATGAGTGTTCTGGCCCTTGACCTTCATACCCGTGAGGTAGTAACATTACCAATCCGTTTTGTAACTTCCATTTATCTTCTGCCGAAGAAATATACTGATCGAACATAATTTGTGCTCCGTTGGCAAAATCACCAAACTGAGCTTCCCAAATTGTTAATGTATTTGGTGCTGCCATTGCATACCCGTAATCAAACCCTAACACCCCATATTCTGATAAGTGAGAGTTGTAAATTGTCATCTCTCCTTTACTCTTAGGGTTTGTGTTTAGTAAGTTTACACGTTCTAAAGTTTCTTCATCACGCATAATTGCATGACGGTGAGAGAATGTTCCTCTTTCTACATCTTCTCCAGAAATACGTACATCATAACCTTCTTCTAATAAAGTACCATACGCTAGGTTCTCAGCAGTACCCCAATCTAGCAAATTATCTTCAAACACCATTTTTTCACGACCTTTTAAGATACGTTCAGCTTTACGTACAAATTTGTGTCCTTCTGGCGTTTTTGAAATTACCCTTGCAATACCTTTTAAATCTTCTATGGAATAAGTTGTATCAACAGGCTGTAACATTTCTTGTAATTGCTTTCGTACAAACCCATCCCATACATCTGGCATGAACTCCTGAATTTTAGACGTTTCTTTCTTTTTAGACTCTGTGAACTCAGCTTCTAAATGTGTCTTAAATTCATCTGTAATTTTCTGTAAGTAGTCCGCTGTTATGCTTCCCTCTTCAATTAATTTATTTGCATAAATTTCTCTTGCATTTTTATGCTTAGAAATTGCTTTGTATAATTTTGGTTGTGTAAATCGTGGCTCGTCTCCTTCATTATGCCCGTACTTACGGTATCCTAACAAATCAATAAAAATATCTTTGTTGAATTTCATACGATATTCAACTGCCATTTCCATTGCATGACATACAGCTTCTGCATCATCCGCATTTACATGTAGTACTGGAGACAAGGTTACCTTAGCTACATCAGTACAATACGTACTTGAACGAGCATCTAAATAATTGGTTGTAAAACCTACTTGATTATTTACTACAATGTGGATAGTACCTCCTGTTTTGTATCCGTTTAATTGTGCCATTTGCACAACTTCGTACACAATTCCTTGGGCTGCTACAGCTGCATCACCATGTACTAAAATTGGAAGTATTTTATTTTCGTTTCCTTCATAGTCTTTCTCTATCTTAGCTCTAACAATTCCTTCCGCTACTGCATCAACTGTTTCTAAGTGAGATGGATTTGGCACTAAGTTCATCTTCATCTTTTGTCCACCTTGATACGCTTTACTTAAGGTTAAACCTAAATGGTACTTAACATCTCCATCTATGTCTTGATCTTCGAAATCTTTTCCTTCAAATTCGCTAAATAAATCGCGAATTGGTTTTTTGAAAATATTTACTAAAGTATTTAAACGTCCACGGTGTGCCATTCCTAACACACACTCTTCTACTCCATATTCTTCAGCTGCATCTCGTAACGCCACACTAACTCCAGGGATCAATGTTTCTCCTCCTTCAACAGAGAATCTTTTTTGACCTACATACTTCGTTTGTAAAAAGCTTTCAAAAGTTGAAGCTTGATTTAGCTTTGTAAGAATATACTTTTTAGATTCTACATCGTAACTAGGATGGTTTGCGTTTTTATTCAAACGATCGTTCCACCATTTTAACTCTTCAGGGTTTCGTACATACATATACTCAACTCCTATACTTTCGCAGAAAACAGACTTTAAGTAGTTTATGATTTCAGCTAGACTTTTAGCCCCTATACCTAAAATTTCTCCTGCACTGAAAACCTTAGATAAATCTGATTGATTTAACCCAAAATTCTCAACATCTAATGTTGGGGTGTAGGTTCTTCTGTTTCGTACTGGGTTTGTTTTGGTAAACAAATGACCACGGGTACGGTAACCGTTGATTAAATCGATTACTAAAAACTCTTTACGTACTTCTTCAGGGACTTCTACCGAAACTTCTTCATCTGTTAATGAGTAATTCTCGTTAGCCAAATCATATCCTTGAAAGAAACTTCTCCAACTTGGTTCTACCGCATCAGGATTTTTTTGATATTGTTCATACAAATCACCTATAAAACCTGCATGTGTTGCGTTTAAGAACGAAAACTTGTCCATATATTTTGTTATACTTTTCTATCTATAAGAATAATGGTGACAAAAGTACAACTTTTACGAAAAAAACCATTCCTTTTTAGTCTAATTTTAAACTCTTTAACGAGTACTGTCTTTTTGTTAAATTTCAGTTAAAAGCATCTTTTTTTAAAAAATAAATCCCTGAAATTCAGAAATAATAAAAATCACATGCGTTTTTTATTAAAAATAATTTGCAGATATAAAAAAACCCCTTAAATTTGCACTCGCATTTTAAGACACATGTGTTTTAAATTCCTCCTTAGCTCAGTTGGTTAGAGCATCTGACTGTTAATCAGAGGGTCCTTGGTTCGAGTCCAAGAGGGGGAGC
>NZ_JAUORH010000022.1 GCF_030547425.1 Tenacibaculum sp. 1_MG-2023 | reverse complement strand
AACTCTATTATTAGAATGATTAATAATGAGCCTATGACCTGGAAACAAATAAAACAGAACGTAACTTAATAACTCAAAACTTTTATTTGAGTTCTTACATTACGACAGTTATGACTGAATTACAAAAATTATATAAGGAGTACTCTAATAGAGAACTAATAACCATACTTCACGAAAAAAACAAATTCATACCAGAAGCTATTGAACAAGCTTTGGCAGAAATAAAAAACAGAAATTTAACACAGCAAGAGTTTGATAAAGAAAAAAATGACATTATCCTGCAAAAAGAAAATCGTAAACAACAAATTCAAAAAGCAAGAGCTTCTAGAAAATAAATACAATCGTTTCTAACCCCTGTTAATCCACCCAAAAAAATTATAGCTTTTGTGACGATTAGTTTAGGTCTATTTTCGTTGTATTCATTTTATAATGAAGTTGGCTATTATATTATTTCACTTCTTTGGCAGCTTTGTACTCTTCATCAACAGTGCTGATTATACTTCTTCACCCGTATTTTGGATTATAGCTAAAAATTTTGAATAGAAATAAGCCATGGCTTCATCTTCAGGAAAAACATATAATAAAAATTGCTCTCCTTTTTTATTGGTGTACAAATTAATAGAAACGTGAACGTAATCACTTTGTGCTGATAAATAGATGGGTTCCAAAGCCAAAACCAAGGCATTTTTTTCTCTATTCAACAACAGCACCTTATATTCTCTAGTTGTATAATAACCAATAGCTTCAATCTCTTTTGAAAGTAATCGGGTTATCTCTTTTTCAGAGCTTGTTGTATTGAAAATTGTTAGCAAAGGGCTTTTTTCTTGAACCTTGATCATTCCTACATAAGGTATGATCTTGCCATAAGGACTTTCATCAGCCGTATTTAAAGCTATGGTATCAGCAACTTTTATTATTTGTGAGGCTACATCTTTATATGCCTGACGTTGCTTACCTGTTAGGTTGTTTTTAAATGTTTTCCAGGATACCGTATCTAATTTTATCTTAGGTCTTTCTTCTACCAGTGTTTTAGCAACCTGTAAATCGTACATTGCTTGTGACAATAATGGTGAATTACCTTTTCCGTCAATAGATACACTATTTCCTTGACTAACATTGGTGCTTTCAAAAATAATGTAAACCCTTTCTTTTTCTATATAATGAAAAAAGACCATTGTATAGACCATATATCGATCATAAAAAATGAGACTTTCCGCATCTTGATATACTATATGTTTTATCTGGGATGAATATTTTTTCAATATTTTATCCATTGAAACTACATCGGCTTGACTGTTTTCAATTAAATAAACACGTCCACCATAACCGTTAAAGTTTATTAGGTTTGATTCTAATTTAAAAATTTTAGAAGGCGTGGTGTTTGTTCTTAACTCTTCTTTAAACTGAGCATTTACATTTTCAATATTGTAATGAAAAGGGATGTTTAATTCCAATCCCGTAGCATGTTCTTTTTTAGTTACCGTATTGGGAAATTTATGTGTTGCTTCCTTATATAATTTTAAATACTCATCAACAGGGGCTGTCTTTTTACATCCCACAAGAGTTAAAACTATAAATAAACAACTTAAGGAAAATGATTTCATAACTGTTTTACATTATTTTTGCGTTAAGGGAGCTTCTTCTTTGGCCAATGATGTAAATTCTTTTTTTACATTGTCATATTTGTATAGATGTATTCCCTTTATTTCTCCACCTTTATGAATAGGGGTTGTAAGGATTTTATCTTCTTTATTGAAGATTATTTTAAAATAAGGTTTGGTATCAATATCAGGAGGAAATTGAGGGTAAAACGTTTCCAATTTTTCAGAAAAAACCATGTTGGTATTTGAATTAAAACTTCCTGAGATTAGATTGACCGTAAAAGCATGCACATCTTCTGGATTGGTCCAAAATCCAAAACGGGTACAGCTAAATAAATAGGTATCTTCATTTAAATTGTAAATAGCATCAATTTGCATTCTTACCTCACCTTCTAATTTTAATTGTACTACATAATCTGAAAAAAGAAACAACTGTTCTTTGTTCTTCGAATATTGAACAATCTTTATTTCGGGTAGGTTAAGTGGGTAGGCCGTAATTACCCGTACATTACTATCTTGCGAAACTACTGTTTTAATACTTGGTGTCTTAGTTGTGTAGTCTGCTTTTATTTCTATACTATGAGAAGTGTTTGTATGAAGAAAGATACTATCTAAAAGACTTTTAGATTTTCTCACTTGATCAGCTGTATAGTTTTCTTTATAATGCTTTTTAAAAATTTTTTCTGTAAGTTCTACCAAATCGTGTTTACCAATTTCATTGGTTTGTGCTTGAGATACTGAAAAAAAGCACATTACAATGGATGCTAAAAATAATTTTTTCATAGATTTTATTTTAAACAGCAATATTATTATGTTTTAACTCTTATTATAAAAAAAGCGTACTGTCCTACTAATTGGGGGATGAACATAGGTCTAGGCTGGTTTTATTTTATAATAGGAATGACCTTTTCATAGTATTTATGGATGTTCATTTTACGTTGCTTGTTATAATGATAACTTTTGTATGCCAATGGCGCATGAATAGTTATTAAGATGAGGTTTAAAACCATAAATATTGCAGGCGCATACAAGTATAATTGTTTAAAAACAACTGAATAATATGCTGCATCAGGTCTTATGTTGTTAGTTAATGTCGGCACTGAAATCAATGCTGTTATAAGTGCTATGGTAGCTGTTACCGTCATAATAACGTGACGATACCACGGTTGAGACGGATACTTCTTTTCTTCTGTTTCCAGAGATAAATAGGTTCCAAAACGCATTAACCAGCCATCTTTAGTAACATCTACTTCAACAGGTGTGTCATCAGCTGTATATGCCCCCATAAACGGCAACCAATACCTGTTTTCAAATTTCAATTCTATCGTTCCCATAAAGGGTTTTATTTGCTGAATATTTTCAGAGGAATCTACTGTTGCAGAGTACGTTATAACACCTTTAAGTGTACGTATGGCTTCTGGCTTTGAAAACTTTGGTTTACGCCAAAGAAAGTAAAGTGCTACTACAAATAGAAGCCCTTCTGGAATCGCCCCGTAAATGCTATAAACATCCCAAAGAGCTGTGAGTGCCATGAAGAACAAGGCTGGAATCATTAGAAAGGCACCTATGGTACCATGCCATTGTTTTCTAACAGCTTGAACTTCATGACTTGTTTGCTTACGATTATGAATAAGCTCAACATCACTTCCTGCAACCTTCCCTACTTCTCCTTTTTCTATTTGTTTTTCAGTAATTATATGGTTTAAAAGAGAAAAGCTCTCGTTTAAACTTATAACTACTGGAAGTTTATCTGTTTTAATCACTTCAGTAGTATTATATTCCTTTAAATAATCAAACCCTCGATCATCTAAAGTTACTTCTAGCCCTCCAATTAAATTATGCCATATAGTATTGTAACGAGTTTTTATACCATGGCGTTCAAACTTTCCATTTAATAAATACACTCTATTATCTAGGCGCTTATGTGTTTTTTTATACTTTTTTTGCTCTTGTAAATCGTCTAGTAGCTTACACTCCTTTTCTGTAAGCTCTCGGTGGTAGGTAAGTGTATTTATAGCTTGTTTGGCTGCTTTGCTGTCTTTGTTTCTTCTTTTTTGATATACAATGGCATTGTAGAAGGAATAAAATAATACTGCTAAAAAAAAGATTATGTAAAGTGTGTTCATTGAATAGTATAATAAGTTATATCATAAAAACGATGTCAAATATCTGTTCATTTTTCATAACTAGAATCCCTGAAAAAGGGGATATTATTTTTTTAACGTCACTTTACATTTGTTTGCACAGCTTTTATATACAAACAATAACTAATGAAGATAAGAAAAACAATCACTACCCTCCTACTTATAGTATATGTAAGCACGTTTGCTCAAGACGTAACCCTAGAAGAAATTTCTAATAACATAAAGCAAATAGAAGCCGATACAACATTCACACTAACAGAGCAAAATCAATTAAAACAAATAAAAACGACTTTAGATGGTGGTTACCTTTTTAAAATTTGGCATAAGGAAGGTAAAATTTCCAAAATTGTAGAAGACATAGGACTTTCTTTTGGTAGCATACAAACTACGGTGTATTTAACAAACCATACGCCTATTAAAATTATAGAATCTGAAGACGTTTTTGCAGAAACACCTTATGGGTTAAATTACAAAAAACTGAACAACGCCTATAAAGTTACACACGACATTCTAAACTGGAAACACAAAAAAATAATATCTAAAGCGAAAGGAACACGTGTGTTTAATACGCCTAAAAAAGCAATTCTTGATTACAAGTTACTTATTGACAATGCCAAACATGCCATTGATAAATAATAATGAAAATTACACTAAAAAAGTAAAAAACCCTGAAAACAGGGATTCTTAAGCTTAAAAACCATCATACTTTTGAAAAAAAACAATCGTATGAAAACACATCACAAGTTACTATTCATTGGAATTTTATCTATGTATTCAATCCATTTTTCGTGGAGCCAACACAATTCATCAATATTTTCAGAAACAAAAGAAACAGCACGTATATCGTTAAGTAGTTCTATAATTGTTTCAGAAAGCAAGGAAATAGGTAATATATTTCAAAAATATATAGACAAGATCAACAAAACAAGTAACAAAGTTGATTTTAAAAACTTTAAACTCGATTCTAAATCATTTTCAGTATACAAAGAGAAAGGTAAAAACTGCTTAATACTAT
Organism: Tenacibaculum sp. 1_MG-2023; assembly: GCF_030547425.1. Taxonomy (GTDB): domain Bacteria; phylum Bacteroidota; class Bacteroidia; order Flavobacteriales; family Flavobacteriaceae; genus Polaribacter. Next base: position 41,930 of record NZ_JAUORH010000022.1, on the reverse strand, counting down.
CTATTAATTTTTCAATGATGCTAAATTACGATAGTAAGAAGATTAATGCTTTTTTAAAGGCGTTGAGTCCTCAAAAAAATAAGGAACAGGAATTTACCATGAGTCTATATATTGATAGTTAATGCTTATTTTTATGAAAGTACTTAACATTAACACAATAGTTTTTATCCTATTTCTTAGCAGAGCCTCTTTAGAGGTAGTAGCTCAGAAAGAAATTGATTCTTCTTTTTATGTTACCAAATCTTTGTTGTTATCCAGTAAAAAAGTTGTCTACCAAAATAAAGTAATTTACGATGCTTTTAAAGAAATAAAAAAACTAAAAAAAAGAGACCCTGATACGTATTATTACATCGATTATGTACCATTGTCTTTAATAGATAACATTTTATCTTTTGAAAAAAACAATATGGAACAGCCACGTTATAGTTATATGACTGCCCATAGTTTTGTACAAACAATAAATTTAAAAACGCAAGAGCCATATAGTTTATTGCTTCTTGTTGAAGAAGCATCGTTACTTAGAGCTCTTAAAAACGACCCATATATCAATACTTTAAAAAATATTGATTTACAGAAGTTAAAAAAATGCAAGTCGTTTAATAAAGCTTTAGGAATACTAAACAAAAGACTGTATAAAAACAATCATTTTACCCCATACAGCTATGCTATACTAAATTACATCCCCCATAAAAACAAAGTATTAGTAAGGCTTATTAGAACAGTATCATCTAACATGTCATTTACAAAATATCTTCAATTAGGATTAAAAGTTACACCTTCAAAACTTTTTAAAGAAAAGATTAAAAGGAATAAACCGTTTTTTCTTTACACATACAAAACAGGAAGGTTAGTCGCTCAAAGTTTTTATAAAAAATAAAACACATTTGAAAACAGTGAAATTACATACTACAATACTCTGTTTAGCATTACTTAGCTCTTGTAAGAATACCAGTACCTTACAAAAAAGTAAGCAAGAAGAACCAGTTAAAATTCTACAATCACAGCTTTTAAAAACCAAAATGTCTGCTAAACAATATGACCTTTTCAAAAAACAAATACGTAATGAAAGTGAATTGCTAAAAAAAATCCATACAGCTGAATCACAATTTACCTATACAACCTATCATTATATGCAAGGAGCAACAACTCTTATGACATTGCTTTTAGGTAAAAATGGTACTGGATACATCAAAAATATAACGACCAATAGCATTCATAAAATCACATGGATAGAACAAAACTCAGTAATATACATAACCGCTACCGCTGATACAAGCACACTTCCTTTCAATAAATTAAAACGTATAGATCGTAAAACGCTGATGTATCAGTCAGAAAACAATAAACACAAGATGCTATTCTATGGAAAACTAAACGATGAAGATATTTTAGAAATTTTGAATGTAATTGAAAATATATCTAAAAACAGATGTTCAAAAGCGACTATTACAAACAATAAAACACATATATCAAATACTAAAACATCCAATTAAATGAGATTAAAAAAAAGATATATTTTTCTTATTATTATTTTGAGTCCTTTATTATACTACTTGGGAAACCAACTAATTTCAAAACTTTATAATGTTAAGTACCCGCTTTTAGAAGAGCAAATTAAAACTAGAGACTATACTATAGAACTTGTTTTTAATTCTAAATACCTTCCTCAAGTAACTAAAGGAGGGGGTTCTTTTAATAGAAACGACGTTTCTTATGTTATGTTAGATACCTTAAATGAGCAATTCGTGTTTGCTGCCAATGGATTTCAGTATAAAACTAATCAAACGAAACACATGGATTTAAGCAAGTCTAAATTTTCTGATATATATCCACCAACCGATGTGATTGTTTCTAAAAACGGTACAGTTATACTCTCACAGGTTAAACCTCAAAAAAACTTTCGTGATTCTATAAGAAAACATACCGTAGTCATTCATCCTTTAAAGGATTATTTTGAAAACACCTCAAAACAACTGATAAACAAAGTCTTTGAATCAAAAGACAAACTCCACCTTAATAGTTTAAACCCATTACAGGTCTTTGCATTACACCCAACGGGAACTAAAACAACTAGAACTTGGAGCGGACATCAATATCTTAAAGTATGGATAAACAACAGATACATTTATTTTAGAACGGCTACCAGCAACACAAACATTAAACTATACCCAATAACATTTAGCAATAACAAACACCTAACACTTATGTGTCTTGAAGGAAGTGTTTACACTATTAAACCTACTAGTGAATTAGACTTACCATCTCCTTGTGAATAAGAATAATTCTCTTATTTTAGCTTTTTTACTACAATAAACACTTTTGTTACGTGTTACAGCAATTTAAATATATCTACTTATCCATACTAGCGTTTTTATTTATACAACTGTGCTGGTCGCAACAACCAACAACGGCAACACAGTGGTTTCAAAAAGGGCTAACTCTTATTGATCAAAAACAAAACTACCAAGAAGGCATAAAAGCACTAGATTCAGCAGCTTTATTAAATCCTCCTTTACCACTACTCATCCAAGTCAAATATGCAAAGGCTGTAGCTTTAAATAGTCAGGGACACTTTACCAAAGCCACATCGATTTTACTAAAAAACATCCCACTTATAAACCGTTGTGACAGTACAAAAAGAGTTAAGTTTCACGCAAACAATTACCGCGCTCTAGGTGATGTATATAAAAGTAAAGGGAAGCACTTAATTGCTATGAAAAATTATCAAAAAGCATTAAAATTCTCTGAACAATACTCTAAAAAAAGTAGTTCCTTAATATTACACCAAATAGGTGTTTTGTTGCTAGAAAAAGAAGATTATTATGGAGCTGAAAATTATTTTATAAAAACATTAGATGCAAATTTGACTCCAGGTTTAAAGTTGGGAATCCATCTAAACCTAGGAGAAGTATATTCAAAAACAAACCGAAAAAACAAAGCAAAAACGCAGTATGACAAAGCAAAAAAAATGGCTTTAGAACACAATAATCAGGTTGCTCTATGTCATATTTATATTGGGTATGCTAATTTGTTTTTTGAAAATAAAAACTACAGTAAATCCATTGATTATTATGAAAAAGTAATCACACTTTCAAAAAATGTAGGTGCACAATTGCTTACTACATCGTCATTATTACACTTAGCTATCGCCTATCATGAAACAAAACAATCATTTAAAGCCTTAACTTATCTAGATAAAGCAGCTGTTTTTTTAAATAAAGAACCCTCACTAAACTATCAGTTAAGCTTATATGAAATATACGCTTCGGTGTATGAAAACGTTGGAAATTATGAAAGCAGTATCTATTATTTAAAAAAAGTAGCAACCGTTAAAGACAGCCTTTTTAACACAGAAAAAAACAAGCAATTTGAAGAATTAAAAATAGCTTACGAAACCAAAAAGAAACAACAAGAAATCACCCTTTTAAAACTTCAAAGGAAAAAGAACGAATTAGAACTCTCTCAAAAAGAAAAAGCTTTAAAAACACTAAACCTAGAAAAGGAGCTTGAAGCATCACAACATCAAAATACCATTCTTCAATTACAAAAAGACCGTAGCGAAAACAAAAATAAAATCGTTCTACTAAAAAAAAGTAGAGAACTTGCCAAAACCGAAGCAAGCAAATCGCAACAATTAAAAAATGCTTATCTCATTGGTTTTATTGTTTTTAGTATTCCATTAAGTGTCTTATTATTTGTTTATTATCAAAAACTAAAAACCCAAAAAGCGCTGGCAAAAAAACAAGAGGAGTTAAACGTAAAACAAATTTTAAACCTTAAAAAAGAGCAAGAGTTAAAAAATATTAAAGCCTCTGTTGAGGGTCAAGAAAAGGAACGAAAACGTATAGCCCAAGAATTACATGACGCTGTTGGCGGAAGTTTGGCCGGAATAAAACTACAGTTAGACCATCTGTCTTCTAAAGAGCCTCGATTATCGAGCATTATTAGTCATCTAGATGAGACCTATAACCAGGTGCGTCATATTTCTCACGATTTGCTTTCAAAAAAAATTGCAGACAAAGAGTTTACGCAACTTATTAAAAATCATATAGAAAAAATAGTCACTTCAACACATCTAAAAATTGAAATGTCTTTCTTTGACGAAACACTTATCAACAAAACAAACAACACCATTCAAACACATTTATTTAAAATATTACAAGAACTCATAAATAACACCATAAAACACGCAAACGCATCAACTATTGAAATTCAACTCAATGCACATACAGACATGATGAACCTGCTTTTTGAAGATAATGGCAAAGGATTTGTTTACAATGAAAAAGTAGAAGGTATTGGCTTAAAAAATATAAATGAACGCATAACGACTTTAAATGGAACTTTGATTGTTGACACTAGCCCCAACCATGGCGCACTAATAAATATTACTTTACCCTTAATACCGAAATAAAATGATATATAAACTAATTATAGTAGATGACCATAAAATGTTTGTAGATGGTTTAATGAGTATTTTTGAAGATATGCCAGAGATTGATGTTATTTTAAAAACTGACAAACCCAAGACCGTCTTACCGTTTTTAAAACACACAAACGACATAGCATTAATTATTTCGGATATATCTATGCCCGAAATAGATGGTATTACTTTGAGTAAATATATAAAAAAAGATTTTCCTCTAGTAAAGATGCTTATGGTGAGTATGCATAACAACCCAAATATGTTTCATCAGTTAAAACAAAACGGAGTCAATGGTTATGTTCATAAAAATGCTTCTAAAGCTGAGTTATTAAAAGCCGTAGAAGTGATTCTAGCAGGTGAAAATTATTTTTCTGATAAAATCTTTAAAACCTACAAAGAAAGTTTATTTTCAACACAAGAAAGTAAACAAACACCTTTAAGTTCAAGAGAACTGCAGGTTTTAGAATTGATAGCACGCGAACATACCACTATAGAAATTGCTGATAAACTCTTTATAAGTAAACACACCGTTGAAACCTACCGGAAAAATTTGCTTTTAAAGTTAGATGCTAAAAACCTTGCAGGGCTTACAAAACATGCTATTTATTTAGGGTTATTATAATGGTCAATATTATTGGCGGTTACTTTGGAATAAATCAAGTCCCAATCAATAACTGATAAAAATCGAATTAAGTGTTTAAGCTTACCTATACTTTACCATCAATCAGTATCTTAGACCAGATAGGTACTGTTGGTTATAAATATGTATATCTCTTAAGATAACTCAATAATGACAGTCATATTACACTCATACTTATTCAACGTTAATTCTGACAGAAATATACAAGTTATAATAATAAAATCTGAAAGAGGTTAAGAAGTCTCTAGTTTGAACTTGATCTGATTATGTTAATTTCTACGCTTTTTATCAAAAGTATACGAAAGAACAACCCCATGGTTGTTTCCTAACACAGAAGTATTAAAACCTACATTATAGAAGTACACAAACTTAAAGTTCTTTATGGCATAAATACCTGCTAAGAAATTAATTGATGAACTTCTTCGATAACCGGTACCTATTTCAAGTTTATTTTTATAATTAACAGCCATGTTCAAATCGACCTGTAAAGGCGCACCTCCTTCATATTTTAAAAAAATACTTGGCTTAATCATAACCTCTTCAAATCGATTGGTAAAAAATCGATACCCGAAATAACCATAAACAGGAACCGATATATCTAAATCATCTTCGCTTGTCATAATTCCAGTATATAGAGTTTTAAGCTTTGGCATAACTCCTATGTAAGCTTCCCCAAAACCGAACTGTTTAAAATTAGAATAATAATCTTAACTTTAGACAGTATTATGAGAAAAATTATATTTTACCTTTTGTTTTTCACTTTGAAAATAACTAATTAGAACCTACAAACAATTTACATGTGTAAACTTTTATTTTTAGCTCACCAAATGTTAAAGTTAATTATTAATAGAGTCCATATTTACTGATTAAATACCACTATTCAAAAATTGATACCTCAAAGTAAAAATTGATACCTAGAAAGGTATACTTTTTAAAAGACTAATATAATATAAGTATATAGAGAGAAAGCCCTTAAAAAGGGCTCTAAGCTACTATAAAACCTATAAAAACAAAAAAGCCTCACTATTTCTAGTGAAGCTTTAAGTGAGCCCGATAGGATTCGAACCTATGACCGCCTCCTTAGAAGGGAGGTGCTCTATCCAGCTGAGCTACGAGCCCGTAGTTTTTATGTTTCTACGAAAACAGTGTCGGGGTGGCAGGATTCGAACCTGCGACCTCCTGCTCCCAAAGCAGGCGCGATGACCGGGCTACGCTACACCCCGATTAGGTCATCTGCAATTTATTGCGGAGAGACCGGGATTCGAACCCGGGCATCCCGAAGGATGACAGCTTAGCAGGCTGCTGCATTACCACTCTGCCACCTCTCCTTTAATTCTTGTCGAAACGCGAACTAAAAATTGCGAGTGCAAATGTATAACTATATATACGTTTCTACAAACTTTTTTAATAAAAAAATTTGCTATTCTGGATACTCAACTCGTAAGTGATAGATATTCATTAACTTATTCTTAATAATTTTTTTAATTTTTTCTATTTCTCTAAAAGTAATATCAGAATTTATGAACTGATTATCGTTTTTTTGCTTGTCTACAATACGATCAATTAAATCATCAATAGATTGTGCTGTTGGATTTTTTAAACTCTTAGAAGCTGCCTCAGCTGCATCACACATCATTAAAATAGCTGTTTCTTTTGAGAATGGAATTGGGCCTTGGTATTGAAATTTTTTTATATCAACCTCAGGATTCTCTTCTTGCTCTTTTTTGTAAAAATAATAGGTAACACTTGTACCATGGTGTGTTCTAATAAAATCTATGATCCTATCAGGTAATTTATTTTTTTTCGCTAATTCAATTCCGTTAATTACATGATCTAAAATTATGCGTGCACTATCTTCTGGTAACAAATCGTTGTGCGGATTTACTCCTGTGGATTGATTTTCGGTAAAATACATCGGATTTACCATTTTACCTATATCGTGATACAATGCTCCTGTTCGTACTAACATAGAATTTGCCCCTATTTCATTTGCTGCTGCTTCTGCTAAATTAGCCACTTGCATAGAATGCTGAAATGTTCCTGGTGCTTTTTCATTCAAATCTCTTAATAGTTTTGAATTCGTATTGGAAAGTTCCAATAAAGTTACATCAGAAACCAATCCGAAGAGCTTTTCATAAAAATAAATAAAAAATACTGCTAAAAATGATAAAAGTCCGTTGGCAGCAAATAACCCAAAATACATCCAATTTATTTTATCTGCATTTCCTTCTTTTAAAATAGAAAAGGCTAAATAAGTTACCATATAAATTAGCGTAATTTGTCCTATTGACATAAACAAACTCGCTCGTTTGTATAATTCTGAAACAGTTAAAATAGTTACAATTCCTGCAATGATATGTAAGTAAATAAACTCAAAACTATTTGGTACAATAAAACCCAACAACAACACTGTAAGTACGTGAGTAAACAATCCTAATCGAGCATCAAAAAAAGCTTTGAGTACAATTGGCAAGATACTCAATGGAACAACATACAAATAATCTGAATTATACTTTACCACCATCGTCTGCACAAAAATCATCAAAAAAACATTAAAGAATATAAACGTTACTTTATTGTTATCGTTGAATATTTCAAATCGATATCTTTCAAGAAAGAGCAATAACATTAGTAATGCTAAAGCCACTAAAATGGTATACCCAAAAACTATCCAGTTATAATTAGACTTTGTCCAAATTCTAGAACTCGATGCTACTTCGTACGATTTTAAGACATTGTACTTTCTTCCTTCAACAATATCTCCTTTTAAAATTATCAATTCTCCTTTTGAGACTTTTCCTTTTGCATAAGAAATACTTTGCAAACGTTCATTTAATTCCTTTTCACTGTATTTATAATCATAAGTTACATTAGGGCGTAAATTGCTAGATAGGTAGTTTATAAGTAAGCGTTGTTTGTAATATTGAAGATCTTCTGTATTAGTTCGCAAAAAACTTAACACATCTTTGGTTTGTATTAACCTTGAAAACGGAACATCATCAATAGAGTTTCCTTTTCGTAACACTACTACATCTCCTCTGCTTGCTTTATCATTACTTGCATCGTCTAAAAAGCCATACAAGTATATTTTATCAATAAGCTTCTCTCCTTTTTTAATTAAATTTCTAATCGTACTAGTTGATAAAGAGTCAAGGTTTGTAACTTCATTAGTAAATAAACTTAATACCTCAGCTTTTACCGATGTATCAACTACAAAATATTTTTTTGAACCATTTTCAAGCTCCTTTTTTTCTTCGGTTATTTCTTCAGAAGTTTTTTGAATAGCAAAATCAAAAGGAGCATATAAATTATCATATTGCCAAGGTTTTCCTTGCGGAAAATCGTATTTAAACTGTCCTCCTTTAGGAAACAAATACACTATGGCAGTAACTGTAATTAGAAACAACAATACTTTGTAAATTATCGTGTTATTCTTATACAGTCTATTGATTAAATCGTTCATTTTTGATGTTTATAAAATGTAAATATAACCTTTCTCTATAATTTGAGTACTTATTATAAAATGGTTATTTTCGCAAAACAAATCTTAATACAATTCACCCAATACACGAAAACAATAGTCGTAAAATAATTATTAAGCACTTAACAACTTTATTATTTTGGTTAGTTTGTAGTTTTGGGATAAATAAAATTTAACAAATAGTAGCACATGAAAGAAGTAGTAATAGTATCGGTTGCAAGAACTCCAATTGGTAGTTTTTTAGGAACATTATCAACTACACCTGCACCAAAATTAGGTGCTGTAGCCATTAAAGGAGCTTTAGATAAAATTAACCTAAAACCAGAAATGGTTGAAGAGGTTTTTATGGGAAATGTAGTTTCAGCAGGTTTAGGTCAAGCACCGGCTCGTCAAGCTGCCATTTTTGCTGGAATTCCAGATACTGTACCATGTACTACTGTAAATAAAGTTTGTTCATCAGGAATGAAGTCTATCATGTTAGCGGCTCAGACAATTGCTTTAGGAGATGCTGAAATTGTAGTGGCTGGTGGTATGGAGAATATGAGTATGATTCCTCATTACCAACATGCTAGAACAGGTTCTAAATTCGGTCCTATTAAAATGGAAGACGGAATGCAAAAAGACGGATTAGTAGATGCTTATGAGCAAGTTGCTATGGGAGTTTGTGCTGATGAATGTGCTGTAGAATATGAATTCTCTAGAGAAGATCAAGATAATTTTGCTGTAGAATCATACAACCGTTCTTCAAAAGCTTGGAGTGAAGGTAAATTTGCAGATGAAATTGTTCCTGTAGAAATACCTCAACGTCGTGGTGAGCCAATTATTTTTTCTGAAGATGAAGAATATAAAAACGTGAAAATGGAAAAAATTCCTGCTTTACGTCCTGCATTTACAAAAGAAGGAACTATTACTGCTGCCAATGCTTCTACCATTAATGATGGTGGGGCTGCGTTAGTATTAATGTCTGCTGAAAAGGCTGCTGAATTAGGATTAACTCCATTAGCAAAAATTAAAGGGTATGCAGATGCTGCAAATGCGCCTAAATGGTTTACTACAGCTCCTGCAAAAGCGTTACCAAAAGCCCTAGCTAAAGCTGGAGTTTCTATTAATGATGTTGATTATTTTGAGTTAAACGAAGCATTCTCTGTAGTTGGTTTAGCTAATATGAAAATTTTAGGCTTATCAGCAGATAAGGTAAATGTCAATGGTGGTGCGGTTTCATTAGGGCACCCATTAGGGGTTTCTGGAGCTAGAATTATTATTGCTTTAACTTCTATTTTAAAACAAAACAATGCTAAAATTGGTGCTGCTGGAATTTGTAACGGTGGTGGTGGTGCTAGTGCAATGGTAATTGAAAGAGTTTAATTTTTTAAAGCCCCTACTAGCAGATGTCCTTTGGTATTTGTAATTTAAGTATTGTTCCTCTTCGATTAGAACCTTCTGATGCTTCAGAAATGGTAAATCAAGTTGTTTTTGGTGAGCACTTCGAGGTTATAGAAAAAACTAAGAAATGGAGTAAAATCCGTTTAGCTTTTGATAACTATGAAGGGTATATAGATAATAAACAATACGAAGAAATTTCAGAAGAAATACACATCCTTTTATCAAAAGAGAAAAAACACTATGCTGGTGAATTAATCGATTTTATTACCGATAATAATAGTAATTTAACAACTATTCCCATGGGGGCTCGTCTTCCATTATTTAAAAATAACAAAATCAATATTAATAACACCTCTTTTTTATATGAGGGCAGAGTGTGTAATAATAAATTAGCAAAATCTGCTATAGTTGAAGCTGCTTTTTTATTCTTAAATGTTCCGTATTTATGGGGTGGTAAATCTCCTTTTGGAATCGATTGCTCTGGTTTTACCCAAACTGTATATAAATTATGTGGATACAACTTACTTCGTGATGCTAAACAACAAGCTACACAGGGAGAAGTTTTGAGTTTTATTGAAGAAAGTGAGCCTGGAGACTTAGCTTTTTTTGATAATGAAGAAGGTATAATTACCCATGTTGGAATTATTATGAATGACTACAACATTATACATGCTCATGGTAAAGTTCGTATTGACAAATTAGACCATAGCGGTATTTATAATGTTGATACACAACAACACACTCATAAACTTAGAGTTATTAAACGTTTAGTTGATTAGTCTATTTAACTTTATAACATAAAAAAACCGAAACTTTTAAAGTTTCGGTTTTTTTATTCTTTAAGAATTTCTTATTTCATTGATTGATATAAATCTCTGTATTCAGAAGCTTTATCGCTCATCTCTAAAACTTCATATAAATTCATTAAAGTTTTAACTGTTTCTGCATTTCTGTTTAAACTATCAGCTTTTTCTAAGAATGGAATAGCTTCTTTGTAAACCTCTTTTTGCTTAGCTGCTAACTCATCATACTTCTTGAAATTTGATAAGTTTTTATTCATTTCCTCAACAATAGCTTTTTCTTTATCTAAAACTACTACTGCTAAATTCATATAAGCATCAGCATAATCTGGTTTTAACTCAACTGCCTTAGTATAATACTTCTTAGCATCATCCATTCTACCTTCGTTAAAGTTTACAACGCCTAAATTATAGTATAAAGTTGGGTTTTCTGGATCTAAAGCTACTGCCTCATTCATCAGCTCTCCAAACTTATCCATTTTACCCATCTCAACATATAACTGAGCTTCATTTAAAATTAAATTTAAATCTTTAGGGTTAGAAGCACGAGCATCTTTAAAAGCTGCAATAGCTTCATCTGTTTTTCCTTGCTCTTTTAAAATTAAAGCTACATTTTTAACAATTGTTGCTGATTTAGAATCAGAAGATTTAACTTCAGGCTTTACATAATTCCCTGTTTTTACCATTAAATCTCTTCTTGCTTTGTCATTACCAAAACTTTCTACTTTACCTGTAGCTTTATCTGTAGCTAAATATTGTTTTTCAACACCTGTATAACCTATTTTTTGCAATTCTCTATAATATTCAATAGCCTTATCATAGTCTTTAGCCTGAGTAGCTGAAACCGCTGCATTAAAAGCAAAAGAAGTATCCGTAGGACTTAATACATATGTTAAATAAAAATCTTCTGCTGCATTTTTATAGTCTTTCTTATTATTATATAAATCAACCGCTTTTTTTGAAACCTCTTGAATCAATTGGTTTAAGATAGGCTTAGCTTCATCAGTATACTTATTCTCTTTCATTGCTAATAAAGCATTCAAAGCTTCTCCTGCCTCTTTATAATCTTTTTTAGCTGCTAATGCTTTTCCTTTTAAAAAGTAAAATTTAGACTTATATTTATCTTCACCGTTCATCATTAAAGAACCCTCAATAGCGTTAAGGGTACTTAATGCTGTAGTAAAATCTTGTTTTTTTATAGCCTTCTCAGCAGCTTTAAGTTCTGATTTTTGAGCGATTGCCCCCAACGACATTAATCCTAAAGAAAGGGCTAAGATTTGTTTTTTCATTTTTGTTATGGTTTATTTATTGTTGTTCTTGACTTTCATTCGTTTCATTTTCAATTTCTGTGCCATTTTCTTCTTCGTCTTTTTCATGCATAACTTTTGCTACCGCAGCAATATCATCATTATCTTTAATATTGATTAACTTAACACCTTGAGTTGCTCTACCCATAACTCTCAAGTCTTCTACAGCCATTCGGATAGTTAAACCCGATTTGTTAATAATCATCAAATCATTAGAGTCATCTACATTTTTAATAGCTACTAAATTACCAGTTTTTTCTGATATATTCAATGTTTTAACTCCTTTACCTCCACGGTTTGTTATACGATAATCTTCTAACTTAGAGCGTTTTCCATATCCCTTCTCTGAAACTACTAAGATATTACTTTCCATATCATTTACAGCTACCATACCAATTACCTCGTCTTTCTCGTGTGATAATGTAATACCACGAACCCCAGATGCTGTTCTTCCCATTGGACGTGTTTTAGCCTCTTCGAAGCGAATTGATTTTCCTGACTTAAGCGCTAACATTACTTGGCTATCTCCAGTAGTTAATTTCGCTTCTAACAACTCATCTCCTTCTTTAATAGTAATAGCATTAATACCATTAGCTCTTGGACGTGAATATTGTTCTAAAGGTGTTTTCTTAACCTGACCTCGCTTTGTAGCCATAATAACAAAGTGATTATTGATGTAATCTTCATCTTTTAAATCTCCTGTTACTAAGAATGCTTTTACTTTATCGTCTTGTTCAATGTTTATTAAGTTCTGAATCGCTCTTCCTTTCGTATTCTTTCCTCCTTCTGGAACTTCGTATACACGCATCCAGAATACCTTTCCTTTCTGAGTAAAGAACAACATGTATTGGTGGTTAGTACCTACAAATAAATGCTCTAGGAAATCTTCGTTACGAGTCGTCGCTCCTTTTTGTCCGCGCCCTCCTCTATTCTGAACTTTATATTCATCTAAGTTTGTACGCTTCACATACCCTGCATGCGAAATAGTTACTACTACTTTAGAGTTAGGAATCATATCTTCGATTCTCATATCTCCTCCTGCATATTCAATTACTGAACGACGCTCATCTCCATACTTCTCTTTAATATAAAGTAATTCTTCTTTGATTATATCATAACGCCTTGGCTCGTTTGCAAGAATATCTTTTAAATCTGCTATAGTTTTGATAATCTCATCATACTCCGCACGTAATTTATCTTGCTCTAGTCCTGTTAACTGACGTAAACGCATCTCAACAATTGCACGTGCTTGAATTTCTGACAGTTCAAAACGTTCAATTAATTTTTCACGAGCTTCATCAGCATTTGAAGAACCTCTGATGATTGCAATCACCTCATCAATATTATCTGATGCAATAATTAACCCTTCTAAAATATGTGCTCGAGCTTCGGCTTTCTTTAATTCAAACTCTGTTCTACGAACAACAACTTCATGTCTATGTTCTACAAAATAATGAATTAACTCTTTTAAGTTTAATTGCTCTGGACGACCTTTTACCAGTGCAATATTATTTACACTAAAAGATGTTTGTAATTGTGTGTACTTAAATAATTTATTTAAAACAATATTAGGAATTGCATCACGCTTTAACACATAAACGATGCGCATTCCTTTACGGTCAGATTCATCACGAATACTAGCAATACCTTCTAATTTCTTATCATTTACCAAGTCAGCAGTTTTCTTAATCATTTCTGCTTTGTTTACTTGATAAGGTATCTCAGTTACAACAATACACTCACGACCTTTTACTTCTTCAATCGTAGCTTTGGCACGCATTACAATACGTCCACGACCTGTATGAAAAGCATCTCTTACACCATCATATCCGTAAATAATTCCTCCAGTTGGAAAATCAGGTGCTTTGATGTGTTGCATTAACTCATCAATTTCAATATCACGATTAGCTATATACGCAATAGTACCATTAATAACTTCTGTTAAGTTATGTGGTGCCATATTAGTTGCCATACCTACTGCAATACCTGATGCTCCATTTACTAATAAGTTAGGAACTCGTGTTGGTAATACGGTTGGCTCGTGCAACGTATCATCAAAGTTTAATTTATGATCTACTGTATCTTTTTCTATATCAGATAACATTTCTTCTGATATTTTTTGCATACGTACCTCAGTATAACGCATTGCTGCTGGACTATCACCATCTACAGAACCAAAGTTCCCTTGTCCATCAACCATCATATAACGTACACTCCAGTCTTGTGCCATACGCACCATAGAATCGTACACCGAAGTATCTCCGTGTGGGTGATACTTACCTAATACCTCTCCTACAATTCTTGCAGACTTTTTATATGCACCAGTAGCTTTAATTCCTAATTCATGCATACCAAACAAAACTCTTCTATGTACTGGTTTTAAACCATCTCTTACATCTGGTAATGCTCTTGATACTATCACCGACATTGAATAATCGATGTATGCGGACTTCATTTGCTCTTCAATGTTGATAGGGATCAACTTTTCGCCATCTGCCATATATTTTCTTTTAAAATATTAGTATTTATTTTCGTCAAAAAAGTGAATTTTACACTCGATAAAACTCACTTTTAAAATGCTTTCTAGTTCTCTGCACTTTCTAAAACATTGCAAGATACTACAACCCTCAGTTTTACACAAAAAATATATAAACTGTTTTATCGTTATTTATTAACAATTTTATAAGATAAAAAAACTTTAAAACACCTTATTTTACTCGTCAGAATGTCAGTAAAAAACTATTGGCATCTTTTTTGTAATTTTTAAGAAAAAAACTTACTAACTTTACAGAGACAGAAAATAAATTTATGGACGATAATTTTTCACCACAGGTTAGAGATGTGATTACTTTCAGTAAAGAGGAAGCCTTACGACTAGGACATGACTTTATTGGGACTGAACATCTTTTGTTAGGTTTGATTAGGAAAGGGGATGGAAAAGCCATTGAAATATTAACAACTTTTGATGTTGATTTAGATTTAGTGCGCAATAAACTAGAAAAGTTAAATCCTACAACTCCATCTATAACAAGCCCTCAAAGAAAGAGTTTACATCTTACCAGACAAGCAGAGAAAGCTATAAAAACCACGTTTTTAGAAGCTAAACTATATCAAAGTAACGCAATAGACACCGCACACTTGTTGCTATGTATTTTACGTAACGAAAATGACCCTACCACAAAACTACTTCAAAAATATGATGTAGATTATGAACAAACCAAAAACTTGTACAAAGAACTACACGTAGATGATGACACTTTTATTTCACCAATAGGAGAAACACCATCTGATGATGAATTTGCTGACGAAAAGTCAAACCCTTACGGGCAACAGTCTCAAAAAGGAAAGCAAGTTAAAAAATCTAAAACTCCTGTTTTAGATAATTTTGGACGTGATTTAACAGCTTTAGCAATAGCAGGAAAACTAGACCCTGTTGTAGGTCGTTTAAAAGAAATTGAACGTGTTTCTCAAATTTTAAGTAGACGAAAAAAGAACAACCCGATGCTTATTGGTGAGCCAGGTGTTGGTAAATCTGCCATTGCAGAAGGCTTGGCTTTACGTATTATTGAAAGAAAAGTATCTCGAATTTTATTTGACAAACGTATTGTTTCTTTAGACTTAGCTAGCTTAGTTGCTGGAACAAAGTATAGAGGTCAGTTTGAAGAGCGTATGAAAGCGCTGATGAACGAGCTAGAAAAAAATGACGATATTATTCTTTTCATTGATGAAATTCATACAATTGTTGGTGCTGGTGGCGCTACAGGTTCATTAGATGCTTCTAACATGTTAAAGCCTGCTTTAGCAAGAGGAGAAATTCAATGTATTGGAGCCACAACCTTAGATGAATACAGAACTAATATTGAAAAAGATGGTGCATTAGAGCGTCGTTTTCAAAAGATAATTGTAGATCCTACTACGGTTGAAGAAACGATACAAATTTTACACAATATTAAAGGTAAATACGAATCACATCATCATGTAACTTTTACCGATGAGGCTATTGATGCCTGTGTAAAATTGACAAATCGTTATATGACTGACCGTTTTTTACCAGACAAAGCTATTGATGCTTTAGATGAAGCTGGATCTAGAATTCATATTACTAACATTGTTGTTCCTCAACAAATTTTAGAATTAGAAGCTAAATTAGAAGAAATTAGAGGACGCAAAACCAAAGCTGTAAGCGGACAAAAGTATGAAGAGGCTGCAAAGCTTCGTGATGACGAAAAAAATATAGAAACAGCTTTAGAATCTGCACAACAGCAATGGGAAGAAGACTCTAAATTACATAGAGAAACTGTTACTGAAGACAATGTAGCTGAAGTAGTATCGATGATGACAGGAATTCCTGTAAATCGTGTTGCCGAAGCAGAAAGTAGCCGTTTAGCAGAATTACCTCAATTAATAAAAGGTAAAGTAATTGGTCAAGATGAAGCTGTTACCAAAGTTGTTAAAGCTATACAGCGTAACCGTGTTGGATTAAAAGATCCTAACAAACCAATTGGTTCTTTTATCTTCTTAGGTTCAACTGGTGTTGGTAAAACACAGTTAGCTAAAGTATTAGCTCGTGAGTTGTTTGACTCTGACGATTCTTTAATTAGAATTGATATGAGTGAGTACATGGAGAAATTCGCCATTTCTCGTTTAATAGGTGCACCTCCAGGATACGTTGGTTACGAAGAAGGTGGGCAATTAACTGAAAAAGTACGTCGTAAGCCTTACTCAGTAATCTTATTAGACGAGATTGAAAAAGCGCATCCTGATGTATTTAACATGCTATTACAAGTGTTAGATGACGGACATATAACTGATAGTTTAGGTCGCAAAATAGATTTTAGAAACACCATTATTATTATGACTTCAAACATTGGAGTTCGTAAATTAAAAGATTTTGGTGGTGGTGTAGGTTTTGGAACTTCCTCTAAAAAAGAGCAAGAAGACGCCCATGCAAAAAGTATTATTGAAGGTGCTTTAAAGAAATCGTTTGCTCCTGAATTTTTAAACCGTATTGATGATGTTGTAATATTCAATTCATTAGAGCGTGAAGATATTCATAAGATTATTGATATTGAATTAGATAAGTTACTAAGCCGTATTGATGATCTAGGCTACAAACTTAACTTAAGCGAAAAAGCCAAGGATTATATTGCTGATAAAGGCTTTGACAAACAATATGGTGCTCGCCCATTAAAAAGAGCCATTCAGAAGTATATTGAAGATGCATTAGCTGAAGAAATTGTTAACTCAAAACTTGATGAAGGTGACACCATTTTTATGGATTTAAATGAGAAAGACAAAAAACTCATTATAAAAATAGAAAAAGGTGAAAAACCAAAAGAGTCTCGTACCGAAATAGACGAAGACCAATAAGACAAAAATCCCAAGCAAAATGCTTGGGATTTTTTTATCCTCTATTTTAATAATACTGTCTTAGTATTTATAGCTATAAAATTGAAACTGTTTTTGATTTATAGCAATCACTTATTCCTATCTTTGTAAACCTAACAAACTATACTAAAAACACTATGACGCTCACTATTAAAAACATGGTTTGTAACCGCTGTATCCTAGTCATTCAAAATGAATTAGACAAACTAGGTGTGGGTGTAAAAAATATTAAATTAGGTGAAGTTACACTTGAAAAAGAGCTTACTACCCAAGAAAGAGAATATTTAGACAAAACCTTACTTAGCTTAGGATTCGAGATTATTGATGATAAAAAAAGGCGCATTATTGAAAAGATAAAAAATCTAATTATCAATTTGGTACACCATCAAGACAGTGAAACAAAAGTCAATCTATCTGAACTATTAAGCAACGAACTTCATCACGATTATAATTACTTATCCAATCTTTTTTCTGAAGTAGAAGGTACTACCATAGAAAAGTATTTTATTGCTCAAAAAATAGAAAAGGTAAAAGAATTATTGGTTTACGATGAATTATCGTTGAGTGAAATTGCTTTCCGTTTGCACTATTCAAGCGTAGCATATTTAAGCAATCAGTTTAAAAAAGTTACAGGATTAACGCCGAGTCACTTCAAAAAAATTCGTAAAGACAAACGTACACCATTAGACGAGGTGTAAATCTTATAAATCGATTCCAAAATTCCACAATAAATTTTCTCTAACTTAATGCCAACTTTGTATTGTACAATTAATACAGTAAAAAATGGCAACAAATAACAATAAAGATATCATTTACCTCCCCTTAGAAGGTGTGGAAAGTGAACACTGTGCTTTAATCGTTGAAAAAGGATTAGCACATGTTGAGGGAATTGAAGCCCACAAAGTAGAACTAAACAACCAAAGAGCTACTATTACAGTTACTAACGAAGAAATTCTTGCAAACGCCGTTACCGCTATAAAAGATTTGGGCTACGGTGTAACCACTGTTAAAAAAGTTTTTCCAGTATTGGGTATGACTTGCGCCTCTTGTGCAGGAAGTGCTGAAAGTATTGTTAGCTACGAACCAGGTGTAGTAAGTGCTTCGGTTAATTTTGCTAGTGGAAACTTAACGGTAGAATACCTTCCTAATATGACCAATGCTACAAAACTGCAAAAAGCTGTACAAGGTGCGGGTTATGATTTGTTAATTGAAGACGAAACCAAACAACAAGAAACCCTCGAGGCTATTCATGAAAAGAAGTTCAAGCAATTAAAAACTAAAACCATTTGGTCGGTACTACTTTCGTTACCTGTTGTTATTATTGGTATGTTTTTTATGAACATGCCTTACGCCAACCCTATTATGTGGGCCTTCTCTACCCCTGTGTTGTTATGGTTTGGTAAAGACTTTTTTATCAATGCATGGAAACAAGCCAAACATCGTTCTGCAAATATGGATACCCTAGTAGCTTTAAGTACAGGTATAGCATATATTTTTAGTGTATTTAACATGTTATTTCCTAAGTTTTGGGAGTCTAGAGGATTAGAAGCACATGTATATTTTGAGGCAGCTTCAGTTATCATTGCATTTATTCTGTTAGGAAAACTATTAGAAGAAAAAGCCAAAGGAAACACCTCATCTGCCATTAAGAAATTGATGGGGTTACAGCCTAAAACCGTTGTAGTGATACAACCTGACGGAACGGAAAAGCAAACTGCTATTGAAAATGTGAACGTAGGTGATACTATTCTTGTTAAACCAGGAGAAAAAATTGCGGTAGATGGTATGGTTACCACAGGAAGCTCGTATGTAGATGAAAGCATGTTAAGTGGTGAACCTGTTCCGGTACTAAAAGAAGAAAATGAAAAAGTGTTTGCGGGAACCATTAATCAGAAAGGAAGTTTCCAATTCAAAGCCGTTAAGGTTGGAAAAGAAACCATGCTAGCTCAAATTATTAAAATGGTGCAAGATGCACAAGGTAGTAAAGCTCCTGTACAGAAATTGGTTGACAAAATCGCCAGTATTTTTGTACCTGTAGTTATGAGTATTGCTGTTATTACATTTATTATATGGTTTATTTTAGGTGGAGATAACGGAGTGGTTCAAGGGTTATTAGCTGGTATTACGGTACTGGTTATTGCATGTCCTTGTGCTTTAGGTCTTGCTACTCCTACCGCTATTATGGTGGGCGTGGGTAAAGGTGCCGAAAACGGTATTTTAATTAAAGATGCTGAAAGCCTTGAATTGGCTAAAAAAGTAAACGCCATTATTTTAGATAAAACAGGAACTATTACCGAAGGAAAACCTGAAGTTACTGGTATATTTTGGTTACAGAATAATGATACTGCTAAGAATATTCTTTTAAGTATTGAGAAGAAATCTGAACACCCATTAGCAGAAGCTGTTGTAAAGTTTTTAGGAGATACTGCCACTACCCCACTAACAAATTTCGACAGTATTACAGGTAAGGGTGCTAAGGCTGATTATAACGAAGAAACCTTTTTTGTGGGTAATAAAAAGTTGTTGGCTGAAAATAAGGTTACCATAGCGGACGAACTTTTAAAACAGACGGAAGAATGGAGCAAACAGGCTAAAACTGTTATTTGGTTTGCTAATAGTAAAGAAGCACTTTCAGTACTTGCTATTTCAGACAAAATAAAAGAAACCTCAGTACAAGCTATTAAGGAACTACAGGCTATGGATATTGAACTATACATGCTTACGGGTGACAACAAAGCTACCGCAAAATCTATTGCTGAAGAAACAGGTATTCAACATTACAAAGCTGAAGTATTACCACAACATAAAGCCGATTTTGTAAAAGAGTTACAGCAACAAGGAAAAACCGTTGCTATGGTGGGTGATGGTATTAACGACAGTACTGCCTTAGCTACTGCCGATGTAAGTATTGCCATGGGAAAAGGTAGTGATATTGCGATGGATGTTGCTAAAATGACCATTATATCATCTGACCTAAGTAAAATACCACAAGCTATAAAGCTTTCAAAACAAACGGTAGCTACCATTAAACAAAACCTATTTTGGGCATTTATTTACAACCTTATTGGTATACCTATTGCTGCTGGTATTTTATACCCTTTTAATGGTTTCTTATTAAACCCTATGATTGCCGGTGCAGCTATGGCTATGAGTAGTGTTAGTGTGGTTAGCAATAGCTTACGATTAAAATGGAAAAAGTAACAAGTGTTTCGGCACTAGCAAGTGTCGGAATGTTTTAAATCTCACTTAATAAGTAAATCTGTAAATCTCACAAATCAATCTTAAAATTGTACAACAACAAACACACCTGTTGTGCTGAAATTTGCAGTATTCAATAACAAATAAATTTTTAATATCATGGAAAATAATAAAGAGTTAAAATTCAAAACAAACCTTAACTGCGGAGGATGTGTATCAAAAGTACAAGCTGATTTAGATAATGCTGAAGGTGTTTGCCATTGGAATGTAGATACTAATTTTGATGATAAAGTTCTTACCGTAAGTTCTAAAGGAATTACTGCGGATGAAGTAATTGCTATCGTAAAAAGTAAAGGTTTTAAAGCAGAACCTTTAGTATAAAAACAATTACACAATTCTCACTTACGCTACAAATTGAAACAAACAAGAGCATCTGTGCTTTTGTAAGCTGTTAAGTTAACTGTTTATTAAACTTTACATTTAAATACACCTCTCTTTGGGGTGTATTTGTTTTTAAAATGGTTTCTTTATACACCACAGCACCTAACAAACATTTTTCTACACAATACGAATATTTTACCTTTTTACTTGTTTGGTGTTACTCCCCTTAGGCAGTGAATAACACTCCCCTTAGGCAAGGAGTGTCGACCCGATTAGGCTTGGGGTGTCGACCCGATTAGGCTTGGGGTATCGACCCGATTAGGCTTGGGGTATCGACCCGATTAGGCTTGGGGTATCGACCCGATAAAAAAGTTGCACTTTTTTATCTTACTTTTTTTATATTTGAGAGTGTTAATAAAATTGCTATATCTTAATAATATCCCATGTTTGTATCGGGGTAAAAGAACTAAAATTTAGTATATAACGAGTTGTGCGTAATTAGTAAAAACTATCAAATAAATGAATGACCCTCTACCAATACTTGAGCCCTTTGCTGACAGCTTAAAAAAATTAAACGTTGGTCCCTTTCTTAAATCTAGAGATTTTAAAAGATTAAGAATTCAAGCTGGACTAGAAGAATATTGGAGAAACACCTATAATCATGTCAAGAATTCACGTAGAGTAATTTCTCTTGAAATGGATTATGAAAAATATGATTCAATTAATACTTTGAACATATTAATGAATGATCTCTTAGAAAAAGCCAACGATCGGTTTTATCTATTTATTAGAGATTTTTTAAGAACATTTTCAACTTGGCTTAATGAACCTTTTGATACAATAGAAATAATAGAAGATTTAGAGCTTTTAAACTGTCCAACTACAATAATAGAGGATATTAAAAAATTAGATAGTACAAACAAAACTGCCGTTCCAAAACTCGAAATACCAAATATAATTGACAATTCTGACAAGCTTGAAGAATGTCTAAGAAAGATGGACGAGTCAATCCGAAACGAAGAGTTTAATCTAACTTTGACCTATGCATATTCATCTTTAGAAGGAATTTTCAAGACGTATATTTTCTTAAAAGTTCCTTCACAAAAAGATGAAACTGAATTATCAAAAATTTCTAAAATTGTAAGAGAGGATTTAAAGGCTCGTTTTCTTGAAACTGACAAAAAATTCCCAGAACCAATGCTAAATTTAATTGGAACCATTACTAACGCAATATCTAATGCAAGAAATAATTTTAGTGAATCTCATTTTGATAAAGATTCTGATAAATGGCTAGCTGAATTCACCAGAGATTGTGTTAATTCAATTGGTAGGTTAATTCTAAAATTTGTAGAATAACTATAACCGTAATTACGACAGTTTTGACCGTATCTGAGTTAGCTTGAAACTACTAATGTCAAAAAATATTAGATTTACTCCCATTACTTATAATTATTTATGAAACCGTTAGCTATAACTTTCTAATTAATAACCTTTATTAAAACAACAATAAAATGTTCCACTCAAAAAATGAATCTCCATACATTAAATATGAAAATCGTTTAGCTGATGTTCTAGCCGCTATTCAAGTAATGTCTATCTATAAGTTTTATAAATTAGATTTTAAAAGTTGGTCTATGAGGATTTCTGGTGATGAATCTAATTTTGCTTATTGGAAAAAGGTTTTTGAAGAGCATCCTGAATTTTTCAGATTTAATAGTGATGAAGGAAAAGTTTCTTTAGCTTGGAGGAGAAGTAAACAAAGAAGGTTTCATGTTGATCTAAATAAAGAAATAACTTTAGACCAAATAAATAATTTACCAGCTACTGAGGCGAAAGAAAAAATTTCGAGGTCACCTTTAAACAGTTCAGAAGTCCAATCTTTAATAGCCGTTGCAATTGACTTGCACACAAGAGCTTTTGAAAATAAGAAAGATAGTAGATGGTGGGTTGTGCCAGTGATTAGCTCTATAAGTGGTTTAATTGGTGTTCTTGTAGGAGCACTTATAAAATAATACTCCTCATATCAATAGTTACAAGTAATTACTTACTCTTGCCTACCTCTTAACCAAAATTACTACCCCTAGCAAAACATTTATTACAAATGAAAAAACTTACAATAATTTTAATTCTAGCTTTTACTGTATTTGTTTCCTGTAGGCAGAGTAAACAAGAAAAACAACAAGTAACTCCTGAAAAGTCTGAGTTTACTGAACTTATAAAAGAAGATTACGAACTTTATAAGCCAACAAAAGAAATTAAAGCGGTTTTAATTCTGTTTGGAGGTTACCCAGAAGTTGCTAAAGACATTAAAAGAGAGTTTAAAATTCTTGATATTGCTAGAAAAAATAATATTGCAGTTATACTTTCTAATCTTAATCAAAAACTATGGCTTGAAGAAAACGAACAACAACAACTTGCCAAAAGTTTACAAACTATAATTACAGAAAACCAATTGCCTACTGACAATATCTTTATTGGAGGCTTTTCTAGCGGTGGGGTTGTAAGTCTTTTAATAAGCAATTATATTGTTGGTAAGAAACAATTTTATATTGACCCAAAAGGAGTATTTATAGTAGATTCTCCAATAGACTTGGTTGCTTTGTATAAATCTTCAGAGAAAAATATAGAACGAAACTTTTCAGAGCCTTCAATTCTTGAAAGTACTTGGCTATTAGAAACATTAGGTAATAACTTTGGTAATCCTAGAGACAGTATTAAAAAATACGAGGAAAAAGCTGTATTTACCTCTAGTACAGACAATATTTCTAACATAGAGAAATTAAAAAACACTAAGATTAGACTTTATACAGAACCTGATACTTTATGGTGGAAAAAGAATAGAATGGCTGATTATGACCAAATGAATGCTTTCTATATCAAAAAACTATATGAGAGTTTAAAAACTAAAGGTTTTAATAATGTTGAGTATATACTAACCACAAACAAAGGATATAGAGCAAATGGTGAACGACACCCTCATAGTTGGGCTATTGTAGACAAAAAAGACCTAATAAACTGGATATTGAAAAAATAAATACTGGTAATAAAAGTTGCTTATTCTAGTTTATTTCTTAAATTTTCATGGTTTTCAGTTTAGTCTGTACTTGTTAAGCACCAATTTATATTGCTCTTAATAGCTAAGCGCAGTAGTTAACATTAAAAAATAAACCGAATAAAAAATGAAAAAAATAATATTGGGTTGTAGCATCCTTTTAATATTAGGCTTTAGCTTAATCTGTTTAATATTTTATACACTTACTTTACCCAAATACAGAAATAGCTCTAAAGACAAACCTTTTTCAGCAGTTATAAATAAAAAACTTATAACTAAAAGGTTAATTTTAATTATAAAAAATCCTGATATTCCTGCTTCTGAAAAATATACATATCACTTGGAAGATGGAAATGGTTATGGGATGGATTCAGGACTAGAAATAGCTGCAAAAATACCTATCGGAACAGAAGTTATGATAGATAAAGCAGAACTACATACAGGGCGTGTAAGTGGTACTACTTCTTCATATTTGTTTGGAACAATATATAGTAAGAAAAATCAAAAAGAATATGCCTTTGAATATTCTTGGGGAGATTATCATATTTTATATGAGGATGAACCATATTGGACTTTTAAGCTTGCTTTTTGGCAAAATAAAGCTTTAACTGAAAAGTATTTTATCAAAGTACCTTAAATAATAAATATATAAAACCTCTAAATTGTTATAAATATATAAAGCAAAACAATGGTCTTAACTTTTTACTAACCGCTGGCTAAGAACTGAAGAAGAGAATGAAAAAACATGCTATTAAATAAATATTTAACTAATCGTCTCAAAAAAAGTTTTAAGCTAAAAAAGATGGCATTGTTACTAATTTAAAAAAGAAATTTCCGACTTGAATTAGAAATATACCCCTTAAAAAACAGAGAAACTTTAACATAGTTACTAACTTAACTTTTCTATATAGCTGATATAGAAAAAATGCTTGCAGAAAGTTATCTTGATATATAAGATGAGTTTTATTTTTAATTTATCATTAATTACACCTAAACAAAACTGAATAGATTTTATAGTTATTCTAAAGGTTTATACGTCTGGCTAAAAATATGACTAATAAAAAGTTATTAGATATTTTGTAGAAGAACAATACAGAACTCATTACAAGAAGAGCATTAACATAATGATTAAACATACTTATTCTCGCCTCGAATAAATAATCCTGATAAAAAAGAATTAAAATAGAAACAACAGAAATAAAACTTACTACTTAACAAGTAGAATTGATAGTAATAAGTGTAAATAAAATTTGTGTTTTAAAACATTAATCGTAATATTGCAATACATTAATAAAGAAAATAAAATGGGATTAGCAAAAACTGAAATGTTTACTGATAAGCAAAATGAAATATCTCTTTTTGCTAAAGTCTTTGGACACCCTGCTAGAGTTGCAATTTTACAGCACCTATTCAAAATTAATTCTTGTGTTTGTGGAGACTTAGTTAACGAAATTGGATTAGCTCAACCTACAATTTCACAACATTTAAAAGAACTAAAACATTTAGGTTTAATTAAAGGAAATGTAGAAGGAACAAGTGTTTGTTACTGTATTCATAAAGAAAACTGGATAGCTATGAAAGCTATAATGATAGAGTTTTTAAATCAAGATATAACCACAAAAGAAAATTGCTGTTAAAAAAATTTATCTTAATTAATCGTATAATCGCAATAAACATATATAACAATGAAACTATCACAAACAAAATCAGTATTAAAAGAATTAAGAACTATTGGTTTTCAATTACCTAATGGAGAATTAGTACCAAACCATTTTCATGTTACAGAAGTTGGTAAAATAACAAAGCACTTTATTGATTGTGGTGGAACTGAAAGAAACGAAGAAGTTATAAATTTCCAACTTTGGAATGCAAATGACTATGACCACAGATTACATCCAGAAAAACTGTTGAATATTATTGAGCTTTCTGAAAAAGTATTACAACTTAAAGATGCAGAAATAGAAGTAGAATACCAAGGTGATACTATCCAAAAGTTTGGGCTTGATTTTGACGGTAATAATTTTTTACTTACTACTAAACAAACTGACTGTTTGGCAAAAGATAAATGTGGGATTCCTATGGAAAAAGTATCTACCATAAATAATGAATCTTGTTGTTCACCTGGTGAAAACTGTTGCTAACTAAATATTAAGAAAATGACAACAACAAAACCAACCCTATTTTCAGAAATAGAGCAAGAAATCAAAGAATTAAATCCGCTAACTATTTCAACCGAACGTAAAGTAGTTTTACAACCCCTAACTGATTTTATTCAGTCAAAGGTTTCTAAAAACAAAGAAATCCGTATCAACTTTATCTGTACTCATAATTCACGTAGAAGTCATTTATCACAAATTTGGGCACAAACAATGGCTAATTATTTTAATATCAAAAACGTTTTTTGTTATTCTGGCGGAACCGAGGCTACAGCACTTTTTCCTATGGTTGCTGAAACTTTGAAAAACTCTGGTTTTCAGGTAAACATTATTTCTAAAAATGAAAATCCTGTTTACAGTATTAAATATGCTGACAATGAGCATCCAATAATAGGGTTTTCAAAAAAATTAGATGATGAATTTAATCCTAAGTCTGAATTTGCAGCTGTTATGACTTGCTCACAAGCTGATGGAGGATGCCCATTCATTGCAGGTGCAGAAAAACGTATCCCAATAACTTTTGAAGATCCTAAAGTATTTGACAACACCCCCCAACAAGCTGAAAAATATAAAGAAAGAAGTATTCAAATTGCTACTGAATTATTTTACGTTTTTTCACAAATAAAATCATAAAGAATGACAACAAAAAAATTAAGCTTTTTAGACAGAAATCTAACATTGTGGATATTTGTTGCAATGGCTTTTGGAGTTGGACTTGGATATTTTATACCAAGCTTCCCTAATATTATAAATTCATTAAGTAGCGGAACTACAAATATTCCAATTGCAATCGGTCTAATTTTAATGATGTACCCACCTTTAGCAAAGGTTAATTATTCATTATTACCAAAAGTTTTTAAAAACACGAAAATTCTTTCGATTTCACTTATTCTTAATTGGATAATTGGCCCTATTTTAATGTTTATTTTAGCTATTACATTTTTACGAGACTATCCAGAATACATGGTTGGGTTGATTTTAATTGGATTAGCCCGTTGTATTGCCATGGTATTAGTATGGAATGACCTTGCAGAAGGAAACAGTGAATACGGAGCAGGTTTAGTCGCATTAAATAGTATTTTTCAAGTGTTTGCTTACAGTTTTTATGCTTGGATTTTTATAACAGTTCTTCCTCCATATTTTGGTTTTGAAGGAGCCATAATAGACATTTCAATTGAAACAATTGCTGAAAGTGTTGCTATTTATTTAGGCATTCCTTTTCTTATGGGAGTATTAAGCAGATTTATATTAGTGAAACTAAAAGGGGAAAAATGGTACACAAATAAATTCATTCCTACAATTTCACCAATAACATTAATAGCTTTATTATTTACTATTGTGGTGATGTTCTCTTTAAAAGGCGAATTGATTGTGCAAATTCCAATGGACGTTTTAATCATTGCAATTCCTCTTTTAATATACTTTACTTTAATGTTTATTATTGGCTTTTTCTTTACTAAAGCCATGGGAGCTGACTATGACAAAACAGCTTCTGTTGCATTTACAGCCGCGGGAAATAATTTTGAATTAGCTATTGCAGTAGCCATCGCTGTTTTTGGATTGAATTCAGGGCAAGCATTTACTGGAGTTATAGGTCCTTTGGTTGAAGTGCCTGCTTTGATTTTGTTGGTAAGGGTTTCCTTTTGGCTAAAGAAAAAGTATTATGGAAAAACCAACACTTAAAGTGATATTATGTTATACAAAAGATAATGCAATTAATTAAACGCCTCTTAAAATTATTCTTTTTTTATTAGGTAGTGATTCTTATTCGTTTTAAGAATCTTCAAACCAACTAAATTTTGAACTAGCTAAAACAAAAACATTTTTGTGTCAAAAAACTCACTAAAAACTGATAAATAAGGTTTTACCTTACTTTTTTTATGTTTTTTTCCACTTCTTAATTTTTATTTATTTATAAGTTTGATAAATTTTAAAACAACTTAAATTATGTTAACAAACATTTCAAACTTAGGTACTGTCCTAAACAAGTCTGAACAGAAATCTATTAACGGAAAAGGTGATGATTGTTACTCTACAAATGGTTATGACTGTCAACCATTTAATAATCCAAATTATTTCAACTGTTTAAGAACATGTGCTGGGTCTTGTTCAGGAAGCGGTCAATGTTTTACAATGATTAAGTAAAAAAAAAGCGAACTTCGGTTCGCTAGTTTTTAAATCTTTCTTATACGCATATATGACAACCATCAGGCATAACCTGACATACATCAGTTCCCGCACATGCAAAACCACTTTCTGGAGGAGCATCTGGTAGACATTCATAGCATTCACTACCGTTACTTCCTTTAATTTGTTTTTGTTCAAACTTATTTAGAGCTTTTCCTAAGGTTACTAAATTTTTCATACTAAAAATTTTAACAATTATTTTAATCTGTGAACATTTAATGGCACTCACAGCATATGCCAATTCTCCGCGAAAAATTATTCTAAAAATAAGCAAAAAACAATATAAAAGACTACATACCAGAACATTTAAATATTCCAAAACATAAAATATGTTTTATAAACTCTTTAAACCCACTAGTTTTTTTCATCTGAATTAGCGTAGCGCCTCTATAAAAAGATCACTTTTTCTTGTGTTTATTTTTTATCTTTGAAGCAATAAAATTGTAAAAAACCTATACATATTAATATGTAGACAAAGTGTATATACCTTACACCATAAATAGCTATGCCTTATCAAAAAAAAGATATTTTAGATTTATCACACAAATCTTTAAAAAAAGTACCAAAAAGTATTCTAAACAACCCTAACCTAAGAGAACTTAATTTAAGTAACAATCAACTTACTGAATTACCAGATTTCATTACAGAGTTAAGGCGTTTAGAAGTTCTTAAGCTTAGAAATAATAACTTTAAAACAGCCCCAGAACTAGTATTACAATTAAAAAATTTAAAAAGCTTATCACTTTCTGAAAATCAAATCGAAGTTATTCCTGAGTCATTTAGTAGACTACTAAATTTAGAGAAATTTGATATTGGTGCTAATCCATTGGTTGAATTTCCAAAATGGATTGACAAATTATATGTTTTAAAAGATCTGGGAATCTACAGTCTTAATTTAGATCATTTACCTGAGGTAGTTTTACGGATAAAATATTTAGAAACTATTTCTTTAGATGACAATAACCTCGTTACCTTACCAAATTCTATTGATAATCTAAGGTATTTAAAAGAATTGTGGGCAGAAGGAAATTGCTTTGAATATTTACCCGAAAGTTTTGGTAACCTACACCAATTAGAAAGAGTTAATTTTTCTTTTAATAACTTTAAATACCTTCCTAAGTCAATTTGCAATTTAAAACGATTAGAGTTTTTAAGTATTAGCGAAAATGATATTAGAGAATTACCTCATAATATAGGAAAGCTTAATCAATTGACAAACCTAGACCTTAGTTATAATCAAATAACTTCTTTGCCTAAATCATTTTCGAGTTTAAATATCGAGCGTTTGGAGGTATGGTTTAACGGAAATCCATATAATGAAACTACCAAAAGACAAATAAAAAGTTTATTCCCTGAAATTGATGATTCAGAACTGGAAGAAGAAGTTTTAGTCTATAATAAAGAAAAAAAAACATCACAAAATACAATACAAAAAGACGTTGATAAGAGTAGCTTTACGGTGTTTTTTATTTTTATAACTATAATAAT
The DNA here is from genome assembly GCF_030547425.1 of Tenacibaculum sp. 1_MG-2023. Lineage (GTDB taxonomy): Bacteria > Bacteroidota > Bacteroidia > Flavobacteriales > Flavobacteriaceae > Polaribacter. The sequence continues at coordinate 12,043 of NZ_JAUORH010000022.1, read as the reverse complement.
TATTCCTGTACTTTTTATTCTTCTTCCTAAGATATTAGATACTGAAGATCCTATAGTAAAAGCTACAAAAAAAGCATATAGTGAGTATAATACCATTTTTACTCTTTATAAAAAAAATCGTGATAGTATACTAAAAAACAACAGTACTTTTTATGTTTACACCAACGACACTTCCAAGTTAAAAGCAACTTTTTATCCTAATTTGGAGCCCTATACAAACCATTATGTTTCTTCTTATTCAAATATACAAGCAAAAACAGATGCGCTTAAAAAATTCTTACAAGACAAAAGCCTAGGTTATAAAGTTATAGTAAACAATAACCGTGTAAGACTTATTCAAGCTACTTTATTTGATTCTATTTACACTGACGCTTCTATAAAAAAATACAGTCTCGTTGTCGATTATAAAATGAGTAAGGAAGAAATTGAAATCAAAAAACAGCGAAGAACGAAATACATGGATATTTTAAATAGACGTAGAGATACTGTATTTAACTCCGAAAAAATAGTGCTTACTAGTAAAGAGCTTACAGATAGAAAAATAAATAATGGATTTAAAAGAATTTTATCTCCTATTATTGATTTAAATAATAAGGAATATCATTTTTACTTTTCTCCTTATGACAATAATTTTTCAAAACAAGATTTTATGAAAGCCATTGAAGACTTTAATGCCATGTATATAAAGACAAATAATAATAAAAACATAGGAGAGATTAAAGAATTGGTTATTGAAACAGAATAGTTTTAATTTTGAGCATAAAAAATAGTCACCTTAACTTAATAAAGTGACTGCTTTTTGTTAGCCCTAATTAATACTACCTAGTACAACGCAAAATCAATATTCTCAATATCTGATCCTCTAAAAGCTCCAGTAATACTACCTTCTAATTTTTGAGGTAAAATCACCTTTTTTAACTTCTTACTATCTTTAAAAGAATCTCTTCCTAAGATTGTTATATGCTCTGGGATTGTAAGTTCTTCAAAATCATTCTCAGCAAAACAATCGTTATACAATGTAGTTACTGACTCTGGTAAATCTATACTCGTAAGCGCATTACCCACAAAGCAAAACATATGAATCGTTGTAATTGATGCTTCAATAACAAGTTTTTCAATCTTATTTCTCCCAAAAGCCCCTCCTCTTATTTCCGTTACTTTTGAGGGAATTACCAATTCTTTAATTTCATTCTTATAAAAAGCATCCTCATCTATATACTCTAAAAATTTTGGTAAGGTTACTGTTTTGAGTCCTTTATCATCAAAAGCTTCCCTTAGTATATACGTTACAGGTTTATTGTTTATATAGTCGGGTATCACAACACTAGTTGACTTTCCTATATAATCTAAAATTGCAATGCCTCCTTTGAATTCTCTAAAAGAATACTCTTTATTTTTTAAAATAGCAACTTGTTCTTCCATCTTTGCTTGATATAATGTTTTATTATTAATTACAAGTGTCAAATGTATACGGTAGATAGTACTGTATAAAAAGTAGTTTGTTTTCGTAGTGATTGTTTTTATATTCGTAGTTACACTGACCAAGTTTGTAAAAGTCACTATACTATATAAAAATAGAAACCTTACCTTTAGAATGACTGTGTATATAACTGTAAGTAAATATTGAATCAATGAATAAAAGTGAAATCGCAAAAAAATATCTAAAGCATCTCGAAAACGGAAATATAGAAAAGGTAATTGATCTGTTTAGTAGTAACGGAATTGTTGAGTCTCCTATCTATGGAATTAAAAAAGCAGACGTATTTTATCGTGAATTAAATAATGATACTTCTAATTCTGAACTTTTCCTAAAAGGAATTTTTGAACAGAATGACTCAAATAATTTAGCTCTTTACTTTACCTATAAGTGGACTTTAAAAAACAATGAAAAAGTAGAATTCGATGTTGTTGATATTATTGAGCTTGATTCTGAAAACAAAATAACAGAGCTAAAAATAATTTATGACACAGTTATTTCTAGAAAATTAATCAATGACTTAAATGAGTAAAACTCAACCAATCAAAAATGCTGAAGTTTTTAAAGAAAATATTTAGTAAAAAAGAAACCTTTTTTGGAGCTACAAGTTATGAAACGGACAACATGATTTGTGGAGTTGGTAAAGCCAGAATCTTAGAAACTGAAGTTGAAATTTTAGCATACCCTTTTAAACCTTCATTTGTATTTCCTAATAAAAAGATTAAAGCTAGTGAAATAACAGCTATCTGTTATCAATCCTATCCTCCATTAATTAAAATTGATAATGAAGTTATACTTATTTCAAGAGAACACACCGAGTCACTTAAAGAGTTTGCAAAGAGAAACAACATAGCTACTTTTAAAGAAACAAAAAACTGGAACTGGTTATTAGAACCATACCTAGATACAGCTTTTACTCCAGAAGAAGACATTAAGACAACACAATTACTAAATAGGCATGGTGTTTCAACTGCTGAAATAGCACAAATAAGAAACGAAGTAGGAAAACAAATGTATAAATACAATTTTGACACCATGCTTTGGGATTGGTTTAGTTTAGGTTTACCAGATGTTTTAGTTGCTATGAGAGTTAAGTACAACGAAAAAAAATTTGCTGACTTTTATAAAAGAGCAATGGAAATTGAGCTTAGAAAGACAAAAACTAATAATTAAGACACTATCCTATGAAAAGTACTAGCCTAATTTTCCAAAGTTAATATTTATTTTTTAGTAATCTTTAAAGATACTCGACTTACTGCTTTTTCATCGATGCAGAAATAGGAGAAGAAGTTATATTATTACCTTTTAAACATCACAAAACTAATTCACCTTATCAATCAAGTGGACCTATTTTGTGAGAAAAAATGCTAAAAACCCAAAATTAGAAGTTAATGAGATTCCAAAATTTCTCAATCATAGATATCTTTCTTTGAGAGGATATGATAATGATGGAATGATACAGGAAATGGATACTTGTAGGGGTGATGATTTAAGAAATAAGATTCAATTATTTTTAAACAATCTTGAAGTATCTTATATACAAATACATAACGCAATATCCGGATGCTACAACTGTCAAGTAAATAGAGTAACGAAATAAAGCGATGTCATTTTATTCATCAATCTATACCCCCAATTAACATTCTTAAAATAATTTTCACATAACTTTACAACAATTAAATTGCACACAATTTAATTGCGTGATATATTTGTGCCGTTATTTATAAGTCAATTATGTCAGAACAATTAAAATTAACCAATCAAGTATGCTTTCCGGTTTATACGCTAGCGAAAGAAGTAATTAGTTTATACCGTCCCATACTAAAAAAGCTAGATTTAACATACCCTCAATATTTAGTAATGTTAGTTTTATGGGAAGAAGGAGATCAAAATGTCTCAGAAATAGGTTCTAAACTTAATTTAGACAGTGGTACCCTTACTCCTTTGCTTAAAAGGTTAGAGCACAAAAAACTTATAGAAAGAAAAAGAGAGATAACGGACGAACGCGTTGTGAAAATTAATTTAACAGAACTGGGAGAAAATATCCAAGAAAAAGCAGAATGTGTTCCTGGTCAAATTATGACTTCTCTAAATATTTCTGTTGACAAATTAACAGAACTCAAAAATATAATAGAACATATATTAAATCAGGTTAATGGAAAAAATAAAACCAATTTATAATATCAGCGCCAAAGCAACTGGCGGAAGAAACGGACATGTAAAAAGTGAAAACGAAGTTTTAGAACTTGATGTTAGGCATCCTAAAGCACTGGGAGGAGCTAATGACGATTATCCAAATCCTGAAATGCTTTTTGCAGCAGGATATTCAGCTTGTTTTGATAGTGCATTAAACTTAGTCATCAAAAAATCTAAAATTAATACTGGTACAACTACTGTCAAAACAACAGTAAGTATTGGTCAGATAGAAAATGGTGGTTTTGGACTTGCAGTAGCATTAGATGTAAATATTCCTGATGTTTCTTTAGAAGAAGCAAAAGCCTTAACCGAAAAAGCTCATCAAGTTTGTCCTTACTCAAATGCTACAAGAGGAAACATTGAAGTAAAATTAAATACAACAAATAATTAAATATTAATATAATGTCATTAATAGAAAATCTTAACTGGAGACATGCTGTAAAAGCTTTTGATCCAAATAAAAAAGTAAGTGAAGAAAATATTGAAAAAATTATTGAAGCTGCTAGATTAGCACCAACCTCATCGGGGTTACAACAATTTAGAGTTATTTCAATATCAAATCAGGAGGTTAAAGAAAAGTTAGTACAAGGAGCTTTAAACCCTGATTCTATGAAAGACTGTTCACATGTGTTAGTTTTTGCTGCTTGGGATAACTATACGGCTGAAAGAATAGACAAAATGTTCGACTATACTACAGACGAAAGAGGGTTACCAAGAGGTAGATTTAGCAGTTATACTGATATGCTTAAAAAAGCTTACTTAAACCTTCCTAATGAAGTTAACTTTGCACACACATCAAGACAAACTTATATTGCTTTAGGATTAGCTTTAGCACAAGCAGCAGAGTTAAAAATAGACACTTGCCCTGCTGAAGGATTTGACAATAAAGTGGTTGACGAAGTTTTAGAATTAGATAAAATGGGCTTAAAAAGTGTATCATTGATGTACATTGGTTATGCTGACGATGAAAAAGATTGGATTAAACCAATGAAAAAAGTTAGAATTCCTAGAAATGAATTCGTAATTGATGTAAAATAGTACAGCAATAAACACTAACTCAACTAAATGCTTTTCTTACAGCTTTGTCTGTTTATAGAAAAGCATTTAGTTTTTTTAGAATATTTTCAATAGATAAAATTTCATGTTTCATTTTAAAATGAAATAAGATATAAAATCGTCATGTACTTTTACACTCAAATAAACAATAAGTAACTATGAACGCTATAGAGAATATATTATTAAACTTTTCAGAAACAAGAAGACGAAGTATAAAACTGTGGAAAGGTATTCCTGATGAGTTTTTAAATTGGAAACCTGATTCAGATGCCTTTTCGATTATCGAAATGATAAGACATACGCTTGAAGGGGAACATTTGTTTCATACAATTATTAAAAACAGAGGTGATTTAAGTAATTATAAATCTCCTTGGGTAGATTTGGCCTACTCAAATTTAAAAAATGAACTTAGCTTTGCTGAACAATATCACAATAGTTTTATGGAGATGATCAAGACATTTAATGAAGCTGATTTAGAGAACATACGAATAGAGCGAAAAGAGGTAGGTCAGAGTAAAACATTAGGAGATTATTTAAATAGAATGGTATATCACGAAGCTGTTCATACAGGTCAAATATTAGGGTATTTAAGAACACTTAGCGTTAAATATCCTCAAATATGGGATTAAAACAATACAAAAGTTACTACTATCGAAGAGTTAGAACATCAATTTAGTAAAATTGCTGCTATTTTAGGAGATAAGTCCCGCGCTATCATCTTATGGAATTTACTAGACGGTAGAGCCTACACTGCTACAGAATTGGCAGCAAGCGCAAATATATCGTTGCAATCGGCAAGTAATCATTTAAAAAAATTGGTTTCAGTAAACATCTTATCAGTTGAAAAACAAGGAAGACATCGCTACTTTAAATTTGCTAACGAAGAAGTTGCATGGGTTATAGAATCAATGGCAAGTTTAATTTCTATCGATAAAGACTACAAGAAAATTAAAGCTCCCAAATTAAGTGATTTTACGTATGCCAGAACCTGTTATGACCATTTGGCAGGTAGCCTTGGGGTAAAAATAACAATGTCTTTATTAGATAATGAAATCATTAAAATTTCTGGAAAAGATTACATAGTTACGAAATCAGGTAAAGAATGGTTTGATGAAATTGGGGTAGATATTCATGCTATCCAACACAAAAAACGTTCTTTTGCTCATCAATGTTTAGATTGGAGTGAAAGAAAGCACCATATTGCAGGAGCATTAGGTGCGTCTCTTCTTGAAATAATGGTAAAAAAAGATTGGTTACGTAAAAAACCAAACTCTAGAGAAGTAATTATTACCTCTATTGGAAGAATAGAATTAAAAAATAGGTTAAATTTAGAGGTGTAAATATATAATATCAACTTCTTTGAAAAAACTACTTTACTTACTTCTCTTTCTGCAAATTTCAGCGCAAGCACAACAAATTTTGTTTGTTGGAAACAGTTTAACCTATACGAATAACATGCCTAAAATGTTGGAATATATTGGTAAACAACACAGAATAACTATAAATACCAAAAGCTTGTGTTTTCCTAATTATGCTATTATTGATCATATTAATGACGGAAAACTTCAAAAACTATTAGCAAAAAAACAGTTTGATTACGTTATTATTCAACAAGGCCCTTCCTCACAAACAGCAGGAAAAAGAATGCTAATACAAGACGGAGCTACTATACAAGCACTTTGTGAGCAATATAACACCAAACTTGGTTACTTTATGGTATGGCCATCTGTTAGATATTACCATACTTTTAACAAAGTAATAGAGAACCACAAATCTGCCGCAAAACAGAACAATGCTTATTTATTTCCTGTGGGAAATATATGGAAAGAATACAATACCTATAAAGGAAAAGAGTCTTTATACAGTCTAGATAACTTCCATCCTTCAACTGCTGGAAGTTTTGTAGCTGCTCTTACTATTTTTCATCAATTATATCCAACAAAAAACCTTCAACAACTCCCTTTTAAAAAATATAAAAAATGGGTAACTGATGAAGATTCTTTTAACTTGTTAGTTCAGTTAGTACAAAAGTATTAGGACTTCATACATTTTTTCAATACCTGTTCTGCTCTTTGTACATTAAACTTAGGGTAAAATTTTTCTTTTATTTTTTCTTCCTTTCCTAACTCAATAGCTCTTTTTACATTATTACAAAAAGGTTCTGTAGATTGTCCAAAAAAACGAGCTGCTCCCATATCCGATTCAGCTTTACTTAAAATAACTCTCGGATTATTAGGAGCTATTTTCAATGCTTTTTCATACAACGCTGCATTTTTCATCGACATAGTCATCCCGTACTTCTGTCCATCAAAAGCCATATATGAAACATGTAATAATGCCTGTGTAATTAATATTTCCGGATTTTCTGGTGAAATAGATTTTGCAGTATCTAAAAACTCTTGTGCCTTATTTAATTTGGCAATTAACGATGCTTCTTCTTTTATTTGAAAACTCTCTAAGATATTAATCATCCCTGCATAATAAGACGGCAACCAGTTGTCTTTTTCAGCTTTAGAAATTCGCTCGAATAATTGAGCTGCCTCCGTTGTTTTATTCCCTTTCCAAAGCTCAAAAGCTTTTTCCATTCCTTTTTCGTATTTATTTTGTGCTGATATACTTACTGTAAATACTAATACTAAAACTGTAATAATTTTCTTCATGTTAATTGATTTTAATTAATACTTCAAATATCTTTTTATTGGTGTTATTTATATAAAATACTATACTGAGTTGTTGCTTTTTATAACTGAATTGTCATTGTTTAAAGGTTATTTAACTGGTTATCTTTTTTATTATCACTTATCGTCCAAAAGAATCCAACAAAGAAGAAACTATCCGCTGATGGTATTATAGCTTGTCGATTAAAAGTACCTGCTGAGTTTGGTGTGTTTTTATAATTATATCCAAATACGTTTTGTGTACCCAACACATTATTTACCGAGAAATACAATATTTTTTGTTGGCTAATTAAATACGCCCAATTCAAGCTTACAGAATTATAATTCTTTGTTTTTTGATTTAAAAATCCACCTTTATTAGGGTTGGTATAACTTCTACCTGAAGCAAAATTATAACTCATTCCTACTTGGCTTTTCCAATCTGCAATCCAATGCTTAGCAACTACCGACAAGTTATGTTTTGACGCAAAATTAGGAGTCGCTTTTATAGCATAGTTTTTATAATTTCTCTCAGTATCTAAAAACGAATACGACACCCAATAATCTGTGTTTTTTATATTTTTATTATCTCTCCAGAAAACATCAATTCCTTTAGAAAAGCCTTTTCCTAAATTTGAATAGTTTGAATATGGTAAAGCTGTATAGGTATCGTACTTAACTAAATCTTTATACTTTTTATAATACCCTTCTACACGCAATATTTGTTTATTTTTCACATACTGATAATTCGCTATAAAGTGTGATGTATTCTCTGCTTTAAACTCCGTATTGAATTTTAAATATTCATTTTTCGGATTTTGATAAAAGCGACCGTAAGCCAAAGAAAACTGTGCATTTTCTCCTAGTTTATAAGCTATAGAAGCTCTTGGTGAAATGGTAAATTCATCTAACAGTTCAGAGTTTTCCATACGTACTCCTACTTTCGTTGCTAACTTTTTACTAAAAAAGATATCTGCTTCAATAAAACTTCCCAAAATATTACTGTCAAATCCGTACGTAGCATTACCATTTGTTTCACTGTTATAATCTTCAGAAAAATCAGTTATAAAATATTCTGCACCAAAATTCAGTTTAAATCGGTTTGAAAATCTTTTTTTCAATGTTGCTTTAACATGAGCTGAGTTTTCATTATCTACAACCTTATCATCTAGTATATTCATTTTTGAATTATCGTTAGTAAACGATACTCCTCCTGTAACTGTCCAGTTATTAGCTAGATGTTGTTTATAAGACCCGTTGAAGTACAAGTTTCTATTTTTCAATCCAAAACGAAATCCATCTTCATAATTAATATCCTCTTGAATCATATCAAAATCAGCATAACTATAAGCTCCATACAACTTCAACAAAGACTCATTTTTAAATCTAAAACGGTATACAGCTTCTCCATTTAATGATTGCACTGGTTTATTCCAAGTATTCCTATCGGGAAATAATTTTTGATAAGGTGCTAAATTGATATACGAAGCGTTCACACTTAGTGAGTTTTTTCCAAATACCTGCGTGTTTCCTACTCCTAAACCAACTGTCATTAGTGAGATATCTGTCTTCTCTTTTATTGCTTCGTCATTCGTATTTAGTAATAAAACACTCGATAGTGCTTGACCGTATTCCGCAGAATATCCTCCTGTTGAAAACGTAATTCCTTTAAATAAAAACGGAGAAAATCGCCCACGTGTGGGAATGTTAGGTGCAGAAGGACTATACGGAGTAAATACTCGAATTCCATCAATAAAAATTTGTGTTTCATCCGCTTCTCCCCCACGAACAAATAAACGCCCATCTTCACTTACCGAAGAGGTTCCAGGTAAAGTTTGCAAGGCTCCAACAAAATCTCCTAAAGCATTTGCGGTGGTTACTACATCTAAAGGCTTTAACGCTGTTACTTTGGCATTATCTCCGGCTTCAAAAGTTCCTGCATTTATGGTTACTGCATCCAACGTATTTACATCTTCACGAAGTATTATTTTTAAATTCTTAAACGTTGATACTTCGGCTGTTTTTATATACGTTTCAAAAGAAATAAAAGACACTGTTAATGTTTGTTGTCCTTCTTCTGAAGTTGTAAAAAAGAAGTCTCCTTTTTCGTCAGACGAAGCTCCGTCATAAGTCCCCGCTAAATATACATTTGCTCCTTCAATAGGATTCCCTTTAGTATCAGTTACTTTTCCTGCAATAGTAGTTTGTGCAATTAATAATGTATGCGTTAAAAAACATACAACAAGTAATAAATGTTTCATTTTGTTCGTTTTTGACATCACAAAACTGCTTTCTTTTCAAACTTTAACACAAAAAGAAATACTCAACTGTATAATTTTACGGATGAATTGTTTTGCACACTAAAACTAAGATTACTTAACTACCTTTATTTTACCTTTCTTGCTTTTGATTATTCAAATCTTGCTAAATTTTAATACGTAAGACCTACAATACTTTTGATAAAGTTGTACTTTTACATAGTATAAATTAACAACAATGGCACACGATTTAAGTGACTATAGAAAATCTTACGAAAAAAGAGAATTACTAGAGAATAACTGTCCTGAGAATCCTATTGAATTGTTTAGAGACTGGTTTCTTGCTGCAGATGAATCTGAAATGGTAGATGAAGCAAATGCTATGACCATTGCTTCTATTGGGTTAGATGGTTATCCGAAAAGCAGGGTTGTTTTATTAAAAAAATACACTTGGGAAGGTTTTATTTTTTATACCAATTACAATTCAGAAAAAGGAAAGGCTATTTTAAATAACAACCATGTGTGTTTATCCTTTTTTTGGGCTGGCTTAGAACAACAAATAATTATTAAAGGAAAAGCAGAGAAACTTGCTGATAATTTGTCTGACGGATATTTCGAATCGAGACCAGATGGAAGTAAATTAGGTGCTTGGGCTTCTAATCAAAGTGAGGTAGTTACCTCTCGTAATGAGCTGGATAACATCCTTGCTTCTTTTGAAAAAAAGTTTGAGAATCAAGAAATCCCTAGACCTAAACATTGGGGTGGTTTTTTAGTAAAACCTGTTTCTGTTGAGTTTTGGCAAGGACGTCCTAACCGTATGCACGATCGCATTAGATACACTTTACAAAAAGATTTTTCTTGGAAACTTGAACGTTTAGCCCCTTAGTTTTATATTTACATAGTATTTTACAATTAAATGAAAACACTTTATATCGTTCGTCACGCAAAATCATCATGGAATTATGATAGTGTTAAAGATATTGACAGACCTTTAAAAGAACGTGGTATTAACGATGCCCATCTTTTATCTAAGTACCTAGCAGAAGAAATAAAAAGACCCGATGTATTTCTTTCCAGTAGTGCCAACAGAGCGCTTCATACGGCTGTTATTTTTTGTGAGAACTTTGGGTATCCTTTATCCAATCTTAAAATAAAACGTCAGTTATATAGCTTTAGTGATGGGTATTTGGTAAAAACTGTAAAGGCTCTTGATGATAGCTTTAATAGTGCTATTGTATTTAGTCACGATCACGGTATTAATAGTTTTGTTAATAAATTTGGGAATAGGCCTATTGCTCACGTAAGTACTTGTGGAGTTATTGGAATAGAGTTTGATACTAAACATTGGAAAGACATTAAAAAAGGAAATACTATTTTAGTAGAGTTTCCTAAAAACCATAGATAAATCAATACATTTTGAAGATAAAAAAGTACGGCGCTATTGATATTGGATCTAATGCAGTAAGGTTATTAGTAGCCAACGTTATTGAAGAAAAAAATAAAGAACCACAGTTTAAAAAATCATCCTTAGTTCGCGTACCCATTCGTTTAGGAGCTGATGCTTTTGTTTCTGGAAAAATTTCAGAAGCCAATACACAACGAATGCTTGATGCTATGCAAGCCTTTAAGTTAATCATGAAAATTCATGGTGTTGAAAAATACAAGGCTTGTGCAACTTCAGCGATGCGAGAGGCAGAAAATGGTGAAGAGGTTGCCGCTACTATTTTAGAAAATACTGACGTGAAAATTGATATTATTGATGGTAAAAAAGAAGCTGCAATAATTTCATCTACTGATTTAAATCAATTAATAGAATCTGATGCTACTTACTTATATGTTGATGTTGGTGGAGGGAGTACAGAATTTACCTTATTTTCTAAAGGAAAAATTATTAACTCTAAATCGTTTAAAATAGGTACTGTACGTTTACTTAACAATACAAAACCAGAAAACAAAGCTCTTTTTAAAAAGGTTCAAAAATGGATTGAAGAAAACACAAGTAGTTACAAGCGTATTTCTTTAATTGGTTCAGGTGGAAACATTAATAAATTGTTTAAAATGTCTGGTAGAGATAGTGGCAAGCCTATTTCATACATCTATCTTAATGCTCAGTATCAATTCTTAAAAAAAATGAGTTATCAGGAGCGAATTTCAGAATTAAGTTTAAACCCTGATAGGGCCGATGTAATTATTCCTGCTACAAAAATATACTTATCTGCCATGAAGTGGAGTGGTGCAAGAAAAATATACGTTCCTAAAATTGGGCTTTCTGACGGAATAATCAAGAGCTTATACTTTAATAAGCTTTAATTTATTATTACTTTTTATTGAGTTATTAAGTTACGTTCTGTTTTATTTGTTTCCAGGTCATAGGCTCATTATTAATCATTCTAATAATA
>NZ_JAUORH010000021.1 GCF_030547425.1 Tenacibaculum sp. 1_MG-2023 | reverse complement strand
ACTCTATTATTAGAATGATTAATAATGAGCCTATGACCTGGAAACAAATAAAACAGAACGTAACTTAATAACTCAATGAATAATATTATCACCTTTTTTATATGAAGTCACTCCGTTTACATAACTGTTGGATTTATCAGAAAATATTTTATCAACAGAGGTAATATTAATATTAAACTCAGAAGTCCCTTTGAAATTCGCTAATAAATCTTTTACAAAAGTATTACCATCTTTAGTTAGGTTATCATGCAAACATTTAATTTTTTTATCTTTTATTTTATTAATAATTCTATCATCAAAATCTACTTCGCCACCATTCATAAAGGTATTTGTAGCTAGTATAGCGAATGTTTTAGCTTTAGCATTAACAACCCCTCTAATTTTATTAGCATCTACAAAAATACGTATTTCAGTTGCTTCTGGGATGTTATTATACAACCATTCTTTTTGATTACTATCAGTAATCTTTAACTCATCTATTAATTTAGCGATAACAGCTCCTTTTTCAAGTATGTCTTTAATTTTAAGGTCTTTATACACTTTGTCAGGGTTCTCTAATGCATCATCTATAAGCAACTTAACTAAGTTATGAAGCTCTAAAAATTTTTTATTCTGATAATTATCATTTAAATATTTTATTTGATACTTATCAGCTATATTAAACATTAAAATGAAGAAGTCAACTTTTACACTAGCTTCTATAGAGGTTTCTCTAATCAACTTATCTAATGCTTCTTTTTTTAATCTCTCCCATTCCATTTTTGCCATATACTCACCTCCAGGTAAAGCAGGAGGAGCCATATAAGCGTTTAATAATTTATTATAGGTTCTTATATCGAAGACTGAAAACCCACCTGTTCTGTTTTTTATAGATAAGCTTTCTATTAACTCAGGTGTAGCCTTATCTATTTTATTAAACTTTTTAAACATATTATTAATATGTTCAGGAACAAGGTATGGAGGAGAGCTTCGTTTCTTGTACTCTTCATAATGAACTAAAAATTGTAGTAAACTTAATTTATCCCACATATTTAAACTATTATAATGTCGGTTTTTAAGTTTTATTACCTCTGACTCAACTCCTTTACCTATACTTTTATACATATGGTTATTTATATGAGTCTCAGCGATGTTCTTGCTAAAATCATTCAATAAAGGAGTCCATTTTGATTTTAAAGAGCTTAAACTCTTTATATCTTTTAGATATACTCCTTGTACCTTAATATAACCGAATGAAGATTTAGTTACATTCCCTGATTTAATTTCTGCTTCTCTTAGTTTTAATAGCTTTAGTTCTTTTAAGTGCTTTTCTTTAGTCTTAAACCCTCTACTTCTTAAACGAGAATATTTATCTCTAATTGGTCTTGAAAGAGTAGCTATGTTTTTTCTTTCTGAATCTATTAAAAGTTCATTTTTAGCTTTTTCGAAATTAGAAAATTTTCTACCGAATTTTCTATCTATTGCTGGTTTAACTACTTTGTTTATTTGGTTACTATACCATTTTTTTAAAGCTCTTTTTCTAGCAAGTCTAATCAAGTTCTCGTTAGCTATTGCATCATTAAAAGAGCCACTCCAGTTAAAACTTAAATCAGAAATTTCACAGCCACAATTTTTTGATAAAGTAGGCCTTAATTCACTGTATGTACCATCTGGAGCTATTAAGAATTCATCTCCAATAGTTGATTTTTCAGGTATGTTTAATCTTTGAGCTTGTAAATTAATACTAAATGTACTTACTAAAAGTAGTAGTAAAAATTGTATATATATTCTTTTCATTTGTGTGTTTTTCTAGCAATTATTTTTTGATGATAATTCTTGTTTTTCTTTCTTGTCCTACTAGTATTGTTACTACATACATCCCTTTAGGTAAATCCGTTCCCTCAACATAATATTGGTAGCTACCAGTTTCCTGACTAGTGAATGGTTTAATTACTTTTTCTCGTAATCCATTCATATTGGTTATGGTAACCTTTGTATTTGTTGGTTGTTCTAATGAATACGATACAATTACATCTTTTTCAAAAGGATTTGGGTATAGCTTTATAAAACTATCTTCTTGCTTTGAAAGTGCTGCTAAAGCTTCTTCTGAAAGCTCTTCTTCTGAGTTTTCTAATTTCTTTTTCTTTTTTAAGACAAAACGAATAGGGACTCCTGACTCTTTCCAAGCACTCACATAAGTCTCTAAATTTCCTGTTAAGTAGGTTTCTGAATTAAACTGTTTGATAGAAATATCAGAAGAAAGTAACTGATGTTTTAAAACAGAAGGAATGTTTTGACTAAATGAACTATGAGGTAACTCAACAGTAAAATTATTAAAGTAAAGACTGTTGTCTAGTTTAGTAAAGTCTACATTTTGTTTTTTATCAGCAATGGTCGTAGTGATATGTAACACATCACTTTCTGTATCATACTTCGCTGTAACTTTAAAAGGTACTTTATTTTCTATATGTGTTTCAGACCAATCAAAAAACAGTAAATCACCTTCCCACACTCCATGAAGTTGTTGTTTGGTAACTTCTGCTGATGCAGCTGTCTCTTCTTTATTTATAACTTGCTTAATTTCCTCTACGTTTATTACTTCTGAGTTTTTAGATGTTTCACTTATGTTAGCTTCTTTTACTGTATCGAAGTTGGTTTTTAATAACCCATTTGCTTTGGCTACATTTTTCTCTACTCCATAACCGTGGTAGTAACAAACCCCTAACCAATATTTCGCCATAGGGTAGTCGCTCTTTTCAAACCAACTAACCGCTTTGGTATAGTCTTGCTGTATGTTTCCAAAACCTTTTAAGTACAAGTACCCTAACAAATAAGCTGCTTTGGTATTCCCTAACTCAAATCCTTTTTCAAACCATTTTCTCGCTTTGTTGTAGTTGAGTTTACACCCTCTACCATACTTATACAATATTCCTAAATCGGTAGCAGCAATAGCATTGTCTTGTTTTGCAGCAGCTTTAATTAGTTTAATAGCTTTTGTGTAACTTTCTTCTGTGGCTTCCTCTAGCAAGATACGACCCATCATTAGCTGTGCTACGGGATTTTCAGTTTCTACACAAGGAGTTAGGTATTCAATAGCTTTTTGTTTGTCTTTTGTAAAGAGTTCTTTTCCTTCCAAATGGTAATAAGCTCTGTTAATGTTGAAATCGCAATCAACTTCTTTTTCTTGTGCATTGAGTGTCGATGTACACAGGGCAATCAATGCAATAATTCTAGTAATTTTCATTTTTATATAGTAATATTTAAGTTAAAATTCTTCTCATACCCAAAGGGATGATTAAGATTTTGTGTGTATAGGTGTGTAATTATGAAGCGTTGGAAATAAGTTACATAGCTTTTTTATGTAATCTTCATTTTTTTGTTTTTGTGCTTGTCCATAAATAGATGCAAAGCAAAGAACAACTAATAAATAGTTGAGTTTTGTTTTCATATTTGTTTAATTTTTGGGTTACAATTTTTTAAAAGGGAACAATTTTTTTCTAATAAAACAAGTAGGTAATAATTTACCCTACCCAAAAAATAAAATAGTATTAGAAACTTAGTTAAGATGTACTTAATAAAAACAGGTTGACACACTTTATTGAATACTCCCATCAGCGAGCTTCGCTGAGCTTTCCTCAATGCAACGAAACCATCAGCGCGTCACGCTGGTCTTTCCTCAACGCAACGGAACCATCAGCGAGCTTCGCTGGTCTTTCCTCAATGCAACGGAACCATCAGCGCGTTACACTGAGCTTTCCCTAAGAAGAGATAAAGCTAATTTTTAAATTTTAACAAACAATTTCTATTAAAAAGGCAGAAGTCAACATTGAAACTTTTAGTAAGAAGCTAAAAATGATTACATGAGAACTCTCTATACCTTAATTGGAATAGCATATCTTCTGTTCGTAGTGGTGACGTCGTACATGATTCTGGTTGAGCCACTCATAAACGCATGTAAAAAATGGAAGAAAGAAAAATAACATGTTATTACAAGTATTTTTCTTTCATAACAATTGTATCAAAAGGGTAACCATAGCAAGAAATAAAACAAAAGAACTATTATTTAGGTATTTAGCATAAGGTTTTAAACTAGCAGAGAATGTGTTTGTATTCTAACATCACTTTTCATAGTTGTTAAAAGAATGGTAAATAATTTAAGAATGAATACAAAAGTCTTAGTTAGATTAACTTTTGGCATACATGTTGAAAAGCTCTAGGAAAATTATTTTATTATGAGAACAATTTCAAGGCAAATCAACAAATTATTTTTAATAACATTCTTAACTATTACTTCTATGGCTGTAGGACAGGCGTCTTTAACAAAAACGGATGTATCAATATATCCTAAACCAGAGAAAGGGTATAAACAAATGATTATTGAAGTTCCGCATTCAGATAATGATAGTAACAAAAAAATAGAATTTGTTATTGGAAAATGGATGGAAGTAGATACTTGTAATAAGCACGGTCTTATAGGAAGTATAGAAAAAAAAGACCTTAAAGGATGGGGGTATTCGTATTATGATTTCAAAACTGATGGCGGAGTTATATCTACTCGAATGGCTTGTTTTGAAAGTAGCAAAGTCAAAAAATTTGTATCTAGTCAGCCAACAACAGTAAGGTATAACGGGAAATTACCAATTGTTATTTATGTACCAGAAGGTTACGAGGTTCAATTTAAGATATTTAAAGCAGAAGATGATGTATATCGTGCTAGTGAGGTGAAACAAAAATAAAGGCAAACTTAAAAGCGCTGTGATTTAATTCCAGCGCTTTTTTAATCGTGTCAAAAAATAAGATACAAAATTCTAGCCTAGACCTTGAAAATAAGAAAAAGACTCACTTGTTTAGTTTTCTTATCTAGTAACAAAAGTGTTCTTTTTCTTTCCGTTATTTAAAACTAAAATAAAAATTGGGTAAATAAAAAATAATACTATAACTTTGCCTCGTTCATTAACGTATTGATGTTATCAAGAAAGGTGGAGGGAATAGACCCTTTGAAACCTTAGCAACCCTTTGTGCAAACAAAGAAGGTGCTACATTCTACTGCATTCGCAGGGAGATAACGAAAAGAATTTTACTTCCTCTTTTCCTGATAACATTACACTAAATATCAGGAATGTCAAACATTTATCAAGAAATACAAAAACGAATTCTCGTACTCGATGGCGCTATGGGAACCATGCTTCAGGAATATAAGTTTACTGAAGAAGATTTTCGTGGAGAACGTTTTAAAGATTATCCAACTCCGTTACAAGGAAACAACGATTTGTTATCCATTACACAACCCGAAGCTGTAAAAGAAGTACACAGAAAATATTTTGTTGCAGGGGCAGACATTGTAGAAACCAATACTTTTTCAGGAACTACCATTGCCATGGCAGATTATCAAATGGAAGAGTTGGTATACGAGTTAAATTATCAATCTGCGAAAATAGCCAAAGAAGTAGCTGAAGAGTTCACTGCAAGAGAACCTCATAAACCTCGATTTGTGGCAGGTTCTATAGGACCTACCAATCGTACGGCAAGCATGTCGCCAGATGTAAACGATCCAGGATACAGAGCGGTAACTTTTGATGAACTACGTATTGCTTATAAGGAACAAGTAGAAGCCTTAATTGATGGCGGTTCAGATATTTTGTTGGTAGAAACTGTATTTGATACTCTAAATGCCAAAGCCGCTTTATTTGCCATTGAAGAAGTAAAAGCGGAACGAAATATAGAAATTCCTATCATGATTTCTGGAACCATTACTGATGCTTCAGGAAGAACGTTGTCAGGGCAAACAGCAGAAGCTTTTTTAATCTCAATATCACACATTCCGTTACTATCTGTAGGATTTAATTGTGCTTTAGGAGCTAACTTATTACAACCTCACCTAGAGGCAATCGCTTCTAAAACAGAGTTTGCTATTTCGGCACATCCCAATGCAGGATTACCCAATGCCTTTGGAGAATACGATGAAACTCCAGAAGAAACCGCAGAACAAATAGAAGAATACCTAAAGAAGAATCTAATCAATATTATAGGTGGGTGTTGTGGTACCACACCAAAACATATTTCAGCAATAGCAGCAATAGCAGCGAAGTACAAACCGCGTCACGCTGAGTTTATTTATGTAGGACAAAATAGTTAGTAGATGAGTGAAGAAAGACGACATATGAAGTTATCTGGTTTAGAACCGTTAATTGTTACACCCGAAAGTAATTTTATCAATGTAGGTGAGCGAACCAATGTAGCAGGATCACGTAAGTTTCTCCGATTGATAAAAGAAGAAAAGTTTGATGAAGCTTTGGCAATTGCCCGTCATCAAGTAGATGGTGGGGCGCAAATTATTGATATTAATTTTGATGATGGTTTAATTGAAGGAAAAGAAGCCATGGTGCGCTTTTTAAATCTAATTGCATCCGAACCAGATATTGCGAGAGTTCCTATTATGATTGACAGTTCTAAATGGGAAATTATTGAAGCCGGATTACAGGTAGTACAAGGAAAATCGGTCGTAAACTCTATTTCCTTAAAAGAAGGAGAAGAAAAGTTTATTTGGGAAGCTACGCAGATTAAACGATACGGAGCCGCAGTAATTATTATGGCTTTTGATGAAGTTGGGCAAGCAGATACTTATAAACGAAGAATTGAAATAGCAGAACGTTCCTATAAAATATTGGTGAACATCGTTCACTTTCCGCCAGAAGATATCATTTTCGATTTAAACATATTTCCTGTAGCTACGGGAATGGAAGAACATCGAAAAAATGCGTTAGATTTTATTGAAGCTACCCGATGGGTACGTGAAAACTTACCCCATGTAAGTGTAAGTGGAGGTGTAAGTAACGTGTCGTTTTCTTTTAGAGGTAATAATGTGGTTCGTGAAGCCATGCACTCGGTGTTTTTATACTATGCCATCAAAGCAGGTATGAATATAGGAATTGTAAATCCCGCAATGTTGGAGGTGTACGACGATATTCCGAAGGATTTATTAGAACATATTGAAGATGTTGTTTTAGATAGGAGAGACGATGCAACTGAACGCTTATTAGAATTTGCTGAAACAGTAAAAGGAACTAAAAAAGAAAGCAGCGAGCAGGTTTTAGAATGGAGGAGTTTACCGTTACAAGAACGTATTACACATTCGTTAGTAAAAGGAATAGATACTTTTATTGAAGAAGATGCAGAAGAAGCACGTTTAAGCGTTACAAAACCATTACACGTTATTGAAGGACATTTAATGACAGGAATGAACGTAGTTGGAGATTTGTTTGGAGAAGGAAAAATGTTTTTACCACAGGTAGTAAAATCTGCTAGAGTAATGAAAAAAGCAGTAGCCTATTTAAACCCGTATATAGAAGCAGATAAAAGCGAAGAACAGCAAGCTATAGGAAAAATACTCATGGCAACTGTAAAAGGAGATGTACACGATATTGGTAAAAATATAGTATCTGTTGTTTTAGGGTGTAATAACTACGAAATAGTAGATTTAGGAGTAATGGTTCCACCAGAGAAAATCATTGAAACCGCTAAAAACGAAAAAGTAGACGCTATTGGTTTAAGCGGATTGATAACACCTTCTTTAGATGAAATGGTGTATTTAGCGAAAGAAATGGAGCGTCAAAACTTGGAAATTCCATTATTAATTGGTGGAGCAACAACTTCAAAGGCACA
Organism: Tenacibaculum sp. 1_MG-2023; assembly: GCF_030547425.1. GTDB lineage: Bacteria > Bacteroidota > Bacteroidia > Flavobacteriales > Flavobacteriaceae > Polaribacter. The sequence goes on along the minus strand of NZ_JAUORH010000021.1, from coordinate 40,984 downwards.
TACTGCAGTAAAGATTGATACGCAGTATAAAAATGCAGTAGTACACGTAAACGATGCGTCAAGAGCGGTAACTGTAGTTGGAGATTTATTAAACAAAGAAACCTCCAATGAATATGTTGCCAAGTTGAAGAAAGATTATGAAGAATTTCGTGATAAGTTTTTAAAACGAGGAAAACAAAAGCATTACATACCTATTGCAGAAGCAAGAGAGCGAAAATTTAAAATAGATTGGGAAACAACTAACATTACCAAGCCTAAAGAATTAGGTGTACAAAAGTTAGAACAGGTAAGTTTAAAAGATTTAGTACCGTATTTTGATTGGAGTCCGTTTTTTCGTTCGTGGGATTTGCACGGAAAATATCCAGATATTTTAGAAGATGAAATAGTAGGAGTAGAGGCAACTAGTTTATATAAAGATGCACACGAAATGTTGCAACAAATTATAGAAAAACAAGCCTTAAAACCCAAAGCTATTTTTGGTTTGTTTGAAGCAAACTCTATAAACGATGATGATATTTCAGTACAAAAGAAAGGAAAAGAAGTAGTTGTGTTTAGAACTTTACGACAGCAGTTAAAAAAGCGTGAAGGAAAACCAAGTTTTGCATTGGCAGATTTTATTGCGCCTAAAGAAACAGAAAGAACAGATTATATAGGGGCTTTTTGTACCGCCATTTTTGGAGCTGATGAACTGGCATTGCAATACAAAGAAAATCACGATGATTACAATGCTATTATGGCACAAGCCATTGCCGACCGTTTTGCAGAGGCTTTAGCAGAATATTTACACCACAGAGTTAGAACCAAACATTGGGGCTACGCTTCCGAAGAAAATTTAACTAATAATGAGTTAATAAAAGAAGATTACAAAGGAATTCGTCCAGCACCTGGTTACCCTGCATGTCCAGACCATTTGGAGAAAGAGACCATTTGGGAGCTTTTACAGGTAGAAAAGAATATAGGAGTAACCTTAACCGAAAGTTTAGCTATGTGGCCAGCAGCAGCAGTTTCGGGATATTACTTTGCTAACGAAGAAGCTAAGTATTTTGGTTTAGGAAAAATAACAGACGACCAAGTAAGAGATTACGCAGAAAGAAAAAACATAGCCTTAGAGAAAGCCAGAAAATGGTTGCATTCTAATATTTCAGACAATTAAGAATAATTTAAAATAAACAAACAGAAGAGCGTATTTAATTAACAATAAGTTTTAAGTTAGGTAAACTAAAAGCTACAAAACAATAGTAATATTGCCCTATAAAAAATCAATAAAATTAGACAAATGAAAAAGTATAATTTAGAGATTCGGTTTGCAATACAATTACTAGTAATGGCAGCGGTATCGTTATTTGTAGCCTCATTGGTGTAATTAAATACGCCTTTATAAGCCATACTTATGAAGGTAACAGAACACTTAGAAAAAGCAAACGGAACATCACTATTTTCGTTTGAAATACTTCCACCGTTAAAGGGAGATACAATAGAGTCAATATTTAAAAATATTGATCCGTTAATGGAGTTTAACCCACCATTTATAGACGTAACCTACCATCGTGAAGAATACGTGTATAAAGAGTTAGGGGACGGACTCTTAAAAAAACAAGTGGTAAAAAAACGTCCAGGTACGGTAGGTATTTGTGCGGCGATTCAAAATAAATATCAAGTAGATGCCATTCCGCATATTTTATGTGGAGGATTCACCAAAGAAGACACCGAAAACTTCTTAATTGACCTCGACTTTTTAGGAATTGATAACGTAGTTGCATTGCGAGGTGATGCTGTAAAAAGCGAAACCTATTTTAAACCAGAAAAAGAAGGGCACGGGTATGCTAGTGAGCTAGTTACGCAGATAGAAAACCTAAATAAAGGAAGGTATTTAGATGATGATTTGCAAAACTCATCAAAAACCGATTTTTGTATTGGTGTAGCAGGATATCCTGAAAAGCACATGGAAGCACCAAGTTTAGATTCTGACATTCATTTCTTAAAGAAGAAAATCAAAAACGGAGCAAACTATGTAGTAACTCAAATGTTTTTCGATAACGAAAAATACTTTGAGTTTGTAGAAAAATGCAGAGAAGAAGGTATTACGGTTCCTATTATTCCAGGGTTAAAGCCTATTTCGACCAAAAAACAATTGAATTTAATTCCGCACCGTTTTAAAGTAGATTTACCGGATGTTTTGGTAAAAGAGGTGGTGAATTGTAAAAGTAACGCAGAAGTACGACAGGTAGGGGTAGAGTGGTGCATAGCTCAAAGTAAGGAATTACAACAAAAAGGAGTGCCTATTTTACATTATTACTCAATGGGAAGATCAACCAATATTCAACAAATAGCTAAGGCAGTGTTTTAAAACAAAACACAATCAACCCAAAGTATATATACAGTTTATTAAACGTAGCTCAAATAAATGCCCCCTATAAAACATTGAGAATTTTGTTAGTTTTACTAGTTAACACCTAATACCCATTAAAAACCATAACAAATACGAAATACAAAAAAGTACGAGCAGATGCTCGTACTTTTTATGGTATGTAGGTTTTGTTTGAAACATCAAACACTACTGTTGCCTGTTACATAACAGTAGTGTTTGGTGTTAAACAACAGTACTGTTGTTACTTAGGCAACAGTAAGGCTAAATGTAGAATCACCTACCATAATATCCTTTAAAAAGCGTTCAGAATTTCCTGTTACTTGCGTTTTAACTCTAACATGGTAGTTACCCGCAGCAAGTGCAGGAGCTTGACCAATAATTTTCTTATAGCTGTTTTGTGCTAAATAAGACACTTTGGTTTCGGTACCATCTTCGGCAACAAAATACAAACCAACTTCAGGTAGGTCACCAGCAACCTTTAAACGCAAACCATTTAGCTCAAACAATCCGTTGGCAGATAAGGTAGTATTTGTAGTTGCTGTAGTAATATCTTTTAAATTAGTAATAACCGTGTTGGTAATAGGTGCAGTTACTTTTTGTAGTGGAATATCATCTTTAATTTCGTTAATTAACTTTCCGCTATTAAGGTTTACATGTAGTTTATGGGTATCAGGATTAAAACCATCTTCCTCGGTATCAAAAACTCCAGAAATAGAGTAGCCTATGTTTAGTAAAGGTAGGTTAATGTTATCGCCCTCTTCTATCGACTCGATAATTTCTTCATAGTAAGAATTAAGCACCGCTACAATATCGGTTTTACTTACTAGGTTACGTTTGCTCAACATTTTATCAATCAACTCGTCTTGATTAATAGTACGCTCTGTTAATATGCGTGCTGAGTAGTTGGTTTCATCGGTTAACTTGTTTTCAATTAAATAGTACTTCATCATATTGATTTTTAAATTATTTACTTTTTCATTTGAATCCTTTTTTGGGTAGTAACAGCTAGCATATTGGAGCAATAACCAATACATGCCAAAACAATTACTAACCTTGGTGTTATTCATCACCAAATAGTCAGGTACAAGCGTACCTTTATAGCATTAACTCCGCAAAGATGTTGTAAAATTGAATGTGATATAATAGTAATAGGGGATAGCAATTTACTTTTTACAAACAATTTTTATAGCTGATACTAAAGTAGTTGTTTTTCGTTTTAACTCTCTGACTTTATGAGTTTTTTAACGTTTTAGATGATATAAAGGAGGTATCTAAGTAGAAAACACGGAAGGTTGTTATTCTTTTTAAAAGTTAAGAAAACCAATATAACATCTAACAAAGTTCTAATTATGGGGGCATTTTTGTATAGACCCTAACACAGTAGCAAACCCTACGGAAACCCTCAAAGTTTTGTGCTTTAAGGAAGGTAAGTTTGTAGTAATATTAATTTAAAACATAAAAAAAATGGCAAAAACACCATTAGGAACAATTAGAAAAACGGGACAAAAGTGTCCTGAGTCAGGAGTATGGGAAGCACAAGCAAACCCATCAGGAACAATTCCATTATCAGAAGGAGAAACATTTCCTCCACATAGAGGGAGTTCAGTTGACTGGAAGCTTATATCTTATGCTTAATATTAAATAGTATAATTTTATAGGGAGCTCTACGGGAAACCGTAGGGTTTTGTGTTTTTATCAAGGTAGGTTTGTAATGATATTAACCAAAAAAATATAGATATGGCAGTAAAACACACACCAACAAACGAGGTTCATAAAGGAAGTAAAGGAGGAACTACAGGATGTGGTTTTGACACAACAGAGCACCCAGAACATTGGGTAAGTACTAGCGAAAGAATCACCTGTGACAAGAATGGGTGTAAAAACTAGGAATTAAATTTTAAAGAGAAAGTTATGGAATACAAAGTAATACCCTTTACACCCTCTATTGATAGAAACAAAGGGAACTCAGCAAAAGTAGCACAACAATTAGAAGCTATAATTAGTAATTATAACGATCAAGGTTGGCGATATGTTCGATTAGAAAGCGTAGAAACTCATGTTCTCCCTGATTCAGGTTGTTTTGGAATAGGTTCTCAACCAGGATATACAGCATACAGACAAATGATTGTTTTTAGTAAAGAATAATGAAACATTTGTTACTTCTTTCTATAAAGACGTATTGGAAGTTTAAACCAAAGGATAAGCCAGCATGCTGTATATTTAGAAAATCCTGTTCACATTACGTATATGAAGAAACAAAAAGAAAAGGACTGTTAGCAGGAGTAAAAGCATTAAAATATCGGTTTAACAACTGTACTTATGGTTATGAACTGTATTTAAACCCGATTAGTGAGAAAAAACAGATGCTGCTAAAGAATGGAGAAGTGCTAGAGGAAGAGGAAATAGCAAAACGACTATTATAGTAATTAAAACCCTACGGATTTCCGTAGGGTTTTCTGTTCGGCAGAAACTAGATTTGATATCATAAACTAAATCCCCCTTTTATTATGAATCAGAGAACTCAAATACTTTCACTAATTGCAGTATTACTGGTAACATTCGCTATGGTAAGTATAACTAAAAATACAAAAGCTAAAGAAAGAATATACAGTTCCACTATATTAGGTTGTAATATTCCTTCAGAAGCTAGATGTACAGGTTCTGCCAATTGTAGAGCATGTAAAAATTGCAAGTATTGTAAGCATTGTAGCAGAGGAGGCTCTTGTGGAGTGTGTGCAAAAAGAAACCGCACGAAAAGTTATACCAATCCGTATAAAAGCTATAAAAAGCCAAAACAAACCAAACAAACTATTTTTGACGGACGTAAGACCAATAGCACGTTATCTTTAGAAGAACCCTATTACCTAAAAACATTACTGGTAAATAAAAACTCTTTAAACCTAAGAAGTGGACCAGATACTTCTTATTATATAATTCAACAATTAGACTTTGGAGAAAAACTAACCATATTAGCTACGCATGCAAAGTGGATTAAAGTAAAAGTACAAAGAACAAAAGTAATAGGGTTTGTTCATGCTAGTGGTGTTCTTTTGGTGGAGAAATAAAAAACATACAAAATGGGAAACCCAAAATTTGAAATTACAAAAACAACTAATGATGAATTTATGTTTAACCTGAAAGCAGGAAATGGAGAAGTGATTTTAACAAGCCAATGTTATGACAAAAAGCAAGGATGTGAAAATGGAATAACTTCAGTTAAAGAAAATGCTCCTGATAGTGATAACTTTGAAAAAAAGAAAGCAATTGATGATAGTTTTTATTTTACTTTAAAAGCACAAAATGGAGAAGTAATAGGAAAAAGCGAAATGTATACGACCACTTCAGCAAGAGATAAAGGCATTGAATCAGTTAAAAAAAATGCACCAATAGCCTCTGTAGAAGAGAAACTATAAACAAAGCAGAAAAGAGTATTTAGAAACCTTACGGAAATCCGTAAGGTTTTGTTTTTTAGGTGGTTTAGCTTTGGTGTATATAACCAAAACTTAAAGAATGGAACTAGCCAGCAAACTAAAGGAACTCTCACAGAAGATTACAACATTAAAAGAGCAAATAGAAACAGAAGAAGCTACAAAAACAGCATTTGTATTACCTTTTATAGATTTATTAGGGTATGATATTTTTAATCCAACAGAGGTAATACCCGAGTTTACAGCTGATATAGGGTTGAAAAAAGGAGAAAAAGTAGATTATGCTATAATTGAAAATAAAGCTCCTATTTTAATAATAGAGTGTAAACATTGGAAAGAAGATTTAAACACGCACAATTCACAGTTATTTAGATATTTTCATACATCAAAATCACGATTTGCACTTCTAACTAATGGTATAGAATATAAGTTCTTTACTGATTTAGAAGAAACAAACAAAATGGATGAAAAACCATTTTTAGAGTTTGACATAACCAAACTAAAAGAGCCTGTAATTAATGAAGTTGTTAAATTTCATAAAACAAAGTTTGATGTCAATCAAATAGTTAATAATGCAAGCTCTTTAAAGTATTCAAAAGAAATAAAGAAGATATTTAATAGTCAATTAATTGAACCAGAAAATGATTTTGTTCGGTTCTTTTCTTCAAGAGTTTATTCAGGAAGACAAACAGAAAGAGTGTTAGAGCAGTTTAAAGAATTAGTGTCAAAATCCATTAATCAATTAATAAGTGAAAAAGTAAATGAAAGACTGCATAATGCTTTAAATAAAGAAGAAGAAAAGTTGGTAGAAGAAAGTATAGAGCACGAAGAAAAAAATGAAAATAAAATAGTAACTACAGAAGAAGAAATGGAAGCCTATAGGGTTGTGGTGGCAATACTAAGAAAAAAAATACCTATAGAAAGAATTGCTTTTAGAGACACACAGTCTTATTTCGGCGTTTTATTAGATGATAACAACCGTAAGCCATTATGTAGGTTTCATTTTAATGGAAAAACCAAATATTTAGGGGTATTTGATGCTAATAAAAAAGAGATAAGAGAAAAAATAGCAACAATTGATGATATCTATAAGTTTGATTCTAAGCTTTTAGAAACGATAAATTACTATGAAGAGTTTGTGAAAGAAAAAACTAATTAAAAATATAATATTATCAGCAGTTTTATTCATACAAACTAAACTATGCACTTAAAAACAATACTATTATTTTTATTAGTAACTTTAACAGGAGTAAAAGTACCAAAAGAATTCAATGCAAGAGTAATTGGGGTAGTAGACGGGGATACGGTGAAGGTGTTGTATCAAAACAAACCAATATACATAAGGTTAGAACATATTGATTGTCCTGAAAAAGGGCAACCTTTTAGCACCAAAGCAAAACAATTTGTATCCAATAAAATATTTGGAAAAACAGTTAAAATAATCAACAAAGGAAAATGGCATTGGAACCGTTTAATTGCTGAAATATATTTTGATAATCATAAAAATATTAATAAAAACTTAATAGAAGAAGGATTGGCAATGCACTTTAAAAAGTATTCAAAAAATAAAGAATATGCTTTGTTAGAAGTAAAGGCAAAACAACTTAAAATAGGTATGTGGTCATTACCCAATGTAATCACACCATGGCAATATAGAAAACAACCAAAATAAACAAACAAATGAAAAAAGTCATAATAATGCTACTATCAGTAAGTGTATTGGTGGCATTTCAAAAAATAGAAGACAAAAAAGTGTATATATGTAGTAGTGTAGCAAGCACAAAATATCACTTCAAAAAAAACTGTAGAGGATTATCTCAATGTAAAACAACTATAAAAGAAAGTACAGAGAAAAAAGTAAGGAAATATGGAAGATTGCTCTGTAAATGGGAGAAAAAAGCATTAAAAAAGAAATAAAACGAACTCTGTTGATAACTATATTAACAGAGTTTTTTATTTTTTCGAGCGAAGTACTATTTTAGCACAGACTTCAATTCACACGATTTTTTATGACGCAGGAAACACAATATACCGAAGACAATATACGCTCGCTCGATTGGAAAGAACATATCCGTATGCGACCAGGGATGTATATTGGTAAACTTGGAGATGGATCATCACCAGACGACGGAATTTACATTTTGGTTAAAGAGGTTTTAGATAACTCTATTGACGAATTTGTTATGGGAGGAGGTAAGACTATAGAAGTTTCTGTACAAGGAAATAAAGTAATTGTACGAGATTACGGACGGGGGATTCCACTAGGAAAAGTAGTGGATGTAGTTTCGAAGATGAATACAGGAGGAAAATACGATTCCAAAGCCTTTAAAAAGTCCGTAGGATTAAACGGAGTTGGTACCAAAGCAGTAAATGCGTTATCAACCTATTTTAGAGTAGAATCTAACCGTGATGGTAAATCAGCCTCAGCAGAATTTGAAAAAGGAAACTTAACAAATCAAGAGTTATTAGATGAAACATCACGTCGTAAAGGTACTAAGGTGACTTTTATAGCTGATGAAACCATCTTTAAGAATTATATGTATCGTCCTGAATACATTTCTAAGTTATTAAAAAACTATGTGTACCTAAACCCAGGATTAACTATAGTTTTTAATGGAGAGAAATTTTATTCAGAAAACGGATTAAAAGATTTATTGGAAGACAACAACAATCAAGAAGATATGTTGTATCCAATTATTCACTTACGAGGCGATGATATTGAGGTAGCGATAACCCATAGTAAAACACAATATTCAGAAGAATATCATTCGTTTGTAAACGGACAAAATACCACACAAGGAGGTACACACTTAAATGCATTTAGAGAAGCCATAGTAAAAACAGTACGCGAGTTTTTTGGAAAGAACTTTGATGCTTCCGATGTACGTAAATCAATTATCTCTGCGATATCTATCAAGGTGATGGAACCTGTTTTTGAAAGTCAAACAAAGACGAAGTTAGGGTCTACCGAAATGGGAGGAGACCTACCAACCGTTCGTACGTACATCAATGACTTTGTTAAAACACAGCTAGATAATTACTTACATAAAAACACTGAAGTAGCCGATAAGCTTCAAAAGAAAATACTGCAAGCAGAAAAAGAACGTAAAGAATTATCGGGTATACGTAAACTAGCAAGAGACAGAGCAAAAAAGGCAAGTTTACATAACAAAAAACTACGTGATTGTCGCATCCATTTTGGAGACACAAAAAAAGAAAAATATTTAGACACTACATTATTCATTACCGAGGGAGACTCGGCAAGTGGATCGATAACTAAATCAAGAGACGTAAACACACAAGCAGTATTTAGTTTAAAAGGGAAACCATTAAACTCATATGGGTTGTCAAAAAAAATCGTTTACGAAAATGAAGAGTTTAACCTACTCCAAGCTGCTTTAAATATAGAAGACGGATTAGAAGACTTACGATATAACAACATTGTAATTGCTACTGATGCCGATGTTGATGGTATGCATATTCGTTTGTTATTAATTACTTTTTTCTTACAATTCTTTCCTGAGGTTATAAAAGAAGGACATTTATATATATTAGATACTCCGTTATTTAGAGTTCGAAATAAAAAAGAAACGATTTATTGTTATTCAGAAGAAGAAAAAAAAGCAGCAATAGATAAACTAAGAGGAAAACCAGAAATAACTCGATTTAAAGGATTAGGGGAGATTTCTCCTAATGAATTTGTCCATTTTATTGGAGACGATATTCGTTTAGATCCAATAATGTTAGACAAAGAAATGTCGATAGAACAAATGTTAGAGTTCTATATGGGTAAAAACACTCCAGATAGACAAAAGTTTATCATCAACAATCTAAAAGTTGAGTTAGATATTGTAGAAGAAAATTAAAATGAAAGAATTAAAGAAAGTAACTATAATAGTATCATTAATAATGATTTTTGCTTGTGTTTTAATGGTTTATTTTGGTAGACCATCAAGTCAAACTTCATATATAGGAACATTATTAATGCTGATTATGGCTTTAGTATTAGGTTTATCTATCAAAATAACTAAAGAATAAAAAACATCAGATAAATAAATTAGCTTGTAACTAAGTGCAAAAAGATAATGGATAGAAATAGAAGAGCTAGAATATATTTATTAATAGCATTTTCAATTTTTTTAGTCAACGTATTTAACGTTGATTTTGACAATTTAAGTTGGGGAGCAAATAGGTCGTCTTACATCAATATCATAGTAGCAGCCTTAGTTTGTATAGCTATTTTTCTACTAATTAAGAAGAAACAAACCAACTCTTAAACGAATAAAAGTTTAAACATTCATACATGAGTGAAGAAAGTAACAATTACGAACACGACGAAGAATTAAATCAACCCCTTGAAAATACAGAAACCATAACTAAGGTTACAGGAATGTATAAAGAGTGGTTTTTAGATTATGCTTCGTATGTAATTTTAGAACGTGCAGTGCCATCTATGGAAGATGGGTTTAAACCCGTGCAACGTCGTATTATGCATTCAATGAAAGATTTAGACGATGGTCGCTATAACAAAGTAGCAAACATTGTTGGTCATACAATGCAGTATCACCCTCACGGAGACGCTTCAATTGCTGATGCCATGGTACAAATGGGGCAGAAAGAACTGCTAATCGATATGCAAGGTAACTGGGGTAACATTTTAACAGGAGACCGTGCCGCAGCCTCTCGTTATATTGAAGCACGATTATCAAAATTTGCACTAGATGTTGTTTTCAATGCCAAAACCACTGAATGGCAAGCTTCGTATGATGGACGTAAAAAAGAACCTGTAAACTTACCTGTAAAGTTCCCTATGTTATTAGCGCAAGGAGCGGAAGGAATTGCAGTAGGACTTTCTACAAAAATATTACCGCATAACTTTAACGAGTTGATAGATGCATCTGTAAAATATTTAAAAGGAAGAAGTTTTACAATCATACCCGATTTTTTAACAGGCGGAATAGCAGATGTTACCAACTATAACGATGGTAAACGAGGAGGAAAAGTAAGAGTAAGAGCAAAAATTTCAGCACTTGATAAAAAAACATTAGTAATTACTGAGATCCCTTTTGGTACAACGACATCTTCTTTAATTGATAGTATTTTAAAAGCCAATGATAAAGGTAAAATTAAGATAAAACGTATTGAAGATAATACGGCAGCCAATGTTGAAATCTTAGTGCATTTACCAGCAAATGTATCACCCGATAAAACGATTGATGCATTGTATGCGTTTACCAGTTGCGAAAACTCAATATCTCCGTTATGTTGTATTATTGAAGACAATAAACCTGTATTTATAGGGGTAACAGAAGTCTTGAAAAAATCGACAGATTTTACAGTAGAGTTGCTAAAACGTGAATTAGAAATTCAATTACACGAATTAGAAGAACAATGGCACTTTGCTTCTTTAGAACGTATTTTTATTGAGAATAGAATTTACCGTGATATTGAAGAAGTAGAAACTTGGGAAGGAGTAATCAAAGCAATTGATGAAGGATTAAAACCTCATACCAAACATCTAAAAAGAGAAGTAACAGAAGAAGATATTGTTCGTTTAACAGAAATAAGAATTAAGAAAATATCTAAGTTCGATATTGATAAAGCGAAACAATTTATTGAAGGTTTAGAAGAAAAAATAACTGAGGTTAAACATCATTTAGATAATTTAATTGATTTTGCAATAGATTACTTTAAAGAGTTAAAATCAAAATACGGAAAAGGAAAAGAGCGTAAAACTGAAATCCGAATTTTTGATGATATTGTAGCTACCAAAGTAGTAATGCGTAACTCTAAACTTTATGTAAATAGAGAAGAAGGGTTTATAGGAACATCATTAAAGAAAGATGAATATGTTACTGATTGTGCCGATATTGATGATGTCATTATATTTAGAGACAATGGTTCAATGGTGGTGACGAAGGTAGATTCTAAAACCTTTGTAGGTAAAGGAATTATTCATGTTGCTATATTTAAGAAAAAAGATAAACGTACAGTTTACAACATGATATACAGAGATGGAGCAAAAGGGCCTTCGTATATGAAGCGTTTTAATGTAACATCGGTAACTAGAGATAAGGAATATAACTTAGCCAACGGAGATTCAAAATCAAAAATATTGTATTTTACAGCCAACTCTAATGGTGAAGCTGAGGTAGTAACTATTTTACTCAGAGCAGTTGGAAGCGTTAAAAAGCTAAAATGGGATATTGATTTTGCCGATTTAGCTATAAAAGGACGTGGAGTTCGAGGTAATTTAGTAACCAAGTATTCAGTAAAAAAGGTAGAGTTTAAAGAAGCAGGAGTCTCAACTTTAAAACCTAGAAAAATTTGGTTTGATGATACAGTACATCGATTAAATGTTGACGGTAGAGGAGAGCTGTTAGGTGAGTTTAGAGCAGAAGATAAGATATTAATAGCTACACAATCAGGAAAAATAAAAGCAGTATCGCCAGATTTAGCGATGCATTTTGATAATGATATGATTGTACTAGAAAAGTGGAAACCAAACAAGCCAATTTCAGCAATTTATTTTGACGGTACAAAAGAACGTTACTTTGTAAAACGATTTTTAATTGAAACACCAGATAAAGAAGAACTTTTTATATCAGAAGAAGAAAAGTCAAAATTAGAAATCATAGCTACAGATTATCGTCCTATGGCTGAGGTGATTTTCTCAAAAAGAAGTTTAGACAAAATAGAGGTGAACTTTGAAGAGTTTATAGCAATTAAAGGAATTAAAGCTCAAGGAAACCAGCTAACAACAGATAAAATAAAAACAGTAAACTTGTTAGAATCGTTACCTTATGAAGAACCAGAAGAAGAAAAGGTTGAAGACATTGAGGTAAACGATGAAGAAGAAATTAAAGAAGAAGCGCTACCTTTAGATGTAGAAGATGCAAAACCGAAAGATAAAGAATTTGTGGAGTCTAAAGAAGATAAAGCAAAGAGAGCATTAGAAAAAGCACTTCAAAAGAAGAAAAAAGATAAAGATGACGAAAGTCAAACAGCATTGTTTTAATGGATGAATTTTTACCATATCGTTTTAATTTAGATACCTTTTTTGGTGCTTTAGGATATATTATAGTTGTATTTATAGTGTCTTGGGCTATTTCAAGATTGGCAAGAGCTATTATTTGGCAACTAATTAAAAGTAAAAAAGAAGATCGTTTTGGAAGAACAAGTATCCAGTTTTTACGCAATTCAGTATCATTTGTAATAGGCCTTTTAAGTGTTGTTTATGTAATTATGATGGTGCCTGCTTTTAGAAGTAAAGCAACGTTAATTTTTTCTGGAGCCGGTATTTTAGCAGCTATTATAGGTTTTGCTGCACAAGCAGCATTATCTAACTTAATAGCAGGAGCATTTATTGTTATTTTCCGTCCATTTCGAGTAGGAGACTATATTAAGTTAGATGAAGCACGTGTAGGAATTGTTGAAGATATAACGCTGAGACATACTGTAATAAATAATTTTGAAAATAAGCGGCTCATTATACCAAACTCCGTAATTAGTACAGACTCTATTTTAAATCATACCATAGAAGATTCCCATGTATTGAGTTTTAATAATTTTAAAATAGGATTAAAGGCAGATATTGATTTAGCACGAAGGATTATACAAGAAGAAGCAGTTAAGTTACCGACTGTTATCGATTATCGTACACCAGATCAGGTAATGGGTGATGTACATCAAGTAGATGTTCGAGTTATTGATGTGTATACAGATCACATTCACATGCGTGCTTACGTGTGGTTAAACGAACCTTTTCGAGAATTTAAAACAAAATGTGCTTTAAAAGAGGCTGTACATAAGCGTTTTCTTAAAGAAGGAGTATCACTACCTATACCAATACATAAAATAATTAGTACAAGCTGATTAATTTGAGTTTTTAAACAAGAAGCCTAAACCCAAACGAGCTAAAAATTTTTTTTCAAATTCCCAAAAGAACTTAAATTGACCAAAAAGCCAACCAACTAAAGGCAAAGTAGTTTGGTAAATAGGAAAGATAAGTAAAACTCTTAATGGATAATATAACCAAGGAGTCATAGTTTCAGGTGACAACCCTAAGAGATTGGTAACAGGTCTGGCAACCCAAGCAGCAAAAGAACCGTTTATTGCAAAAACGATAAAAATAGCAGTTAAAGCCCAATTACTTTCTATACCCCAACGTTGTTTAAGTTTCTCCATAAATGTTAATGTCGGGCAAAAGTAATTAAAAGAATAGGGGCAAACAAATGTTTGCCCCTTCATTACATTATAAATAAGTAAAGTTATTTTTTTCCAAATACACCGCCTAAAAGTCCGCCCAAAAGACCGCCTGATTTTTGCTGGTTGCTACTAGTGTTTCCTAAAATCATTCCAGCTACATCATCAACAATACTACCGTCGCCATCAGCATCCAATATTTGTTCTAAGAAGCTTTGTTCTTTTTGAGTAGAGTTACCACCTAATAAACCTCCTAAAAGTCCACTTAAATCATTTGAGTTATTTATATTTTTTTGACGAGATTGTTTACCTAATACTCCCATTAAAATAGGTGCAGCAGTTTTTAAAATATTAGCAACAGCGCCAGTATCCATACCAGCTTTTTGACCAATAATTTGTTCTACTCCTTGTTGTTTATTTCCTAAAACATGGCCTAAAATCTTGCCTCCATCTTGTAAAACATTAGAGTTAACCCCACCATTAAACAAGTCTCCTAAATTATCTAAGATTCCACCATCATGCTTATCTAATGCACTTTTTAAGCTTTCTGCACCTTGAGGTGTCGTAGTATTTCGTTGCATTGCTTTCATTAAAACAGGTAATGCCATTGTTAAAACACTACTAGTTTTATTAGTGTCTTGCCCCGTTGAGCCCGCAACACCAGATATAATTGCTTTTCCTGTGTCGCTATTTAATAAATCTAAAATTCCCGTCATTTTTTATTTTATTAAGATTAGTACTTAGTTTCTAATTAATGGGACACAAGATACAAACTGAAGGTCACTTTTTTTAAATATTTCTTTATACCTTACGGCCAGTTAAAAAAATAATAGATTTATAGATTATATGAAGAAACTTGCACTACACTGGCAAATTTTAATAGGAATGATTTTAGGTGTTTTATTTGGGTTAGGGATGACCTTTATAGATAATGGAGCATCATTTGTATCGGATTGGATAAAGCCTTTTGGAACAATTTTCGTAAAATTATTAAAATTAATAGCAGTACCATTAATTATTGCTTCTCTGGTAAAAGGGATTTCTGATTTAAAAGACATTTCAAAATTTAAAAACATTGGTTTACGTACCATGTTAATTTATATAGGCACTACAGTAATAGCAATAACAGTAGGGTTGGTATTAGTGAATGTTGTACAACCTGGAGAAGGGATTTCTGAAGATACTATAGCTAAATTAACAGCAGATTATGCAAATAGTGAAGGGGTACAAGCTAAAATAGCAGAGGCGAGTAAGCAAAGAGAAAGTGGACCACTTCAATTTTTAGAAGATATGGTTCCTGATAATGCCATGCAGGCAATGAGTAATAACAAAGCAATGTTACAGGTAATCTTCTTTACTATTGTCTTAGGAATATCAATGTTGTTAATAGGGGAGAAAAAAGCTACACCGTTAAAAAACTTTTTTGATTCGTTAAATGAAGTTGTGCTAAAAATGGTTGATTTAATCATGTTAACTGCACCTTTTGCAGTATTTGCATTATTAGCAAATGTTGTAGTTACTTCCAATGATCCTGATTTATTGTTAGCATTATTAAAATATGGAGCAACAGTTGTTGGAGGTTTATTGTTAATGGTAGCACTTTATATGGTTTTAATAAGTGTGTTTACCAAAAAGAATCCATTATGGTTTTTAAAACAAATAAGTCCAGCACAATTATTAGCGTTTTCAACAAGTTCTAGTGCAGCAACATTGCCAGTTACGATGGAGCGAGTAGAAGAACATATTGGAGTAGATAAAGAAGTATCAAGTTTTGTATTACCAGTAGGAGCTACTATTAATATGGACGGTACTAGTTTATATCAAGCCGTAGCAGCAGTATTTATATCACAAGCTTTAGGTTTCGATTTAACTTTCGGAGATCAGTTAACAATTATTTTAACAGCATTATTGGCTTCAATAGGTTCAGCAGCTGTACCAGGAGCAGGAATGGTGATGTTAGTAATAGTATTAGAATCAGTTGGTTTTCCAGCAGATAAATTAGCCATAGGTCTGGCGTTAATTTTTGCAGTTGATAGACCTTTAGATATGTGTAGAACTGTTATTAACGTAACAGGTGATGCAACAGTTTCTACTTTAGTAGCGAAGTCTGTAGGGAAGTTAGGAAAACCACATCCACATAATTGGGATGAGCATTATGATGAAGTAAAATAAAGTAATATGCTTACAGTAAAACCACCTATAGTTTCTGTTGATTGGTTGCACGATAACTTGAATGCAGATAACTTAATAGTTCTTGATGCAACTATTCATAAAGTAGGAGCCAAGACAGATGATAAAAAAGAAAAACAGCAGATTCAAAATGCTGTTTTATTTGATTTAAAGAATGTCTTTTTAGATATTGAAGCAGAATACCCTAACACAATTCCGTCAGAAAAATATTTTGAAACTCAGGTTCAAAAATTAGGGATAAATAATGATAGCTGTATTGTTGTTTACGATGATATAGGAGTGTATTCGTCTCCAAGAGTTTGGTGGTTGTTTAGAGTATTTGGATTTGAAAATATAGCAGTTTTAAATGGAGGTTTGCCTTCATGGAAAGAAGCAGGTTATATGGTTGAGTCTAAAAATGAAAGAACATTGTCTATGGGAAATTTCAAAGCCTCTATTAATAAAGATAAAATTAGTATGACAGAGGAAGTATTAAAAGCTTCTCGTCATAATAAAATTATATTAGACGCTCGTTCAAAAGAAAGATTTTATGCTACGGAGCCAGAGCCAAGAAAAGACTTAAGAGGAGGACATATTCCAAATTCTAAAAGCTTGCCTTATATAGAATTGCAGGTAGATGGTAAGATGAAATCGAAAGAAGAGCTTCAGAAAATATTTTCAGAAGTGAACCCAAGTAAAGAAGGAATGATTCTTTCTTGCGGGTCAGGAATTACAGCATGTATACTTGCTTTAGGAGCTGAAGAGGCAGGAAAAACTAATTATAGTGTATACGACGGTTCTTGGACAGAGTGGGCAAGTAGATTAGAATTGCCTGTTGAAAAGTAAATTAAGAAATGAAAAAGAATACTTTGCTGCTAATAATGTTATTTTTAACCTTACAAGGTTATGCTCATGATTTGGAGTTTAATGGAGTAATAGTAAAAAATGGTTTAGGTTTAGGAACTGTAATAGCTGTTGTAATTTCATGGGATAGAAATAAGTCAGTATTATTTGCAATACTACATGGATTGTTAGGTTGGCTTTATGTGATATATTACTTTATAGTTAAGGAAAAATAGAATAAAAAAAGCCTCAATATTGAGGCTTTTTTTATATCAGTTTTTTGACTTCTTGTTTTAAAAAGGAAATAGCTGTGTTTGCTGGACTTTCTTGTTGTGAATAATCAATCAATACATTTTCTCGTAAATCTTTAGCAGTTTCAGATTCCTCTGCTGTAGAACGAAGTTTTGCAATAATAGCTAACTTAACAGCTGTAACAGCTTTCCAGCTATCGTCAGAAATGTATAGTTGTTGCACTAAGTTATGTTCAAATTCCTGTTCTATGTTAGCAATTAAAAGCTGTAGGTAATTATCAGTATCTTCTCCAATTGGATTAACTCTTAATAGTAATTTTGATGGGTTGATACGCTCACAAAACAATAACATACGTTCATAAGCTTGTAGTTTTGTAGGTAAACTTTCACGCTTCTTTTCAACTAATGCGTTGAATGTTTTTTCTTTATTATCTTGCTCAATAAAGCGGCCTAAAATTAGATAAGCTACACCGCCAGTTACTAATGCTGGTAGGGCATAGGCTAGCCCTTCAATAATTTTATCTTCCATAATGCGAATATACGAGTCCTGTTAAAATTGCCAATCCAAAACTTAATAAAGTTCCAATCAGTACATACTCGGTAAGCTTTCTATCTTTTGATGCAGTTAAATCTCCAAATCTAAATATAGATTTTGCAGCGAGTAAAAATCCGACACCAGCCCATTGATTAATTGCAATAAAAACAAAAATTAATATACGTTCTAAAAAACCAATATACTTACCTGCATTGGCTAACGATTGTTCTGTTGATTTATTACCTTTTTCAGGGTTCCATTTAGAAATTAATATGTTAATAATGATGGAAGATGTGTAGGTAACAAAAATTAAACAAGCAAAAAGTAATAAGTTTTGTTTACTTAAAAAGGTATCTATATTAATTTTATAAGGAGTGTATATATATGTGGCTAAACCCAAAAAGAATATATGTAGAGCTTGATCTAGAAAGAAGAATAAGCGTTTGTTTTTCTTTCTTTGAAGATATAGTTTTCCAAGGTCTACTAAATAATGAGAAATAATTACAAGTAAAAAAACACTCCAGTATGTAGAGTTGAATTGTAATAATAATAGTAATAAAATAGCATGAACACCTATGTGAGTATAGAGTTTAATAGATTTTATTTTCTTTTTCTCTTTGTTTTTTACCCAGTTTTTAGGTTGAAACACAAAATCACCTAATAAATGAGCCACAAGTAATTTTAAGAAGAGTATCATAAGTTAGTAAATTTCTGATTCATAAGTTTTCTATAACGCTTTTCTAACTTCATAATTTCATCAAAACCAGAGCGTTTTCTTCGTTCGCTGGCACTGCTTTCTGAAATAGCTAGTTTTTTAGCAATTACTTTCTGGGTACACTCGGGGTTTTGTAAGGACATATTTACAAAAGCAGCAGAATTAGTTGTCCAGTTGTCCATTATTAACAAACTCAAACCCAAAGAAACCTCAAACTCTTCATTGATATCTTTCCAAGGAGTTTTCAAGGCTAAATTTTGTTTTTTTAATAAATAATCAAAGGCATATCCAGAATTTATAAAAGCTTCACCGTTAGCTTCGGTAATTTTTTCCGTATCAAAACTTTTATTACCAATACCAATAGCTAAACGAATGTCTAAATCTTTTATTTTCTTAATGTTAGTTTTTAATTCAATGGCGAAAAGTAGTGCGTTTGCAATGTTTTCAATTTCAATTTGAAAACTGTCTCCGCGAAAAAGCTCCCATGTTTTTGGGGTTTTTCCTACAAGATTGAAAGATTTTTTAAGCAAAGGGAGCCATGTTTCAACAGAAACACCTCGAGAGTTAATAATATCACCAGTAATTACACTTGTCATGTGTCTAAATTTTAGTAAAAGTAAGTTTTTGGGTTGAAAGCACCAAATAATTCGGGTTATAAAACGAATAGTGAGGAATAAGGGTTTGAAGACGAATTTTTATTAATTCGGGTTTTAAGAAGAATTAATAGGAGTTAAAATTAGTGAATAAAAAAAGGCTCAGAATCTTTAAAAAACCTAAAAGATTGGTTAATTTTCCATTTTTAAAATTCTTTCAATTTAATTTCCATTGAGTACTTACTTAGAGCAACTTAACGAACCACAGAGAGCAGCTGTTTTACAAAAAGACGGCCCAATGATAATTATAGCAGGAGCAGGATCGGGTAAAACGAGAGTGTTGACCTATAAAATTGCCTATTTGATGGAGCATGGAGTAGATGCATTTAATATTTTGTCATTAACATTTACCAATAAGGCAGCTCGCGAAATGAAAGAGCGGATTGGTAAAGTAGTAGGATATGGCGAAGCAAAAAATCTTTGGATGGGAACATTCCACTCGGTTTTTGCCCGTATTTTACGTTCTGAAGCTGATCGATTAGGGTATCCGTCTAACTTTACCATTTACGATACACAAGATTCAGTTCGATTGATAACGGCGATTATCAAAGAAATGAATTTAGATAAAGATAGATACAAGCCAAAGCAAATTTTAAGCAGAATTTCTTCTTTTAAAAACAGTTTGATAACGGTTAGGGCTTATTTTAATAATTCAGATTTACAACAAGCTGACTTAGAAGCAAGCCGTCCAAGAGTGGGAGATATATACAAAGAGTATGTAGATAGATGTTTTAAGTCTGGAGCAATGGATTTTGATGATTTATTATTACGTACTAATGAATTATTAGCACGTTTTCCAGATGTGTTGGCAAAATATCAAGATCGCTTCCGTTATATCATGGTAGATGAGTACCAAGATACCAACCATTCACAATATTTAATTGTACGTGCATTGGCAGATCGTTTTCAGAATATTTGTGTGGTAGGAGACGATTCGCAAAGTATTTACGGATTTCGTGGAGCAAACATTCAAAATATCTTAAATTTTCAGAAGGATTATCCGGATGTAAAAACATTCAAACTAGAGCAAAATTATCGCTCAACAAGTAATATAGTTCGAGCTGCTAATAGTGTAATTGACAAGAATAAAACGAAGCTAGATAAAGAAATTTGGACAGCAAATGATGCGGGAGATAGTGTAAAAGTAATGCGTACTATTTCTGATGGAGAAGAAGGACGTTTTGTGGCGCAATCTATTTGGGAAAACCAAATGAATTATCAGTTAACGAGCGATCAATTTGCAATTCTGTATCGTACTAATGCACAATCGAGAGCGATGGAAGATGCATTGCGTAAAAAAGATATTAAATATAAAATTTACGGAGGAATTTCATTCTATCAACGTAAAGAAATTAAAGATTTACTATCATATTTACGAATTTTAATCAATCCAAATGATGAGGAGGCATTAAAACGTATTATCAATTATCCAGCGAGAGGAATTGGAGCTACAACGTTAGATAAATTAACCATTGCAGCGAATCATTATAAAAAATCAATGTTTGATATTTTAAAGAATATCAACACTATAGATATCAGTATTAATTCTGGAACGAAAACAAAGTTACAGAATTTTGTAAACATGATTCAGCGTTTTCAAATTGAAACACAAACGAAAAACGCGTTTGAAATTGCTGATTTGGTGGTGAAACAAACACAGTTAGTAAAAGATTTACAAAAGGATGGAACACCAGAAGGGGTTAATAAAGTTGAAAATGTTCAAGAGCTTTTAAACGGAATAAAAGACTTTATTACCGATAAAATAGAAACGGGAGAAGACGCTTCATTAACGTCATTTTTAGAAGATGTAGCACTAGCAACTGATTTTGATTCTGATAAAGAAGATGAAGAACCTCGAGTTTCATTGATGACAATTCACTTATCTAAAGGATTAGAATTTCCTTATGTATATATTGTAGGATTGGAAGAAAGTTTATTTCCTTCAGCTATGAGTATGAACACCCGTAGTGAGTTAGAAGAAGAACGCCGTTTGTTTTACGTTGCTTTAACAAGAGCCGAAAAAGGAGCATATTTAACCTATGCACAAACACGTTATCGTTGGGGTAAATTAACCGATGGTGAGCCAAGTAGATTTTTAGAAGAGATAGACGAACAGTTTATCGAATATTTGACTCCAAAAGTGCCAGAACCATCGATAAATAGGTTTATTGATGCTAGTTTGTTTGATGATGATACCCCCAAAAAAATACGTTTTCAAAAACCAATTCAAAAAAAGAGAAAGGAATTTTTAGCGAAGAAGGAAAAAACAAGTATGGTTCCTCCAAAAAGTAAAATGAAAAAGGTTTCAGAAATGAGTCCGAAAATGAATTTATTTGATGGAGAAATCACAGTAGGAAACGTAGTAGAGCATAACCGTTTTGGTACTGGAAAAGTAGTAGCTTTAGAAGGGAAAGGACCCAATAAAAAAGCAGAAATAGAGTTTAGTACCGTAGGTAAAAAGAAATTATTGTTACAATTTGCAAAATTGAAAGTAATCGGGTAATTAATTCATAATAATTACCTATTTTGCATAGATAAAATATAGAGAAATGACGTTTGATTTAGAATACAATTCGAAAAGATCCAAATTAATTATCCCTGAATATGGGAGGCATATACAAAAATTAGTAAACCATTGTATCGCTTTAGAAGATAAAGAAGAGCGAAATACAATGGCAAAAGCTATTATTGATGTAATGGGGAACTTACAACCTCATTTACGAGATGTACCTGATTTTAAGCATAAATTGTGGGATCAGTTACATATAATGGCAGATTTTGAGTTAGATGTAGATTCTCCATATGAAACACCTTCAAAAGAAGAGTTACAAGAAGCTCCAGATAGATTGCCATATCCTAAATCAGCATCAAAGTACCGTTTTTATGGAACAAATATTCAAACGATGATTGATGTAGCATTAACATGGGAAGAAGGAGAAATGAAAGAAGCACTGGTGTTTACAATTGCTAATCATATGAAAAAATGCTTTTTAAATTGGAATAAAGATACCGTTGATGATAATGTGATTTTTAATCATTTATATGAGTTGTCTGATGGGAGAATTGATATTCGAGATATCGAAGAAGATTTAGCAGATAGCAAAAGTTTATTAAGAAAACGTAGCAGTCAAGGTCAGCACAAAAGTCATTCAAAAGGAAAAGGAAGCACTAATAAATATAGAAAAAAGTAAATGGCATCATTTAAAATAGAAGGAGGTCACAAGTTAAAAGGAATAATAACACCACAAGGAGCAAAAAATGAAGCATTACAAGTTATATGTGCAGTGTTATTAACCTCAGAAAAAGTAATTATAAATAATGTCCCTGATATTATTGATGTTAATAAACTGATTTTTATTTTAGGAAAATTAGGAGTTAAAATAGAAAAACTATCTAAAAACTCGTATAGTTTTCAGGCAGATGATATCAATTTAAAATATCTTGAATCACCAGAGTTTAAAAGAGATGGTAGCTCATTAAGAGGCTCTATTATGATTGTTGGTCCGTTATTAGCTCGTTTTGGAAAAGGATACATTCCACGCCCTGGAGGAGATAAAATAGGACGTCGTCGTTTAGATACTCACTTTGAAGGATTTATAAACTTAGGAGCAAAATTCCGTTACAATCGTGAAGAATACTTCTATGGAGTAGAAACCGATACTGGTTTGGTTGGTGCAGAGATGTTGTTAGATGAAGCCTCAGTAACAGGTACCGCTAACATTATTATGGCAGCAGTATTGGCCAAAGGAACTACAACTATATATAATGCAGCCTGCGAACCATACATTCAGCAATTATCAAAAATGTTGAATTCTATGGGAGCAAAAATATCTGGAGTAGGTTCTAATTTACTTACAATTGAAGGAGTAGAATCATTAGGAGGTTGTGAGCATACCATTTTACCAGATATGATTGAAATAGGTAGTTGGATTGGTATGGCTGCTATGACACGTTCTGAATTAACAATTAAAAATGTAAGTTGGAATGACTTAGGACAGATTCCGAACGTATTTAGAAAGTTAGGAATTCAACTAGAAAGAAAAGGAGATGATATTTATATCCCAGAACAAGAAAGTTATGAGATTCAAAGTTATATTGATGGATCAGTATTAACAGTAGCTGATGCTCCTTGGCCAGGATTTACACCAGATTTATTAAGTATTGTTTTAGTAGTAGCTACACAAGCAAAAGGAACAGTGTTGGTACATCAAAAAATGTTTGAAAGTCGTTTGTTCTTTGTCGACAAATTAATCGATATGGGAGCAAAGGTAATTTTATGTGACCCACACAGAGCAACAGTAATTGGTCATGATTTTAAATCACAGTTGAAGGCAACTAAAATGACTTCACCAGATATTCGAGCGGGTATTTCTTTATTAATAGCAGCATTATCTGCTAAAGGAACAAGTATTATTAATAATATTGAACAGATAGATAGAGGTTACGAAGATATCGAAGCACGTTTAAAATCTATAGGAGCTAAGATTGAAAGAATTGAAGATTAATATAATAGTAATTATATAAAGAACAAAAATCCTGAGTTAATTTGACTCGGGATTTTTTTTGAGGATAAAAAAAATGTAAT
This sequence comes from Tenacibaculum sp. 1_MG-2023, assembly GCF_030547425.1. Lineage (GTDB taxonomy): Bacteria > Bacteroidota > Bacteroidia > Flavobacteriales > Flavobacteriaceae > Polaribacter. The sequence continues at coordinate 17,232 of NZ_JAUORH010000021.1, read as the reverse complement.
TAAAGAATGTCTTTACCGACTAAGAGACCTAACTTAAATCAATCATTATGATAAAAAAAATAGTACTTGCTATCTTATTATTTCAAGTAACAATTTTTACAGCCCAAGAAAAACCTCAATTTACATCTTCAATAGAAGAAGTACATAAAAAAGAAGCTTTTATGAGTCAAAAGTACCTGAAATATACTATTGATATAACATTTGGAGGAAAGCAACGTCTAAAAGGAGAAATAACTCAAGAAACAGGAGGAGGGAAAATAAAAATAGAAAAACAAGATGGGTCGCTTATTATTTTTGATGGAAAAGAAGTCTATTCATTAGGGATAAAAGAAGAAGATATGGGGGCAGCTCGTTTTGATATTTTTACATGGTCATATTTTTTAGGCTTACCTTATAAACTAAACGACAAAGGAACCATTTGGTCTAATTTTGAAGAAAACAAATGGGGAACTAAAAATTTTGATACAGGGAAGTTAACTTTTGAGTCAGGAACAGGTGATGCACCAGATGATTGGTATATTATATATAAAAACCCAGAAACAAATATGTTAGGTGGAGCAGCATATATTGTTACCTTTGGTAAAGGAAAAGAAAAGGCAGAAAAAGAACCTCACGCTATTAAGTATAATAAAATCAAAATAATTAAATCTATACCTATTGCAACTAATTGGACGTTTCATATGTGGTCATTAAAAAAAGGTTATGAAAAGGTAATAGGAGAAGTAAAATTATCTAATATTAAATTTATTAATGAAGCAGAATTTATTGTGCCTCAAAAAGCAAAGAAAGTTAAAGCTTTACCAAACTAGTTAAATGAAATAGAAAAGCTGTTATCGTTTCGATAACAGCTTTTCTTATGTTTAACTTTTACATTTCTTCATTACAAGTATATTCTTGCGTACAAGCAAAATATTGGTGACAATAAATAGGTCCTGTTACACTACCAGAGCAGTCGCATCCACACTTATTAAGATCGATTGCAGCACCACCAGTTAAGTTTTTTTGTTGGTTTTTTGAAAGAATTGTAACTCCTGAAATGTTTAAAAAATTCTGTTTCATAATGAGGGACTTTTTGTATTATAAATTAATTAATAAAATTTCTTAAATATATAGTTTTAAGATTTTTAAACAAAATATAATAACCTTTTTTTGCAACTTAATATTATAAAGTGTTTTACTTATCGTTGTTACAGTGTCATTATGACACAAATTTTTTATTGGCAGTATTCTTGTTAATCAAAAGATGTTAAATACATGAAACGATTTACAATGAGTAAAGATCAATATACAAAAGAAGACGAAATTAAAGACGCTATTAAAAATGGCGATTTAGGAGAAAATAAGGAAGAATCTCAAAAAAATAAAGAGGTTGAAGCTAAGGAAGAACCAACAACAGAAGAGTTAATTCAAGCTGAGAAGGATAAATATTTACGATTATTCGCAGAGTTTGAAAACTATAAAAAACGTACTTCAAAAGAGCGTATTGACCTTTTTAAAACAGCAAGCCAGGAATTAATGACAGCTTTACTGCCAATTATGGATGATTTTGATAGAGGTTTGACAGAAATTAAAAAATCAGAAGATTCTGAGTTGATAAAAGGTATAGAACTTATTAATAATAAGTTTAAAAACATCTTAACTCAGAAAGGATTAACTACGATAGAAGTAAAAGCAGGAGATGATTTCGATGCAGAAGTTCATGATGCAATAACACAAATACCTGCACCTACAGATGATTTAAAAGGAAAAATTATTGATTGTGTAGAGAAAGGGTATAAGTTAGGAGATAAAATTATTCGTCACCCTAAAGTAGTAATGGGGCAAGCGTAAAACAATTATCATTAATACAATTATTAGTTGTTATATAACCGTTTACTGATAATTGAACATTGAAAGTTATGGCAAAACAAGATTATTACGAAATATTAGGAATATCAAAATCGGCATCACAAGCTGAAATCAAAAAGGCATATCGTAAGATGGCAATTAAACACCATCCAGATAAAAACCCAAATGATAAAGAAGCTGAAGAGAAGTTTAAATTAGCGGCTGAAGCTTATGAGATATTAAGTGACGAAAATAAGAAAGCTCGTTATGATCAATACGGTCATGCTGCTTTTGAAGGAGGTCATGGAGGCTTCGGAGGAGGTGGTATGAATATGGATGACATATTTAGCCAGTTTGGAGATATATTCGGAGGAGCTTTTGGAGGCGGTTTTGGTGGTTTTGGTGGTGGAGGTCACCGTCAAGCACGAGTAAAAGGTAGTAACTTACGTATTCGCGTAAAACTAACCTTAGAAGATATTGCCAAAGGAGTTGAAAAGAAAGTAAAAGTTCGTAGAAAGGTTCAAGCTGAAGGAGTAACCTATAAAACATGTTCAACATGTAATGGTAGCGGACAGCAAATGCGTGTAACCAATACTATTTTAGGTAGAATGCAAACAGCTACTACATGTAGTACTTGTCATGGAGCAGGAGAGATGCTAGACAAAAAGCCAAGTGGAGCCGATGCACAAGGAATGGTAGTAAAAGAAGAAACGGTTTCTATTAATATTCCAGAAGGTGTAACTGAAGGAGTACAATTAAAAGTAGGAGGTAAAGGAAATGAAGCACCAGGTAAAAATTCAATTCCAGGAGATTTATTAGTGCTGATTGAAGAAGTACCACATGAAAACTTAAAAAGAGAAGGAAGCAATATTCACTACGATTTATATATTAACTTTTCAGAAGCAGTTTTAGGAATATCAAAAGAAGTAGAAACAGTTACAGGAAAAGTAAAGATTAAGATTGAACCAGGAACGCAATCAGGTAAAATTTTACGTTTAAAAGGAAAAGGATTACCTAGTATTGAACGTTACGGACATGGAGATTTCTTAATTCACATAAATGTGTGGACACCACAAGAATTAACCAAAGATCAACGTAAGTTTTTTGAGGAAATGCAAGAAGATGAGAACTTTAGCCCAAACCCTCAGAAATCAGACAAATCTTTCTTTGAGAAAGTAAAAGATATGTTTTCTTAAAAATTTCTTAAAAAAGATATTTTTTTTAAATAAAATTTTTTTTAAACGAAAAACAGTTATATATTTGCAGTGTCTAGGAGACGTTCTAGACACTTTTTCTTTTTCATAGCAATTTTCCCACTCAATTCTTTTGAGTGGGTTTTTTTATGAATAGAGGTGTGAACTTTTATTTGACAACAATATAATAGCAGACCTATCTTATCGACTTATAAAAATATAAGTAGGAAAGTCTGGACACCATAGAGTAGCATAGCGGATAACATCCGTCCAGTGTAAACTGAGGACAAGTGCAACAGAAAGTATGTACAGGTAATGCTGTAGTGAAACCAGGTAAACTCTATGCGGTGCAATGCCATGTACATTAGAGCTCGAGCGCCACTCGCGCGATTCTAAGGGGTAGGCAGATTGATTCTGAGAGTAATTTCAGAACTAGATAAATGATAAGAGCCTTATTTATAAGGAACAGAATCCAGCTTATGGGTCTGCTTTTTTTCCTATTTAGAATGATTATATCATTATTTTACATTCTCTTCAAAATAATGAATTATCAATTTGATAATTATTAGATGGTTTTTTACTTGTTTTTTTGAAATATTTTTAAAAAGAGGTTTTTCAAATTTAATTAATACGCTTTTTTGGCTGTTTTGTTGTTTATTTTTTAAATTAAGGTTAAAATGTTACTTTTGCTAAGCAAAAAATAACAGGATAAAGTTGTAAAAAAATCAGCTTTAATATATAGTAATTTTTACTATTTCCTTTAAATATTTAAAAACAAAACTTTTTATGAACACATACTCAGATTACCTAAAGGAGATTGAAGTAAGAAAAGGGCAAGGGCTTCACCCTAAGCCAATTGATGGAAGTGAATTGTTAACAGAAATCATCTCACAAATTAAAGATGTAAACAATCCTCACAGAAAAGATTCTCTTAATTTCTTTATTTATAACGTTTTACCAGGTACAACAAGTGCCGCAGGGGTAAAAGCTAAATTTTTAAAAGAAATTATTCTAGGTGAATCTGTAATAGAAGAGATAACTCCAGCTTTTGCTTTAGAACAATTAGGGCACATGAAAGGAGGAGCCTCTATAGAAGTTTTACTTGATTTAGCATTAGGTAATAATGCGGCTACTGCTGAAGAAGCTGCAAAAGTGTTAAAAACACAGGTGTTCTTATATGAAGCAGATACAGAGCGTTTAGAGGAAGCTTATAAAGCTGGTAATAAAATAGCAAAAGAGCTTATAGAAAGCTATGCACAAGCCGAGTTTTTTACAAAACTTCCTGAAGTAGAAGAAGAAATTAAAGTAGTTACTTACATAGCTGGAATTGGAGATATTTCTACAGATTTATTATCTCCAGGAGCTGACGCACACTCAAGGTCTGATCGTGAACTACACGGACAATCACTTTTCGAGCATAATAAAGATATGCAAAAAGAGCTTTTAGCGCTTAAAGAACAACATTCTGACAAACGTGTGATGTTAGTAGCTGAAAAAGGAACAATGGGAGTAGGGTCTTCAAGAATGTCAGGGGTAAATAACGTAGCTTTATGGACAGGTGTTAAATCAAGTCCATACGTTCCATTTATCAACATCGCACCAGTAATTGCAGGAACTAACGGAATTTCTCCAATCTTTTTAACTACAGTTGGTGTAACAGGTGGTATCGGTATCGATTTAAAAAATTGGGTAAAACAAAAAGATGCTGAAGGTAATACAGTTGTAGATGAAGACGGAGAGCCAGTTTTAAAGCAAGAATACTCTGTAGAAACAGGAACAGTTCTTACAATCAATACAAAAACTAAGAAATTATATAGCGGAGAAAAAGAGTTAAAAGATATTTCAGCAGCGTTAACTCCACAAAAAATGGAGTTTATAAAAGCTGGGGGATCTTATGCGGTTGTTTTTGGTAAGAAATTACAAACGTTTGCAGCTAAAATATTAGGAATAGAAGTACCACAAGTATATGCTACTTCTAAAGAAATTTCTATTGAAGGACAAGGGTTAACAGCTGTTGAAAAAATATTTAACAAGAATGCAGTAGGGGCAACTCCAGGAAAAACATTACATGCTGGTTCTGATGCTCGTGTAGAAGTTAATATTGTAGGTTCTCAAGATACTACAGGGTTAATGACTTCTCAGGAATTAGAAATGATGGCTGCCACTGTTATTTCACCAATAGTTGATGGAGCATACCAATCAGGATGTCATACAGCTTCCGTATGGGATGATAAGTCAAAAGCAAACATTCCAAGATTAATGAAGTTTATGAACGACTTCGGGTTAATTACAGGACGTGACCCTAAAGGACAATATCCTGCAATGACTGATGTAATTCACAAAGTATTAAACGATATTACGGTAAGTGATTGGGATATTATCATTGGAGGAGACTCGCATACACGTATGTCAAAAGGAGTAGCCTTTGGAGCAGATTCTGGTACAGTAGCATTAGCTTTAGCAACAGGGGAAGCAACAATGCCTATTCCACAATCTGTTAAAGTAACATTTAAAGGAGACATGAGAAGTTTTATGGATTTCCGCGATGTAGTACATGCAACACAACAACAAATGTTAAAGCAATTTGATGGTGAAAATGTGTTCCAAGGAAGGGTTATTGAAGTACATATTGGTACATTAACAGCTGATCAAGCCTTTACATTTACTGATTGGACAGCTGAAATGAAAGCGAAGGCTTCTATTTGTATTTCAGAAGATGAAACATTAATAGAATCGTTAGAAATTGCCAGAGATCGTATTCAAATCATGATTGATAAAGGAATGGATAATGAAGGGCAAGTACTGAAAGGTTTAGTTGATAAGGCAAATACTAGAATTCAAGAAGTTAAAACAGGAATTAAACCAGCATTAAAACCTGATGCAGACGCTAAATATTATGCAGAGGTAGTTATCGATTTAGATGAAATTGCTGAGCCAATGATTGCAGATCCTGATGTAAATAACGAGGATGTTTCTAAACGTTATACGCACGATACTATTAGACCATTATCATTCTATGGAGGAACTAAAAAAGTAGATTTAGGTTTCATAGGATCTTGTATGGTTCATAAAGGAGATATGAAGATTTTAGCTCAAATGTTGAAAAATATTGAAGAGCAACAAGGAAAAATAGAGTTTAATGCTCCGTTAGTAGTTGCTCCACCAACATACAACATTGTTGATGAGTTAAAAGCAGAAGGAGATTGGGAAGTATTACAAAAATACTCAGGATTTGAGTTTGATGATAACGAGCCAAAAGGTTTAGCACGTACTAAGTATGAAAACATGTTATATTTAGAGCGTCCAGGGTGTAACTTATGTATGGGGAACCAAGAAAAGGCTGAACCAGGAGATACGGTAATGGCTACATCAACACGTTTATTCCAAGGAAGAGTAGTAAAAGATTCAGGAGAGAAAAAAGGTGAATCTTTATTATCATCTACACCAGTAGTAGTATTATCTACTATTTTAGGAAGAACTCCTACTATGGAAGAGTATGAAAAAGCTGTTGAAGGTATTGTTTTAACGAAGTTTAAACCATCTCAAAAACAATTAGTAACAGCATAGGTTACTAAAATTTAATTGAAAAGCCCGAGTCTGAAAAGATTCGGGCTTTCTTTTATAAATAAGAGTACCATGGTTTAGCTATAGAAAAAACTTATTTAAACTTTTTATAATTATATGGCAAGCCCATTCTTAAACTATTTTTTTTTGGTAAATTGCGTGGAGCAACAAAAAAATAACATTTATGGCTTTTGATATTAATATGATAAAAGAGGTGTACAGTAAGGTGGTTGATCGTGTAGATGCTGCACGTAAAATTACGGGTAAGCCTTTAACATTAGCAGAGAAAATTTTATACACACATCTTTGGGATAAAACCCCAACGAAAGCTTTCGAAAGAGGAAAGGATTATGTAGATTTTGCACCAGATCGCATTGCATGTCAAGATGCAACAGCACAAATGGCATTATTACAATTTATGCAAGCAGGAAAAGATAAGGTAGCGGTACCTACTACTGTGCATTGTGATCATTTAATTCAGGCTAAAGATGGAGCAGCAACCGATTTAAAACATGCAAACGATGTAAGTAGTGAAGTTTTTAACTTTTTAGAATCTGTATCTAATAAATATGGCATTGGTTTTTGGAAACCTGGAGCTGGGATTATTCATCAAGTAGTATTAGAAAATTATGCTTTCCCAGGAGGAATGATGATTGGTACTGATTCTCACACGGTAAATGCTGGAGGATTAGGTATGGTCGCTATTGGTGTTGGAGGGGCAGATGCAGTAGATGTAATGGCAGGTATGCCTTGGGAATTGAAGTTTCCAAAATTAATAGGTGTAAAATTAACAGGTAAATTATCTGGTTGGACAGCACCGAAAGACGTGATTTTAAAAGTAGCAGAAATTCTTACAGTAAAAGGAGGAACAGGTGCAATTGTAGAATATTTTGGACCTGGGGCAACAGCAATGTCATGTACTGGTAAAGGGACTATTTGTAACATGGGAGCTGAAATAGGAGCAACCACGTCAACATTTGGTTATGATGAATCTATGGAACGTTATTTACGAGCTACAGATAGAAGCGATGTTGCAGATGCAGCAAATGAAATTAAAGAATACTTAACAGGAGATATAGAAGTATATACAAACCCTGAACAATATTTTGATCAAGTTATTGAAATTAACTTATCAGAATTAGGGCCTTTATTAAATGGACCTTTTACTCCAGATTTATCAACACCAGCAGGAAAAGAAATGGGAGAAAAGGCAACAGCTAACGACTGGCCGTTACAAGTTGAATGGGGATTAATAGGTTCTTGTACAAATTCTTCTTATGAAGATTTATCACGTGCAGCTTCAATAGCGCAACAGGCAATTGATAAAGGATTAAAAATGAAGTCTGAGTTAGGAATCAATCCTGGTTCAGAGCAAGTTCGATACACAGCAGAAAGGGATGGTATTTTAGATCTTTTTGAAAAGCTGGATGCTAAAATATTTACCAACGCATGTGGCCCATGTATTGGGCAGTGGGCTAGGTATAGTGACCCTAAAAATGCACCAAAGAACAGTATTGTTCACTCTTTCAACCGTAACTTTGCTAAACGAGCTGATGGTAATCCTAATACACATGCTTTTGTAGCTTCACCAGAATTAACAGCTGCTATTGCAATTTCAGGACGTTTAGACTTTAATCCAATGACAGATTCATTAATCAATGAAAATGGAGAAGAGGTAATGTTTGATGAGCCAACAGGGTGGGAGTTACCACCAAAAGGGTTTGAAGTTAAAGATAATGGATATCTAGCACCAGAGAAAGACGGTAGTCATGTAAAAATAGTTGTAAACCCTAATTCAGAACGTTTAGAATTGTTGACTCCATTCACTCCATTAGGAGATACAATCGAAGGAGCAAAATTATTAATCAAAGCACATGGAAAATGTACAACTGATCATATTTCTATGGCAGGTCCTTGGTTACGTTACCGTGGACACTTAGATAATATTTCCAACAACATGTTAATTGGAGCTGTAAATGCTTTCAATATGAAGACGAATTTCGTAAAAAATCAATTGACAGGAGAGTATGATGCAGTACCTAAGGTGCAACGTGAATACAAAGCAAAAGGAATTAAAACGATTGTAGTAGGAGACCATAATTACGGTGAAGGCTCTTCTCGTGAACATGCAGCAATGGAACCACGTCATTTAGGAGTTGCCGCAGTATTAGTAAAATCATTTGCACGTATTCATGAAACAAACTTGAAAAAACAAGGAATGTTAGGGTTAACCTTTGATAACGAGTCAGATTACGATTTAATTCAAGAAGATGATACGTTTAACTTCTTGGACTTAAATGAGTTTTCACCAGGTAAACCATTAACGATTGAAGTAGTACACACTGATGGCTCAAAAGATATAATCTTTACAAACCATACTTACAACGAAGGACAAATTGAATGGTATAAAGAAGGATCAGCCTTAAATTTAATAAAAAAGCAAAATGCCTAATAAGCGTTTTTAAAAATAAATAGTTTAAAAGCTCTGGAAGATTCCAGAGCTTTTTTTGTAAAGAAGCATTAACCTTTCCGACCTAGTTTAAAAAGTAAACTATGGGTAAACTTTGGTTTTTTGAAGATGTTAATTTGTTTAAAATATTATGTCCACACAAATATGAGGGGTATAAACAGGAGCATATATTTTCTGCATATAAAAAAAGCGATTATATATATTTTGAAGATGACGCAGCTAGTAAAATTTATCTAATAGATAAAGGAAAAATTAAGATAGGGTATTATACTGAAGATGGAAATGAAATTATCAAAGCAATACTAACTAAAGGAGAAATTTTTGGTGAAAAAGCGATTCTAGGAATAGATAAAAGAAATGAATTTGCACAATCAATTGATAATGCTACAGTGATTTGTCCAGTATCTAAAGATACTATGTATTCATTAATGAGAGATAATGTATCTGTTAGTTTTAAGATACATAAATTCATAGGCTTAAGAATTAAAAAGCTAGAAAGAAGATTACAATTATTGCTGTTTAAAGATACACGAACCCGTTTGTTAGAGTTTTTTAAAGAGCTTTGTGAAGAATACGGTTATGAATGTGATAAAACTGGAGATCAAGTAATTGCACACCCTTATACACAGAAAGATATTGCAATACTCATAGGTACTTCAAGACCTACTTTAAATACCTTAATGAATGAGTTAAAACAAGAAAAAATTATAGATTTTAACAGAAAAGAGATACGATTGCTAAAAAAAGCAGCATAAGTGTAAGCTAGCTAACATTTTAAAAGAAAACATGCAAGTAACTTTGTTTTTGTATAAATTCAAAATTACAAAAACAATGAAGAAAATACTTTTAACATTAGCAGTAATAAGCACGATAACTTTTGCTGCCTGTAGCGATGATGATGATAACACACTAAGAACATCAAATTTAAGTCTAAATGTAACTGGTTTAGAAAATTTAGGAACAGAGTATGTATATGAAGGTTGGGTTATAGTAAATGGAGCACCAGTATCAACAGGAACTTTTAGTGTAAATGACTCAGGAGAACTATCGCAAAGTTCTTTTGTAGTAGAAGCAAATGCTTTAGCAACAGCTACAAAATTTGTACTTTCTATAGAACCAGCAAATGACCCAGACCCAGCGCCTGCGAATACTAAAATAGTAGCAGGAGATTTTTCTGGTAACTCAGCAGGAGTAACATCTACAGAAATTGTTGGAGATTTCTCTGCTGCTACAGGTAAGTATATTCTAGCAACTCCAACTGATGGGATGATGAACAATGAAAGAAGCGGTATTTGGTTTTTAGATTTAACAAGTGGAAGTCCAGCTACAGGATTATCTTTACCAACATTACCAGTAGGTTGGAAGTATGAAGGATGGGTAGTTATAAATGGCACACCAATTAGCACAGGAACCTTTACTGATGTAGCAATGGCAGATGATAATGCTGTAACAACACCATTTAAAGGAGATATAAATAATGGACCAGGATATCCAGGAGAAGATTTTATACAAAATGCCCCTACTGGGTTTACTTTTCCTACAGATTTAAGAGGAACAACAGCAGTTATATCCGTTGAGCCAGATCCAGATAATAGTCCAAATCCTTTTACATTAAAGCCCCTAGCGCATGGAGTTCCATCAGATGCTGATGATCATGTAACTTTTACTATGGGAGCAGGACCAGTTAAAGAAATTAGTGGTACTGTTACAAGATAGAATAACTTGTATAATTTACAGATGTAAGAGTAATCAATTATCTTTGGTTACTCTTTTTATACAAAAATATTTATGATAGAATTTTTAAACAACATATCTCAAAAACCATTGCAAGTAGTTGATGTTAGCATACCTTTTAAGGAGTACGTTCCCATTTCATTGGCTGCATCTAATAAGGAACTAACCTTTGATATTTCTTCATCAAAAGAATGGGAAGCATATTTAGAGAATTATTTTTCAAGAGAAAAAAAAACAGTTGCTTTTGGAGGATATTTAGAAGTAAGAGATATTTATAACAGAAGCGAACATTTCAATAAACTATCAGAAGAAAATCAACGGAATATCCATTTAGGAATCGATTTATGGTGCGATGCGGGAACTGATATTTTGGCCGTACTAGATGGAGAAGTTCATAGTTTTAAAAATAACACAAATTATGGGGATTATGGACCAACAATTATTATAAAACATTCAATTGAAGGAAATGAGTTTTATTCATTGTATGGTCATTTATCCTTAGAATCTTTAGAAGATATATCAGTTGGTAAAAAAGTTAAACAAGGAGACAAGATAGGAACCTTAGGAGATAGTTCTGTAAATGGAGATTATGCTCCGCATTTACACTTTCAGTTAATAATAGATATTGAATATTATTATGGAGATTATCCAGGAGTGTCTTCAAAAAAGACCTTAGATTTTTACAAGGAAAATTGCCCTAACCCCAATTTATTATTAAAATTGCCCCAGGAAACCCTCATAGAGGGATTAAGCAAAACAATATAATCGCCCTAAGTAAAGAGAATGAATAAAAGTTAGGGTTAGTTAATTATTAAAATTTGAATTTTTGAAATATAGACAACTTACAAAAGAACAGTTTGAAGGATTACATGAAGAGTTTGCACGTTTTTTAGCATCACAAAACATTGATAAAAAAGAATGGGATGAGCTAAAAAATGAGAAACCACAAGTAGCTGAAGACGAAATGAATGTGTTTAGTGATGTGGTTTGGGACGATGTTCTTACCAAAACAGCGTATTTAGAACATTTTTCACCAAAAGTGATCAACCTATTTAAATGTGATGAAAAAGAAATTCATCGTATTGTGATAAAAATTGATAAAGAAGTGAATGTTTTAGAGCAAGAAGGATTTGAGTGGTTATTAAAAAATCCGAACGATGAAACTATTGAGTTTTTAAGAGGCTCAAAAACATATCAAGAAGAAAGAAACGTTGAACTTTTTGATTTAATAGAAAAAGGAAGTAACATTTCTAAAGGAGAATTGTACGAGTATTTTGATAAATTGACATCGAATTCATAAAGCCTTATTAAGTATTGTAATTAATTTATCAGTACCAGAACTAGCAACGTCTTCAATAATAGTTAAGTTATTGAAGTCGTTTTTATTTACCGCTGGCTTAGGGTCTATAAAATAAATAGGGGTATTATGTTGTACATAATTAACCAAACTAGCAGCAGGATACACCTGCATAGAAGTTCCTATGATAACTAAAATATCGGCTTGTAAGGTAATTTTAGCAGCTTTTTCCAATAATGGAACATCTTCACCAAACCAAACAATATGCGGACGCAATTGTGCTTTTTCTTCACACACATCGCCTATAACAATATCTTTATTCCAATTGTAAACTAGGTGTTTGTTTTTAGTACTACGAGCTTTTAATAGCTCACCGTGTAAGTGAATTACATTCTTGCTTCCAGCGCGTTCGTGCAAATCATCTACATTTTGAGTAATGATTGTAACCTCAAAATCATTTTCTAATACAACTAAGTTGTGATGTGCTTTATTAGGAGAAACTTCTAAAAGTTGCCTTCTACGCTGGTTATAAAAATCTAACACTAACTCAGGATTAGCGCGAAACCCTTCAGGTGAAGCTACTTCATAAATATCATGACCTTCCCATAAACCATCAGCATCTCTAAAAGTTTTAATACCGCTTTCAGCACTAATTCCTGCCCCTGTTAATACAACCAATCGTTTTTTCATAAATATAAATTTTGTTGCAAGTTTAAGAAAATAAATACTAGGCTGTCGCCCTGCGACTAAAAATAGGAAAAATTACTATGTTTGTGGTATGATTGATGAAGGATTATTAGCCTACTTAGAGGGTTACATTACTGAGAAAAGAAAAGAAACCTTTTATAAGGTTTTAAATGAACGCACACGTCATTTCACGGTAGTGTTAGAAGATATTTACCAACCACATAATGCCAGTGCGGTGGTGAGAAGTTGCGATATTTTTGGAGTACAAGATGTGTATGCAATTGAAAATAAGTTCACGAATAAAGTATCAAGGCATGTAGCAAAAGGAAGCCAGAAATGGTTAGATATTCATCGGTATAAAGAAGATGGAGACAATACCAAAGCCTGTTTAGAAGATTTACGAGCAAAAGGATACCAAATTATAGGAACCACACCACATACTGATTCTTGTGTGTTACCCGATTTTGAAGTGACCAAAAAGTCAGCTTTTGTTTTTGGAGCTGAAAAAGATGGTATTTCTGATTATATAAAACAAGAAGCGGATGGATTTTTAAAAATTCCTATGGTTGGTTTTACCGAAAGTTTAAATATTTCAGTAGCAGCAGCTATTACCCTACAAGATGTAACTACCCGTTTAAAAAGAACGAGTTTAGATTGGCAACTATCAGATAAAGAAAAGAAGGTCTTGTATTTTAAATGGATTAAAAATACCATTAAAAATCCAGAGAAATTAATAGGGCACTATTATAACGAGCTTATTTAGAAGTTAAAAATTTATATACTAACTCTTTGGTTAATGGTTGTCCGTTAGCCATTTTTTTTATGTTTTCAAAAGTAAACACAAAGTCACAACCATTTTTGTATTCAGAACATCCATAGGCAGACTTTCCTTTTAAAACGGCTCCTTTGTTACACTTAGGGCAGGTTAGGGTGTCTTGAGACTTGGCTTCACTGAACTTACGTTTCTCGTTATCACTCGAAATGACATTAGAACTCGTTTTTTTAGGTTCAAACTTTAAATTGAAATTATCATCAAAACGAACTAAACCTTCTACTTTTTTATCGTCTTGTTTGAATCCTTTTAAATTGGTCGTGCAGCCTTTATCAAGCAAACGAATTAATTGATTTTCGGATATTTTTTTATCCATAAATTCAAAAGCTAAGGTGAAATTACAACCATTTTTATAGGCAGAACAGCCATAAGCAGCACTTCCTTTTAATAATTGACCTTTATTACATTTTGGACATTCTTTACCAACAACGGTTTTCTTTTTAGAAGCTGTTTTTTTAGGTTTTAGCTTTGTTTTTTGAGCTTCGTAAGAAATTCTTTTTGTCTTAGAGCTTGAACGAACTTCATAGACCAAATCATCAACCATTTTTTTCATTTGATTGATAAACGTAGCAGCATGGTATTCACCACGTTCAATTTCTTTCAAACGTTTTTCCCAGAGTCCTGTTAATTCAGCAGACTTTAAAAGTTCATTGTCAATTAAATCAATCAAATCAATACCTGTTTGGGTAGGAATAATTAATTTTTTTTGGCGTTCGATGTATTTTCTTCTAAACAACGTTTCAATAATACTCGCACGTGTAGATGGTCGTCCAATACCGTTTTCTTTCATCAATTCACGCATTTCATCATCATCTACTTGCTTACCAGCAGTTTCCATGGCACGTAACAAGCTCGCTTCGGTATAATTGCGAGGTGGTTTGGTTTCTTTTTCTAAAAAAGAAGGTTCATGCGGACCTTTTTCTCCCTTTTCAAAAGTTGGAAGTACATCTTTCTCTTCTGTTTTTTTAGCATCGCTTCCGTATTCAAAAACCGCTCGCCAACCTTTGGTAAGTATTTCTTTTCCTGAAGTTCTAAACGGCACCTTATCAGCTTCTCCCTTAACTTCAGTTTTAGAGATATCACTATCAGGATAAAACACGGCAATAAATCGTTTTACAATAATATCATACACTTGTTGCTGATTGTATTGCAGGTTGATTTCTATTCCTGTAGGAATAATAGCATGGTGATCGGTAACTTTTTTATCGTTAAAAACCTTACTAGATTTACGTATTTTCTTTCCTAATAGAGGTTGAGTTAAAGAAGCATACTGCTTTAGTCCTTTTAAAATATTTGGAACCTTAGGATAAATATCATTCGGTAAAAAAGTAGTATCCACTCTAGGGTACGTAACTACTTTCATTTCGTATAATTTCTGAACAATTTTTAAGGTTTCATCTGCTGAAAACCCAAATTTGTTGTTGCAGTATACCTGTAAGCCTGTTAAGTCAAAAAGTTTAGGAGCGTATTCTTTTCCTTTTTTCTTAGTAACCGAGGTAATTTCAAAATCACTTTCTTTTACCTTGTCGGCAAAAGCTTGTCCGTCTTCTTTCTTTAAAAAACGACCTTCTTCACAACTAAATAAAGTTTCACGATATTGCGTTTGTAACTCCCAATAAGGTTCAGGTTTAAAATTCTGAATTTCTTTATAACGATCAACTAACATAGCTAGGGTAGGGGTTTGCACTCTACCTATAGATAGTACTTGTTTGTAACCACCATATTTTACAGTGTACAAACGGGTAGCATTTAAGCCCAACAACCAATCACCTATAGCACGAGAAAACCCTGCGTAATATAAATTGTTATAATCGTCGTTGTCTTTTAGGTTTTCAAACCCTTCTTTAATAGCTTCTTCCGTTAGAGAAGAAATCCATAACCGTTGAATTTTACCTTTGTAATTTGCTTGATTGATAACCCATCGTTGAATGAGCTCTCCTTCTTGTCCAGCATCCCCGCAGTTGATAACCACATCGGCTTTATCAAATAAGGACTTTACAATTTTGAATTGTTTTTGAATTCCGCTATCACCCGTAACTTTTGTTTCGAAACGTTCAGGAAGCATGGGTAAGTTGTTTAGGTCCCAACTTTTCCAGTGTGTTTTGTAGTCTTTGGGTTCTAAAAGTGTGCATAAATGACCGAATGTATAGGTAACAGCATAGCCGTTACCTTCGAAATATCCATCTCGTTTGGTATTGGCTCCTAAGATATTAGCAATCTCACGGGCTACACTAGGTTTCTCGGCGATGCAAACTTTCATGAAAGTGATTTAGAGGGTCGAAATTACTAAATTATTTGTAAAAAATAAGAAGTGTTTTTTAAAAGAAAGGAAACTAAATTTGATTGGTATAATAGTTGTTAACTTGCGGATAAACGCCATATTTAAGTATGATGCTGTAATTGTTTAATTAAATTATGAAAAAATGAGAACACTAAAATTTTTAGGAACGTTATTATTAGTTACTTCTGTATTTGTAGGGTGTAACTTAAATAGCAAGAAATCAAAGGGAATTAAAGAAGAAATTATTGAAACTAATGAGTCTATAGCTGTAACTTACAAAGTTGCTTCGAGGTATTTTATTAAAAATAATGTAGATAGGCTTCCAAATAAAATAGATAATAGAGAAGAGTTTGAGAAATATTTTGGGGCAGCAGCAGTTATGGGGAAAAATGGAATTCCAACTTCAATCGACTTCGAAAAGGAATATGTAATTGCAGTTACCGTTGATGCGAATAACAAATCAACTGAGCTTCAACCAGTATCACTTACTAAAAAAGGAGAGAAAATTAATTTTGACTTTTCAGTTATTGAAGGAAATGAAACTAGTTATACTACACGTCCTTCATTAGTAATAATTGTATCCAAAGAAATGGATGGTAATGTAACTACAAATCCAATTAAAGAAATGAATGATGGTCATAATGCAAAAAACTCGTTAGATTGGGAAGGTGAATATGAAGGAGTATTGCCTTGTGCAGACTGTGAAGGAATTAAGACCACCATTTTGTTAAAAAATAATGGTACCTACGTAATGACTATAAAATATTTAGGAGAAGGACAAGAAGAAACAGTTGAAGGAACTTTTGAATGGGATGCAGCTGGTACAGTAATTACACTAATAGATGGTAATGAAGAGGCTTATAAGTTAAAAGTAGTAGAAGGAGCTATTCAAAAGCTAGATATTGAAGGAAAAGAAATAACTGGTGAATTGGCTGAGTTATATTTTTTACAAAAAAAGTAGCTTGATTATTGTATAAGATATAAGAAAAGACTTACCATTGGTGAGTCTTTTTTTATTGTCATAAAAATAATAAGCCCAATACCCATTCCATATACTATTCCTGACATATCACAACGCATCCTGTTGTGATTCAACGGTTTCATTGATTGTGTAATAAAAAGTAAAATAGTTCGGTTTTAGGGGAAGCTTACAGTACTAGAAACTTAGTTAAGATGTACTTAATAAAAACAAGTTGACACACTTTATTGAATAGTCTCCAACGAAACCATCAGCGAGCTTCGCTGGTCTTTCCTCAACGCAACGGAACCATCAGCGAGCTTCGCTGGTCTTTCCTCAAGGCAACGAAACCGTCAGCGAGCTTCGCTGGTCTTTCCTCAAGGCAACGA
>NZ_JAUORH010000020.1 GCF_030547425.1 Tenacibaculum sp. 1_MG-2023 | reverse complement strand
TTTACCTTCAAATTGTTCCATTTATCAGTATTTTAAAGCAAAAAAATACAGATTTTAAATTAATAAGTCAATAAAATGATTTTTGGAGGAAAAGGGAGAATTGTAGCTTTAAAAAGTATTGAAAGAACAGGTAGAGCTGCTTTTTCTTTTGGAGTTAACAAAATTAGAGACGGGAAATTAAAAAAAACTAGATCTTCTAGATATATTTATTTACACAAACCAAAAGGAAGTGACAAATTAGAAATTATAAGGTAATGCACAAAGCGTTTTTATATAGTGTTTATTTGTTTTGTATGTTACTGGTGCTTACAGCTTGTGGGCAAACAACAGAAATGAGACCCATAGACAAACTATACAGCAACATAAAACCTTTACAATACAAAAGCATGCCTCAATATTTTATAGAAGCAGACCAAATAGGCTGTTTTTATGAGCTGTATGTAAATGGAAGATTGATGTTTGAACATTTTGAACAAACTGGTTTAATGGGGCATGCCACCTGTATTAACGATGCCATTTTAAAAAGTGGAGAGCAAGAAGTTACTGTAAAGCTATACCCTTTAGGACAAACCGAAGTAGAAAGGTTTGATACTTTTACTAAAAATGCAAAGATAAATATTGAAATAACTAAATGGGATAAAGCATTGGAGGATAAGCCGAATAGTAAAGAATACGAAAATTACGATGATCATGTAGCTACGTTTAATATTCCTAATACAGAAGATAAAAATAATAGCATTCGTATAAAAGGGTTACCTTATTATGAGCATACTTTTACGTTTTATGCAGAAGTTCCTTATGAAGTAACAGGCTGGAGCGAGTCGCAAGATTTAACTAAAATGAATCAAAAACAGTTAGAAAAAGAAGTAGTAGCTTTTTATAATAATTTATCTGATGTTATTTATAATCAAGATGAAGCTAAATGGGTAGAGCTAATTAAAAACAGAGAACGAGAAGTATTAATTTCTGAAGCATATTGCGATGTTAAAGAGAAAAGCATTAAGGATAGGAAAAGGAAATTTAAACAAGTTTTTGATTCTAAGTTCAAAAAGAAAGAACCATTAGACGAGTATAAAATAGTTTTTGGAGGAAATGGTAAAATTATAGCTTTGAAGAATTTAACTAAAGATGGCTACAGTGCTTTTTCTTATGGTTATGAGAGAACTTATGATGATGGACGTAAAAGAAAGATTAGAAATTACGCTTATATCTACCTACACAAACCAAAAGGAAGCAATAAATTAGAAATTATAAGGTAATGCACAAAGCGTTTTTATATAGTGTTTATTTGTTTTGTATGTTGTTGGTGTTTACAGCTTGTGGGCAAACAAAAGAAATGAGACCCATAGACAAACTATACAGCAACATACAACCCCTACAATACAAAAGCATGAATAGATATTTTATAGAAGCGAACCAAAGTGGTTGTTTTTATGAGCTGTATGTAAATGGAAAATTGGTTTTTAAGCATTTTAAACAAACTGGTTTAATGGGGCATACTACCTGTATTAACGATGCTATTTTAAAAAGTGGAGAGCAAGAAGTTACCGTAAAGTTATACCCTTTAGGACAAACAGAAGTAGAAAGGTTTGACACGTTTACCAAGAATGCAAGAATAGAAGTAAAAATAGAAAAATACGATATACAGGTAGAAGACAGTGATGAAAAAGTAGTAACATTTAAAATTCCGGAGGCAAGTACTAGAAGTAAGAATGATATTAAAATAGAAGGGTTGCCTTATTATGAACATACTTTTACGTTTTATGCAGAAGTTCCTTACGAAGTAACAGGCTGGAGCGAATCGCAAGATTTAACTAAAATGAATCAAAAACAATTAGAAAAAGAAGTAGTAGCTTTCTATAATGAGCTTTCAAATATAGTAGATCAAAGAGATGAAGAGAAATGGATTAAGTTAATAAAAAATAGAGAAATAGAGTATTTTAAATCAGTAGCTTACAATAATATAAAAGCCTCTAGTATAAAAGGAAGAATAGAAGAACTAAAAGAAATTTTTGATTCTAAGTTTAAAAAGAAAGAACCTCTAGACCCATATGAGATGATCTTTGGAGGTGATGGTAGAATAGTTAGCTTAAAGAGTACCAGATCAAAAGGGAATTCAGCTTTTTCGTTTGGAATTGAGTCAAAAGAAGATGGTGAATTCATTAAATATAGGTATTATTATTATGTCTACCTACACAAACCAAAAGGAAGTAACAAATTAGAAATTATAAGGTAATGAACAAAGCGTTTTTATATAGTGTTTATTTGTTTTGTATGTTGTTGGTGTTTACAGCTTGTGGGCAAACAAAAGAAATGAGACCCATAGACAAACTATACAGCAACATACAGCCTTTACAATACAAAAGCATGAATAGATATTTTATAGAAGCGAACCAAAGTGGTTGTTTTTATGAGTTGTATGTAAATGGTAGGATGGTATTTAAGCTTTTTAAACAAGTTGGTTTAATGGGGCATACCACCTGTATTAACGATGCTATTTTAAAAAGTGGGATGCAAGAAGTTACTGTAAAGCTATACCCTTTAGGACAAACAGAAGTAGAAAGGTTTGACACGTTTACCAAGAATGCAAGAATAGAAGTAAAAATAGAAAAATACGATACACAGGTAGAAGACAGCGATGAAAAAGTAGTAACATTTAAAATTCCGGAGGCAAGTACTAGAAGTAAGAATGATATTAAAATAGAGGGTTTACCTTATTATGAGCATACTTTTACGTTTTATGCAGAAGTTCCTTACGAAGTTACTGGCTGGAGCGAATCGCAAGATTTAACTAAAATGGATCAAAAACAGTTAGAAAAAGAAGTAGTAGCTTTTTATAATAATTTATCTGATGTTATTTTCAATCAAGACGAAGCTAAATGGGTAGAATTGTTTAAAAACAGAGAGTTAGAGTTTTTAAAATCTGAAGCCTATAATGATGTTAATGAAAAAAGTATTAAGGATAGAAAAAGGAAATTTAAACAAATTTTTGACTCTAAGTTTAAAAAGAAAGAACCTTTAGATAAGTATGAAATGATTTTTGGAGGGAATGGTAGAATTGTAGCGTTAAAAAGCATAATAAAAAAAGGTTATGGAGCATTTTCTTATGGATATGAGAAAACTTATGATGATGGGAGTAAAAGTAAAATAAGAAATTACTCTTACATATACCTACACAAACCAAAAGGAAGTAACAAATTAGAAATTATAAGGTAATGCAAAAAGCGTTTTTATATAGTGTTTATTTGTTTTGTATGTTGTTGGTACTTACTGCTTCTGGGCAAACAAAACAAATGAGACCCATAGACAAACTATATAGTAACATACAGCCTTTACAACACAAAAGCATGCCTCAATATTTTATAGAAGCGAACCAAAGTGGTTGTTTTTATGAATTGTATGTAAATGGTAGAATGGTATTTAATCTTTTTAAACAAGTTGGTTTAATGGGGCATACCACCTGTATTAACGATGCGATTTTAAAAAGTGGAATGCAAGAAGTTACCGTAAAGCTATACCCTTTAGGTACAGTATAAGCTGAATAATTAAGAATTTATTTCATGCTCTTTCAGTTTATTATACAAAGTCTTTCTAGTAATATTTAAAAGCTTTGCAGCTTTAGTTTTGTTGTTTTTAGCCTCATGTAAAGCCCTAATAATAAGTTTTTTTTCATTTTCCTTGGTAGAAAATTCATTAGGGATGCTGTATTGATCTTCAGTGTTTTTTAATTCTTCAGGCAACACTTCTTTTTCTATAATTTCTGTCTGAGATAAAAGTGTAGCTCTTTTGATAACATTAGATAACTCTCGTAAGTTTCCTGGCCAGCTATATTGTTGAAATAAAGTGAGTACTTCATGAGAAAAGCCAGCGATTGATTTATTGAGTTGTTTGTTGGCTTTTTCTAAAAAGAAATCGGCATAAAGAATTAAATCGTCTTTTCTATCATTTAGATTAGGGACTTTAATAGAAAACTCATTTAAACGATGATATAAATCTTCTCTAAAATTACCTTTTTCAACAGCAGATAATAAATCTTCATTAGTGGCAGTAATTAAACGAATATCTACCATAATTTCCTTACTGCTTCCTACAGGTTTAATCTTTCTTTCTTGTAAAGCACGTAAAAGTTGTACCTGACTTTCGTAATTTAAATTTCCAACTTCATCTAAAAAAAGAGTACCTCCATTAGCTGCTTCAAAATGTCCTATTTTATCATTTATAGCTCCTGTAAATGATCCTTTTTGATGCCCGAAAAATTCACTTGAGGCAATCTCTTTAGGTATAGCTCCGCAATCCACGGCAATAAAAGGCTTGTCTTTACGTAAACTTTGGGTATGAATTGTGCTAGCAACAACTTCTTTACCTGTACCACTTTCGCCTG
Source organism: Tenacibaculum sp. 1_MG-2023 (assembly GCF_030547425.1). Taxonomy (GTDB): domain Bacteria; phylum Bacteroidota; class Bacteroidia; order Flavobacteriales; family Flavobacteriaceae; genus Polaribacter. Next base: position 49,530 of record NZ_JAUORH010000020.1, on the reverse strand, counting down.
TAATAAGAACAGACATGTCAGTTGGAGCTACTAAATGGATATGCTCATAAAGGCTTTTAGAAGCCGCACTTATACCAGTAACAATATTAGAATTAGAAACCTTCTTGTCTTCTTTTTTAGGTTCAGTAATTTGTTCGGTTTTAACTTCTAGAGCATTACTAATTACTTCTAAAACTTCATCAGGATTAAAAGGTTTAGAAATATAATCAAAAGCACCTTGTTTCATCGCTTGAACTGCTGTTGAAACTTCAGCATAACTCGTCATTAAAACAACAGGGATGTTACTATTAGTGTTTTTACTTTGTTTTAATAAATCAATACCATTACCGTCAGGAAGACGTAAATCAGTAAAAATTAAATTGTATGAATTTTCCTTCAATAGGGTAGAGGCATTTTTAATGGTATAGCTAACCTCAACAACATATTTGTGTCGCTCTAAAAAATGTTTTAGCATATTAGAAAAAGTAACATCGTCTTCTACCAATAAAATATTTTTCATAAAAATGGCTGCTCTAAATTGTTTGTATAAAAATTCTCTGTAAAAATAAAAAGAGCGTTTTAAATGAAAACGCTCTTTTGTCAATAAAATTGAGGAGGGAAATAAAAAAATTACTTTTTAGTATTGTTTACTTCTTTTTCTTCTAACAAGTTACCTTCTTTGTCAGTATAAATAGTCTTACTTACTTTTTCTGCGCTAATTTCTAATTTGTACTGCTCTTTTTCGTTTACAAAAGCTTTGTTTACAGTAGCTTTTGGAAAGCTTTCTTTAATAGAGTTTACTAATGCTGCAGGTAATTTATCTAAAGAGATTTCTTGAAACCCATCAGCTACAACTGTATGAATTGGAGTAATAGGAGAAATAGTATTGTTTACTGTTGCGTAAGTTGAAACACCTGCTAAGATTGCTACTGCTAAGATTAATTTTTTCATGATATTAAGTTTTTAAGTTATAATTATTTATTATTGTAATACTACAAGGGAAATATGTGTAAGTTATTTTACTTCTTTTGCATCTAACCAATTCCCTTCTTTGTCAGCAAAAAGAGTTTTACTCTCGTTTTCTAAAGTAATTTCTAATTTGTACTGCTCTTTTCCGTTTACAAAAGCTTTGCTTAATTTACCTTTAGGAAAACTCTCTTTAACAGATTTTGCTACCGCTGCAGGTAACTTATCTAAAGAAATTTCTTGAAAACCGTTCTCTACAACTGTATGAACTGGAGTAATAGGAGAAATAGTGTTGTTTGTTGTTGCGTAAGTTGAAGCTCCTGCTAAGATTGCCGCTGCTAAAATTAAATTTTTCATGATATTAAGTTTTTAAGTTATTTACATATTTGCTTGTTGTATTGAAATAAATATGCCATCAACTTTAATTAAAACACTAAAAGGTATAACTTGCTGATTGTTAAGTGATTGTTGTTTTGTAAAGGTTAAAAGGATAATGTTTTTATGTGTAAAAAGTGTGTAATTAAAGAGTAAAAGTGTGTAAAAATTACACTATTTACCCAGAAGAGGAACAACAAATAAATCTGTTATCTTTGAAAAAAATCATCCCTAATGAAGTTATTAAAGAAATCTTTAAAAATTGTTCTACTACTTTTAGTGTTACTAAGTGTTGGAATTTGGCTATTTACAAAAACTCTGCATCCAACTTATGAAGGAGAGTTAGAACTTAACTCAATTTCAGATAAAGTTACGGTATATTATGATGAGGTTGGAGTGCCGCATATCAATGCCGAAAATCAACTAGATGCTTATACTGCTTTAGGATACGTGCATGCTCAAGACCGATTGTGGCAAATGGAACTCATCAGAAGAATTGCTGCTGGAAGATTAGCAGAAGTTTTTGGTAAAGACTTGGTTAGAGTCGATAAATTTTTTGCTGGATTAGGAATTGAAGAAGCTGCTGAAAAAACGATTCAGGAATTAGATAAAAATTCAGAAACGTATAAATTAACGGAAGCGTATTTAAATGGAGTTAATCAGTTCATAGAAGAAGGGGCAACCCCGTTAGAATTTTATTTGGTAGGGCTGGATAAAGAAAATTATACAATTAAAGATGTGTATAATGTTTTTGGTTATATGGCATTTAGTTTTGCAATTGCGCATAAAACCGATCCGTTGTTAACTGAAGTAAAAGAAAAGTTAGGCGAGCCCTATGTAAATGAGTTGTTGAATTCTTTCGATAAAAATTTAACACTGAATAAGACAACAAATAAAGGTACAATTAAAGCAGAGATGTCTATAGCGGTAAGCAAGATTATAAATCAGTTGCCAGTTGCACCTTTTATAGGAAGTAACTCATGGGTAATTGCACCACTTAAAACCAAAAACGGTAAGGTAATTTTTGCGAACGATCCACATATCGCATTTTCTCAACCATCGGTTTGGTATCAAAATCATATAAAAACTCCTGATTTTGAAATTTACGGATTTAATCTAGCTTTGATGCCGTTTCCGTTGTTAGGACATAATAAGGACTATGCTTACGGATTAACAATGTTGGCAAATGACGATTTGAACTTTTATGTAGAAGAAAATAACCCAGAAAATTCAATGGAGTACAAAACACCTAATGGATACCAGAAATATGAGTTATGGGACAAACGTATAAAGGTTAAAGGGGGAAAAGATACCACATATCAAGTTAAAGTTAGTAAACATGGTCCGATTATGAACGGATTAATAGAGCATGTAACAGATGAAAGACCAATTGCAATGAACTGGATTTATACGCAGTTGCCTAATCAATTGTTAGAAGCGTCACACAAAATGTCACATGCAAATTCGTTACAAGACTTTAAAACTGGAACTGCAAAGATTCACGCACCAGGATTAAATGTAATGTATGGAGATGCGAAAGGAAATGTAGGTTGGTTTGCATCAGCTAAACTATATAGGTTAAGAGATAGCCTATCTTCTAAAGTGTATTTAAACGGAGCTTCTGGGAACGATGAGATTGTAGCGTATTTACCTTTTGAAGAAAATCCGCAAGCTGAAAATCCTAGTTGGAATTATGTGTATTCAGCAAATAATCAACCCGATTCCGTGAGAGGTAAATTATATCCGGGATATTATCAACCAGAAGACAGAGCGAAGCGAATTGTTCAGTTATTAGAACCTAAAAATGATTTTACAAAAGAGGATGTAGCTGAAATGATTTATGATGTTACTTCACCTGTTGTGCCAGAAATAGGAAGAGAGTTGTTAGCAAGTGTAGATAAGTCGTCATTATCTCCTTCAGCTAAAAAAGCATATTCGGTGTTAGAAAAGTGGAATGGAGAATATTTAAAAACCAACGTAGCTCCGACTATTTATAATCGATTTTTGTATGAATTTTTAACTGCTACTTATAAAGATGAGTTAGGAGATAGCTTTCAGTTGTTTATTGATACGCAATTACAAGATCAAGTATTAGCACAACAAGCTAAAAGAGAACAATCAGTTTGGTGGGACGATATTTCAACAACTAATAAAGTTGAAACCAGAAATGAAATAATTACCACAGCTTTTCAAAAATCCATCACATTTTTACAAAATCAATTAGGAGAAAATGTAGAAAATTGGACGTGGAATCGCGTGATTTCAGTGGAGTATGAACACGCTATTGGTAAAGCGGGAGGTTTGTTGCGTAAATTCTTTAATGTAGGTCCGTTTGAAACCATTGGAGGAAATGAAGTGATAAACAATCAGATTTTTAAGTTGGATAGTACAGGAATGTATAAGATTCACGGAGGGCCTTCAACACGTAGAGTAATTGATTTTTCTGATGTTGAGAATAGCATTGCGATTTTACCTACAGGACAATCAGGAAATGTGTTTAGTCCTTATTACAAAGACCAAGCACAAAAATATGTAGATGGTGAGTTTGTAAAAATGCTTCTCAATGAAGCAGCTATAAAGAAGAGTAAAAATAAATTGGTGTTTTTACCGAAGTAGTACAATTGTTTATGCGATAGCCGAGTATCTTACTAGTGACAGTACGAGTAAGAAAGAGTATAAAGGAAAAAGAGATAGAAAAATATGTTAATAGAAAGGAGTTTAAATTGCAGAGCTGTAGATAGCACAAGCGAGACACTTGCGCCAGCAGGGGTTGAAAAGGCAATGAAAGTTTATTATGTTGATTTTAAACAAATTTAAAAGAATGAAACGTATCAAGCCTAATGAGATTTCAGAAAATTTAAGTGAGGAACAGTTAGAAACTTTAGCGAAAATGGCTAATGAAATCACAGTTTCAAATGACTGGATTGAATGCTCTAAAAAACTAAATGAAAGACAAAAGTGTCTAATTTATAATAAACGAAGAGAGTTGAGAGATGAAAAGGAGAAAAAGAGGTCGATGGAAATGACGAAAGAACAAAGAGCAGAAGAGGATAAAAAATGGCAATTATGGTATAGTAATATTGATGCTGATAGTTTTTATGGAAACATGGGGCAACCTGAAACTCCTGAAGAATTTAGGAGGAGATATGGGGTTTGGCCATCAGGATACGAGGAAGAATGAATTAATTAATGAGGTCTAGATATGAAATTTATAGATTACATATTAAAGTTTAGTTTTGGGATTACTTTAGGGGTGGTACTTGTCTTTAAAGGGAGTCCAAAACTTTTTAAACAAGCAAAAGAGTTAAAAAATGAGACGTTAAAAGAAGAGAAGCTAGAATTTTTTGCTTTGGAATGCTTAACCCCTAATGATTACAGTTATTTAAGACTTAGAATTGTTTTTTCAAGTGGTATGGATATTAAACAAATCTATGATGTCTCGGAGAGCACCTCTTATCATAATCTAATCAATTTATTGGAAACAAAAAATATAGTAAATAGTAGGGATTTAGAAAGGGAATTACCCATTGATTTGACTGTTAGTGATTTAAAAGGGTTAGGGAAAGTTGAAGCAAAATTCAATAAAAAAAATAACGATATAGAAAAATTAGTAATTAATAATATATATATAATTGGTTCAAAACCTTCAATTATAAGAATATGTTTGATTTACTTTTTAGGGGGAGTGATTTTTATTTTAGGCTTTTCAAGCCTAATTGTAACATTAATTATGTTGTTCAAAAATCTAAATATTTATAATAAAACGGATAAGTTACCAGAGTTACCTAATACTATAGAAAGTAAAATTAAAGGATTAAAATTTTAGCCAAATGGTTCAGAAGAAATAATGGGCAGAAAATATAAATTTCATAACTAATCAGTAGCATGCTTTATAAATTTTGGACTATTCACAAAATTTGATATATTTTTTGATACTACCCAGGTTTTTATTAATCAACCTAAGATAGTTGGTTTTTACACTTTCCTATAAACCTCTTCAAAAGGAATTCTAAAACGTTCTCCATACACTCCTTCGGGTTTACGAATACCACAAGAAACAATCATATTAATTTCTGCACCAAAAGGTAACCCCAGCAAACGTTTTACACGCCAAGTGTCAGAACCTTCCATAGGGCAAGTGTCGTAACCTTCAGCAGCCATAGAGAGCATGAATGTTTGTGCTGCTAATCCACAGGTTTTATGTGTCACTACGCGCATATCACTATTGCGAACTTCACGATACATAGGTCGAAAAAGTCCAACAATAAGAACCATTAAATATTTAAGCCAGCCAAAAATTCCTAAGAAATCAAAATATGTGAAAGGAATTAACTTTCCGTAGTAGTTACGAGCTACTTTTTCTCTACTTCGTTGCTCCGATTTCGGATTGTTTTTTCCAAAAACTCTATCCATAAAAGCTAAGTTGGCTTTAGCACGTTTACGCCATAAATCTTTACGAACTACAAAAACAACCAATTGTTGTGCAGTTTTAGCAGCATTTTGATTAAAACATAAAGGAGCTATTTTATCGATTGTTTCTTTTGAGGTGATATGATAAAACTCCCACAGTTGCATGTTGCTACTGGTAGGAGCTAAAATAGCTTGCTCTAAACATTTTTTTACAACAGCAGTGTCTATCGGTCTTTCAGGATCGTATACTCTTACTGAACGACGATAGTTAACTGCTTCTGATACGGTTTTTTCACTCATTTATAGGTGTCTTGATTCTTGTGTCTATTTGTCTTTTATCTAATTTATCCTAGTTTCATTAAGGTTTTTAATTGTTGTAGTTTTCCTTTGTATGGAGCATATCGAGTAGGAACATCTAACCAAGTACCGCGAGAAACCACTCCTTTATGATGAGAAAACGTATCAAAAGTTTTTTTCCCATGATAACTGCCTATACCGCTTTCACCCACGCCACCAAAAGGCAACCTATGATTAGCAAAATGTACAGTGGTATCGTTTATGGTTCCACCTCCAAATGAATAACGTTGAGTTATCTTTTTAGCAAATGAATTTCTATTAGTAAATACATATAAAGCTAGAGGTTTGTCGTATTTAGTAGTGATTTTTTCAATGTCAGCTTCATTTTCGTAAGAAATTAATGGGAAAATAGGTCCAAAAATTTCACCTTTCATTACTTCACTATCCAAACTAGGTTCGTTAATTAATGTTGGGGCAATGTAGCGATCGTTTCTATCAGTTTGTCCGCCAATTACACATTTTTCATTTTCAAGCATCAAAGCTAAACGATCAAAGTTTTTAGTGTTTACGATACGTGGGAAGTCAAAGGAATTTTGAGGATTTTCGCCGTAAGCTCTAAAAATTTCCTCCTTAAACTCTTGTATAAACTGCTCTTTTACTGATTTGTGAATTAATAAATAATCAGGAGCAATACAAGTTTGACCACCATTAATGAACTTCCCCCAAACCAAGCGTTTTGCAGCTAATTTAATATTGGCAGTTTCGTCAACAATACATGGACTTTTTCCTCCCAATTCTAAGGTAACAGGAGTTAAATTATTAGCAGCGGCTTTGGCGACAATTTTACCAACAGGAACACTACCTGTAAAGAAAATATAATCCCAACGTTGCGCTAGTAATTCTGTAGAAATATCAACGCCACCTTCAACTACAGCGACGTGTTTTTTGTCAAAAACAGCTTCAATAATTTCTGTGGTAATTTTACTCGTATGCGGTGTTAATTCTGAAGGTTTTAAAACAACCGTATTTCCTGCTGCAATAGCACCTAGTAGAGGGGCAAATGCGAGTTGGTACGGGTAGTTCCAAGGAGCAATAATTAAAACTGTACCATAAGGCTCTTTATAAATTTTTGCAGAGGAAGGAAAGTTTAATAAAGATGGTAATACACGTTTAGGTTTGCTCCAGGAATGAATGTTCTTTATTGCCATTTTTAATTCAGCTAAAACAATAGAAGTCTCAGTCATCACCGCTTCATATTCTGGTTTTTTAAAATCATCATGTAAAGCTTTGATAATATCTTGTTCTCTTGTAATAAGCTCTTTTTGTAGTCTTTTTAAAGCACTTTTTCTAAAGGAGATACCTTTGGTTTGTTGTGTTGCAAAATAGTTTTTTTGCGACTGAACCAATTCGGGAATATTCATAAGTTATATATCTTGTAATTTTTTATTCATTATTGAAAACCATAAAGGAGGCACCAAAGCTACGAGCATCATACCTGGATATCCTGTTGGCATTTGCGGACTTTCAGGTAGGGATTTTAAGAGTTGATAATGTTTACTTCCGTTATAGTGATGATCAGAATGGCGAGATAAATTAAACAGCATTAACATGCCAATTCTGTGATCAGAATTCCATGAATGAGTTCTTTTTACACGTTCATAACGACCTTTTTCGTTTTGTTTACGTAGTAGTCCGTAATGTTCTATATAGTTTACAGTTTCTAGTAATAAAATTCCAAAAATAGCTGCTGCTGTAAAAGCAAGTAGAGCATTTAATCCAAAGAGAAAGAAAGTACCTGCTAATAACAGTATGTTGCAAATCGTATATATGAGCATTCTGTTTTGTAGATGAAGCCAATTTCTACCAGAATTTTGTAGGCGTCTGTTTTCTGTTTCCCAAGCTTGATAGTAGCTTTGAAAATGAGAACGGATCCAGAATAGATATACTATTTCATTTTTTCTTGCGGTTGCAGCATCTTTAGGTGTAGCTACATTAAAATGATGTCCGGCATTATGATAGGGTAAAAAGTGAGTATTTAAAGATGTTAATAATAAAACCTCACCTAAAAACTCATCAAAACGGTTGTTCCGATGACCTAATTCATGTCCTACATTAATGCCAATTACACCACATAGTAAGCCCATAGCAGAGATTCTTCCTATATATTCTATGGTGGTTAATTGTGCATCTTTCATCATCCATAAAAACCATCCTAAAAAAAGTAATTGAACAGGTACTGTTGTGTATAAGATATAAGTATAAATCTTGTTTTCTTTTTCTTGCTCTTCCTGTTCTTTACTAAGGTTTTCTTTGTCTGGGTTAAAAAGCAGTTCAAGTAGAGGAACAAACCCAAAAAATACGACTAAAGGTAATAATGTTAACCAACCCATACTTGTAAACGAAATGTATACGGTTATAGGGAGTATTAAGATAGTTAAAAATTTAAGAGCTTTCATCTTATGTGAAATTTGTCTAAATATACAAATTACAAGCAAGCATCCCAAACTGGTTCAGAAGGAGTTGGGGCAGTGATTTTAATAAGTTCTTTACTAACTGGATGTGTAAATTCTATTTTTCGAGCATGTAAATGAATACTTCCATCTTTATTACTTCTTTTAGCGCCATACTTTAAATCACCTTTAATAATAGCACCAATGTTAGAAAGTTGTACGCGAATTTGATGATGACGACCTGTTTCTAAGTCAACTTCAAGTAACGAATAGTTGTCTAATTTTTTTAGTGTTGTGTAATGTAAAATAGCTTTTTTACTGCCGTTAACTTCTTTGTTGTAGGCTGTAGACTTATTGTTCTTAGGATTCTTTTTTAAATAATTTGTTAAAGTGTCAGCAGCTTTTTTAGGTTGTTGTTGCACTACTGCCCAATAAGTCTTTTTTATGGTTTTGTCGCGCAACATTTTATTTAAGCGCTCCAAAGCTTTTGAAGTTCGGGCATAGATAACAATACCTGAGGTAGGTCTGTCTAAACGATGAACAGTTCCTAAAAAAACATTTCCTGGTTTGTTGTGTTTTTTTTTGATGTACTCTTTAACTACGTCAGAAAGTGGTTTGTCACCAGTTTTGTCACCTTGCACAATATCACCTGCACGTTTGTTAACAACTATAATATGGTTGTCTTCATGTAAAACTTGTAAGTTTTCTTTAGTAGAGTGCATAATAGGTGTTACCTTAAGCTCAGAAAGATTATTTGAAGTTTTCTGCTACGTCCTCGTTTACTTGATCAATAAAGTTTAAAAACTCATCACGTCCCATTCCTGTAGATGAAGAAGTAACGAAGCTCATTGGTAATTCCTCCCAATAATTTAATAGCTTTTTTTTGTAAGTAGTAATTTGTTTGTTTAACTTAGAGCTACCGAGTTTATCAGCTTTTGTGAAAACAATACAAAAAGGAATGTGATTTTCTCCTAAAAACTGCATAAACTCTAAATCTATTTTCTGTGGATCGTGGCGGGAGTCAATTAAAACAAAGGTGCAAACAAGTTGCTCACGTTCTTTAAAGTAATTCTCAATAAAATATTGAAAGATAGTGCGTTTCTTTTTTGAAACCTGAGCATAACCATATCCTGGTAAATCTACTAAAAACCATTCACCGTTAATTTTAAAGTGATTGATAAGCTGTGTTTTTCCTGGTTTTCCAGAGATTTTAGCTAAATCTTTACGCTCCATTAACATGTTGATTAAAGATGATTTACCAACATTTGAACGCCCAATAAAAGCATATTCAGGTATTCTGTCTTTAGGAGCTTTGGTAACATTGCTGTTACTCATTACAAATTCAGCAGATTTTATTTTCATACTATACTTAAGCTAGTTTAGCTGTTATATTTCTCGTTTGGAAAGCCAGTTTTCTAAAATTTCGTTAAACTCTTCTGGAGTTTCCATCATAGCTGCATGTCCACATTTGTCAATCCAGAATAAATCAGCGTCAGGTAAGAGCTTTTTGAAGTCTTCAGCAACTTCTGGTGGAGTAACACTATCTTGTTTTCCCCAAATTAGACAGGTAGGTTGTTCCATGTTGGGTAAATCTTTGGCCATGTTATGACGAATAGCACTTTTAGCAATGGCTAAAGTTCTAATCAAAGTATTTCTATCGTTAATAACATCATATACTTGATCAACAAGTTCGTCTGTAGCTATAGCTTTATCATAAAAAACATCTTGTGCTTTTTTTCTAACAAACTCCTTATCTCCTCTTTTAGGATAACTGTCTCCCATGGAATTTTCGTACAGTCCTGAACTACCTGTTAAAACTAATGCTTTAACATCTTCAGAATAATGTTTTGTATAATATAAAGCAATGTGTCCGCCTAAAGAATTTCCTAATAAAGTAACATTTTTAAGTCCTTTGTATTCTATGAAATCATGTAAAAATTTGGCTAAATTTTTCACGTTAGTTTTAAGGAGAGGTAAGGTGTATAAGGGCAATTCTGGTATAAAAACTTGATATCCTTTTTTTGAAAGATGATTAAAAGTGGAACCAAAATTACTAAGAGCTCCCATTAATCCGTGAAGGATGATAATTGGGCTTCCTTCTCCTGCTTCAGCATATGTAAATTTGTCTTCTTTCTTTAAAAATTCAGTCATATATGTTTCTGATTTGACTTTACCACAAATGTAGTTCTTTTTTATCACTTTTTCATTTTTATTATTTCGTGTATAAGGGTAGTGTTGAAGTGTTTTAGTATCAGTTTTTTAGCTTGAAAAACAAAACTTATTAACAAAGTGGTAAAAAGTGGTAAAAAGTGGTAAATATTTTTTATTTTTGATGCAAACTATAGTTTCTTTACGTGGTAAATTTAATTGGAACATATGAGTGTAAGGTAGATGCTAAAGGAAGGTTGATGATGGCATCAGCGTTCAAGAAGCAGTTGTCTTCTGTGTTGCAAGAGGGTTTTGTGATTAAACGGTCTGTTTTTCAGTCTTGTTTGGAGTTGTATCCGATGCAAGAATGGAATTTGATGATGGCAAAAATCAATAAACTAAATCGATTCGTAAAGAAAAATAATGATTTTATCAGAAGGTTTACAGCTGGTGTAAAAGTAGTAGATGTGGATGCTTCTGGAAGGATATTGGTTCCGAAAGATTTATGTCAGTTTGCAGGGATTGAAAAGCAAGTAGTGCTTTCTTCTGCAGTGAATATTATTGAGATTTGGGATAAGGATAAGTACGAAAAAGTAATTGATGATGCTGTTGTTGATTTTGCTGATTTAGCAGAGGAAGTGATGGGTAATACAGAAGCAGATGAGTTATCATAATCCAGTTTTGTTGAAGGAAAGCGTAGATGCGCTAAATATAAAAGAAGATGGTGTGTATGTGGATGTGACCTTTGGAGGAGGAGGGCACTCTCGAGAAATATTAAGTCGTTTAGGAGAAAAAGGAAAATTGTTTGCTTTTGATCAAGATCCGGACGCACAGCAAAATAAAATTGACGATTCACGCTTTGTGTTGATTGGTGAGAATTTTCGATTTATATCTAGGTTTTTGCGTTTTTATGGTGTAAAGAAGGTTGATGGTGTGTTGGCTGATTTAGGAGTGTCGTCACATCAGTTTGATGAAGCAGAAAGAGGGTTTTCAACTCGTTTTGATGCAGATTTAGATATGAGAATGGATCAAAAGTCTAATCTCTCAGGAAAAAAAATTATCAATACATATAGTGAAGAAAATTTGGCGGATGTGTTGTTTTTATATGGGGAGTTACGAAATGCGCGAACCTTGGCGAAAACTATTGTTGAAGCAAGGGTTGATAGAGAAATTAAAACAAGTTTTGAGTTAAAAGAAGTGTTACAGAAGTTTCTTCCAAAAGCAAAGGAACATAAAATATTAGCACAAATTTTTCAAGCAATACGTATTGAGGTAAATCAAGAGTTGGAAGTATTGAAAGAGTTTTTAGAGCAAATGCCAGGTTTATTAAATGAAGAAGGAAGGCTAAGTGTGATTTCATATCATTCGTTAGAAGATAGGTTGGTGAAGCGATTTATAAGAACAGGGTTGTTTAGTGGAGAGCCAGAAAAGGATTTTTATGGTAATACTAGCGAGCCGCTTAAAAAAGTTGGTAAAATGATTATACCAACAAAAGCAGAGATAAAAGAAAATAATAGGGCACGAAGTGCGAAATTAAGGATAGCAACATTGAAATAATGTCTAAAGTAAGAAATAGTATATATGATCTTTTAAGAGGAAGTTTTCTTACGGATGAAAGTTCGTTTAAAAATTGGCGGATTCTGATTTTTGTGGTGCTGCTGTTGTTGGTAATGATTTATAGTTCGCATAGTGCAGATGCAAAAGTGGTGGAAATAGCAGCACTGAATAAGAAAAAAAGAGAGTTGCGGGCTGAAGATGTAGATACGAGTACTCAGCTAATGCGAATGAAGTTAGAAAGTAGTATTCGAGATAAAGTAAAGAGTAAAGGGTTGTACCCTGCAAAAAAACCGCCTCAAAAAATAAAAGTAACATATAATAAAGAGTAATATAAAATGGTAATAAAAAAAGGCATATTAAACAAACTCTATGTGATAGTTGTTTTAATGACGCTTTTCTTTGTAGTTATCATTTTTAGACTTTTTAAACTTCAATATGTAGAAGGGGATAAGTATAGAAAGCTTTCTGAAGAAAAAACAGTTAAAAACGATACTATTTTTGCGAATAGAGGAAATGTATATGCAGCAGATGGAAATTTACTGGCAACTTCTATGTCAAAATTTACCATTCGTATGGATGTGGTGTCGGTAGACTCTGAAGTTTTTGAAAAAAATATTCGAGCACTTTCTGAATCACTTTCTGGGTTGTTAGGAAAACCAGCAGGCTATTATCAAAAGAAATTACGTAATGCAAAAAAGCGTAGAAACCGATATTTGTTAATAGCTCGTAATGTAGGGTATAATGACTATGTGAGGATGAAAAGCTTCCCGATTTTTAACCGAGGAGTATATCGAGGAGGTTTTATAGCGGAACAAAAAACAGTTCGTGTACATCCTATTGGTAAAATAGCAGAACGTACTATTGGGTATGATGACTATAGGGGAGGGGCAGGAATTGAAGGTGCTTTTGCAGATTATATGCAAGGAGAAAATGGTTGGCGCTTAAAGCAAAAAATTGCTAAAGGACAATGGAAGCCAATTAATGATGTAAATGAGAAAGAACCAATAGATGGAAGTGATGTAATTACTACAATAGATGTAAATGTTCAAGATATTACGCATCATGCTCTGTTAAGACAGATGGAGTATTTTGAAGCTGACCATGGTTGTGCTGTAGTGATGGAAGTAGAAACAGGAGAGATTAAAGCGATCTCTAATTTAGGGAGGACTTCTAAAGGGAGGTATTACGAAAAAAGAAATTATGCTGTTTGGGAGAGTCACGAACCAGGGTCAACCTTTAAGTTAGCTAGTTTAATGGTGGCTTTAGAAGACAAAGTTGTAGATACTTCAACAGTGGTAGATTGTGAAAAAGGTAGAATTTATATTAATAACCGTAAAGTAGAAGACAGTAAAAGAGGAGGGCACGGAAAAATATCATTAGGAAGAGTATTTGAGGTTTCTTCAAATGTTGGAATTGTAAAAACAATCCAAAAATACTACGATAAGAACCCAAAAAAATTCACGGATAGAATCAAATCTTTTGGATTAGATCAATTAACAGGTGTTAAAATAAAAGGAGAAGGGAAGCCTTATATACCAGAGCCAACAGAGAAAAGTTGGAGTCCGATTTCGCTAGAATGGATGGCTTGGGGGTATGGGATTCATCTTACGCCATTACAAACATTGGCGTTTTATAACGCAGTTGCAAATGACGGTAAATTGGTGAAACCATACTTTGTTAAAGAGTTAAGAGTTGGAGGTAAGGTAGAAGAAAGCTTTGGAACAGAAGTGTTAAAAGAAAAAATAGCATCACAAGAAACTATAAATAAAGTTCGAAAAGTGATGGAGAATACTATAAAATACGGAACAGGTAAGAGGATATATTCACCAAACTTTTCTATGGCAGGAAAAACTGGAACAGCAAAAAAATATATTCCAAGAACTAAGAATGCTAAAGGAGAGTACGAAGGAGGGTATTACTCAAATCAAAAATATGTAGCTTCTTTTGCAGGGTTTTTTCCCGCAGATGAACCAAAATACTCTTGCATTGTAGTAGTTCATAGTCCAAAAAAAGAAAAAGGATATTATGGTGCAATAGTGGCGGCACCTATATTTAAAGAGATAGCTCAAAAGATTTACACATCAACAGCAATTAATAACCAATTTGTATCTGATGAGATTTCAGAAGAAGCTCTTGGTAAAGAGTATCAAGAATACTATCAAAAATTAAGAAAATATAAAACAATCATGCCGAAAGTAATAGGTATGAGTGGAATGGACGCAGTTGCACTGCTAGAGAACATGGGGCTAAAAGTTAAATTCTCAGGAGTAGGAAAGGTAACGGAACAATCTGTAGATAGAGGACTGAAAGTCTCAAAAGGTGCAACGATATATTTAAAACTATCATAGTTGAAAAGATTAAAAGACATATTATATAAGGTAGCTGTAAAAGAAGTTTACGGAAATATAGATATTACTATAGGAACAATTCATTTTGATAGCAGAAAGGTGGGGAGTGGAGATGTTTTTGTAGCTCAAAAAGGCGTAACGGTAGACGGACATCAGTTTATAGAGAAAGCAGTATCGTTAGGTGCTGAAGCTATTATTTGTGAAGAAATGCCGAACGATAGAAGTGAAGAAGTAACTTATATTATAGTAGAAGATTCAAATGCTGCTTTAGCAATAATGGCAGCAAATTATTATAACAGCCCGTCAAAGAGCTTGCGATTAGTAGGAGTAACAGGGACAAATGGTAAAACTACTATTGCAAGTTTGTTGTATCAACTGTTTAAAAAAGCAGGATATAAAGTAGGGCTGTTGTCAACTGTGAAAGTGATGGTTGATGAAGAAGAATTTAAAGCGACACATACAACGCCAAATTCAGTAGCGATAAATCAATATCTATCAAAAATGGTTGAAGCAGGAGTTGACTATTGTTTTATGGAAGTAAGTTCTCATGGAATTCATCAAAAACGTACGGAAGGGATGGAGTTTTCAGGAGGAGTATTTACAAATTTATCACACGATCATTTAGATTATCACGAAACATTTGCAGAATATCGTGATGTAAAAAAATCGTTTTTTGATTCGTTACCAAAATCAGCATTTGCCTTGGTGAATATTGATGATAAAAATGGGCAAATAATGCTACAAAACACAAAGGCGAATAAACAAACTTATGCGCTTAAAACATTAGGAGATTTTAAAGCAAAAGTGTTAGAAAAACGTCTATCAGGAACCTTGTTAACAATCAATGGAATAGAAGTTTGGACAAAGCTAATAGGTGAGTTCAATGCTTATAATTTATTAGCAATATATGGGGTGGCTGAGTTATTAGGGCTAGAGAAAATAGAAATTTTACGAATTGTAAGTGAGTTAGAAAGTGTAAGTGGACGGTTTCAGTACACGGTTTCAGATGATGGAGTTACGGCCATAGTAGACTATGCACATACACCAGATGCATTAAAAAATGTATTACAAACCATTAATGATATCCGAACAGGAAATGAAACAGTAATTACAGTTGTAGGTTGTGGAGGAGATAGAGATAGATCAAAGCGTCCAAAAATGGCGTTAATTGCTTCTCAATTAAGTGATCAAGTTGTTTTTACTTCAGATAACCCTAGAACAGAAGATCCGCAGTCAATAATTGATGAAATGGAAACAGGAGTTGCGGCAGAAAATTATAAAAAAACACTATCAATTGTAGATAGAAGACAGGCTATAAAAACAGCATGTAAGCTAGCAAAATCAGGAGATATTGTACTCATTGCAGGAAAAGGACATGAAACCTACCAAGAAATAAATGGTGTTAGGCATCATTTTGATGATTTAGAAGAAGTAACCAACTATTTTAATCAACTAAAAAAATACTAACGAATGCTGTATTATTTATTTCAATATTTAGAAAGTGAATTTAGCTTAACAGGAGCAAGTGTGTTTCAATTCATCACATTTCGATCTGCAATGGCATTCATATTATCTCTGTTGATTTCGACCATTTTTGGTAAAAAAATTATCAATTATTTAAGAAGGCAACAAGTTGGAGAAACAGTAAGGGATTTGGGTTTAGATGGGCAAGTGCAAAAAGCAGGAACACCTACTATGGGAGGTGTAATTATAATTCTTGCCACATTAATTCCTGTATTATTCTTAGCCAAACTAGAAAATATATACATTATCATTCTATTGATAACCACTGTTTGGATGGGGCTTATTGGTTTTACGGATGATTATATAAAGGTCTTTAAAAAGGATAAAGCTGGATTAAAAGGGAAATTTAAGGTTTTAGGGCAAGTAGGACTTGGTGTAATTGTAGGTTCTATGTTATATTTTCATCCAGATGTAACTATAAAAGAACAACTACCAGTTTCAGAGCAAGTTGTACAAGTAGACGGTAAAAAGAAAGTGTTTGGAGAAGCACATAAATCAACAAAAACAACAGTTCCTTTTTTAAAGAATAATGAACTAGACTATGCAAAAGCATTAAGTTTTTTAGGAGATGGATACCAGAAATATGGATGGATAATCTTCATTTTTGTTACTGTTTTTATTGTTACAGGAGTTTCAAATGGGGCGAACTTAACAGATGGGATTGATGGTTTAGCAGCGGGTTCATCCGCAATCATGGTAATAACGCTGGCAATTTTTGCATGGGTATCTGGTAACATCATTTTTGCAGATTATTTAGATGTAATGTACATTCCAAAGTCAGGAGAAATGACAGTGTTCATCTTTGCTTTTGCAGGAGCGTTAATAGGGTTTTTATGGTATAATACCTACCCAGCACAAGTATTCATGGGAGATACAGGGAGTTTAACCATTGGAGGTATCATAGCAGTAATAGCAATTGCTATAAGAAAAGAATTGTTACTACCAGTTTTAGCTGGAATATTTGTAGTAGAGAATTTATCAGTAATACTACAAGTTTCATGGTTTAAGTACACAAAGAAGAGGTTTGGAGAAGGAAGACGAATATTTAAAATGTCACCTCTACACCACCATTATCAAAAACTAAACTATCACGAAAGTAAAATTGTAGTACGCTTTTGGATTGTAGGAATTTTATTAGCAGTATTTACCATAGTAACATTGAAGTTAAGATAAAGGAGATTTTGGAGTTGTGATTTAAGATATAAGATTGAATGAAAGAACAGATTAAAAATAGAACTAAACAATTTGCTATTGATTGTTGGAGGTTATGTGAAGAATACCCTAAAACAAGAGAGTTTGATGCTTATTGTAGACAATTGATAAGATGTTCTAGTTCGGTTGGAGCTAATTATAGAGCTGCTTGTAGAGCAAAATCTTCAGCCGACTTTATTCATAAATTAAAAATTGTTGAAGAAGAAGTAGATGAAAGTATGTTTTTTTTAGAGATTTTCATGTCGATTCATGAAAATAATCAAGAAGAATTGAAAAGACTGCATAAAGAAGCGAATGAGTTGACCTCAATTATAGTAACTTCCATAAAAAAAGTAAAAAGTAAATCATCTATCAATAAATCTAAAGTCGTTAATTAAAAAATGAAAAGATTGGTTGTGCTTGGTGGGGGAGAAAGTGGTGTAGGAACAGCACTTTTAGGGAAACAAAAAGGATATGAAGTTTTTGTTTCAGATAAAGGAAGTATAGCAGAGCGATATAAAAAAGTTCTTTTACATAATTCAATCGATTTTGAAGAAAATCAGCATACAAAAGATAAAATCCTAAATGCTGACGTGGTGATGAAGAGTCCTGGGATTCCAGAAAAAGTAGCATTGGTGCAAAAGTTAGTTTCAAAAGGAATTAAAGTGATTTCAGAAATAGAATTTGCTTCAGAATTTACTAATGCAACTATTGTAGGTGTTACAGGTTCAAACGGAAAAACAACTACAACCATGTTACTACATTATGTATTAAAAAAAGCAGGCTTAAATGTAGGGGTTGGAGGAAATATAGGAGATAGTTTCGCTGAACAAGTGGTTGATGATAAGTATGACGAATATGTGTTGGAATTAAGTAGTTTTCAGTTAGATGGAATCGAAAAATTTAAACCACATATCGCAATAGTAACAAACATAACACCAGATCATTTAGATCGATATGAATATGAATTTGATAACTATATAAACTCAAAATTCAGAATTACAAAAAATCAAACAAAGGATGATTTTTTAATATACGATGCCGATGATGAAGCAATTCAAAATTGGTTAAAAAATAATAAAACAAAAGCAACGCTAGTGCCATTTTCAGTAGAGAAAGAATTGGAATACGGGGCTTTTTTAAGACAAGATACGATAATAATGAAATTTAATACAGAAGAAAAATTAATGAAGGTTTCTGAGCTAACATTACAAGGAAAGCATAACACTAAAAATGCAATGGCTACATCAATGGCTGCAAGGTTGTTAAAAGTAAGAAAAGAAACAATTGCAGAAAGCCTATCTGATTTTGAAGGTGTAGAACACCGTTTAGAAAAAGTGCAAAAAGTAAATGGAATTGAATTCATTAACGATAGCAAAGCTACGAATGTAAATGCGGCTTTTTACGCATTAGAGTGTATGGATAATCCGACAGTTTGGATTGTAGGAGGAGTTGATAAAGGAAATGATTATACTGATTTATTGCCTCTAGTGAGAGAAAAAGTAAAAGCGATAGTTTGTTTAGGGTTAGATAATCAAAAAATCATAGACACTTTTGCAAATGTAGTAGATGTTATGGTAGAAACTGCTGGAGCAGAAGAAGCAGTAAAAGTAGCTTATAAAGTGGCACAAAGAGGAGATACAGTACTGTTGTCGCCAGCATGTGCTAGTTTCGATTTATTTGAAAGCTATGAAGATAGAGGAAGAAAATTTAAAGAAGCTGTAAGAAATATATAAAGCACACTAAAGATTGATGAAAAACATCTTTCGACATATAAAAGGAGATCGAGCCATTTGGGCTATAGTTGCAGTATTGGCGATATTTTCGTTTATGCCAATATACAGTGCGAGTACCAATTTGGTGTATGTAGTTGGTAACGGTTCTACCTTAGGGCATTTGGTAAAGCACATTGTATTATTAATTACAGGGTTTGCAGTAATTTATGGAGTGCATAAAATTCCATATAGGTACTTCAGTGGAGGTTCCGTTTTAATGCTGCCTGTTGTTGTTTTGCTGTTGGTTTTTACCTTAGCGCAAGGAACTACCATTGGAGGGGCAAATGCGAGTAGGTGGATTCGTATTCCATTTGTAGGTATTGGGTTTCAAACCTCTACACTAGCAGGTTTAGTGTTAATGGTATATGTTGCACGATACTTAGCAAAAAATAAAGAAAAAGTAATTTCTTTTAAAGAAAGTCTATTGCAGTTGTGGCTTCCGGTAGGTTTAGTACTGGTGTTAATTTTACCAGCAAACTTCTCAACGACAGCTATGGTGTTCTTTATGATTTTAATGGTTTCTTTTATAGGGGGATACCCGTTGAAATATATAGGCTATATATTAGGAATAGGACTTTTTGCTTTCCTTTTTTTTATTTTAGTAGCGAAAGCATTTCCAGATGCAATGCCCAACCGTGTAAACACTTGGAAAAGTAGAATTGAAAGCTTTTCCCAATCAGACGGAGAAGAAGATTACCAAGTGGAAAAGGCCAAAATAGCTATTGCTACAGGAGGAGTAATAGGTAAAGGACCAGGTAAAAGTGTACAGAAAAACTTTTTACCACAATCTTCATCCGATTTTATCTATGCAATTATTGTTGAAGAATACGGTTTTGCAGGAGCGATAGTGGTAATATTTATTTATTTCTTATTGCTTTTCAGAATTTTAATAACCGCCAAAAAAGCTACCACCATATTTGCAACTTTATTAGTCGTGGGGGTGGGAATTCCCATTGTTTTTCAAGCAATGATAAACATGGCAGTAGCAGTGAATATTTTACCAGTAACAGGACAAACACTTCCGCTAATTAGTAGTGGAGGTACCTCTATTTGGATGACATGTTTCGCATTAGGAATGATTTTAAGTGTAAGCGCTTCTAAAAACGAAACTGAAGAAACAATTTTAGATGATAACCCTTTAGATATTTTACATGAAACGCTGGACTAAAAATACAGATATACGGGTTGGAATTATTATGAGTGTTACATACAACACTGTTAACATAAAAAAGACTGTATGAAACAATCGATTAATATCATAATAAGCGGTGGAGGTACAGGAGGTCATATTTATCCTGCAATAGCAATTGCTAACGAAATAAAAGTTCGTTACCCGGAAGCTAACATTTTGTTCGTTGGAGCAAAAGATAAAATGGAAATGGAAAAAGTTCCACAAGCAGGATATGAAATCAAAGGATTGTGGATTTCAGGAATCCAAAGAAAACTAACTTTAAAGAACTTAATGTTTCCTTTTAAACTAGTAAGTAGTTTATGGAAAGCATATCTAATTATACGAAAATTTAAACCAGATGTTGCTGTTGGAACAGGAGGTTTTGCAAGCGGACCAACATTAATGGTTGCTAATAAGAAAGGAATACCAACCTTAATACAAGAGCAAAATTCATATCCTGGAATAACCAATAGATTATTGGGGAAAAAAGCACAGAAAATATGTGTTGCATACGATAATTTAGAGCGTTTTTTCTCTGAAGATAAAATAGAAAAAACAGGGAACCCTGTTCGTCAAGACTTGTTATTTATCCATACAAAAATAGAAGAAGGCAAAGAGTTTTTTGAGTTAGATACGTCTAAAAAAACAATTTTAATATTAGGAGGAAGTCTTGGAGCTCGTAAGATAAATCAATTGGTAGAAGAAAATTTAAACTTCTTTAAAAAGCAAGGAGTTCAATTAATATGGCAATGTGGTAAGTTGTATTTTGAAGAATATAAAAAATATGATGAATTAGAGAATGTACAAGTGCATCAGTTTTTAAATAGAATGGATTTAGCCTATGCTGCTTCAGATTTTATTGTATCAAGAGCAGGAGCAAGTTCAGTATCAGAATTATGTATAGTAGGTAAACCAACTATTTTTATTCCTTCACCAAACGTTGCCGAAGACCATCAAACAAAAAATGCAAAATCTATTGCAGATAAACACGGAGCATTAGTAGTTAAAGAGAATGAACTAGATACCTTTCCTGTTGTGTTAGAAACCTTGTTGAAAGACAAAGGAAAACAAGAAAGTTTAAGTGAAAATATTAATGAGTTAGCGTTGCCAAATGCAACAAATCATATCGTTAACGAAATAGAAAAATTAATCAATTAGTGAATTTAAAAACGATACATAACGTTTATTTTATAGGTATTGGCGGAATAGGAATGAGCGCCATAGCACGATATTTTTCTGTGAATGGAAAAGTAGTTGCAGGGTATGATAAAACACCAACACCTATCACTAAAAGTTTAGAAGAAATAGGAGTAGAAGTCCATTTTGAAGACGCTGTAAAGAATATTCCTATTTCATTTTTAAATAAAGAAAAAACATTGGTGGTATATACACCAGCAGTTCCTAAAAATCATCAAGAATTAAATTATTTTATAGATAACGGATACACAGTTTTAAAAAGAGCAGAAGTGCTGGGAGAAATAACCAAGAGTACTTTTTGTTTAGCAGTGGCAGGAACTCACGGAAAAACAACAACATCTTCTATTTTAGGGCACATTATGCAACCTGAAAAAGCTACTTCGTTTTTAGGAGGCATTGCAGAAAATTATAATTCTAATTTAATTTTAGGAGAAGATAAAGTTTCGGTAGTTGAAGCAGATGAGTTTGACCGTTCGTTTTTAAAGCTATCACCCAATATAGCTTGTGTAACCTCTATGGATGCTGATCATCTAGATATCTATGGAGAAAACGAATTTTTACAACAATCATTTAGAGATTTTGCAAGTAAAGTTTCTGATACTTTGATCGTAGCAAAAGGATTGCCCTTAAAAGGTTTAACATACGCAGTTAATGAAGAAGCAGATTACAAAGCTTATAATGTAAAAATAGAAGAAGGTAAATATGTTTTTGATGTAAAAACACCAACATCAGAAATTAAAAATGTAGCATTTCATTTACCAGGAAATCATAACATGATGAATGCTTTAGCAGCATTAGCTATTGCGGATGTTTATGGAGTGTCTTTAGAGAAAGTTAAAAAGCAATTAAGCAGTTTTAAAGGGGTACAACGCAGGTTTTCTTATAGGTTAAAAACAGAAGATATTGTGTTGATTGATGATTATGCACACCACCCAACTGAAATAAAAGCAGTAGCGCAATCTGTTAGAGAGATGTACCCCAAAGAAAAGGTGTTGGCTGTATTTCAACCACATTTGTTTAGTAGGACCAGAGATTTTGTGGATGATTTTGCAAAAGCCTTATCGTTGTTTGATGAAGTACTTTTATTAGATATTTATCCAGCCAGAGAATTACCAATAAAAGGAATTACCTCTAGTTGGTTGTTAGAGAAAATTACCATTGATGATAAAAAGCTAATATCAAAGGAAAAATTAAGTGACGAAATCATAAAATCTGAGTCAAAAATTGTAGCAATGTTAGGTGCAGGAGATATTGGTTTATTGGTTGATGAAGTAAAAGATAAATTAAAAGAAAAACACAAAAAATAGAATGAAAAAATTAGCAACATATCTGTCTTTTTTCTTGCTGTTGATGTTTTTGGTGTTTTTGTATGGTTTTACAACCAATAGAAATGGATTAAAAAAGGTGAAAAATACGGTGGTAGAATTTGCTGCTGGAGATAATAACTTTTTGACACACAGTATGGTTGATAAATTGTTAATACAAAATAATGAATTTGTTAAAAATCAACCAAAAAGATTGGTAGATTTACACTTTCTAGAGGCTAATGTTTCGGCGAATCCGTATGTTGAAAAAACAGCTGTGTTTTTAACTGTAGATGGGGTGTTAAAAACTACGATAAAACAACGAACACCGATAGCTCGAATTGTTGATAAAGATACATCTTTTTATGTTGATAAGTATGGAGTTGAAATTCCGTTATCAACAAATTTTTCAGCAAGAGTACCATTAGTTTTAGGAGTAAGGGGGGCAAAAGAAATCAAAGAATTAACGACGTTAATAAAGAACATAAATAGTAATAGTTTTTTTGCTAAAGAAATTATTGCTATTCAAAAAGACGCCCAAAACGAATATACATTTACAGTTCGTAGTGGTGATTATAAGATAATTTTTGGAGAGTTAACAGATGCCTCAATAAAGTTTAAAAAGCTAACAGCATTTTATAACAAAGCATTTACAGACAAAACCATTAATAACTATAAAGCGATAAATGTAAAATACCACAACCAAGTTGTGTGCACAAAACAAAATCAAGATGGAAAACAATAAAATAGCAGTTGGTTTAGATATTGGTACAACCAAGATTGTTGCCATGATTGGTCGTAGAAACGAATACGGTAAGCTTGAAGTTTTAGGTATTGGTAAAGCGAAAAGTTTAGGTGTAAAGCGAGGAGTAGTTAATAACATTACGCAAACTATTCAGTCTATTCAGCAGGCAGCTGAAGAAGCAGAAAGTATTTCAGGGCATAAAATAGAAAATGTTGTAGTAGGTATTGCTGGTCAACATATACGTAGTCTACACCATAGTGACTACATAACAAGAGAAAAATCAGAAGAGGTAATTGATGCAACAGATATTGAAAATTTAGTAAGTCAGGTACATAAATTGGTTATGCTACCTGGTGAGGAAATTATTCACGTATTACCACAAGAGTTTAAAGTAGATAGCCAGCCAGATATAAAAGAACCTATAGGGATGTATGGAGGAAGATTAGAAGCTAACTTTCACGTAGTAGTAGGTCAAGTTTCTTCTATTCGAAATGTAGGCAGATGTATTAAGAGTGCGGGGTTAAATCTATCAGATATTACTCTTGAACCTTTAGCGTCAGCATCAGCAGTATTAAGCCAAGAAGAAAAAGAAGCAGGTGTAGCATTGATTGATATAGGTGGGGGAACTACAGATTTAGCCATATTCAAAGACGGAATTATTCGTCATACAGCAGTCATACCTTTTGGAGGCAATGTAATTACTGAAGATATAAAAGAAGGTTGTTCAATAATTGAAAAACAAGCTGAATTATTAAAAATTAAGTTTGGTTCTGCGTGGCCTGGAGAAAATAAAGAAACAGAAATTGTTTCAATTCCTGGGTTAAGAGGAAGAGAACCTAAAGAAATTACGCTAAAAAATTTATCAAAAATAATTCATGCTAGAGTTCAAGAAATTATTGAACATGTGTACTTAGAAATTAAGAACTATGGGCATGAAACTCAAAAAGGAAAACTAATTGCAGGTATTGTATTAACAGGAGGTGGAGCTCAATTAAAACATTTACGCCAGTTAGTAGAATATATTACTGGAATGGACGTTCGTATTGGGTATCCAAATGAACACTTAGCGGGAGATTCAGATGAAGGATTATCAAGTCCAGCATTTGCAACTGCTGTAGGGTTGTTAATGGAAGGTTTACAAAAGGAAACTGAAGAAAAAGTAATTGTAAAAGAAGTGCCAGAAGCGTTAGTAGAAGAAGCTATTGAGGAAGAAAACGAGATTGTAGAAGAAGTTCGAGAAGAGAAGGAACACAAAGCGAAAAAATCTAAATCATTTTTTGACAAGTTTACTGAACGATTCAAAGAATTTTTAGATAACGCAGAGTAATTAGTATATATAAGAAAACTCCTGATTAATCCCCTAAAAAGGAGTGTAAAATTGAATAAGAATTAATAAAAAAGAAAAGTTATTATGAGCGCAGAATTTGATAACATTTCATTCGACATGCCAAAAACACAATCGAATGCCATTAAAGTAATCGGTGTTGGTGGGGGAGGAAGCAACGCAGTAAACCACATGTATAGTAAACAAATTCACGGAGTAGATTTCGTAATTTGTAATACAGACGCACAAGCATTAGAAAACAGCCCAATACCTAATAAAGTTCAGTTAGGAGCACATTTAACTTCAGGGTTAGGTGCAGGCGCAAATCCAGAAGTTGGAGCACAAGCAGCGGCTGAAAGTATACAAGAAATTCAACAAATGTTGAGTACACATACCAAAATGGTTTTTATTACCGCAGGTATGGGGGGAGGTACTGGTACAGGTGCGGCTCCAATCATTGCTAAAATAGCTAAAGATATGGATATTTTAACGGTAGGTATCGTTACAATGCCATTTCAGTTTGAAGGAAGAATGCGCTCAAAGCAAGCTCAAAAAGGGATTGATGAGCTACGTAATAATGTAGACTCATTAATTGTTATCAACAATAATAAACTGCGCGAAGTTTATGGTAACTTGGGGTTTAAAGCAGGGTTCTCTAAAGCAGACGAAGTATTAGCAACAGCAGCAAAAGGGATAGCAGAGGTAATTACACATCACTACAAACAAAATATTGATTTACACGATGCAAAAACGGTATTGTCAAATAGTGGTACAGCAATTATGGGATCTGCAAAAGAAACTGGAGCAAACAGAGCTAAAAATGCCATTGTAAAAGCATTAGATTCACCATTGTTAAACGATAATAAAATTACAGGAGCTAAAAATGTATTATTATTAATCGTTTCTGGAGGAAATGAAGTTACACTAGATGAAATAGGTGAAATAAATGACTACATTCAAGATGAAGCAGGGTACGATGCCAATATTATTATGGGTATTGGAGAAGATGAGTCATTAGAAGATGGAATAGCAGTAACAGTTGTAGCTACGGGTTTCGCCGCTGATCAGCAAGGGAATATTACCAATACAGAAGTAAAAAAAATAGTTCATACTTTAGAAGATGAACAAAAGGCAACGTATAACTTTGGTGATCAGAAAGTGCAAACGTCTCCAGCAATTGACGAGCCAATAAAAAACAAGCCATCAAATAAGGTTGTTCATGTTTTAGAGGAAGAAAAACCTGAGTCAAAACCGAAAACTATTCCTACAACAGAAGCAATAAAAAATATTGATGTAACGTATGATGAAATAGAAATAGAAACTGTTTCTGAAGATGATTTTATCATTACCAATATAGCTGAACCTAAAGTTGAAGAAAGAAAAATAAAGGAACAACCGACACAACAAGATTTGTTGTTTGATTTGCCGTTAAACTCTTATGAAGAAATAAAGCCAACCTCTCATTTAGTAGAAACTACTAATGAGATTAAAAATATAGAAGTAAAAGCTGAAGAAGTAAAGAGTCATAAAGTTGAAAAACGATATGTGTTAGACGATTTTAGTGCACAACCAACAATTGGCAAAAGTTCTACTCCTACAATTAAAGAAGAGGTAGAAAAAGAATTACAATTTGAGGTGAAATCTAAAACACAAGAAGAAATTAATGGAATAGATACTTCAAGTGAGGAAGTTTCTCCGTTAGACTTAACAATTTCTGAGTTGCAAAAAAGGGCACAGGAAAGAAGGGAGAAGATGAAAGGTTTTAACTATAAGTTTAACGATCAAGTTAGTAAAAATATAGATGAAATTGAACGTCAACCGGCCTATAAAAGATTAGGAGTTGATATTGAAGCAGGATCGGATATTAGTAAATCAGATACGGCATTAAATACTGATAATAACGATTTATTACGTTCTAATAATTCGTTTTTACACGATAATGTAGATTAATAAAAGAATAACACTTATTTTTAAAATCCCGATTTATCGGGATTTTTTAATATTTTAAAAATATAAGATTATGAGTTTGCAAAAACAGGTAATGGATAAAATGAAAGAAGCTATGAAGTCTAAAGACACGGTAGCTTTAACGGCTTTAAGAGCATTAAAGTCAGCATTTATGTTGGCAAATACTGAAGCTGGAGCAGGAGAATTGTCTGAAGCAGAAGAGTTAAAGATTATTCAAAAACAAGTCAAACAACGTAAAGATAGTGCAACTGTGTTTACGGAGCAAGGACGTAATGATTTAGCGGAACCAGAATTAGCGGAAGCGGCTATTTTAGAACAATTTTTACCAGAAGCTTTAAGTGAAGAAGAAATAGGTAAAATTATAGAAAAAACTATTACAAATGTAGGAGCAGAAGGAATGAAAGATATGGGGAAAGTAATGGGAATTGTTTCTAAACAGTTAGCAGGACAAGCAGATGGAAAAACAATTTCAGCAATTGTAAAAGCAAAGTTAGCTTAATAGAATGTAACGGCTCAGTAGTTCAACTGGATAGAACATCAGATTTCGGCTCTGAGGGTTGGGGGTTCGAGTCCTCTCTGGGTCACAAAAACATAAAGCAGCAGATACAATTGTATCTACTGCTTTTTTTTGGGAAAATGATTAGAAAAAGTTGCTTAACTGAGGCAATATTACAAAACGGAAATTTGAAGTAATGTAACTAAAGTTACATAAGCCATATTTGAATTTTAAAAATTAAAATGAAACCTTTTTTTCTTATAAAATATACCGCTTTCTTTTTGGGGTTTATAGCTGTTGGAGTTAACGTAATAGAATCTATTTATGTGTACATATTTAATAAACCTATTTTTGTGCACTTTTATCTTGTAAAGAAGAAGTTGCCTAAGAAGAAGAAAGAGTTTTTAGTTGAAAATATAGCTTTTTATCAGAGGTTAAATGAAAAGCAAAAAGTATATTTTGAACATCGATTAACTAAGTTTATTAGAACCTATGACTTTATTGAAAGGGATGATTTTGAGTTAACCCCAGAAGCAAAAGTTTTAATAGCTACATCGTATGTCAAATTAACTTTCGGTATGCGAAGATATCTCACAGCTACATTCGATAAAATTATCGTATACCCAACCAGTTTTTATTCAACAATAACTAAACAATATCACAAAGGAGAGTTTAACCCTAGGCTAAAATCTATAGTGTTTTCTTGGGAAGATTTTTTGTTAGGAGATATTGTGTTAAATGATAACATAAACTTAGGAATTCATGAGTTTTCACATGCGTTAACTTTTCATGGAAGAAAATCGAAAGATGTAAGTTCTCGAATTTATTATAGATTGTTCGGAGAAATAACAAGTTTTATGAATGACAAAGCAAATATTGAAAGAATCAAAACATCAAGTTATTTTAGAGCATATGCATTAACAAATAAATTGGAATTTGTTGCTGTAATTATGGAGCACTTTTTTGAAACTCCAGAAGACTTACAGCAACAATTTCCACAATTGTATAATAAGATTCAACTCATGTTGAATTATTCCATAGAATAAATTAATCTTTTACTTTAAAAACCTTGGTTAAAATATCATCTAGTAAACACCATTTGGTTAATGATGATTGTAATAAGTTGGCTCCTACAAAAGCAGTGAACCATAACCAATTACTATTTACTTTGATTGCTAGGGTTAAACTGATAAGTATAAAAGCTCCTGCAATACCGCGTACAATTCTATTTTTCATGTTACTTATAATTTTTACGTTCAATTAAATAATATACCAAAGGCACTACTAATAAGGTAAGTACTGTAGCTGTAATTGTTCCTCCCATTAAAGAGATAGCCAATCCTTGGAAAATAGGATCGAATAAGATTACAAATGCCCCAATAACTACAGTACCTGCAGTTAGTAGAATAGGAGTAGTACGTACTGCACCAGCTTCTATAACAGCTTGTTTTAACGGAATTCCTTCTGCTAAACGTAAATTAACGAAGTCAATAAGTAAGACAGAGTTTCGTACCATAATTCCTGCTAGGGCAATCATTCCAATAAATGAAGTAGCTGTAAAATAAGCCCCCATCATCCAGTGTCCTAAAATAATTCCTACCATAGATAATGGAATTGCAACCATCATTACAATTGGAGCTTTAAAGTTTTGAAACCACCCTACAATCAACATATAAATAATAATGATTACTCCTAAAAAGGCAATACCTAAATCTCTAAACACCTCTAAGGTAATTTGCCATTCACCATCCCATTTTACGGTGTAATCATCTTCAAAATCGGGTTGTTTAATATATAATTCGTTCAATTCATATCCCTTTGGAAGTGGAATTTCTTTTAACTTTTCTTCCATTCCTAAAATAGCATAGGCAGGACTTTCCAATTCACCAGCCATGTCTGCCATCACATAAACTACACGCTTTTGATTTTTTCGATAAATACTTTTTGCGCTGTTTTTTTCTTCCACAGAAACTAAATCGCTTATAGAAACCATAGTGCCGTGTTGCGATTTAATTTGTAACTGAGCAATATCTTGAACAGAAGATTTCTCTTTTTCATCCAAAGCAAACACAATTCCTACTTGATTAGAGGCGTCTTCATCATATAAGGTTGAAACCGTTCTGTTAGACAATGCCATGTTTAATGTATAAGCAATTTGCTGAGGTGCCACACCATACAACATTGCTTTTTCTTTGTCGATTATAAACTCGTACTCAGTTTGATTGTCTTCTACCATCCAATCGATATCTACTACATCGGTTGTATTGTGTAAGATATTTTGAACTTCGCTGGCAATTTCAATTTGCTTTTCATAATCTGGCCCGTACACTTCTGCAACAATGGTAGATAATACAGGAGGCCCTGGTGGAACTTCTACTAATTTTACATTTGCTTTGAACTTTTTAGCAATGTTTTGAATGTCACCACGCATTGACTTTGCGATATCATGACTTTGTATGCTTCTATCTTTCTTGTCAACTAAGTTTACTTGAATGTCTGCCATATTATTACCACCACGTAAATCGTAATGACGCACTAACCCGTTAAAGGTAATAGGAGCAGAAGTACCCACATAACTTTGGTAGTTTACTACTTCTGGTCGTGTAGCTAAGTACTGTGCAATTTCTTTGGTTACTGCATCGGTACGTTCTAACGTGGTGCCTTCAGGCATATCAATTACTACCTGGAATTCATTTTTATTATCAAAAGGCAACATTTTTACAGCTACCGATTTGGTAAAGAACAACGACATAGAACCTAATAATAAAACAATCGTGATTCCTAAGAATGCCCAACGCTTGGTTTTGTTTTCAATCAACGGACGTTCGAATCGCTCATACAATTTATAGATTAGCGTGCTTTGCATAGCTTTGGTTTCGTCTTCTTCTGCCTTTTCCTCCGCACCGTGCTTGTCTTTTTCACGTAAGAAAATATATCCTAAATATGGAGTAATCGTTAATGCAACAAATAATGATAAAATCATAGCGATAGAAGCTCCAATAGGCATCGGACTCATATAAGGTCCCATTAATCCAGAAACAAATGCCATTGGTAATACCGAAGCAATTACGGTAAAGGTTGCCAATATGGTTGGGTTTCCTACTTCGTTAATAGCATATAAGGCAGCTTGTTTAAACGGCAGTCGCTTCATTTTAAAATGCCTGTGCATATTTTCGGCAATAATAATGGAATCGTCTACCACAATACCTGTTACAAATACCAAAGCAAACAAGGTAATTCGGTTTAAGGTATAATCTAACATGTAGTAACTTAACAAGGTAAGCGCAAAAGTGATGGGTACTGATAAGAATACAACTAAACCACCACGCCATCCCATGGCTAACATTACCACTAACGTTACTGCGATAATTGCACCGATTAAGTGTAATAATAATTCCGATACTTTTTGAGAGGCTGTTTCACCATAATTACGTGTAACTTCAACATGTACATCATCAGGGATTAAGTTGGCACGTAAATAATTAACCTTCGCTAAAATTACATCGGCAATTTGCATGGCGTCAGCTCCTTTTCGTTTTGCTACTGAAATGGTTACCGCTGGATATTCTGATTGATACGTGGAAGCATTTTTACTTGCTTGTCCGTACCCAAAACTTACATAGTTTTTAGGGATTTCTGGACCGTCTAGTACGTTCGCAACTTGTTTTAAATAAATCGGTTGATTTTGTTGTACACCAACGACTAAGTTTTTTACATCTTCAGCAGATTGTAAAAACTTTCCTGTAGTTACTAAAAACTCGATATCATTTTTATCATAACTTCCAGCACTTAGTTGCTGATTGCTGGCTTTTAGCATTTCAGTAACCGATAAAAAGTCTAGCCCACTAGCGGCTAATTTATCTTTATCTACGACCACACGTACTTCACGATTTCTACCTCCAATTTTTTGAGTAATCGCTACATCGTTTACCTTTTCGATTTCGTTGGTGAGTTCTTGTGCCATTTGTTTTAATTGATAGTCATCATAGTTTTCACTCCATAATGTCAACCCTAACATAGGTACATCATCAATTGCACGTGTTTTTACCAAAGGCATCGTAACACCTTTCGGCATTTGATCCATATGTTTGTTAATCTCATTGTATAGTTTTACAAACGAGCGTTCGATGTCTTCTCCCACATAAAACTGAACAATGACCATTCCTTGTTCTTTCATCGAAGTAGAGTATACGTACTCTATTCCTTTGATGTTAGAAATTATTTTTTCTAAGGGTTTGATAACTCTTGATTCTACTTCTGTAGGGCTCGCTCCTGGGTATCCTACAAAAATGTCAGCCATAGGCACATCAATCTGTGGTTCTTCTTCTCTCGGAATTAAAAAAGAACTGTACACACCAATTACCATAAACACTACCATTAGTAAGATGGTAAGTTTAGAGCCTATAAACCCTTTGGCTATTTTTCCTGCTAAACCTTCTTTCATTTTATATAATTTGAAAATTTGTTGATTTGAAAATGGGGTGATTGATTTATTTTCAAATTGATTTTATTGAATTGTAATGTTCGCTCCGTTGTAAAGTTTACCTTCAGAAGAAACAATGTAGCTTTCATTGGTTGATAAGCCTGATAAAACTTCTACTTGGTTTCCAAAAGTTCTTCCTAAGCGTAACCAACGCAACACAGCAGTATTACTTTGACTTACCGTATAAATTCCTGATAGTTGTCCTTTGTGTACTAAAGCTTCTGAGGGAATTAAAACCATATCAGTACTTTTTTGTGTTTTTTCAATAGGAAACTGTACCGTTGCAAACATTCCTGATAATAATTTGATATTGGTTTTATCTAGGTTAATTTTAACTAAGTATTGTCCACCAGTATTTTTTGCTGAGGTACTAACTTCCGATACGTTACCTGTAACTGTTTTGTTGATTGATTTGATAGTTACATCAACCTTTGTATCCTTTTTAATTTGAGAAATATCACTTTCTGGTACTAACGCAGTTACTTCAAATCCACCTTTTCCTTCTACAGAAATTAAGGGCATTCCAGGATTCGCCATTGCACCTTTATCAATAAATTTGTTCGTTACTACTCCTGAAAATGGAGCTCTAATATTAGTATAAGCAAACTGAGAGTTGATTTCATTTCTTAGCTGTTTTGCTGCTTCTAAATTCGCTTTGGCAATATTGTAATGAACAGTGATATCGTCAAATTCTTTTTGAGAAGCACTGTTCTGTTCAAATAAGTTTTTAAAACGATTGTAATCTTTTTCAGCACTTGAAAATCCTGCTTTTGCTTTAATAATATTGGCTTCTACTTGTGCTTTTTTGGCTTGTAAATCACTGTTATTGATAGATATTAATAATTGACCTTTATTTACCTTATCACCAACTTTTACATGTATGTTGGTTACATAGCCCATCATACGAGTACTTAATTCAGCACTATTGGTAGCTTCCACTTTTCCGCTTGCTGTTATAAATGGATTGGTATCATTAGCGGTTACTTTAGTAATTTTTACAGCTACCGTTGGTTTGTTGCCATTATTTGTTGTTTCTTTTTTACCACAACTTATTGCTAAGAGTGATGTGGTAAGAGCGATTGTATATATGGTTTTCATTTGTTCGTTTTTACTATTGATTATTTTTTAGTTTACTACCTCAAAGCAAACCTACGAGGTGTCCAAAGGAAATTGATTTAAAAAAATCGACACAAGTGTCGGAGCATTTTAAATCTCACTTAGTGAGTTAAAAAATGTAAATAAGCTTTGGTATAGTTATATTGATATACAGTTTGGTAATATTCTAATTGTTTTTGAGCGTATTGTGTTTCAGCAGTTAATAAATCGGCCGTTTTCTCTAATCCTTCTTTAAATCTGTTTTTTCTGATTCGTAAGGCTTCTTCTGATTGTTTTAAAGCTAATTCGGTTAACTTTAATTGTTCCTTAGCATCGTTTAACAATCGTTTAGTGTTGTTTAACTCTAATTGACTTTTAGATTTGTACTGTTCGTATTCTAATCTTGATTTTTCATACTGAGCTTTACTTTTTTGTGCTTTTCCGTAGCGTTTAGAGCCTTTGAAAATATCCCAAGTTAATTGTGCTCCAACTACATAACCACTTGCATCTGCATTAAAAATTTTATCATCGTATAATTCGTAACTACCAAAAGCATTTAAGCGTGGAAGAAAATCCATTTTATCGGCTTTGTGCATTTTTTGATAAGCCTCAGAAGCTAATTCCATAGCTTTAATATCTGAACGTTTTTCAGAAATAGTAACGTCAGCTAGTTGATTCGTTAAGTGTACTTGCAAACTATCTGAAGGTTCATAAATGTTGTTTTGTGTTTCATTCATTAAAAAAGACAAATAGTTAGAAGCATTTAGTACATTGCTTTTTGCTGTTTGTAACTGGTTTTTTACTTCAGTAACTCTAACTTCAACAGCTAGTACATCTGCACGTTGTAAATATCCCTGCTTAAAGCTGTTTTCTGCCATTTGTTGGTTTGCTTCTGCAGCTTTTAATGCTTTTTCTAATACTGAAACTCCCTTGTGAGCTAATTGCAATTGCATGTATGCTTTTTCTACTTCAAGTAATAAGTATTCTTGAGTACGTTGTGTTTGCAAGTTGGTTGCTTCCATTTTAGTTTTAGCAGCCTTACGTTGGTAAATACCGTCTAAATTCACTAAAGGTTGTTGTACTTCAATTTTAGTAGCGAAGTTTTGTGTTCGTTTCGGGTTATTTAATAAATCAGGATTGAAATCTGCCTGTGTTAAAATTTCCTGATTCAACTTACTACCAAATGTCATTAGCGGATTCGTAGTTATAATTCCTGTATGAGAAGCAGTAATATTTGGCAAGAACACAGCGTTGGTTTGCTTGTAATCGGCACGTGCTTGCTGATAGTTTTGTTCAGCTATTTTTAAAGAGGTATTATTTTCCTGAACTCTTTTCAAAACCTCACTTTTGGAAATGGAAGTTTTAGTTTGAGCTAGGGTAGTAGCAGTTATAAAAAGTGCTAGCGTAAATAAACGAATATATGATGTTTCCATTTTTACTGTTTTATAACAGCAAATTTAGTGGGAACATATACGGTAGTCAGTAACTTTAGTTACAGAGTCGTATGGTTTTAAAAGGTATGCCTTAAGTAAGCTTATGTTAAAATAGGCTAATGTTCGCCATAGTCTACATCATCCATTTTTCCTTTAAAAACTTTATACTGAATAACAAAATAAACAACTACTAGTATCGCAGCTATAAAAAACCAATTTAAACCTACAGACAAACCATACTCGTTAGCAGCTACATTGTAAATTGTTAAATCAGGATTGATGCTATTGGTTGAAGGTAAAACTTTAGGGAAAATTGATGCTACTGTAGTTGCTAAACCTCCCAATAAAAACAAAGAAGAATATAAAAATCCAGTGATGTGTTTTGTGTACTTTTTTACGTTGAATAAACCAAATAACCCTACAAAAGTTAGTAGAGGGAAAATCAATAGAAAAGGGTGCTCTATGAAATTATGAAATGGTTTAGGTTCTATAACATGCCAAGCGATTAATGAAATAATTACTAAGCCTAATAAAACAAAAGAAAGAGCAAAAATAACTTTCTTTAGCTGGTTGTTAATACTAGCATTGGTTTTGAAAATAACCCAATTGGCACCATGGATAGTTAGTGATACCACTGCAATAATTCCCAGAAGTAAAGTAAACCAGTCTATAACACCAAGTGTTTCAGAATGAGGAGAGAATTCAGAATTCCATAAAGGGAGGAAAAAGTAATGTGCCTCATGAGTAGAAACACCATTTACAACGTTACCTAGATTAACACCACGTACAACATTTCCTAGTGCCACTCCAAAAAATAAGGCGAGAAGTAGACTGGCAATTCCAAAAGCTTTGTCCCAAATGCTTTCCCATATTCTATTGTGTATTTGTCCGCGTAACTCTAAACCAATAGCTCTAAAAATTAGTAGCCATAAAACCATCATTAAAGGAAGATAAAAACCACTAAATGAAGAAGCATATAAAGTAGGGAAAGCAAAAAAGAGGACACCTCCCGCAGCGATTAACCATACTTCGTTCGCATCCCAAAAAGGACCTATTGCTTTTACGACTTTCTTTTTATCTTCTTCTTTTTTAGCAAAGAATAAGTGAATAATTCCTGCTCCAAAATCATAACCATCTAAAATAACATAAATGGCCAACATCGTAACTAATACTATATACCAAAAAAGTTCCATAATTTAATGTGTTGTTTGAGGTCCTTTGTTAATGATTTTTCCTACTAAAATTAGAAATAACATTCCTAATAGTAGATATAATCCGATAAATCCTAAAAGAGTAAATAAAGTGTTTCCTGAGGATACTGTAGGAGATGCTCCAGCAGACGTTCGTAGTAAATTATAAACTAACCAAGGTTGACGGCCAAGTTCAGCAGTATACCAACCAGTAGTGTTGGCAATATATGGGAATGGAATCATGAAGAGTAAAGACCATAAAATCCATTTTGTTTGATATAATTTTTTTCTGAATAATTGTACAATGCTAGCTAACATTAATGCAATAAAAATAGTTCCTAAACCTACCATTATATGATATGCATAATACAAACCCGGTATGTTTGTTGGGTAGTTTTTTTCATCAAACTCATTGAGTCCTTTAATCTCTGCATTCCATTCTTGATAGGTTAAAAAGCTCAGGATGTTAGGCACGGCTATTTTATTATCTAATTTTTTTTCCAGCATATTTGGTTGTCCAATTAGCACTATTTCAGAGCCTCCTTTTTCTGTTTCAAATATTCCTTCCATAGCGGCAAAGGTTATAGGTTGATATTTGACAACATTTTTAGCGGCTAAATCACCTGTAGGAAAAGCAACCAGAATAGATGCTATAACTCCAAAAATAACTCCAGTTTTTAAAAATAATTTTCCAAATTCAACATGCTTTTTATTTAAAAGATAAAGAGCTCCAATACCAGCTACTACGAAAGAACTTGTTACCAAGGAAGCAGCCTGATTGTGCAAATAAGAAGGCCATAACCATGGGTTTGAGAATAAGGCTGAAAAGTTATTTAATACAAACTTACCGTTGGCCAGTATTTCATATCCTACAGGGTTTTGCATCCAAGAATGTGTAGCTATAATTAGAAAACCACTTGCCCAAGAGCCTAAAAAGACAAGGAATCCAGTTAAAAAGTGAAGTTTGTGTCCTAGTTTTTTCTCTCCAAATAAAAATAGCCCTAAAAAGGAAGATTCTAAGAAGAAAGAAAACATTCCTTCCATGGCTAATGTTTGACCTATAATACCACCAGTAAGTTCAGAGAATTTTGCCCAATTAGTTCCAAATTGAAATTCCATAGGGATTCCAGTGACAACTCCCATAGCAAAGTTTAATGCAAATATTTTCATCCAAAATTTAGCAGCATCGTTGTATTTTTCAATTTTAGTCCTTAAAAATTTCCATTTGAAGAAAACGATCATGAGTGATAGTCCCATGGTTAATTGCGGAAATAAGTAGTGAAAGGTAATGGTAAAAGCAAATTGCATTCTATCATAAAAGAGCATGTCTTCCATTTTGAAGATAGTTTATGAGATTATTAAATAAGAACGTTTTTTGTAGTAGATAAAGTGTTATAAAAATAACGATATTATTTCATATAACCGTTAATAATAGTACCCAAATCGTTTTATATAACATTCCCGATTGTTGCCATAATAGCTTATTTTCTTTAAAAAAGTATAAAAATGGGAACTCCTTTGTTTATTTTAGAAAATTTACTCATCGTTTTAATATTTACCATAAAGGTAGAACGATCCTCTTAAAAAAAATGTAACTTAAGTTACAAGATTAAAGTTCTAACACTTTAACTTGATTTCTATTTAGTTCTATTTTATCTTGCTTTTCTAAGGCTTTTAAAAGTCTTGAAATAACTACTCTAGAAGTGTGTAAATCGTTAGCTATTTGTTGGTGTGTTACGCTAATTGTTTCATTTTGATTTACTAAGGCTTTGTCTTTTAGGTATTTTAATAAACGTTCATCCATGTTTAAAAAAGCAATAGTGTCAATAGCATCAATGAACTCTTGTAATCTACTATGGTAGCTATGCAAAATAAATTCTTGCCAGTTTTTATACTTGCTTAGCCATTCACTCATTTTTTGTTTAGGAATCATCAATAGTTTTACATCGGTTTCAGCCACAGCTTTGATTTTACTTTTAGTTTGCCCCATACAGCACGAAAGGGTCATGGCGCAAGTGTCTCCCTTTTCTATATAGTATAAAACTAAGTCGTCTCCTTCTTTATCCTCACGTAAAATTTTTATGGCACCACTTAATAACAGAGGGATAGAAGTAATGTAACTGCCAATATCAATAATAACTTCATTAGCTTTTACTTCTTTAGCTATAGCAACATCAGCTATTTCTTTTAATAATGCTTCCTCAAATAAATAACCGTAGTATTTCTGTAAATCTTCTATCAAGATAAAATGTTTTTGTAAAAATAGTTAAATAATTACATTTTTAGATAGAAATAAAATAGATGAAAATCTATGATTTTAATCAGGTTTATACTTGTTTTTATTACTGAAATTTGAAGTAAATAATAACATAAAACCTTACAAAGATGAAAAAAAGAATACCAGTTTCAGTTATAATGACTAAAGATGTAATTACATTAAGTAGTACTGATGATTTAATGACGGCAGAGAAAATATTTAAAAAAGAACATATACGACACATTCCAGTAGTTAGTGGAAATGAAATAAAAGGAATGTTAAGTTATACAGACTTATTACGAATAAGTTTTGCAGATGCAGTTGATGGAAATGAAACCGACGTTGATACTGTAGTGTATAACATGTTTACAATAGACCAAGTAATGGCAAAAAACCTGGAAACTGTAAATTCTAGTACTACAATTAAAGAAGTTGCAGAGATTTTAGCAAAAAAAGAGTTTCATGCTTTGCCAGTTGTTGATAATAATGAATTAGTAGGGATTGTAACTACCACTGATTTAGTTTATTACCTATTAGAGCAGTTTTAGCTTTGGTAGAAGGAGATTAGTAAGGTTAAAATTATGGATAAACCTTACTTTTATTACGGTTTTTTATGAGTTAAATCCTGATTAAGGTCTTGTTTTTTGAGAAGATTAAAACATTTTGTTGTGTTGAAAAATATTACAAATTTAGGTTTGATTCTAAATAAGTCAGAGCAAAAATCCATTCAAGGTGGATGGACTTACGTAATGTGTACTAGATGTGAACCTCTTCCTTCAGGTTATATTTGTATGAATGAGATTTTTTGCGAGCCTAATTAAAAAAGTAAAAAGCTATATAATTTATGTTATATAGCTTTTTTAGTTAAAAAATAGTGTAGTTTAGACACGATTGTTTTTTAAAAGTAGTCTTAATTTATAATAGCTTTTAAATTTTCAATTGTTTCGGTAGGGTTATCACTTTTGAAAACAAAACTACCAGCAACTAACACATCAGCACCAACTTCTACAAGTTTATTAGCGTTTTGGTCAGTTACACCACCGTCAATTTCAATTAGAGTAGAAGATTCACTAAATTGAATTAAGTTTTTTAACTGTTGAATTTTTTTGTAAGTATTTTCAATGAATGATTGTCCTCCAAATCCTGGGTTTACACTCATAATACAAACTAAATCTAAATCTTTAATAATATCTTCTAAAACTGCGATAGGTGTATGTGGGTTTAAAGCAACCCCAGCTTTCATGCCAGCTGCTTTTATTGCCTGAATAGTTCTGTGTAAGTGTGTACAAGTTTCATAGTGTACCGTTAAAATGTCGGCACCCAAATCTGCAAAAGTCTGAATGTAGCGATCAGGATCTACAATCATTAAATGTACATCAATTGTTTTAGTAGCGTGTTTTGTAATTGACTTTAAAACGGGCATTCCAAAAGAAATATTTGGAACAAAAACACCGTCCATAATGTCAATATGAAACCAATCTGCTTTACTATTATTAACCATTTCAACATCACGTTGTAGGTTTCCAAAATCAGCCGCTAAAATTGATGGGGCTACAAGTTTTTCCATTAATATATAAGTTGTTGTGTTGTTATTATGTGCAAATATAGTTAAAACTAAGGGCATTAAAATCAAAAAGAAAGCTCTCATATTTGAGAGCTTTCATTCATTAATCAAAAACTAATAGTTACGATAACTATTTGTTGTTGTTTATATTATTAGCCTAAGTAGGTCATTAAAATCTTACTACGTGATGTGTGTTTTAATCTTCTGATAGCTTTTTCTTTAATTTGACGTACACGTTCACGAGTTAAATCAAATGTTTCACCAATTTCCTCTAAAGTCATTGGTTGGTGCTCTCCTAAACCAAAGTATAATTTTACTACATCAGCCTCACGAGGTGTTAACGTTTCTAACGCACGATTAATCTCAATACGTAAAGATTCGTGTAGTAAAGTTTTATCAGGATTTGGTGATTCACCCGAGTTTAATACGTCATATAAGTTAGAATCTTCGCCCTCTATTAAAGGGGCATCCATTGATACGTGACGACCTGAGTTTTTCATTGACTCTTTAACATCATTAACAGTCATGTCTAATTTCTTAGCAATTTCCTCAGCACTTGGTGGGCGCTCGTTTTCTTGCTCTAAGAAAGCATACATCTTATTAATTTTGTTTATGGAACCAATTTTGTTTAATGGTAAACGTACAATACGAGATTGCTCAGCTAAAGCTTGTAAGATAGATTGACGAATCCACCATACTGCGTATGATATAAATTTAAATCCACGAGTTTCATCAAAACGTTTCGCAGCTTTAATTAATCCTAAGTTACCTTCGTTAATTAAATCAGGTAATG
The DNA here is from genome assembly GCF_030547425.1 of Tenacibaculum sp. 1_MG-2023. Taxonomy (GTDB): domain Bacteria; phylum Bacteroidota; class Bacteroidia; order Flavobacteriales; family Flavobacteriaceae; genus Polaribacter. Next base: position 9,490 of record NZ_JAUORH010000020.1, on the reverse strand, counting down.
TTAATCCTTGGTTTTGGTATTGTTTTGCAACTGATACAACAAAACGTAAGTTAGCCTTGGTTAGTTTTTCAAGGGCTCTTTGGTCACCAGCTTTAATTCTTTGTGCTAATTCAACTTCTTCATCAGCAGTAATTAAATCTACCTTTCCTATTTCTTGCAAATATTTATCTAAAGACGCGGTTTCTCTGTTGGTAACCTGTTTTGTAATTTTAAGTTGTCTCATCTACTTCAAGTGTATTTTTAATTTATCAATCAGTCTACATTATCTTATACGTATGCAATTAAAATAATGTTACAAAGTTTTTTGTATTTCTTGAAAAATTTCGTCTCTTTGTTAAAGAAATGTTAAAATCTGTTGTTTGAGCAATAATTGAGTGACCATCTGGTAGAGTAGGTGTCTAAATTAATGTGTAACTAAGAAGGAAACTAACTGTACTGCCCCTTGGAGAGTATTGATGTAAAAAAAATAAGCGACGAAGATTTAGTTCGTAAAATAGTAGAGAAAAATGATACTCATTTGTTTGCTGTTTTATACGATCGTTACGCTGGTGTGGTGTATAATAAGTGCTATGGGTTTTCCAAAAGTAAAGAAGAGGCTCAAGATTTAACACATGATGTATTTATTCGTTTATTTGTTAAATTGAGAACTTTTAAAGGAAAATCTAAGTTTTCTACTTGGTTATATTCTTTTACTTACAATTTTTGTGTTAATTATGTACAGAGAAATAAAGAGAAGAAAAAAGAAAGAGTAACGGTAGTAACAGATGAAATAAGAGAGGAAAGTAATATTGATGATATAGATGACGCTACACTGTTCGAGTTAAAGTCAGATAAATTAGCTAAAGCACTAGAAATGATTTCTCCTTTAGAGAAAATGATTTTATTAATGAAGTATCAAGATGAAATGAGTATTAAAGATATTTCAATAGGATTAGATTTAGGGGAAAGCGCAGTAAAAATGCGATTAAAAAGAGCTAAAGCGAAAGTGGTGAAAGCGTATAACGAATTGTAATAAATTATGGATAATCCATTTAAAAAAATATTACATAACGAAGAATTGCCAGAAGTACTAAAAGATAAGGTGCTTAATGATGTGGCAATGATAAAGCTATCAATAGATATGGCTGATTTATTCGTGGTTAAATACCCCAGTGCAATTGTTGATTTAATTGGGGGTACAGAACCAAACGGAAAAAAGAAGTGAAGTAATCCAGACTAACCAAATATACCACTATACATAAAAGTTATGAGTTTTTTAAAGATAGATTTTTTAACCCCTTTTAAGAATATTTTTCAAGATATAGTAGATTCACTACCAACAGTAGCGGGTTTTTTAGCTTTTGTAATCCTCTCTTGGCTTATTATAAAGGTCTTTTTATACCTTGTTAGAAAAGCATTAGCAAAAACAAAAATAGATGAATGGTCAAAGAAACTTAGACAGACAGAAATTTTTGGAAGTAGTACGATAAACATCGTGCTTACCAATGTTATCTTGGCTGTGCTAAAGTGGTTTTTGATTTTTGTTTTTGTAATGGTCGGTGCCGAAATGTTTGGTTTAACTGTAGTATCCGATGGAATTAGAAGTTTTTTTGCGTATTTACCAAACCTATTAACAGCGGTAGGTATTTTTGTAGGTGGAACTTACTTAGGAACTATGGTGAAAAAAGCTATTCAATCCATGTTTAAATCTATTGAAGTTTCTGGAGGAAACCTAGTAGGCAATATTGCTTTTTATCTTATTGTTGTATTTTTATCTATAACAGCACTAGATCAAGCAGGAGTAGATACATCAGTAATTAAAAGTAATTTAACTCTTTTAATAGGGTCTGTGCTATTAGCTTTTACCTTAGCTTTTGGGTTTGGTGCAAGAGATGCTGTTTCAAGATTACTTTTTGGTTATTATTCTAGAAAAAATATTTCAATAGGAGAAAAAGTTATAATTAATGATATAGAGGGAGTTGTTGTAGCTATAGATAATATATGTATTACAATAAATACAGAAGCAGGAAAGGTTATTTTACCTATTAAAGATGTGGTTAACAATAAAATAGTTGTAAAAAAGTGATGAGATTAACATTTTTTTATATCTTTGAAAACGCTAAAAACAATGTTTTTAACAGTACGATAGATTTCGGGGGACTTCTATCCAACTAATAAAGAGTAATCTTTATGAAACAAGACCGCATTTTGCGGTCTTTTTTTGTGAGTTTTTTTTAAAAAAAATGTGACCTTAAAAAATAAAGTGTGTCTAATAGGTATAGAGTAATAAGATTTCGGGGGACTTCATATTATTTTTAAATGTAAAAAGGCTTTCTAAATTTAGAAAGCCTTTTTTTATTGTATGTGTTTTAGATAAAAATATTACTCAAAAGCTAAATGTAAAAACACTCCTCTAGTTCCTAGGAAATTAATAGGATCCGTCCATTGAGAAGAAGGTTTGTTGTCATATTTAACTTCATTGTTAATAGCAAAAACACCTCTTATTGAAGGAGAAAACTTAAAATAACTTAAATAAAAATCTACACCAATGCCAACTTCATACATAAAATTATTTGTTGTAGTCCTGAACTCACCAGCAAAGTTGTCATCACTATTTCTCTCATTGCTTGAAAAGTTATGGTCGTATGAAAGCCCTCCAATAACATAAGGTCTCATGTTATTAAGTCTGTTTGTGCTTAATTTTAAAAGGAGAGGTAAATGTAGGTAAGTGGCGCCTACTTCACGAGTGTTTATGTTATCTGCACCAGGAATATGTTTAAAACGCAATGTTTTCGTGTTAGACATTAATCCAGGTTCAAAACGAAGGTTAATGTTGTTATGTAGTCTTAAATCGGCAATTAAACCTACATTAAAACCAATAGATGACTCAATTTCAATTTCGGCATCGTCAAAATCACTAGGAGCATAGGAAATTTTGTAACCATTATTATTTGCACCTAGGTAGAAACCATAATGAAAAAGAGGTTTATCAAAACTAGGAAGTTTTAATATTTTTTCTCTTTGAGCTTGTGATGATAATGACACTACTAAAATTCCGAAAAGTAAAAGCTTTTTTAACATACTATTTTAAAGCGGTATAAATTGATGCAACACCAAATGTTACAGGTATATTCTTTGCATTCTTAAACCCGTTTTTTTGTAAAATATTGTTGAAAGCCTTTCCAAAAGGAAAAGTATTTGCTGTTTCTGATAAATATGAGTATGCAACTTTATCTTTTGAAAAGAGTTTACCAATAATAGGTAAAATATAATTGGTATACAATTTATATCCTTGCTTAAAAGGAAATTTGGTTGGGTTAGAGGTTTCTAATACCACAAATTTACCTCCAGGTTTTAATACCCGTAATATTTCGATTAAACCTTTGTCTAAGTTTTCAAAGTTTCTAACTCCAAAAGAAACAGTAATTGCGTCAAAAGTATTATCAGGAAAAGGGATGCTTTCACTATCACCAACAATCATCTTAATTTTATTTGATAAGTTAGCTTTAGCTATTTTTTGTCTTCCTACTTGCAGCATTCCTTCAGAAATATCTAAGCCTACAATCTTTTCAGGGTTTAATTCAGACATCATCAAAGCTAAATCACCTGTACCAGTTGCTATATCTAAAATTTGTTGCGGATTATTTTCTCCTACTAATTTTACTACTTTTTTACGCCAACTAACATCAATTCCTAAAGAAATAACACGGTTTAATCCGTCGTAATCTTCAGAAATATTGTCAAACATTTGAGCAACTTGCTCTTTCTTTCCTAATTCAGAATTTTTATATGGTTTGATCTTTTCAGACATGTGTTTTATTTGGTTTACGGTTAACTACCCGTTAATAGCAACGACTTCATTAATTTGGTTAGGTAACATTTCTTTAAGCATGGTTTCAATACCATTTTTTAATGTTACTGTTGATGATGGACAACCACTACAAGCCCCTTGTAAAACAACACTTACTCTTTTGTTGTCGGCATCGTATGATTGAAATGCGATATTACCACCATCAGAAGCTACTGCAGGCTTTATATACTCATCTAAAATATCAACAATTTTAGCTTCAGTATCGGTTAAACTCTCTTTAGGAACTTCAACGTTTTGCGTAGTTTGTTGTTTAGGTAGTTCAGTAATGATTTTTTTACCTTCTTGTATATAGCTGCGAATAAAGGTACGTACTTCTTGGTACACTTCATTCCAATCAATCATGTCATACTTTGTGATTGATATGTAGTTTTCAGAAATGAAAATTTCTTTTACAAAAGGAAAGCTAAATAATGCTTGTGCTAAAGGAGAAGATTTGCTTGCTTCTTCAATGTTTTTGAATTCAACATCAGTTTGTGTTAAAGCTTTGTTGGTTCCAAATTTCATTACTGCTGGGTTTGGAGTAACCTCTGCATATACTTCAACAGCATCTTTCTTAGTAGTTTCTTCTTTTACTACAGAACTACCACTTTGTATATAAGCTTCTATTTGCTCGCGAACCTCTTCTTCAACATCGCTCCACTCAACAATATCATATCGTTGAATAGCAATGAAGTTAGCTGTAACTAATACTTTTTTCACAAAAGGAAGATGAAATAGCTGTTGTGCTAACGGAGAGTTTTTAGCCTCGTCTATATTATTGTATTCATAACTACCACCATTGACTAAAATTTTGTTACTAACAAACTTTAGAATGGTTTCGTTATTGGTTTCTTGTATGTTTATTTTTGTTGAACTCATAAGTTGTAAATAAGAAGCAAAATTACGGTAAAAAACTGAGAAATGGATATATAAAAAGTCCTGCATATAGCAGGACTCTTCTTCTATGTTTTTTATGAATTATAAACTGAAAGTAATTGTTCCAGAAATTCGTGATGTATCAGTTGTTAGTTCGATAGGATTCACATCAACAGCTGGTGAGTTGTATATATGATACGGACTGTTGTTTTCTGAATTAGTGTAAGATAAATCAAATTTAATGTTTCCAAAGTTATAACCAAGTCCTAATGAAAATCCAGAAATGTTATCATCGTCTAAAGCATTTTTATAAGGACTTTGCTCATAATGATAACCACCACGAACACTCATTTTGTCAAAACGCCACTCAGTACCAATATTTAAGGAGTGGGTACCTTTAAAGTCATTATCAAAGTTTTGATTAGTTTCTGTAAAAAAAGGATCGTTTTCTCTATATTTTGTACCACTGTAGTCTTTGTATGTATAATCAGCACTTATTAAACCTTGTTTGCCAAAAACAAATGCTGTACTAGCTGTAAGTTTACTTGGAGTTCGTAGTCTGAAAATGTTTGAGTTAAATTCTTCACCGCTATCTACATCAGTGTTTTGGTTTGTTGCTGAAATTTCTGTATAGCCTACCCAGTCATCATATCTAGAATCATTTGGGTCGAAAACATTCAAATTACTATCTTCAAAAACTTCGTTGTACCATGTAGGTGTTTCATAAGCTAATCCGAAACGGAAGCTTTGATTTACTTTGTATATAAAACCAGCACTAAAAGAAATTCCGCTACCTTCAAAGTAACTATCTTGAATGTTAAGAGCTGTTAAGGTGTTCCCATTATCATCCTCATTAACCTCTCTTAATTCGGTAACTTGACCAAAGCTAAAGTTATGAAACTTTATACTAGCTCCTGCATATAATTTGTTTAGATGTACAGCAGAGAATCCCATTTCAAAAATGCTACTCTCTCCATAGGTAGAATTAAAAAAACGTTGCTCTTGTCCATTGTCGTACTGATTTGTAATATCATCAGGGTGTTCATTGAATAATGCTTGACCACTATTACCTTGTGTAGAGAATAAACCTTCAAAATCACTTTTTAATCTATAATTAAAAGTTAAAGCAAAACGGTTCCAATCAGAGTTATGAGCAGAGTCGAAAGATAAAATACCACCAGCTTGGGTAATATTAAAAAAATCATCCTCGGTTTCTACCGTATTTCCGTAATATTTAGCCGAATAGGTGGTGTTTCTGTTACCTAGGGTTACTCCAAAAGTACTCTTAATAGCAACGGCACTACCAGCTGGGTTAATTCCAAAAGAAGATATGTCTCCACCTAATGCTCCAAAGGCTCCACTCATTGCTTCAAAACGAGCAGTTCCGTAATTATCGTCTTTTGAAAATAAAATTCCTAAATCATTGTAGCCTAGTGATTGTGAATAGGCAGTATATGTACTGGCGATAATTATCGCGAAGGTTAAAATTTTTTTCATTTTTTTCATTAATTCGTTAAAAACTTATCTTGAAATCTGACAGTAAGATTATCTTTTAGAACTTCTTGATGAGCTTCTGCTACTTCCTCTTGAGTTACTTCTTGCAGAAGAATTACTTCTAGTGCTTCTTGATGGAGCTGAATAGCTACGAGAGCTTCTAGAAGGTTTAGAGTAACTTCTAGATTTTCTTGAATTATTGCTTTTGTGAGAAGCATAGTTTTTTCTGCTATTTTTGGTTGACTTTGAATAGCTTCTTGGGGAAGTCGATTTTCTAACAGATCTATTAGAGTTTTGATTTCTTTTAGTATAACTTCTAGAATTCCTTACAGATGTTGATCGACGAGCACCACTATTACTGGAAGCTCTAGAGTTTCCTCTTGAGCTTCTTGTAGAACGTGGTGTGCCTTTGTAGCTACGAGTAGATCTGCTATTACCATTAGAGTTGTACCTTCTTGTTCTAGTTGATCGTTTGATGCTTCTATTGTTAGAACTGTTTCCTCTTCTTGTATTATAGCTTCGCGTATTTCTTGTAGAGCGAGTGTTATTGCGGTAGGTTCTACCATTACTTCTTCTGTAAACATTAGAAGAACGTCTTGAAGTTGTAGTTCCTCTACGACCAGAAGTGTAACCTCTTCTAGAGGTTGTTGCAGTTCTGTGCCCTCTGTAATAGTTAGCGCCTCTATAAGGATGTTTATAATAACGATTGTTATAGTATCTATATGGTCTATAATGGTTGTACCTGTAATAAGGAGAGTTCCAGTAAGAGTTATAATAAATCCCACCTAAACCAACATAAAGACCAGAGTTCCAATGGTAAGGGTGCCAGTAAGAGTTATATCCCCAACCGCCATAGTAGCGAGACCTCCACCAAGGTCTATGATAATTGTATCCATAGCCATAATCCCAATCGTTGTAATAACCCCATCTTGGATAAGTATTGATATTTATAACCACATCATTATTATCAGAATAACCCCAAGGTTCATTTCCATTATATGTAATTCTTGTTTCAGGCTCTTCTTCATAAATAATATCTTCATCATCATAAGAGTCCACACTTTCAGACTTATAATTTTCTATATCAGTGAAAATGTCGGTACCATTTAAAGCATCTAAACGTTCTACTTCTTTGGTGAAATAATTTTCTTGATATATGTCATAAGCACGATCATCGGTAACAATCACTCTACGTTGAGGTTGCTCTATCTCATCAGCATAAATACCATCATCACTACCAGTAACCGTTTGTGCAGAACCACAAGATATAAATGTAGCTGCCATTAAAAATGATAGGATATAAAAAGGGAGTTTGGTTTTGGTGTAATATAGCTTCATGACTTCTTTTATTTTAGGTTAAAGCAAATTGTTTTTTTATGAGTTGCAAAAAATTAGTTCTTTGTTGGGCTTGTTACCTTTTTAATGTAGTTTTGCAGACACAATTTACGCATAAAAAATAACAATATTTATGCCAAACTTTTGAATATGAGCAAACATTTAACAAAAAGAGCCGAAGATTACTCGAAATGGTATAACGAATTGATTGTAAAAGCCGATTTAGCTGAAAACTCAGCAGTAAGAGGTTGTATGGTAATTAAGCCCTACGGATTTGCAATTTGGGAAAACATGCAGAAAGAATTAGATAGAATGTTTAAAGAAACAGGACATCAAAATGCTTATTTTCCCCTTTTTGTGCCTAAAAGTTTGTTTGAAGCAGAAGAAAAAAATGCAGAAGGTTTTGCAAAGGAATGTGCGGTAGTTACGCATTATCGTTTACAAAATGACCCAGATAATGAAGGTAAATTACGTGTAGATCCTGAAGCTAAATTAGAAGAAGAATTGGTAGTTCGTCCTACTTCTGAAGCAATTATTTGGAATACTTATAAAGGTTGGATTCAATCGCATAGAGATTTACCTTTGTTAGTTAATCAATGGGCAAATGTTGTACGATGGGAAATGCGTACGCGTTTGTTTTTACGTACTGCAGAATTTTTATGGCAAGAAGGTCATACAGCACATGCAACAAAGGCAGAAGCAATAGCTGAAGCAAAGCAAATGCAAGAGGTGTATGCAACTTTTGCTGAGGAGTTTATGGCAATGCCAGTTGTTAAAGGAATAAAAAGTGAAAGCGAGCGTTTTGCAGGAGCAGACGATACCTTAACAATAGAAGCATTAATGCAGGATGGTAAAGCATTACAAGCTGGAACTTCACACTTCTTAGGGCAAAATTTCGCAAAGGCTTTTGATGTTAAGTATACATCTAAAGAAGGAAAGCAAGAATATGTATGGGCCACTTCTTGGGGGGTGTCAACACGTTTAATAGGTGGACTGATAATGACACACTCTGATGATGCAGGTTTAGTATTACCTCCAAAATTAGCACCAATTCAAGTTGTAATTGTGCCTATATACAAAGGGGAAGAGCAACTAAATGCTATTTCTGAGAAAGTTGAAGTAATTGTAAAAGAATTACGTATTAAAGGAATTTCTGTAAAGTTTGATGATAGAGATACTTACAGGCCAGGAGCAAAATTTGCTGAATATGAATTAAAAGGAGTTCCTGTACGAATTGCAATGGGAAAACGTGACTTACAAAATGGTACTGTTGAGGTTGCACGTCGTGATACTTTTGAAAAGCAGACTATTTCTAGAGATGAGGTGATAGATGTTGTAACAAATTTATTAGAAGAGATTCAAGAAACCCTTTTTAATAAAGCACTAATGTTCAGAGATGAGCATATCACTGAAGTGAACTCTTTTGATGAGTTTACAGAAGTGATTGAAAACAAAGGTGGATTTGTTTCTGCTCATTGGGATGGTACTATTGAAACTGAAGACAAGATTAAAGAATTAACAAAGGCTACCATAAGATGTATTCCTAATGATACAAAAGAAGAGGAAGGGGTATGTGTGTTAACAGGAAAACCTTCAGCAAAAAGAGTGCTTTTTGCAAAAGCATATTAAAAAAATAAAAAAAAGCTTTGCGCAATAAAAAACAGTTTTTATATTTGCACCCGCAATCGTAAAAAAGATTGTTTTGGTCCGTTCGTCTAGGGGTTAGGACGCCAGGTTTTCATCCTGGTAACACGGGTTCGATTCCCGTACGGACTACAAGTTCTTTTGTTTCTTTTTAGTGTGAAAATAAAAGAAATAAAAAAATAATTTTTATTGCAAATAACAAAAAGAATTGTATATTTGCACCCGCAATCAGAATGATTGTTTTGGTCCGTTCGTCTAGGGGTTAGGACGCCAGGTTTTCATCCTGGTAACACGGGTTCGATTCCCGTACGG
>NZ_JAUORH010000002.1 GCF_030547425.1 Tenacibaculum sp. 1_MG-2023 | reverse complement strand
TCCTTGACTCCAATATTTGAGGAGCATATTTCTACCTCGGCAAAAATATTTACAGACAAATGGCGTGGCTATGAACCATTAAAAGCAACCTATAATATCACACAGATTCAAAGCAACAACGGAAAGAACTTTAAAAAACTTCACATCATTATTCATCAAATAAAATCATGGTTAAGAACAATACCAACTCATGTGAGCAAAGAGCATATCCAAAAGTATTTTGATGAGTTTTGCTATCGTATTAATAGGTCGCAATCAAAACTAACAATCTGGCATAACTCTATTATTAGAATGATTAATAATGAGCCTATGACCTGGAAACAAATAAAACAGAACGTAACTTAATAACTCAATAATTTTAAATCAAAGATACATTGGTTTTGTTAGCTCTCCCTATTTTTTTCGACAAACGATAAAACTATGTATAAATGGCGGTACAAAATATTCAAAACTATTCCTATCAAAATATTTTTTCGTTACAAACAGTTCAGTTTGAAGAATCGTGTGTGGTAAATTCACCACAACAAATAGACCAATACAAGGTGTTTTGGATAAAAGAAGGAAAAGGGAGGTATAATATCGATTTTAAAAGTTACTCTTTTAAAGATGGGGTACTGTTTTTTTTATCGCCTGGACAAGTGTTTTCAGTAGATTCCGAAAAAATTAAAGAAGCCTATCAGCTTAGTTTTACAAGAGATTTTTATTGTATTCAAACACACGATGCTGAGGTATCATGTAACGGAGTATTATTTAATAACATATACGAAACACCTTTTGTAGTGCCCTCGGAAAAAGAAACACAAAAATTAGATTTTATCCTTCAAAATCTAAAAGAAGAGTTTGAGTTGAAAGAAACAGCACAATACGATATGCTACAATCACTTTTGAAACAGTTTATTGTATATTCAGTACGGATAAAAAAAGAAAAAGATGTTGTAAAAGAGAGTGTTGAAACCAAGCTTTTTAAAGATTTTAGTTTATTAGTAGAACAAAACTTTAAAAAGATACATCGAGTTACAGGGTATGCTTATCGGTTAGGTTTATCGCCAAAATCCTTAACCAAACATCTTCAAAAAATAGGAACAGAAACACCAAGTGATTTTATAAAAAATAGAATTATTACCGAAGCAAAGAGATTGTTATTGTATAAAAATGATTCTATTAAAGAAGTTGCTTTTGATTTGGGGTTTAATGATCCTGCCTACTTTTCTCGGTTTTTTACCAAAGCTACCGGGCAATCGCCAAAACAATTTAAAAAAAGCTATAGCTTGTAAAAGAAAAAACCACGCAACGCGTGGTAAACTACACAACTAATAAAGTTTTTTGTTACACTAATACAAACAACCTTTTCGACGCCTTAAAAGTACTGTAATAAAAGTGTTGTTACGTTACCTGTATTTTACGAAACCGTGAATAAAAAGCTAGCTTTTTGTAAGAATAATGTTAGCAAAAAAAGAATGTCCAAGCTTTAAGAACCTTTGTCCATTTTTTAAGGCTTATTCCTATCGCATCTTTGTATCAGAATTTAAAAACAACGAATTATGAGAACAGAAATTAACCAATGCCCAAATTGTTGGGGATATCAAGAATACGATGAACAGTTTCCTGAAAGAGAATTATGTAACTGTGAAAAAACAAACTAAAAAACAACTTTAAAATAGTAAAATTATGAGTACAAGAATTGAAACTTTAAACCCAGAAACCACAACAGGAAAATCAAAAGAATTGTTTGATGCAGTTCAAAACAAGTTAGGCTTTATTCCAAACCTAATTAAAGTAATGGGAAATTCACCAGCACTTTTACAAAGCTATCTAAGCTTGGGAGAATTAAATGGAAGTGGAAACTTTTCAAACAAATTTAGAGAGCAATTAGCATTAGTTATCGCAGAAGAAAATGAATGTAACTATTGTTTATCAGCACACACAGCAATAGGAAAGAATAATGGTTTATCAAATGAAGAAATTGAACAAAACCGACAAGCGGAGGCTTCTGATGCTAAAACCAAAGCAGGTTTAAAATTTGCACAAAGTGTTACAAAAAACAAAGGAAATGTAAGTTCAGCAGAAATAGCTGAGGTAAAAGCAGCAGGATATAACGACGGAGATATTTTAGAAATCGTACTAAATGTTGTAGCCAACACTTTAACAAACTATGTAAATCACATAGCAGAAACTGAAGTTGATTTTCCAAAAGTAGAAGCAGGAAAATTCACACAAAACGCATAAAAAACGAATAGCTCTTGTAACCTTATTTACAAAGTGTAGTTACGGGGTTTTAGATTACAGAGCTATTCATCTATAAAAAAGTAAAACCATAAAAATCAATAAAAATGAAAAAAGTAGTAGCTATTTTAGTATTATTAGTAGGATTTGCATTTACAGCAAATGCACAAAAGGCAAAAACCATTTCTTTAGAACAAACAAAAGGAAAATTCACTCAAAAATCGTTAACACTTTCAGAAGGAGCCTATGTTTTTGAAATATCAAACAACAATGTAGGGCATGATGTAGGTTTTGTATTAGCACCAAAAGGAAAAACTGATGAAAGGCATCATATAAAAAACGCGTATGTAACTTCTTTAGTAAAAAACAATGGCAAGTCAAGCTCTAAAAAAGTAACCTTAACAAAAGGAGAGTACGTGTACTTTTGTCCACTTAATCCAACACCTCAATATACTTTAACAGTAAAGTAGTGTTTTAATAATTAATAATAAAAACCCGTTTTTACGGGTTTTTTTAATTCAGTTTTACAAATCCACTTCCAAGTCCGTCGTAGTTATTGTCAGAAATTTCTAAAGTGTTTGGTTTTACGAGCCTAATAATTCCAGAAAGGACAATTCCTGAAAGTTGCTGATCGTCGGAAAGTTGTATAAAACGTTCTTGTTTGTTAGAATAAATCGCTTTTTTCATTTCTAGGGTGTATGTACCTTTTGAAACAAGAGTACCATTTTCTGATATTGAAAACTGATAGTTTTTCAACAAGGTTAATTGTATTTTTTTGTTGAGTGTTTCAGGCGTTTTATGAATATGGTTTCCAAAACCACCATCGGTATTTGTCCAGTTCCATGTTCCGACTATATCGGAATTATCAATCTTGTTTATTTGGCTAGAAGCACAAGAAATTAATGCAAAAGCGAATATATAAAGTAGATTTTTCATTATGAAGGGTTTTGTGTTTGTTTCTTTATTTTTTGTTCTCTCCCAATTAAGAAATACAAAATAACGCCAAAAAAGTTAGCTAATAAAACAACGAGAATCCAAAAAATTTTATTGTTTCCTTTAAATTTACTTTTTAAAATATCAATAAGCGCAATTATTGTTGGTAAGATACCAAGTAATACTACAATTAGGAGTACTATAATTTGCCATACTCCAATCATTCCTAAATAAGTCATTATAATAACAATTTTTTAAGTACTAAAAGTAGTAAAAATAATGGGAATAAAGTAAAAACACCTTCTTAATATAATAGAAAAACGCCATTAAGTTTCCATAAAAAGGAGTTTTAATGACGTTTTAAAATATGGGAAATGATACTATTTATTCATAATATCTTCTATTTCGTCAGCTTCAATAGGGATGTTTCGCATTAAGTTAAATGGCTCACCTGTTTCTTGAATTACTACATCATCTTCTAAACGAATACCAAAACCTTCAGCAGGAATATAAATACCAGGTTCAACTGTAAATACTTGGTTTGCTTGCATTGGCTCGTGTAACAATCCGTAGTCATGTGTATCTAGCCCCATGTGGTGAGAAGTACCGTGCATAAAGTACTTTTTATACGCTGGCCAGTTAGGATCTTCATTTTGAACATCAGCTTTGTCTAATAAGCCTAAGCCTAATAACTCTGAGGTCATTAACTTACCAACTTCTACATGATAATCAGCCCAAATAGTTCCAGGAACTAACATTTTTGTTGCGTCATTTTTTACACGATTTACAGCATTGTACACTGCTTTTTGTCTGTCAGTAAAACGCCCAGAAACAGGAATTGTACGTGTCATATCAGAAGAATAGTTAGCGTATTCCGCTCCAACATCCATCAATAATAAATCACCTGCTTTACATTGTTGGTTGTTTTCAATATAGTGTAACACGTTTGCATTGTTACCAGAAGCAATAATAGGCGTATAAGCAAACTTCTTAGAACGATTTCTAACAAATTCATGAATAAATTCCGCTTCAATTTCATATTCCCAAACACCTGGTTTTACGAAATCTAATACACGTCTGAATCCTTTTTCAGTAATATCACAAGCGGTTTGAATTAAATCAATTTCTATTGGGTCTTTTACTGAACGTAAACGTTGTAAAATAGGATTACTTTTTGCTACTGAATGTGCAGGATATTTGTTTAATAACCATTTTGTAAAACGAGCTTCACGAGTTTCAATTTCAACATTGGCACGATAGTGTTCGTTGGTATTAATATAAACGGTATCGACTAAAGCCATCATTTCAGCTAGTACTTTTTCTAAGTCTTGTAACCAGTGTACGTTTTTAATACCGCTAGTTTCTAATGCTTTTTCTTTGGTTAGTTTTTCACCTTCCCAAACTGCAATATGCTCGTTAGTTTCACGTAAAAACAAAACTTCACGTAAACTTTCTTTCGGACAATCAGGGAATAAAATTAAGATACTTTCTTCTTGATCAACTCCACTTAAAAAGAAAATATCACGGTGTTGTTCAAAAGGTAACGTGCTATCGGCACTTACAGGATAAATATCGTTTGAGTTAAAAACAGCTAAACTATTAGGCTTCATTTGCGCCATAAAGTTTTTACGGTTTTTTATAAATAATTGACTGTTTATTGCGTCGTACTTCATAATGATTCAATTAAATTGATAAGATTCCCTCAAAAATACGGAAAGAAATTGTGCAAATATTAGCCATTTGGCGCTAATTTATATTTTTTCGAATTCTACTCATATGGCGAGTAGAAATTCCTAAAAAAGAAGCTAAATAATGTAGCGGAACTTCTTGAAGTAATTTGGGTTCGTTTACGAGTAGCTTTTTATAACGTTCTTCAGGAGTTAAAGTTAGCAAATCAATACGATAATCATCAATCAAAAAAATTTGATGTTCAACTAAATTGTAATAAAACTGGTGAAAGGCCTTGTTGTGTTTCATTAAGTATTTAAAATTATCTATGGTAATAACCCAAAGCTTGCAAGTACTCAAAGCTTTAATGTTTTTGGGAGAAGGAGTTTGTTGTAAAAAGCTTTTTAGTGATGAGGTAAAACTATTTTTTAAAGCTAAATAAGTGGTTTTTTCTTCTCCAGAAACCGAGACAGCATGTTGTAAAATACCGCTTTCTATAAAACAGAAATAGGAACAAACGTCTCCTTTTTCAACAAAATATTGATTCCTTGATAATGACAATTCTTTAAAATGATCGACAATCTCGGGAATGAGATTATTTAATATATCATCGTTTACGATTTCTTGAAGGTGTTGTGCTACTATTTTTTTTGAAGCTTCCATTTTGTGGAATAAATTTTAGCCTAAAAGTATAAAAAAGGATGCTGTAAAAAGCATCCTTTGAAATAATTTGTGCTGTGAGCTATTCTAACTCAACTGTACCAAGATGAGTGTTTTTATCTAATACTTCGGCGACTTCCTCAACTTTTCAAGTAGTTAATACAGAGGCTCCGTCAGGAATAAAACGTTAAATGACCTAATAAGTTAGTGAGAAGTTTTGTTATTGTTCCTTCTATTACGGTTGTTTCGCTTTCTAGGAGTATGTTTTTTAGCATCTTCTGCTGAAGTTTTTTTTGCTTTTTTCTTTGAGTCGGAAGATGTTTTAAACGACTTTTTAGCAGGTTTATTTCTAGGTTGCTGCTTTGGTCGTTCTGTTTTTACTTCTTCTTTTATGGTAGATAAATCAAACCCTTCTAACTGAGAAATGATAATTTTTTGCCCTAATAACTTCTCTATACTTTTTAAGTATGCTTCTTCTTCTTGTGATACCAATGAGATTGCTTCTCCACTAGCACCTGCTCTTCCTGTTCTACCAATTCGGTGTACATAATCTTCAGGAACATTGGGGAGTTCAAAATTAATAACGTGTGGTAATAATGGAATGTCTAATCCACGAGCAGCGATATCAGTAGCTACCAATACTCTGATAGAATTGTCTTTAAAGCCTTTCAAAGCCTTGGTTCTTGCTCCCTGACTTTTGTTTCCATGAATAGCTGCAGCAGAAATTCCTCGTTTAATCAGTTTTTCAGTTAACCTGTTAGCACCGTGTTTAGTTCGAGTAAAAATTAAGACTTGGCTCCAATTTCCTTTTGAAATTAATTGACCAACTAATTCAGTTTTCTTGCTTTTAGGAACTTTGTATAACTTCTGATTTACTTTTTCAGCAGTTGTATTTTCAGGAGCTGCTTCAACCATTACAGGGTTGTGTAAAATACCTTGTGCTAATTTTTTTATTTCTTTCGAAAAAGTAGCTGAAAACAATAAATTTTGACGTTTCTGTGGCAAAAAAGAGATAATTTTTTTAATATCTCGTAAAAAACCCATGTCTAGCATTCTATCAGCTTCATCTAAAACTAAAACATCTACACGTTTTAGTGAGAGTTGATTTTGCTCGTGCAAATCGATTAGTCTACCAGGAGTAGCGACTAAAACATCTATTCCGTTTTTAAGAGTAGCTATTTGAGAACTTGGTTTTACACCACCAAAAATAGCGGTAGATTTAATGTTTAAATGCGTGCTATATTCGCGTACATTATCATATACTTGAGCTGCTAATTCTCTTGTAGGGGTTAGCACTAATGCTTTAATTGGACGGTATTTCGGATTCTTTTTTTCTGATATGTTTTGTAAAATAGGCAAAGTAAACCCTGCTGTTTTACCGGTTCCAGTTTGTGCAGAGGCTAATACGTCTTTGCCTTCTAAAATAACTGGAATTGCTTTTTCTTGAATAGGAGAGGGAGTTTCGTACCCTTTTTCGGTTACAGCTTTCACTAAAGCTTTTGATAAACCTAACGATGTAAATGTCATATATAATTCTTCAGTAGCTTCTAAATAAAATAACTACTATGAGCCAACAAAGGTACTGCTATTTATTGGCTTCGTTTATAAATAAAAAAGACGCCTTATTTAAGACGTCTTTTTTTGAATTTTAAAATGTGTTTAACTTTTAGCCATGGCACTTTTAATGAGACCAACAATAACGAGTAAAACAGCTCCACCAACACCACTACCTGCAATGTTACCGATAATACCAGAAATATCAATATTTAACATTCCTAATAATTGAGCTCCTAGGCCACCGCCTAAAATTCCTACAACAGAATTCCAAAGAGTACCTAAAGAATACTTTTTTAACACAGCTCCGGCAAGATTACCACCTACTGCTCCACTTAATAAGCTAATAAGAAATTCCATAATTTATAATTTTTGATTAGTTAATTGGAATTAAAGTAAGTGAAAAATTACGGATAAAACAAATAAAATCAGTTTGTTATGTTTTTCCTAAATGAAATAAAGCATCGCCCATGTTAATAACAGGGAAATTGTTTTTAGCAATTACATAACCGTCATAAGTAGACTTTACTGAGAAGTTTGTTTCTCCATAAGTGTCCATAATATGCCCTAAAACTTGTCCTTTTTTTACTTTTTCTCCATTAAGCACAGTGGGAGTAAATAATCCTGCAACTTTAGCGCGAACCCATTTTCGTTTATTAATTTGTATTGAAATAGCATTTTCAGGTATTTGAATACTTTCGTTTATCATTTTAAAGTGTTTTAAAATGCGAAGTGTGCCATTAATACCTTGTTGAATGGCTTTTTCTTCGAGACGTAATGATTCTCCTCCTTCATATACAATTACAGGAATTTTGTTTTTATAACATTGATTTCTAAATGACTTCGGAATAAGTTTAGAACTAAACATAAATGGTGCATTAAAAATGTTGGCAAGTTGAAACCCTCTTTCATCTTCAGGGGTATATCGTATTTGTGGAAAATTATTGCGTTGTTCACCTCCTGTATGAAAATCAATAGCAAAATCTACATTATTGGTAATTTCTTTCATTAAGTAATATGCCATTCTGCTTGCCAAAGAGCCAGTTTTTGAACCAGGAAAGCTTCGATTTACATCTTTACCATGCATATCGCGAGACATGTTTAAAAAACCAAAAACGTTTAACAATGGAACTACAATAACACAACCACGATGAATTTTGTACGATTTATCAATTAACATTCTTCGTACCAATTCAACACTGTTTACTTCGTCACCATGTAAACCTCCTTGTAGTAGAATAGTAGGCCCTAATTGATCACCATTAAAAATATACACAGGAATTTCTATTAGAGTTCCTGTAGGTAACCTATCAATAGGAATTTTAATTAATTTAGATTCACCTAAACCAATTTTTTGTCCACGAATTTCTATGATTTCGTTTTTAAAGTTTTGTTCGAACATTTTTCTTCTAAAAATTTAACAATGGCTTTGGCAATATTATCTTTAGTATATGATTCAATTCCTTGTAAACCAGGGGTAGAATTAACTTCAATTAATAAAGAGCCTCGTTTTGAGCGAATCATATCAACCCCAGCAATTGGAAGTTCTAAATATTGAGCAGCATTGATAGCTATTTCTTCTTCTTCAGGAGTTAAAGCAACCTTGTGTCCACTTCCTCCTTTATGAATGTTAGAACGAAAATCTTCCTCTAGCCCTTTACGTTTCATTGAAGATACTACTTTACCATTTACAACAAAAGCACGAATATCTTCACTATTACTTTCTTTAATAAACTCTTGTAGTAAAATACTGGTATTTGTTCCGTGCATGGTATCTATGATAGACATGGCAGATTTTTTACTTTCAGCCAAAATTACACCTGAGCCATGTGTTCCTTCTTGTAATTTAATAATTACAGGAGAACCACCTAATAAATTTATTTGCTCACCAATATTTTCAGTATCAACTGAAAAAACAGTTTGCGGAATAGGAAGTCCATTTCGACTCATTATTTGTAAAGTGCGAGCTTTGTTTTGTGCATTAACGATACCTGAATAACTAGCAGAGCTGTAAACTCCATTCAATTCAAATTCTTTTACAACTGTTGCTCCGTGTTTCATTGCAGAAGCACCTATTCGAGGAATAATAACATCAGGAATATCAATAATGTTTTTACCCTGATGTATAATGGCAGGCTTACCATCGCCAAGTTTTATAGAACATTTTAAATGATTTATAATTTCAACTTTATGTCCACGACGACGAGCTTCTTTGTATATCCTTTGTGTTGAATAAATTTGGTCACTAACAGAAAGAATAAAAATAGTCATCGCCTAAAAATTTGAGGTTAAACAAAGCTACTAATTTTTTTGTTTGACAAAAGCTTCTGAATGAAGTCTCTCAATATTCTGTTAATTTTTTTGAAATACTACTAGCTTACTGTATTTTCACTTCTTCTAAACCAAATTATAATGAGAATCTTAGCCAAAGTTTTTATCGCTTTATTTCCGTTTACAGTAGTTGCACAGCAGCCTACCTCTGCAGAAAAAATACAACAAGCTTTACAACAAAAGGAAGTATTAATTACAAATTCTACGGTAAAAAACATACCGTTTAAAAATATTGGACCTACAGTAATGAGTGGACGTGTGGTGGATATTGATGTAAATCCAGAAAACACTACAGAGTTTTATGTAGGATATGCTTCTGGTGGGGTATGGCATACCAATAACAACGGAACTACTTTTACTCCAGTTTTAGATAATTCTCCTACACAAAATGTAGGCGATATTGCTGTAGATTGGAAAAACGGAACAATTTGGGTAGGAACAGGAGAAAATAATTCTTCTCGATCATCTTATGCAGGAATTGGAATTTTAAAATCTACTGATAAAGGTAAAACTTGGACAAATGTAGGTTTACTCGATTCACATCATATTGGACGAATTTTAATCAATCCGAAAAATCCTGATGAAGTAATTGTAGGTTCTATAGGACATTTATACTCATCAAACAATGAAAGAGGGGTTTTTAAAACTTCTGATGGAGGAAAAAGATGGACAAAAACTTTGTTTATTGATGAAAATACTGGAATTATAGATATTCAACCTGTACCAAATAACTTCAATATTTTATATGCTGCTGCTTGGGAGCGTGAACGTAAAGCATGGAATTTTGATGGAGACGGAAAAAATTCAGCAATATATAAATCGACCGATGCAGGAAATACTTGGACTAAAATTTCTGATAACAATGGTTTCCCTAATGGAAAAGGAGTTGGTAGAATAGGGTTAGCAGTGTATGACGAAAACACAGTATACGCTTTTCATGATAATCAATTCCGAAGAAAAAAAGATGCTGCTAAGAAAGAGAAGGGAGCAGGAGCCTTAACAAAAGAAGAGCTTGCATCAGTTTCAACTGATGAACTTTTGAATATGAAAGACAAAAAATTAAATTCATTTATAAAAATGAATGGTCTTCAAGAAAAATATCGTGCAGAAAATGTTAAACAAATCATTCGTTCAAGCCCAGGAGAAATGCGACCAAGTGATTTAGTTGGTTACTTAAAAGATGCCAATGCAGCCTTGTTTGATACTCCAGTAATAGGGGCAGAGGTTTTTAAAACGACTGATGGAGGAAAAACTTGGAAAAAAACACATGAGGGTCATTTAGATGATTTATACTATTCGTATGGATATTATTTTGGCGAAATTCGTGTAGATCCGCAAGATGAAAACGGAATTTATGTATTAGGGGTCCCAATTTTAAAATCGAAAGATGGGGGAAAAACATTTACTTCTATTAGTAAAGAAAATGTTCATGCTGATCATCAAGCATTATGGGTAAATCCTAAAAAACAAGGACATTTAATTGATGGAAATGATGGAGGGTTAAATATTTCATACGATGACGGTGAAAGTTGGGTTAAATTAAATCAGCCTGCTGTTGGTCAATTTTACACCGTATATGCCGATAACCAAGAAAATTATAAGGTGTACGGAGGAATGCAAGATAATGGCGTTTGGGTTGGAGACCATAATGCTAAGATTGATAAAAGATGGCATCAAACAGGAAAAAATCCTTACGAAAGTTTAATGGGTGGTGACGGAATGCAAGTTGCCGTTGATGATAGAAATCCTAATATTGTGTATACAGGATATCAATTTGGAAACTATTATCGAATTGATAGAGCTACAGGAAAACAAACCTATATTCAGCCGAAACCCAAAGAAGACAAACCAGCTTACCGATTCAATTGGCAAACACCCATTCAACTATCAAAACACAATCAAGATATTTTATATTTAGGAGGAAATAAGTTACACCGTTCTTTAAACAAAGGTGATGATTGGGAAGAAATTTCTGGAGATTTAACCAAAGGAGAAAAAGAAGGAAATGTAGCTTACGGAACCTTAACTACTATTTCTGAAAGTCCGTTTCAATTTGGGTTAATCTACGTAGGTTCTGATGATGGATTGGTGCAGGTAACTAAAAACGGAGGAGGAAGTTGGGAAAAAATTTCAAATACTTTTCCACAAAATTTATGGGTAAGTCGTGTAATAGCTTCAAAATATAAGAAAGAACGAGTGTATGTTACGTTAAACGGGTATCGTTTTGATGATTTTACTTCGTATGTATACATGTCTGATGACTACGGTAGAACATGGAAAGATATTAGTAATAATATTCCAACTTCTGCGGTAAATGTGATTAAGGAAGATACTAAAAAAGAAAATGTTCTATACTTAGGAACTGATAACGGATTGTATGTTTCTTTCAATCAGGGAGAAACTTGGGAAGCGTTTAGCAACGGATTGCCGAATGTTGCAATGCACGATTTAGTAATTCAACCCAAAGCAAAACATTTATTAGTAGGAACACATGGACGTAGCTTATACAAAGCAAATATTACTTCTTTACAAGAATTTGACAATAAAGAAGCTATTTTCAGTATGAAGGACATTAAGAAAAGAAAATCTTGGGGTAGTTCTTGGAGTAAGTGGTTAGAACCAAATACACCAAAAATTACTATTCCGTTTTATGTAACTACAAATAAAGAAGTTGTGTTAGAAATATATTCGGGTAAAGTTTTGGTAAATACGATAAAGGCTAACGCAACAAAAGGATTTAATGAAGTAGTGTACGATGTTTCTTTTTCTGAAAAAGGAAGAAAAAAATATGTAAAGAAACATAAAGAAGTTAAGGTAAAAAAAGCAAAGAATGACAAATACTATTTACCTAAAGGGAAATATAAAGTAACGATAGGTGAGTTAAGTCAAACATTTGAAGTTCTTTAACAGATAAATTAAAAAAGAGAAAAACAAAACTGTTTTTCTCTTTTTTTGAAATAAAATTTACACGACTTAATAAAGAAACATTACTATTTTTGCGGTATGGGAATAGTACGTGTAAACGACATTCGTGTTTTTACAAATCACGGATGCTTAGAGGAAGAAGCAAGAATAGGTTCGGAATACCGAGTAGATATCGAAGTAAAAGCTGATTTACAAACATCCGCGAAAACAGATAATTTGGTTGATACGGTAGATTATGTGCATTTAAATCAAATTGTAAAAGAAGAGATGGCAATTCGTTCTAAATTACTAGAGCATGTTGCTCAACGAATTTTAGTTAGAATCTTTAGAGAAATACAACTGGTTGATGAAGCGGAGGTTAGCGTAGCAAAAATTAATCCACCCATTGGAGGAAATGTTGCTGAGGTAGTAATTGTTTTATCAGAAGTGCGTAAAAAGTAAAAAAAGCTTGCAAAAAAAGATAAAAGCTGTAAATTTGCAGTCCTTATCAATATAAGGTGTCGTGGCCGAGTGGCTAGGCAGTGGTCTGCAACACCATCTACAGCGGTTCGAATCCGCTCGACACCTCAAAAAGCTCATCAAATTTGATGAGCTTTTTTTATTTAGCTTATTTGAGGCATTTGCTGTTGCCATAGGTTGTAATATTCTTATTTAAATGATATGAAAAAGGTAGTTATTTATAAATATCGATTAATATCTGTAGGTGTATATCTGTATTTGACTTGTCTGCTATTACATTTGCCTTTGTGAAATTTAAAAAATATTGAATGGGTTTTTTAGTGAAAAAAGTAAAAGGAAATTAGTAGAGAAATGAAAAATAAATTAAAGACACATAAAAAACAGATTACACTATTCTTTTTCTTGCTTTTGTTCATAAGTTCTTTTGGACAAAGTAACGTTGATACCCTTCCGAGTAAAACAATGGAAGAGTTGTTTTCTTACTATGAAAAGAGTGAAGAAAAAGAAGAAAAAATTAGATATATAAAAGCTTTCTTAAAGGTAGCTAAGAGAGAAAAACACAGACAAAGAATTTCCGCAGGTTATTGGGTTTTATCAGATTTATATGAAGATGATAGAGTATTGAAATATAGTGATAGTGTTATTAATTTAATGTCTGAGAAGAGTATTAAGTATTACCCTTCAGTTGCTTATATGAAAAAAGGATATTACTATCAAAAAAATTATCAATATGATGATGCAATTGATAGTTACCTATTAGCACTAGAATATACAGAAAAACATAATAGTAAGTCATTAGCGTTTAGTATTAAAAATAGTATTGGTTCATTGAAAAGAAGACTTCAAATCTATGATGAAGCTGCCATAATTTTTAAAGAAAACTTAAAATACGCGGAGAAGAATGATTTAAAAAATAGAAGGCTAAATTCAATAATGGAACTGGCAAATCTTTATACAGATTCAAAAAAAATTGACTCTGCTCAAAACTATATAAATAGAGGAAAAAAAATATACTTAAAATTAAACGATACTTTAATGCTTCATCATTTAAATATGAATCAAGGAATTATTGAATGTCATAAAAAGAATTATAATATAGCTATTAATATACTTAAAAATGAAGCTTCCTTTTTTAAAAATAAAAGTTTAAATAATTATTTAATTTACATTTATTTCTATCTGGGAAAATCTTTTGAGGGAATTAATAAAGAAGGGCAAAAAATAAGAGCATATAAGAAAGTAGATTCCTTATTCCAGTTAGAGAAACCAGTTTTTTTATTTATAAGAGAAGCATATGAAGTATTAATCAATAAATATAAAAAAGATAATAATTTAACAAATCAACTATTATATATCAATAGATTTATCAAATACGACAGTATTATAAATTACAATGAGAGGTATTTAAACAGAAAAATTTATAGAGAGTATGATATTCCAAAATTAAAATCGGAAAAAGAAACTGTAATAAAACAAATGAAGAAAAACAACGCCTTTTTTTACTTTGTCATTATAATGATTTCTCTAATAGTAGTTTTATTATTGGTTCTTTTTATTTATCAATATTACAAGAAGAGAGTTTATAAACAAAGATTCGAAGAAGTAATTAATTCTAAGGAAGTTGTTAAAGCTGTAAAAAAAACAAAAGAAAATATTATAATACCGAAACAAATTAGTGAAGCTATTTTAAAAGGATTGGATGAGTTTGAAAAAGAGCAGAAATTTATAGCTAATAATATTACATTAAGTTCTCTGGCAAAAGAGTTAAATACTAATACTCAGTACCTATCTAAAGTAGTTAACTATTATAAAGGTAAATCTTTTTCTGCTTATTTGAGTGATTTAAGAGTCTCATATATTATAGAGAGGTTAAAAAAGGATGCTATTTTAAGAAAATATACAGTAAAAGCTATTGCTAAAGAGGCAGGTTTTAACAACGCAGAATCGTTTTCTAAAGCATTTTTTAAAGCTAAAGGAATCAAACCTTCTTATTTTTTGAAAGAATTAGAAAAAAGAGATGATAACCTTTTATGATTTTATAAAGTCACTCGGAAAGTTTTAAACGCGTACAATGCTTTAATTATGGCAGATAGCATTTCTAGAAACTAGGCACTTTTTGTTTTCCTTAACAAATTAATTCGCTAAAATTCTGCATCTTTGTAGTTATGCGAATTTATCCGATAGAAACAGGAAACTTTAAATTAGACGGTGGTGCTATGTTTGGCGTAGTTCCGAAAACGATTTGGCAAAAAACAAACCCTGCCGATGAAAAAAACATGATTTCAATGGGCATGCGATGTATGTTGATTGAGGATGGTGACCGTTTAACACTAATTGATACAGGTATTGGAAATAAGCAGTCCGATAAGTTTTTTGGATATTACTATCTGTATGGAGACTTTTCATTAGATACTTCTTTAGCAAAATATGGTTTTCATAGAGATGATATTACCGATGTGTTTTTAACACATCTACATTTCGATCATTGTGGAGGAGCAATTCAGTGGAATAAAGACAGAACAGGGTATGAACCAGCTTTTAAAAATGCACGTTTTTGGAGTAACCAACGTCATTGGGACTGGGCAGTACACCCAAATGCCAGAGAAAAAGCATCTTTTTTAAAAGAAAACATCCTACCGATTGAAGAAAGTGGACAACTAAACTTTTTGCACCTAAATGCAAAAGATTATGTAGGGTTTGATGTGTTGTTTAAAGACGGACATACCGAAAAACAAATGCTGCCAAAAATAGAATATCAAGGAAAAACAGTAGTGTTTATGGCAGATTTATTGCCTACCGCAGGTCACATTCCGTTACCCTATGTAATGGGATACGATACAAGACCGCTACTAACCTTAAAAGAAAAAGAAGCCTTTTTAAACGAAGCAGCCGATAAAGAGTTTTACCTTTTTTTAGAGCATGATGCCTATAATGAAGTAATAACGGTAAAACATACAGAAAAAGGAGTTCGTTTAAAAGAAACATTTAAGTTTACAGATATTTTTAATTAAGATAGAGATTATGAGAGTTTTAAAGCCCGTATTTTACTCGGCAATTGCAGTAGCTACCTTAGCTAGTTGTAAGACAGTAAGCAACATCCCTGTGCCAACAGGAAGTAACACCGTAGTGAATATTCCAGCGAAGAAAGCTGAATTAACAGACTATGAGCAAGAAAATTGGCAGCATTTAGACTTGGCTACAGATACTATTCCAGGAATGAGTGTAAATAAAGCCTATGAGTTTTTAAAAGGGAAAAAGCATGTAGAAGTTGTAGTTGGTGTCGTTGATTCTGGAACTGATTTAAAACATGAGGATTTAGTTGATGTAGCTTGGGTAAATACCAAGGAAATTCCTGGAGACGGAATCGATAATGATAAAAATGGATATGTTGATGATATCAACGGATGGAATTTTTTAGGAGACTCATACAAAGAACATTTAGAATACGAACGTATTTTAATGAAACCAGAAGTTGCAGATGCTGAAACCTTAGCAGAAGTAAAAGCATATCAAGCTGAGAAAATAGCAGAGGCAAAGAAAACGGTTGCTCGTTATGGGAGTTTAAAAGGAATGATTGCAGATGCTGATAAAGCATTTACTAAATACTTTGGAAAATCAACCTATACTAAAGACGAAGTAGAAGCTATCAATACAAACGACCCAATGTTAATTAAAGCAAAAGGATTTTCAGCGGGAATGTTTGGTTATTTTGATACGCTTGAAGAGGCGAAAGAGTATTTTGAGAATGGAATAAAGAAAGCTCAAAAAACTATTAATGGAGATAATTTAAAAACGGATTACCGTACTGTTGTTGGTGATAACGCGTATGATATTAACGATAAACCAGGATACGGAAACGGTAATACAGGTCATTCTGAAAAAGATGAAGCGCATGGTTCTCACGTTTCAGGTATCATTGGAGCAACAAGAAACAACGATAAAGGAATGAATGGGGTTGCCAATGTGAAAATTATGGCTGTTCGTTCAGTATCTGAAGGAGATGAGTACGATAAAGACGTTGCTTTAGGTATTCGTTATGCAGTTGATAACGGAGCGAAAGTAATCAATACAAGTTTTGGAAAGGCTTTTTCACCAAATAAAGAATGGGTTTACGATGCAATTAAATATGCAGCATCAAAGGATGTGTTAATTGTAAATGCAGCAGGAAATGATGGAAAGAATATTGATGTTGAGAAGACTTTCCCTAACGATGCACCAGATTTAATGACTGAAGTTGCAGATAATTTTTTAACAATTGGAGCAATGAGTGCTAATTATGATAAAACATTACCAGCAAACTTCTCTAATTACGGTAAAAAGAATGTAGATGTATTTGCTCCTGGAGTACAGGTATATTCAACGACTCCAGAGAATGAATACAAGAAATTTAATGGAACTTCAATGGCTTCTCCAGCAGCAGCAGGAGTTGCAGCATTAGTACGTTCTTACTATCCAGAGTTAACAGCGAGTCAAGTAAAACACATTTTAATGAACTCTGGAACTAAAATAGATTTACAGGTTGTTAAACCAGGTTCTCAATCAAGAGAAAACCCTACAGGAGAGTTAGTTCCTTTCTCAGAATTATCGGTATCAGGACGTGTTGTAAACGCATACAATGCGGTTAGAATGGCTGATAGAATGGTAAATGGAAGAAAATAAAATCAGTATAAACAAGCTAAAAAAGAGCATTATTTTTTGATGCTCTTTTTTTGTTATAAGAAAACACATGCAACTAGAATTCAACAAAAAAACACAAGAATTAACAATTAAAGATGAAGTGCCGATGCATTCATGGTTAATAATCTCTTTAATGTTAATTAATGGAATTAATATGGGGGTTCAGTTGTATTTAATGAGTTACCAAAACAATGAAACTCTTTTTGTTTTTATGTTTGTACTTGCAGTAGTTTCTGTAGTAGTAATATTTTATTACGTAGTAAAAAGATCATGGAAGTCTAAATACCTGCTTGATGAAATTGAAGGAATAGAAACAAGAACAGTTTATGGAAAAGAACGAGTTTTTCTAAAGTTATGTAACGGAAAAAGACGTAGTTTTCCAGTATTAAAAAATGAAAAAGAACTAAGTGATTTTAAGAAAACACTAACCTCAATGGGGATTAAATCAGTTTAATATGAAGAAAATAATCTTAAGCCTTTTATTATTACCGGTTATTTCATGTGCTACTGTAAATAGCACAAAAAATAAAACCGTAACAAAAACAAAAGTAAACAAGCAATCAAACAAAGGGTATTGGCAACAACATGTTGATTATACTATGGATATTGATATGAATGTTAAAACATATCAATACAAAGGAATGCAAAAATTGGTGTACACAAACAATTCACCAGATGCGTTAAATAAAGTGTTCTATCATTTATATTTCAATGCATTTCAACCAAACTCACAAATGGATGTTCGTTCAAGAAATATTCAAGATCCAGATAGAAGAGTAGGAGATCGTATTAGTAAATTATCACCTTCAGAAATAGGATACATTAAAGTAAGTTCTTTAAAACAAAACGGTTCGGTAGTAAAACACGAAACTGTTGGAACGATTTTAGAAGTTACATTAAACAAACCAATTCAACCAGGAGAAAGTGTAACGTTTGATATGATTTTTGATGCGCAAGTACCAAAACAAATCCGCCGTTCGGGTCGTAATAGCGCAGAAGGAGTTGCTTTGTCAATGACACAATGGTATCCTAAAATGGCTGAGTACGATTTTGAAGGTTGGCATACACCACCATACTTAGGAAGAGAATTCCACGGAGTTTGGGGTAATTTTGATGTAACACTTCATATTGATAAAAATTATGTAGTTGGAGGAACTGGATATGTGCAAAATCCACAAGAAGTAGGTCATGGTTACGAAGATAAAACAAAACCGTTAAACCTTCCGTCAGGAGATAAATTAACATGGAAATTCACTGCGCCAAATGTACATGATTTTACTTGGGGAGCAGATCCTGAGTTTATTCATGATACCTATAAAATGGACAATGGAATCGACTTACATTTCCTTTACAAGAAAACATTAGGTGCTGAATATTTAGAAAACTGGAAAAAATTGCAACCTAAAACAGCTGAATTAATGAAATATTTTAGTGAGCATATAGGTCAGTATCCATACAAGCAATACTCAGTTATTCAAGGAGGAGATGGAGGTATGGAATATGCAATGTGTACATTAATTACAGGACAACGTAAGTGGGGAAGCTTATTCGGTGTTACAGCACACGAGTTAGCACATACTTGGTTTCAATTCTTATTAGCAACTAACGAAAGCAAGCACCCTTGGATGGATGAAGGGTTCACCACTTATATTTCAAACAAAGCAGAAAATGAAATTTTAGGAGAAGGAAAAGAAAATCCACATGCAGGATCTTATCGAGGGTATAATTACGTGGTAAAAAATAATATTGAAGAGCCTTTAACAACACACGCTGATAGGTATCACACGAATACAGCGTATGGAGTTGCGAGTTATTCAAAAGGAAACATTTTCTTATCCCAATTAGAATATATTATTGGAAAAGAAAATGTAGCAAAAACATTAAAGAAATATTTTGAAGACTTTTCTTTTAAGCATCCAACACCAAATGACATTAAACGTACCGCCGAAAAAGTTTCAGGACTTCAGTTAGACTGGTATTTAAATGAATGGACACAAACAACACATACTATTGATTACGGAATTAAATCAGTAAATGGAAAAGAAATTACCTTAGAACGTATTGGTAAAATGCCAATGCCAATTGATGTTAAGGTAACGTATACTGATGGTTCAAAAGAATCATTTAATATTCCGTTACGTATGATGCGTGGAGAAAAACCAACCAGTGCAACGGTTATTACCGATTGGACTTTTGCACATCCAACGTACACTTTTACAACAAAAAAAGAGGTGAAATCAGTTGAAATTGATCCGTCTAAATTAATGGCAGACGTAAACCAAGAAAACAATTCGTACGGGAAGTAAAACTTAACGATAAAAAACACTAAAAACGGAAAATCTATATAGGTTTTCCGTTTTTTTATTGCTAAAACTTAATCCATAATTTTCTTTGTGTAATTATCTCATAGATTCTATGTAATTTTGTTGCTTAGACCTTTTAGGAAGCTCTTGATTGATTCTATTTTAAGAGAAAACTATAGAAGGCTGTAAAAATAGAACACGTACATAATTTATAAAGATGTCAGAAGAAAAGAAATCATTGAATTTTTTAGAGCAAATTGTTGAAGAAGATTTGGCAAATGGAATGCCAAAAGAAAATTTGCGTTTTCGTTTTCCACCAGAACCAAACGGATACTTACATATAGGGCATACAAAAGCTATTGGTATTAGTTTTGGTTTAGGAGAAAAATACAATGCTCCAGTAAACCTTCGTTTTGATGATACAAACCCAGCAAAAGAAGAGCAAGAATATGTAGACGCTATTAAACGTGATGTATCTTGGTTAGGGTATCAATGGGAAAAAGAATGCTATTCTTCTGATTATTTCCAACAATTATATGATTGGGCAGTTCAATTGATTAAAGACGGAAAAGCGTATGTAGATAACCAATCTTCTGAAGCAATGGCTGAGCAAAAAGGAACGCCAACGCAACCAGGAGTAGCAGGACCTAATAGAGACAGAAGTGTTGAAGAAAACTTAGATTTATTCACACGTATGAAAAATGGTGAGTTTGAAGAAGGTTCTCATGTGTTACGTGCTAAAATAGATATGGCTTCACCAAATATGTTACTACGTGATCCTATTATGTATCGTATTTTAAAGAAAGAACACCACCGTACAGGAAGCGATTGGGTAATTTATCCAATGTACGACTGGACTCATGGTGAAAGTGATTATATAGAGCAAATTTCTCATTCACTATGTTCACTAGAGTTTAAACCTCACCGTGAATTATACAATTGGTTTAGAGATAATGTGTATGAATATAGTCAATCAGAATACCCATTACCACCAAAACAAAGAGAATTCTCACGTTTAAACTTAAGTTATACCGTAATGAGTAAACGTAAGTTGATGAAGTTGGTGGAAGAAGGAATTGTTTCAGGGTGGGATGACCCACGTATGCCAACTATTTCAGGATTACGTCGCCGTGGTTATACTCCTGCTTCTATTCGTAGTTTTGTGGATACTGTAGGAGTTTCTAAACGTGAAAATGTGATTGATGTAGCGTTACTGGAGTTTAAAATTAGAGAAGATTTAAACAAAACAGCGAATCGAGTGATGGGGGTTTTAGATCCAGTAAAAGTGGTAATAGATAATTATCCAGAAGATCAAGAAGAGATTTTAATTGCTGAAAACAATCCAGAAGATGAAAACTCTGGTACAAGAGAAGTTCCATTTTCAAGAGAAATTTATATAGAACGTGAAGACTTTAGAGAAGAAGCAAACAAAAAATTTTTCCGTTTAAAATTAGGAAAAGAAGTTCGTTTAAAGAATGCGTATTTTATTACCGCTAATAGTGTGGAAAAAGACGAAAACGGAAATATTACTGTAATTCACTGTGCGTACGACCCATTAACAAAATCAGGAAGTGGAACCGAAGAAAGTAAGCGTAAGGTAAAAGGAACTTTACACTGGGTTTCTATAAAACATGCAGTAAAAGCTGAGGTAAGAGCGTATGACAGGTTGTTTTCAGATGAAGCACCAGACAGTCATAAAGATAAGGACTTTATGGCGTTTTTAAACCCGAATTCGTTAGAAAAAATTACGGCTTACGTTGAACCAAGCTTACAAGAAGCAAAAATTGGAGACCGCTTTCAGTTCCAACGTTTAGGGTATTTTAATGTAGATGATGATTCAACAGCAGAAAATTTAGTATTCAATAAAACTGTTGGATTACGAGATAATTGGGCGAAAAAGAATAAATAGTGCCAAAAGACATAAAACAAATGAAAAACGCTGCTTTTAACAAAAAAGTGGCGTTTTTTTTAACAAAAAAATCAATTTTCACTTTTCATTAGAATATGTATCTTTACAGATTAAGGATAGTTGTTATAAGATAAATTTTATACAGCTGAAAATCAAATAATAAAAATGTTTTTTGATACTGTAAATACCACAGGTTTAAAAAACATTTCAAAAAAATATACTATCGTATGAGTTGTAGCAGTTGCTCAACTAACAAAAGCGGTGTGCCAAATGGCTGTAAGAGTAACGGAAATTGTGCTACGGGCACATGTGGAAGTGGAAATAAGCTCGCTGTTTTTGATTGGTTATCGAACATGACTTTACCTACGGGTGAAGCTCCATTTAATATTTTTGAAGTCCGTTTTAAAAACGGACGAAAACACTTTTATAAAAATCTTGAAAACTTAACCCTTTCCATGGGAGATGTGGTTGCAGTTGAAGGATCTTCAGGGCACGATGTTGGTATTGTTTCTTTAGCAGGAGAGCTTGTAAGAGTTCAAATGAAAAAAAGAAAAATTACTGCAGATAGTGATGAAGTGAAGAAAATTTACAGAAAAGCCTCTCAAAAAGACATTGATGTTTGGCAAGAAGCCAGAGGAAGAGAGCTAGAAACACAACGAAAAGGAAGAGAAATTATAAGCCGACTAGGTTTAAAAATGAAACTTTCTGATGTTGAATATCAAGGAGATGGAACAAAAGCTACTTTTTATTACACAGCAGATGAACGTGTAGATTTTCGTCAGTTAATACGTGACTTAGCTAGCGCTTTTTCTATTAGAGTAGAAATGCGTCAGGTAGGAATGCGTCAAGAAGCAGCTCGTTTAGGAGGAATTGGTTCTTGTGGTAGAGAACTATGCTGCTCTACTTGGCTAACCGATTTTAGAAAAGTAAATACAGCAGCAGCCCGCTATCAACAGCTATCACTAAATCCGTTAAAATTAGCAGGACAGTGTGGTAAACTAAAGTGTTGTTTAAACTACGAATTAGACACGTATTTAGATGCATTACAAAGCTTTCCGAAGCAAGATAAAGTGCTAAAAACAGAAAAAGGAGATGCTGTTTTCGTTAAAATGGACATTTTCAAAAAGTTACTTTGGTACACTTACAAAGAAGAAAGTTTTAAATGGTATAAACTATCGTTAGATCAAGTTCAAGAGATTATAGAATTAAACAAAAATAATGAACTTGCTTTACCGTTAGAAGAATATGAATTGGAGATAACTGAAGAGGTCTCTGTTGATTTTGAGAATGTCGTTGGTCAAGATAGTTTAACACGTTTTGATGCTCCAAAAAAAGGGCGCAAAAATAGTAGACGTAAGAAAAGAAACCCAACAAATAAGAGAGAGGGAGATAAACAACCTCCTATAAACAAGAGACCAAAGAAAAAGCCACAAGGGAAATCAGTAAAGACTGAAGGAGGGCAAAAAACAGAAAAGAAGAGGGTTGACAATAGGAAACCAAGACCTAAAAATAACCCAAAAACTCGAAAACCTAAACCAGAAGGTAATACAACTGAAAAACCACAAGGACAACAAAAAAAGCCTAGAAACCCTAGAAGAAAAAACAACAATCAACGTAAAAAAAACAATAACGATAATAAAAGTAATACCAATAATGAGAAGTAAAATTGGCATCTTTTTTTTAGTCGCTACGCTATTTGCTTCATGTGATTCAAATAGGGAGTTTGATAATTATATGGCACTTCCAAAAAGTTCATGGAATAAAAAAAATGCAATACAATTTACATTTCCAATTAATGACTCTATTGGTAAGAAGAACCTTTTTATAAACCTTAGAAATAATAAAGATTATGCATACAGTAATCTTTTTTTAATTACACAAATGAATTTTCCTGATGGACAAATAATCATAGATACATTGGAGTATGATATGGCAGATGTTACAGGAAAGTTTTTAGGACAAGGTTTTACCGATATTAAAGAAAACAAACTTTTTTATAAAGAAAACATAACGTTTCCCCGCAAAGGAAAATATACTTTTAAAGTTCGACAAGCCATGCGAAAAAATGGAGAAATAGAAGGTGTTGAAGAACTGAAAGGGATAACTCATGTAGGGTTTAGAATTGAAAAAATAAAGTAATGACAGAGAAAAAAACAACAAGTTTTAGTAAGTATATTAAATGGTTTTGGGGTATCATTTTAGGAGGTTTCCTGCTTGTTTGCCTACTTTTTTTACTAGCTTCTTGGGGAGTGTTTGGAGCATTGCCAACTTTTGAGGAGTTAGAAAACCCAGAGAATAACTTAGCAACCGAAATTATTTCTTCGGATGGTAAAACCTTAGGGAAATATGCTGTTGAAAATAGAACACCTATAAAATATAAAGACATTCCACAGAATATGGTGAAAGCCTTGGTTTCAACAGAAGACGAACGTTTTTATGAGCATTCAGGAATAGACTTTAGAGGAACAGCAAGAGCTATTTTAAAACCAGGAAGTGGAGGCGCGAGTACAATAACCCAACAGCTAGCAAAAATGCTGTTTACGAAAAAAGCATCTCGAAACATTTTTAAAAGAGTACTTCAAAAAGTAAAAGAATGGGTAGTAGCTGTTAAGTTAGAGCGTCAATATACTAAAGAAGAAATCATAACTATGTATTTGAATAAATATGATTTCTTAAATCAAGCAGTGGGTGTCCGTTCAGCAGCTCGAATTTATTTTGGAAAAGAACCCAAAGAGTTAGATATAGAAGAATCAGCAATGCTAGTAGGAATGCTTAAAAACTCTTCCCTTTTTAATCCTTTAAGGAGAAAAGAGATGGTAAAACAACGAAGGAATGTTGTTTTAAAGCAAATGAATAGAAGTGAGTTTATTACTTTAAAACAAAAAGACTCATTACAAAAATTAGGTCTAGGACTTAATATAAACAGAGAAGGGCATAGTGACGGTTTAGCAACATATTTTAGAGAGCATTTAAGAAGTATTTTAAAAGAGTGGGTTAAAGAAAACCCAAAACCAAATGGAGAAGAGTATAATATTTATAGAGATGGATTAAAAATTTATACTACGATAGACTCTCGTATGCAAAAATATGCTGAAGAAGCGGTTTATGAACACATGGCAAACCTTCAAACCTATTTTAACAAAGAACAAAAAAGAAATAAAAAAGCTCCTTTTTATGATATAAACAAAAAAGAAATAGAAAAAATAATAAGAAGAGCAAAACAAAATTCAGACCGCTATAAGCGAATGAAAGCAGCTGGTAAGTCTGAAAAAGAAATAGATAAGGTCTTTAATACTGCTACAGATATGCGTATTTTTACGTGGAAAGGTGAACGTGACACGGTAATGACCCCTTATGACTCAATACGTCATTATAAATATTTCTTACGTTCAGGTTTGGTATCTATTGAGCCTCAAACAGGTCATATTAAAGCTTGGGTTGGAGGAATAAACCATAGGTATTTTAAATATGATGCAGTTGAGCAACAAAAACGTCAAGTAGGTTCTACGTTTAAACCTTTTGTATATGCTACTGCAATTAATCAATTAAAAATGTCACCTTGTGATAAATTGCCAAACACACCATACACTATTCCTAAGGAAAAATATGGAATGCCAAAAGATTGGACACCTAAAAATGCAGGAGGTAAATATGGAGGGGAACTTACATTAAAAGAAGCTTTAGCAAAATCAGTAAATGTAATTACAGCACAGCTAATTGATAAAGTTTCACCAATAAATGTAGTTCGACTAGCAGAATCTTCAGGGATAACGTCTAAATTAGAGGCAAATCCGTCTATCGCATTAGGAGCAATTGATTTATCGTTATTAGAAATGGTAAGTGCATATTCAACTTTTGCTAACAAAGGATTACGTGTAAGTCCACTAATGGTTACTCGAATTGAAGATAAAAACGGAACTGTTTTAGAAGAATTTGTACCTCAAACTAAAGAAGTATTAAGTGAAGAATCTGCATATGTAATTTTAGACTTGATGCAAGGCGTAACAAGATTAGGTTCAGGAGCACGTTTACGATCAACATGGACTTCCGCAGGTGATGCTGCAACAGGTTTCCCTTATAAATTTACCAATCCAATTGCAGGTAAAACAGGTACCACACAAAACCAATCAGATGGTTGGTTTATGGGGATCGTTCCTGATTTAGCAACAGGAGTTTGGACAGGTGGAGAAGATAGAGCTACACACTTTGCAGGGTTAAAATATGGACAAGGAGCAACAATGTCGCTACCTACATGGGCTATATTTATGAGGAAGTGCTATGAAGATAAGACATTAGAGGTAAGTAAAGGAAGTTTTGAAAAGCCTAAAGATATAAGTATAAATTTAGATTGCTCAAAAACAGAGGAAACGAAAGAAGGAGAAGAAGAAACAACCCCAGACGATACAGATTTTTAGTATAATTGTAGCGTATTTAAAACCTCACTTATTGAGTAAAGCTTAAAAACAACAACTATAATGATAAATAAAAAAGTAAATAACATACAAGAAGCATTACAAGGTGTACAAGACGGCATGACCTTTATGTTAGGAGGGTTCGGTTTGTGTGGAATACCTGAAAATGCTATTGCTGAGTTAGTAAAAATAGGAGTAAAAGATGTTACTTGTATTTCTAATAATGCAGGAGTTGATGATTTTGGTTTAGGGTTGTTATTACAAAATCATCAAATAAAAAAAATGATTTCTTCTTATGTTGGAGAAAATGATGAGTTTGAGCGTCAAATGTTGTCTGGAGAATTAGAAGTAGAATTAACACCACAAGGAACCTTAGCGGAAAAATGTAGGGCAGCACAAGCAGGTTTCCCTGCTTTTTATACACCAGCAGGTTATGGGACAGAGGTGGCAGAAGGAAAAGAAACTCGTGAGTTTGACGGAAAAATGTATGTTTTAGAACCAGCGTTTAAAGCAGATTTTGCCTTTGTAAAAGCATGGAAAGGTGATGCAGCAGGAAATTTAATATTCAA
The DNA here is from genome assembly GCF_030547425.1 of Tenacibaculum sp. 1_MG-2023. Lineage (GTDB taxonomy): Bacteria > Bacteroidota > Bacteroidia > Flavobacteriales > Flavobacteriaceae > Polaribacter. The sequence goes on along the minus strand of NZ_JAUORH010000002.1, from coordinate 230,581 downwards.
AGGGACTTCAAGAAACTTTAATCCAAATATGTGTGGGGCAGCTACTATTACAGTTGCTGAGGTTGAGGAGTTAGTTCCAGTAGGAGAATTAGATCCAAATCAAATCCATATTCCAGGAATTTTTGTACAACGCATTTTCCAAGGAGAAAAGTATGAGAAGAGAATTGAGCAACGAACTGTTCGAAAACGAGACTAATACCTTATAATGTAACAATGTATCAATTTGAAAATGTAACAATGAAGAATCCTGTAGTAGATAAATCAGTAGAAGTTGGATTGTTTGTTATTGAATATTGTGAACAGTTAGAAAACGAACGAAAATATGTAATTGGTCGTCAATTGTTAAAATCAGGAACAAGTATTGGAGCCAATATACATGAAGCTTAGAACGCCGAAAGTAAAGCAGATTTTATTCATAAAATAAAGATTGCGACCAAAGAATTAGATGAAACCAAGTATTGGTTAACTCTTTGTTAAAAGTCTAAAAATTACCCTACAAATAAAGTTTTAACTGAAAAAATTAAGGAACTAGGGTTGATTTTATACAAAATATTAAGTACAAGTATTAAAAGTAATAAGTAGTTCATTGCTATATTGTTACATTATTAAATTGATACATTAAAGAAAATGTTAGATAAAAACGGAATAGCGAAAAGAATCGCAAAAGAAGTAAAAAACGGATATTATGTAAACCTTGGTATCGGAATTCCAACATTAGTAGCCAATTTTGTTCGTGATGATATTGAGGTAGAATTTCAATCAGAAAACGGAGTACTAGGTATGGGACCTTTTCCTTTTGAAGGAGAAGAAGACGCTGATATTATCAATGCAGGAAAACAAACTATAACAACTATGCCAGGAGCTAGTTTTTTCGATTCTGCTACCAGTTTTTCAATGATTCGAGGTAAACACGTTCACCTAACTATTTTAGGAGCTATGGAGGTTGCCGAAAATGGAGATATTGCCAACTGGAAGATACCAGGAAAAATGGTAAAAGGTATGGGAGGAGCGATGGATTTAGTAGCCTCTGCCGACAACATTATTGTAGCAATGATGCACACTAATAAAAGAGGAGAATCTAAGCTACTTAAAAAATGTTCATTACCATTAACAGGAGTAGGTTGTGTAACAAAAATTGTAACAAACTTGGCCGTATTAGAAATTAAAGACAATAAGTTTTACTTATTAGAAAGAGCTCCTGGAGTATCAGTGGAAGAAATTAAAGCAGCTACAGAAGGAACTCTGATTGTCGAAGGAGATATCCCAGAAATGGATATTTAACAAAATTATAGGATTAAATAAAGACGTAAGGCACTATGCTTTACGTTTTTGTATTTTAAATATATAGATGAAAATAATCTCATACAACGTAAACGGAATTAGGGCGGCATTAAAAAAAGGATTTATCGATTGGTTACAAGCTGCAGACCCAGATGTAATATGTATTCAAGAAACCAAAGCACACAAAGAGCAGTTAGATGTAACTGAGTTTGAAAATGCAGGATACCCATATCATTATTGGTTTTCAGCAGAAAAAAAAGGATATTCATCCGTAGCAATTTTCTGTAAAGAAGAGCCAAAACATGTAACCTATGGAACAGGAATAGAATCGATGGATTTTGAAGGAAGAAATCTTCGTGTAGATTTTGATGAGGTTTCTGTAATGAGCATGTATTTACCTTCAGGAACTAATAGTGCTCGATTAGACTATAAATTCAATTACATGGATGAAATTCTTGAATATGCTACAGAACTGAGAAAAACCATTCCGAATTTAGTTATTTGTGGAGATTATAATATTTGTCATGAAGAAATAGATATCCACAACCCTAAAATGAAAGGAGTATCTGGTTTTTTACCAGAAGAACGTGAGTGGTTAGGAAAGTTTATTAATAGTGGATTCATAGATAGTTTCCGTCATTTGCATCCAGAAAAACAAGAATACTCTTGGTGGAGCTACCGAGCAAACGCAAGAACAAACAATAAAGGTTGGCGTATTGATTACAACATGGTAACTGAAACTTTAAAAGACAAAATTTCAAGAGCGTATATTTTACCAGAAGCAAAACATTCAGATCATTGCCCAATTGCAGTTGAATTAGATTTATAAAACCAACATGAAAAAATTACTAACACTACTCCTTTTTACAACTTCAATTTTTGCACAACAACCTATTGATAGCCTTTCTGTAGCTAAAGACAGTGTTGATGTTGTGGTAAATGATTCTATAAACTCAGCGCAAAACCAAGAGCTATTTTCTACGGAAGATTTAAAGATGATTGATAGCTTACTAGTTGAAGAAAAATTTAATTCATCATTGTTTGATAGCATTCAATATGTAATTAATGATAAAGATATCTTAGGTAACACAACCACAATTCTTACAACCGATTTATTAAAGAAACGGTTACAAGACTTAAACGTAAGAACACCTTTTCATTTAGAGTACAATCCTGCGTTAGAAAAAGTGATTAATAGTTATTTAAAATATCGCAAAAAATACTATCCTGCATTAATGGCTCGTGCTCAATATTATTTTCCAATGTTTGAGCAATACCTAGATCAATACGACATCCCTTTAGAGATGAAATATTTGGCTATTGTTGAGTCAGCGTTGAGACCAGATGCTCGTTCTTGGGTAGGAGCAACGGGTTTATGGCAATTTATGTATGGAACAGGAATTCAGTTTGATTTAAAGGTGAACTCGTATGTAGATGAACGTCAAGATCCAGTAAAATCAACAAAAGCAGCATGTCAATACTTAAGTCAGTTGTATAAAATTTTTGGTGATTGGGATTTAGCCTTAGCAGCATACAACTCAGGTCCAGGAAACGTATCAAAAGCGATAAGACGTTCTGGAGGCTATAAAAATTATTGGAATATTCGTCCGTTTTTACCTCGTGAAACGGCAGGGTATGTACCAGCATTTTACGCAACGATGTATATTTTTGAATATGCAGAAAAACACCATATTTACCCTGAAGCACCAAAAATCTTCAATTTTGAGACAGATACAGTTCGTGTAAAAAGAACTATTAGTTTTGATCAGATTTCAGAAAAAACTGGAATAGACTCTGATTTATTAGCTTTTTTGAATCCATCGTATAAACTAGATGTTATTCCGTATGTAAAAGAAAAAAATTATGCAGTTCGGTTACCTCGAAGAAACTTAATGGACTTTTTAGACAAGGAAAAAGAAATATATGCTTTAGCAAACGAAGATGATGCTAAAAGAGAAAAGCCTTTACCAAAATACTTTGAAATGGATAAACGTATTCGCTATAGGGTTCGAAGTGGAGACTATTTAGGTAAAATAGCTAATAAATTTGGGGTACGAGTAAGAGATATTAAACGTTGGAATGGCTTACGAACACATCATTTAAAAATAGGACAAAGATTAAGTGTTTACCCTAAAAGAATGGCTGTTCCAAAAAAGGTTTCAAAGAAAAAATATAAAGCACCAACAGGTAAGCATGAGGTGTATGTTGTTAAAGAAGGAGATTCATTATGGACTATTTCAAAAAAATATCCATCAGTTTCTGTTGATGAAATTAAAAAATGGAACAATATTTGGAGTGTTAAAAGTTTAAAACCAGGAATGAAACTTAAAATTTTTAAAAGCTAAAAATACAACTACTAAACACCACAAACTATGAATAAACTAATAGCATTATTTGCCCTAATTTTTATAACAGTTTCGTGTAAAAATAAAGGAGAGAAAAGTGACTATGTTTTACCAACATCAAATGGAAATACTAATAAAATATTAGTAGTAATTAAAGGAAATGATTGGGAGGGTAAAATTGGTGATGAAATTCGCTCTGTTTTTGGAGAGCATCAGGTAGGATTACCACAGCCTGAAACATTACTTTCAGTAGGACAAATAGATCCTATAGGATTTAAAGGTTTTATAAGGAATGCAAGAGCTGTTTTAATTCTTAGAGAAGGAGAAAAAGAAAAAATAGCAGTAGAAAAAAACAAATATGCTGAACCTCAAATTTTAGTTTATGCAACAGCTAAAAGTAAAGGAGCTTTGGTTGACTTGATTCGCAACAGAGGAAAAGAGATTATTAAATTATTTAAAGATGAAGATGTAAAGTTTACTCAAAGAATCTTTAACAAAGAAAAACTTGACGAAACTCAATTTAAAACAATTAAAAACTTAGGAGTTACATTAACCATTCCTGAAAGGTTTAAACTTGTTGAAGATACAGGAGACTTTTTATGGTTACGTCAACACTTAAAAAGCGGAATAGCAAGAGGAGATGGAACCAACAATATTTTAGTGTATAGCTATCCTTTGGAAGATGAAAGTAAAGTGGCAGACAACATTACAAGAATGAGAGATACAATTGGTAAAAAATATATTCCTGGAACTAAAGAAGGGATGCACATGATTACCGAACAAGCATACACTCCATTTACTTTTGATGCAGAAATTGATGGTAAAAAAGCCTATGAAACTAGAGGTAAATGGGAAGTAAAAAATGATTTCATGGCAGGGCCATTTATTAACTATACAATAATTGATAAAGAAAACAAACGTGTCATTGTTTTTGAAGGATTTACTTATGCTCCATCAGTAAACAAACGAGATTTCATCTTTGAATTAGAAGCGATAGCAAAGTCTTTAAAAATAAAATAAAAGATAAATCATAATAACGGTAGAAAAGCATCAATTTTTAAATTGATGCTTTTTTTATGTAACAAAAAGTTGTAGAAAAAGACAAATAAGGTAATCAACCAAATACAAAACCAAATGATTATACATTTTTTAAAGTTAGAATGGAAGCAGTTTTTTCGCTCTTCTTATTTCGGAAAAAGCATTGCATTAAAAATAATCATGAGCTTTTTTGCATTATGGATGCTAGTTTCATTTTTAATGATAGGAATAGGAGGGTATTTTTTCATTAAAAAAGAATACCCAAATACAGATCCACTTTTTTTTGTTAATGGATTTCTTGTTTTTTTATTAATTGGAGATTTAATTTTTCGCTATTTAATGCAAAAATTACCAGTATTAAACATCAAGCCGTTTCTAAACTTACCTGTAAAAAAAGAAAAACTTGTTCATTTTGTATTAGGAAAATCAGCTTTGTCATTCTTCAACATAATGCCGCTGTTTTTTTACGTGCCTTTTTCAATAGTATTAATAGGTCAAGGATACAATGTCATGGGAGTTTTAGGATGGTTGTTTTTAATGGTTATGCTAGTATTAAGTGCTAACTATGTAAACTTTCTAATCAATAAAAATAATTATGCATTAGGAGGGATGATTGCTGTACTCGGAATGTTATTTCTTACAAATAAATACCAGTTATTTAACGTAAATGATGTATTTGCGCCTATTTTTCAATCAGTATATAACTTTCCTGCTTTGTCAGTAATAGGAATGGTCTTGCTAGTAGGACTATACTATGTAAATTTTAAATTATTAAGAGAAAAAGTATATTTAGATGATGCTATAAAAAGTAAAGAAGAAGTAGCAAAAGAATCAGACTTATCTTTTGTTGATAGATTGGGAGATGTGGCGCCATTTATTAAAAATGATATTCGTCAAATTTGGAGGAATAAACGAACTAAAACAGTGTTTTTTATGTCGTTTTTATTTCTTTTCTACGGAGCTATTTTCTTTGGACAGGAAATGTATCGAGAACAAATGCCTGCTTTTTTAGTCTTTGCTGCAGTTTTTGTTACAGGAGGGTTTACGCTAAACTATGGGCAGTTTATCCCTGCATGGGATAGTGAGTATTACAAAATGCTTATGAGTCAAAATATCCGTTATCGAAAGTTTTTAGAAAGTAAATGGTATTTAATGGTTGTAGTCTCAGGAGCATTATACCTGCTAAGTATTCCTTATGTTTATTTCTACGGATTAGATATTTTTTTAATAATAACTGCTGGGGCAATTTTTAATATAGGGTTTAATTCTCTCTTTTTACTCTTTGCGGGCTCTTTTAATAGGAAGCGTATAGACTTAAATAAAAGTGGATTTTCAAACTATCAAGGTACTAGTGCAACACAATTTTTAATTATAATTCCAATAATGGGAATTCCTATGCTCCTCTTTTGGGTTTTCAACAAGTTTGTTAGCTTTAATGCAGGTGTTTTAGCAATTGCAATTGCTGGAACATTAGCTCTGGCATTTAAAAATTACTTTATGGGTTTTATAGAAAAAAGATACATTAAAAGTAAGTACGCAGTAATACATGCATTTAGCCAAAAATCATAACCAACCAAAAAACTAAACAAAATGATATCTATACATAATATTTCAAAAACATACGGAACCACACAAGTTTTAAACCTAGAAGAGTTGAAGATTCCTAGCGGACAATCTTTTGGGTTAGTAGGGAATAATGGAGCAGGAAAAACAACTTTGTTTAACCTGTTATTAGATTTAATTAGACCAACAACAGGAGAAATTATAAATAATGAAGTTACTGTAAACAAAAGTGAGAACTGGAAAACATTTACAGGGTCGTTTATAGATGAAACTTTTTTAATAGGATACCTAACGCCTGAAGAATATTTTGATTTTGTTGGAGATTTACGTGGAATGAATAAGGCAGATGTAAAAGGGTTCTTAGCTCAATTTGATGAGTTTTTTAATGATGAAATTTTAGGAAAGAAAAAGTATTTACGAAGTTTAAGTAAAGGAAATCAAAAGAAAGTTGGTATTGTAGCAGCAATGATGGGAAATCCACAAGTAATAATCTTAGACGAACCTTTTGCAAACTTAGACCCTACAACGCAAATCAGACTAAAAAAAATAATTAAAAAACTAACAGAGAATAATGATGTAACTGTGTTAGTTTCAAGCCATGATTTAAGCCATGTAACTGAGGTTTGCGAACGTATTGTAGTTTTAGATAAAGGGAACGTTGTAAAAGATATAAATACATCGCAAGAAACCCTGCAAGAATTAGAAAGCTATTTTTCTGCATAAAACAAGGTGAAAATCATCTTATAATTATTATTTTTACCTCTTTACGTACAAAAAACACAATTATTACGTTGTTGTACTGTAAAAGCAATAGTATATGGAAAAAGGGGTAAAGATAATAGTATTCAGTGTTTTAGCGGCTGTCGCGTATTCGTGTAGTGTTAAAAAGGATGCTTTTTTAAATAGAAGTTATCACGCTGTTACCACTAAATACAATGTGCTTTTTAATGGAGAGCAAGCGTATTTAAAAGGACTTGAAGAAATTCAAGAAAAACATGAAGATAATTTCTGGAAGCGTTTACAATTAGAGCCTATAACTTTTGATGAAAGTAAGCTAACAACAAAAGTACTTACTCCCGGTACAGGATTTAATACTGAAGAAGAGGAAGAAAACAAAAACCTAACACCTTTTGAAAAAGCAGAAGAAAAAGCTATAAAAGCTGTTCAAACCCATTCGATGAATATTAATGGGTACGAAAAGAATAGCCAAATAGATGACGCTTATTTACTGTTAGGAAAGTCTAGATACTATACACAACGCTTCATTCCTGCATTAGAAGCCTTTAATTATGTGATAGTTAATTACCCTAAAGCAGATTTAAACTACGAAACAAAAATTTGGAGAGCTAAAACAAATATTCGTTTAGGTAACGAAAAAAGAGCTATAGAAACATTATCGTTATTATTAGACGTTTTAGATGAGAAAGAAAAAATAAATAAATCTGTAAAAGAGCAAGCTTATACAGCCATGGCAATGGCCTATGAACAAACAGATACCATTCAAAAAATGGTTGATTATCTAAACTCAGCAACTAAAACACATTACAACAAAGAACAATCAGCTCGAAACATGTTTGTTTTAGGACAAATTTATAGCGAATTAGATAGAAAAGATTCGGCAAGAATGGTGTTTCGAAAACTAGCAGACAATAAAAGAGCACCATATAGGTTTCGCATTAGAGCAGATATTGAACTTGCTAAGAATACTCCGAATGACTCAACATCAATATTGATGTTAGCTAGGTTAAGAAAATTAATTAAAAATTCAGATAACCGAAAGTTCTTAAACGAATTATACTACCAGGCAGGAGTTGTTCAAGAAGGAAGAAATAACCCAGAAGCAGCAGCAGAATATTACAAAAAATCTTTAGAAGCAAAACATAATAACAATTATCAAAAAACCTATGCGTATGAACGTTTAGCAAATATGGCTTTTGAAAAAGAGAATTACCTGCTAGCGGGTTTGTATTATGATAGTGTAATGCAAGTAGTTTCTAAAGAGTTTGATCAAGAAAAAAGAATCCGTAGAATTCGTAGAAAAAATAAAGGACTGACAACCTTAAGAAAATACGAAGAAACAGTAAAAAATAACGATAGTATTCTTGGTTTGGTAGCAATGACACCAGATGAAAGAACTTCTTTTTTTGAAGCATATATTGAAAAAATAAAAAAAGAAGATGAAGAAAAAAGACAACAATTACTAAATGCTCAAAACTTCGGAAGCGGCTTTGGAGGTGGAGCTTCTATAAACAATAATGCAAATAAAGGAAAATGGTATTTTTACAACACGCAAGCATTAGGGTTTGGAAGGGCAGAATTTCAAAAAATATGGGGAACACGTCCTTTAGAAGATAACTGGCGATTATCAGACAAATCCATTAGCGTTGCAGATAATGTGTCAGAAGATGATAATGAAACAAAAATAAACAAGAGATATGAACTTTCAACATACCTTGATGCAGTACCTACAGATGAAAAAGTAATTAGGGGCCTTGTACAAGAGCGAAATGATGCATTATACCAATTAGGGCTAATTTATAAAGAGCAGTTTACAAATGCTAGACTAGCAATTAAAAACTTAGAACGCTTAAGAGAAGTTAGTACAGATGATAAGTTGGAGTTACCAATAAGTTACCATTTGTATCAAATATATAAAAAGGGAGGTGATGTAGCTAAAGAAAATGAGTATAAGAATGTTATCTTACAGAAATACCCAAAAACAAGTTTTGCTCAAATAATTTTAAACCCTGATAAAAAACTTGTAGAAGAAAAAAAAGAAGATGAGGTTTTAAATAAATACAAAGAAATATACTATTTATATAAAGAGAATAAGTTTGATGAAACTGTTAAAGAGATAGATAATTTTTTAACTACAATAAAAAAATCAAATTTAATCCCTAAATTCGCACTCCTAAAAGCCTTGGCTATAGGGAAATATCAAGACAAAGAGACCTATAAAAAAGCGTTAGAGTTTGTTGCGGTTAGTTATGCAACTACTCAAGAAGGTAAAAAAGCAAAAGAAATAATAGAACAATTAAATAAAGCATAAACCCACCCCTTAAATTCCCCGAATATGTTTGGTAAAGAGAGTAAAAAAACAACCGAAAACAAAGTTGCAGAAAGAAACATTATTGGAAAAAACACCAAAATAACCGGTGAAATTATCTCTGAAGGAGACTTTAGAATCGATGGTACTTTAGAAGGAACTATAGAAACTAATGGCAGAGTAATAATTGGTAGTACTGGTCTGATTAAAGGAAAAGTTGAGTGTACTAATGCAGATGTAGAAGGAGATTTTTCAGGAGAGTTATTTGTATCAAACACACTTACAGTGAAATCTTCAGCAAACATTACCGGAGATGTTATTATAGGGAAACTATCTGTGGAGCCAGGAGCCGAGTTCAATGCTACTTGTGCAATGAAAGGAGCGGTAAAAGAATTAAATAAAAATGAGCAAGGACTCAAAGAAAAAACCGCTTAATAAATACATACGATTCACAGGAATCGCACTTCAAATGGGGCTAACTATTTACTTAGGAAGTTTACTAGGTGAATGGTTAGACCAAAAATACCCGAACGATAACCAACTTTACGTAAAAATTTGTACACTTGTGGCAGTTTTCATATCAATGTATTCTGTAATTAGAGAGGTAACAAAACTAACGAACAAAGATGATTAAACGAATTATAATTTTCACCTTGGTTGTGCTAACTTTGAGTGCTTTAGGTTTTTTTTTAAATGATTTTTTTGTAGAAAAAAATGATATTAGTCTTACGTTTTCATTGTTGTCAATATACATATTCAATGCAATAGCTTCATTGGTGATTTATATATCAGTTGAAGTCGTGGTAAATTACTTGCCTAATGAAACAGGTTATTTATATCTTGGTTTAATGTTGGTAAAGTTTGGAGTATTTATATTACTATATCAGGACTCGATATTTTCTGAAACAGGTTTAACTAAGCCAGAAAAAATATCGATACTAGTTCCGATTCTTACTTTTTTATTCGTTGAAGCGGCTGGTGTTTCAAAGTTGTTGAATAATAGGTAGTTCACTGTTTTTGTAAGCCGTTAAAAGACTCAAGAAAACTAAATAAAAAAACCGTTTGTAGTTTTAATTTATTGTGTACCTTTGCACGGAAATTTAGAGACCATAATTCTATATTTAGCAAGGTATGATGATAGCAAAAAAACCTGTCTATTTTTTAACGGTACTAGCAATAGTATTTAGTTCATTTACAGCGTTCGCTGGAGGAGGGGATACAACTTCAAAATCAAAAGATGGAGGAAGAGTTAATACTAAAAGTGAAATTGATGGATACATTAAACATCACTTAGCAGATTCGCATGACTTTACACTGTTTTCGTATACAAACGATGCAGGTGAGCGTAAACATATTGGGTTTTCATTGCCAGTAATTGTTTGGACAAGTCAAGGGTTAAAAACTTTTATGTCTTCTGAATTTCACCACAACGATGACGGTCATGTTGTTGTAGAAAAAGGTGGAGTGAAGCTTGCTAAAATTCATAGTAAAATATATGAGTTAAATCGAGAGGAAACTGCGGTTGCTTTCGATGAAACTCATCACGCTACCAATGCACATAAAGTGTTAGATTTTTCTATTACTAAAAGTGTGTTTGGAATGTTGTTAGTAGGTTTGTTAATGTTTTTTGGATTTAGAGGTTTGGCAAGCGGATATAAAAAGGGGCCTGTGCCAACAGGTTTTGCACGTGTTCTTGAACCATTAGTGTTATACGTTAGAGACGAGATTGCACGTCCAAACATTGGAGAGAAACATTACCGAAAGTTTATGGGGTTTTTGTTAACAGTGTTTTTCTTTATCTGGGCTTTAAATTTATTAGGGTTAACCCCATTAGGGTTTAACGTAACAGGGCAAATAGCAGTTACTGTTTGTTTAGCAATGTTTACATTCTTTATCGTTCAGTTTTCAGGAAACAAAGATTATTGGAAACATATTTTTTGGATGCCAGGAGTTCCTGTTTTAATGAAAATAGTATTAGCACCTATTGAAGTATTAGGGATGTTAACAAAGCCATTCTCATTATTTGTGCGTTTATTTGCAAATATTACTGCAGGTCACTCTGTAGTAATGGGTATTGCGGCGTTAATGATATTGTTGAAAGCAAAGTTTGGAACTGCAGGAGCAACGAGTATTTCATTTTTATTAACCTTGTTTTTAACGTTGATAGAAGTTCTAGTAGCATTTTTACAAGCATATATTTTCACGATGTTATCATCGTTATTTATAGGGATGGCAGTTGAAGAACATGATCATCACTAAATAAATTAGAATTAAAATTTTGTTTAATTATATATAAATCAATTTATTATGACACTTAATTTAGTTGGAGCAGGTTTAATCGTAATCGGAGCAGGATTAGGATTAGGTAAAATCGGAGGAAGTGCAATGGAAGCTATCGCACGTCAACCAGAAGCAGCTGGTAAAATCCAAACTGCAATGATTATTATTGGAGCATTATTAGAAGGTTTAGCATTCGGTGCTTTACTTTTAGGATAGTACAAGAAAATCAAAAAAAATAATTCTTTAGCGGTTGGCTAAAGAATTATTTTTAAAAAAATTAAACAAAAACAAAAAGAATACAATAGAAACAATGGGTATATTTAATGATTTTTCAGTAGGGTTGTTTTTTATGCAGCTAGTCATTTTAGCAGTGTTAATATTTTTATTAGCAAAATTTGCTTGGAAGCCTATATTAAGCGCATTAAATGAGCGTGAAGAAGGAATCCAAAAAGCATTAGATCAAGCTGAAAATGCTCGTAAAGAAATGCAAAACTTACAAGCAGATAATGAGCGCTTATTAAAAGAAGCAAGAGCTGAGAGAGATACAATGATGAAAGAGGCTCGTGAGATTAAAGATAAAATTATTGCTGATGCAAAGCAAGAAGCTGAGGAGCAAACTTCTACTATGGTAGAGAATGCTAAGGCTACCATTAAGCAAGAGCAACAAGCAGCAATTGCTGAGTTAAAGAAAAAAGTAGGTGATTTATCTATCGAGATAGCTCAAAAGGTTGTAAGAAAAGAATTAGCTTCACAAGATGATCAATTAAAGCTTGTAGAAGGAATGTTAGAAGAGGTTATTTTAAACTAATCAGCAGATGAAAGAAGCAAGAGCAGCATTACGTTACGCAAAGGCAGTTTTAAACTTAGCTAAAGATTCAGGAAATGAAACTTTAGTAAACGATAACATGAAGTTAATCGTTGATACAATTGCTGAAAGCGCTGATTTAGATCTTATGCTTAAAAGTCCTGTAATTAAAGCTGCAGATAAACGTAAAGTTTTAAATGCACTTTTTGGTGATAAAGTAGATAATATAGTAAAAGGATTATTTAACTTATTAGAGGAAAACAAGCGTATGGTAATGTTAGAGCCTATTGCTAAGCAGTACGCTGTTATATACGATTACCACAAAAACATTAACGTTGCTAGAGTTACTACAGCAGTAGCTTTAACAAAAGCATTAGAAGATAAAATACAAGCTAAAATTGTAGCCCTTACAGGAAACAATGCGAGTATTGAAAATATAGTAAATCCTGATATTTTAGGAGGATTTATCTTACGTGTTGGAGATGTGCAGTACGATGCAAGTATTTCTAACCAATTTAATGAGTTAAGGAGAGAGTTTGACAACAGTCATTACATTCCAAAAATTTAATTATACATCAAAAGAAATAAGATGGCAGCAATTAAACCAGCTGAAGTATCAGCAATTTTAAAGGAACAATTAACAAATTTTGAGTCTAAGGCTTCATTAAACGAAGTAGGGACTGTATTACAAGTAGGTGATGGTATTGCACGTGTTTATGGGTTATCTAACGTACAATACGGAGAATTAGTAGAGTTCGATAATGGGTTAGAAGGTATCGTATTAAACTTAGAAGAAGATAATGCAGGTGTTGTATTATTAGGAGCTTCTACTTCAGTAAGAGAAGGATCTACTGTAAAGCGTACAGAAAGAATTGCTTCTTTAAAAGCTGGAGAAGGAATTGTAGGACGTGTTGTAAATACATTAGGGCAACCAATTGATGGTAAAGGACCAATTCAAGGTGAAACTTTTGAAATGCCATTAGAGCGTAAAGCACCAGGAGTTATTTTCCGTGAGCCTGTAACAGAGCCAATGCAAACAGGTATCAAATCTATCGATGCAATGATTCCAGTAGGACGTGGTCAACGTGAGTTAATCATTGGAGACCGTCAAACAGGTAAATCAACTGTTGCTATTGATACTATCTTAAATCAAAAAGAATTTTATGATGCAGGACAACCAGTGTACTGTATCTACGTAGCTATCGGTCAAAAAGCTTCAACAGTAGCAGCAATTGCTAACATGTTAGAAGAAAAAGGAGCGTTAGCTTATACAACTATTGTTGCTGCAAATGCATCTGACCCTGCGCCAATGCAGGTATATGCACCATTTGCAGGAGCTGCAATTGGAGAATATTTCCGTGATACTGGTAGACCAGCTTTAATTGTTTATGATGATTTATCAAAACAAGCAGTAGCGTACCGTGAGGTATCATTATTATTAAGAAGACCACCAGGACGTGAGGCTTACCCAGGGGATGTATTCTACTTACACTCAAGATTATTAGAGCGTGCTGCAAAAGTTATTAATGATGATGCAATTGCTGCTGAAATGAACGATTTACCAGCTTCATTAAAAGGTAAAGTAAAAGGTGGAGGATCTTTAACAGCATTGCCAATTATTGAAACTCAAGCAGGAGACGTTTCAGCATATATTCCTACAAACGTAATTTCGATTACTGATGGACAGATCTTCTTAGAGTCTGATTTATTCAACTCGGGTGTTCGTCCAGCGATTAATGTAGGTATTTCGGTATCACGTGTAGGAGGAAATGCTCAGATTAAATCAATGAAGAAAGTATCAGGTACTTTAAAATTAGATCAAGCCCAATATCGTGAATTAGAAGCTTTCGCTAAGTTTGGTTCTGATTTAGATGCTGCTACCTTAAATGTAATTGAAAAAGGTAAGCGTAATGTTGAGATCTTAAAGCAAGCTCAAAACGATCCTTATACTGTAGAAGATCAGGTGGCTATCATCTATGCAGGTTCTAAAAACTTGTTAAAAGATGTACCTGTAAACAAGGTAAAAGAATTTGAAAAAGATTATTTAGAGTATTTAAATGCTAAGCACAGAGATACTTTAGATACTTTAAAAGCAGGAAAGTTAACTGATGAAGTAATTGATACTTTAAGAGACGCTGCTAAAGAAGTTTCAGCTAAATTTTCAGCTTAATAAAAGACTTTAGTATTGAGTATTGAGATGAAACTTCTCAATACTCAGTGCTCAATACTAAATACTACAAAGTATGGCAAACTTAAAAGAAATACGTAACAGAATTACTTCGATCAAATCAACAATGCAGATTACCTCTGCCATGAAAATGGTGTCGGCTGCAAAGTTGAAAAAAGCTCAAGATGCAATCACAGCAATGCGCCCATATTCATCTAAGCTTACCGAATTATTACAAAGCTTAAGTGCTACGTTAGATAGTGATGCAGGTGGAGTGTATTCAACAGAAAGAGAAGTAAACAAAGTATTGTTAGTTACTATAACCTCTAACAGAGGTTTATGTGGAGGTTTTAACTCATCTATTATTAAAGAAACAGTTAAAACTATTAATGAGAAATATAACGATGCTACTGTTGATTTATTAACGATTGGTAAAAAAGGAAATGATATTTTATCAAAAGAATATACAGTTATTGAAAATAGAAGTAATATTTTTGATGACTTAACTTTTGATAATGCTGCTGAAGTTGCTGAACAGTTAATGAATTTATTTGTTGATGGTTCTTATGATAAAATAGAAGTCATATACAACAGATTTAAAAATGCAGCAACTCAAATACCACAAGTAGAGCAATTCTTGCCAATTCAACCAGTAGAAGGAGAATCAAATGCTAATTTAGATTACATTTTTGAACCGTCTAAAGAGGAAATTATTTTAGAGTTAATTCCTAAGTCATTAAAAACGCAATTATACAAGGCAATTCGTGATTCATTTGCTGCCGAACACGGTGCTCGTATGACTGCAATGCACAAAGCAACTGATAATGCAACGGAATTACGTGATGATTTATTATTAACGTATAACAAAGCACGTCAAGCTGCTATTACAAACGAAATTTTAGAGATCGTTGGAGGAGCAGAAGCTTTAAATAACTAAGAAAAGAGAATTATTCCTCAGAATATTCTGAGAGTCTTCTATAAAAGAAAAGCGAACCAATTTGGTTCGCTTTTCTTTTATAGAAGACTCTGAATTGTTTTTTTAATTGAATTAACACCAATTCCACATACTTCTTGTAATTGTTGAATCGTACCGTGATGTATAAACTCATCAGGAATTCCTAATAGTTTGATTTTTCCTTGATAATTTGCTTTGGAAGCATACTCTAATACCTCACTTCCAAATCCACCTTTGATAGCGCCGTCTTCAACAGTGATAATAGTATTAAATTTTTTGAAAATAGTGTCTAAAAGTTGTTTGTCTAAAGGTTTTACAAAGCGTAGGTCGTAATGTGCAACCGATTCGTTGTTTTCAAGCTGATTTATTGCTTCTGAGACATTTTCAGCTATTGTTCCGATAGATAACACTGCTATTTGACTTCCTTCTTTTAAACAAACTCCTTTCCCTATTTCCATGATTTCAAAAGGAAGTTGCCATTGTTCTAATTTTCCTTTCCCTCTTGGATAACGAATCGCAATTGGGTGCTCTAATCCTTGTTGAGCGATAAACATTATGTTACGTAGCTCTATTTCGTTACGAGGGGCAAATACAATTAGGTTGGGTATGCAACGTAAATATGCTAAATCAAAAACTCCGTGATGTGTTGCTCCGTCTTCACCTACCAATCCTGCTCTATCTAAGCAGAAAATTACAGGTAAGCTCTGTAAAGCAACATCGTGAATTATTTGGTCGTAAGCTCGTTGTAAAAAGGTAGAATATATGTTACAAAAAGGAACTAGTCCTTGAGTTGCCATACCAGCAGCTAAGGTTACAGCATGTTGTTCAGCAATACCTACATCAAATGTTCTATCAGGAAACTCTTGCATCATAAATTTTAAGGAACTCCCAGTTAACATAGCGGGCGTAATTCCTACAATTTTTTCATTTTGCTTCGCTAGTTCAACAATTGTTTTTCCAAAAACATCTTGAAATTTAGTGTATTTACTTGCTTCTTTAGGTAGAACATCTCCAGAAACTTTATCAAATTTCCCAGGAGCGTGATACCTTACTTGATCTTGTTCTGCTTGTCGTAATCCTTTCCCTTTGGTAGTTATTACGTGTAAAAACTTAGGGCCCTGAACGTTTTTTAATCGATCTAATTCACGTAATAATTCTTCAAAATTATGTCCATTAATTGGTCCCGAGTAATCAAAGTTAAGAGCTTCAAAAATATTATGTTGCTCAATTTCTAATCTAGGTGATTTAATCTTAGTTAAATAATCTTTTAATGCACCTACCGATGGGTCAATACCAATCGCATTATCATTCAGAATAACCAACAAATTAGCATTGGTGTCTCCTGCGTGATTTAAGGCTTCAAAAGCCATTCCACTTGCGATAGAGGCATCACCAATTACTGCGATATGGTGTTTTTCAATATCTTGTAATTTTGAGGCGATTGCCATTCCTAAAGCTGCTGAAATAGCAGTAGAGGAGTGCCCCACGCCAAAAGTGTCGTATTCACTTTCAGAACGTTTTGGAAAACCAGAAATCCCATCAAGCTGACGATTGGTGTGAAAAACGTCTTTTCTTCCTGTTAAAATTTTATGTCCGTAAGCTTGATGCCCAACGTCCCAAACCAATAAATCGTTAGGAGTATCAAACAAATAATGAAGTGCAATGGTAAGTTCAACCACTCCTAAACTTGCACCTAAATGTCCTTCTTTTGTGGAAACCACATCAATAATAAATTCACGCAATTCTTTCGCTAATTGCGGAAAATTTTCAGGATTAAGTTGTCTAATATCCGAAGGAAAATCAATATTTTTTAACAGCTTTTTTGGCATAGGACAAATGTAAGAAAACTTTGTTGTAGCTTTGTTGTATGAGTAAATTGTATTTGGTACCTACACCGATTGGGAATTTAGAAGATATTACGCTAAGAGCACTGAATATTTTAAAAGAAGTAGATTATATTTTAGCGGAAGATACGCGTACCAGTGGAAAACTGCTAAAGCATTTTGATATTGCTACACCTATGCAGTCACATCATATGCACAACGAACACAAAACAGTGGATACCATTGTAAAACGTATGCAAAGTGGTGAAACGTTTGCACTGATTTCTGACGCTGGAACCCCTGCTATTTCCGATCCTGGTTTTTTATTAACCAGAGCATGTGTACAACATGGTGTTGATGTAGAGTGTTTACCAGGAGCTACTGCGTTTGTTCCAGCTTTGGTGAATTCGGGGTTACCGAATGATAAATTTG
Organism: Tenacibaculum sp. 1_MG-2023; assembly: GCF_030547425.1. Lineage (GTDB taxonomy): Bacteria > Bacteroidota > Bacteroidia > Flavobacteriales > Flavobacteriaceae > Polaribacter. The sequence continues at coordinate 212,846 of NZ_JAUORH010000002.1, read as the reverse complement.
TTTTTGAAGGTTTTTTACCTGTAAAAAAAGGACGTCAAACACGGTTAAAATTCTTAGCAGAAGAAACACGTACGATGATTTTTTATGAGAGTCCACACAAGTTATTGAAAACACTTACAAGTTTTGTGGAGTATTTTGGAGAGGACAGACAACTATCGGTCTCTAGAGAATTGACAAAACTGTTTGAAGAAACCAAACGAGGAAGTGTAAAAGAAGTGCTAGCATATTATACTGAAAAGCCACCTAAAGGCGAGATAGTAGTTGTAGTTGATGGGAAAAAGTAAATTAGATTGCTGTAGGGTTCACTAACCTGTATTCTGGGTAATGTTCTTCTAATAGTTTTTCTGCTTTTTTAGGGATAACTACAAGTGTAATGTAGGAATATATAATAGTTAAAGTTAATACTAAGGATATAAGTAAAGCTCCAACATGAGAAGGGTTTTTTTCGATATGATTAAATAATTGAGGTAGGTTAGAAGCTACCATTGCACCTCCAAAAGATGCCACATTAAAAATATAATCTTCAAGCATCCATTTTTTATTGTTTTTTCTAGTTCTTTTATTGAACTCTTTTTTCAATTTGGTTACAAAATAAAGGTCAAGGACAGCTAAAGTAAATAGAGAAAACCCGACTACATAAATTCCAACCGAAACTTGCATGAAATAATAAAAGAGTAGAAAAATACTTGTTGTGAATATTGTTTTAGGAAGTTTAAACCATTCTTTTACATACTTCCAGAGTACTTTTCTATATTTTTTTCCAAGTTGTTTTTGCTTTTCCTCAACAACATCCATAAACCCGAACACACCAAATTTTTTAAAAGATTTGTCACGTGCTTGTTTAAAAGTAAGTGTTGGCTTTTTTTTCCAAATTTGCTCTATATCGTTGGCTAGATGATCTACTAATTCGGTTTGCACGTCGTAATGTTCTACATAATGTTGACGTGTAAACTTGTAGAGTTGCTCTATATGTTGGTCGGTTAGTTTCATAGTTACTGAATTAAATACTTGTATTTATTTTCAATAAAATCTTTTTTCTCTAAAAAACTTTGAGAAAGCAAGTAGTTAAAAATAAAAGCTACTAAATAAATATATATAGCTTCTTCATGATAGTTTCCGTTATAAAAAATATTTAAAAAATTCGGAAGATTAAGAGGGACTATAATAAGCAATGAGCTAATAAAAGAATAGGTTTTTACAAATTTAAGAGTTTTATGTTTTTTTGTGAATTTATACGTTATAAATGAAGTGTATAAGAGATTTAGGATTAAGGAACTAAAAATTAAAATTGAAGTTCCTTTAACATATTTTGAGCCAAAAAAGAAGCAAAAAAATGAAAGCAAAATTATTGCTAGCATGTTTTTAGGTAGCATAGCTTTTTTAAGAATGTCTTTTAAAATTGTTTTAGTGTAGTACCAATGCAATCTTTTAGTTTGTTTCTTATACCGGTTTTTAAAAGCTTTTTTTCTACTCAACATATATTTTATAAAAGGGACTTGAAAACCTCTCCCTTTAAAAAAAGCATTAGTATCTTGAATATTATTTTCAATTTCAGAAGCAATATGATCTACCATTTCAAAACGAATATCTATATACTCAATTCCTATTCCTTCTAAAAAAAGGTCTATTTTTTTAATTTGTTCTTTTGTTAATTCCATAGCTAATTACTTTTACTCCAAACTAAATTTAGGGTTTACCAATTGTTGCATGGTGTTTAAAAACTCTTGCATTTCTGAGAGTCGGTTTACAGTTTCTTTAGTACCATTTTCGGTAAGCTTGTAATATTTACGTAAACGATTTCCAACTTTGGCAACTTCAACATCTAATAAACCTTCAGCTTCTAGTTTATGTAGAGCTGGATACAAAGCACCTTCTGTGATTTTTAATTCCCCTTTCGTAAGTTCTTTTACTTTTTGAGTGATTTCATACCCGTACATTTTATCATTTTGTACTAGTAGTTTTAAAATGATGGTTTGTAAAGAACCTTTGTATAATTTTTGATTGCCCATAAAAACAAGTTTCTGCTGTATACCTAAAAATCTTAGGTATGCAAATATACTTAATTTTCTTATACATAAGATTTTTAGGTATATATTTTATAATAACCCTAACTTTTGTTCGTGCTGAGTTTCTTATTTTTGTAGCTCTTTAAAAAGAATACATGTCTACATTTCATAAACTACGTATTGAAAAAATAATAAAAGAAACTGCTGATGCTGTTTCTATTTTATTTGCTATTCCAGCAGAATTGAAAGAAGCTTATACTTTTATTGCTGGGCAATATATTACCATAAAAGCTACTCTAGATGATAGAGAAATAAGAAGAGCGTATTCTATATGTGCTTCACCTAATAGCAATCAAATTAAGGTTGCAGTAAAAGCCGTTGACCACGGAACATTTTCAACCTATGCAACTACGAAGCTAAAAGAAGATACTTTTTTAGAGGTTTCTGAACCAGAAGGAAAGTTCATTTTAGAGCCGCAAGCAGGCAAAAATTATATTGCTTTTGCTGCAGGAAGTGGTATTACACCGGTTTTATCAATGGTGAAAACGGTGCTAGAAAACGAATTGACTTCAACAATTACATTAGTTTTTGGGAATAAAAAATCAGAAAGCACGATTTTTTATGAAGAATTAAATGAGCTAGCAGAAAAGTATCCTACTCAACTTAACTTGCACTATGTGTTCAGTCAAGAGGTGAAAATCAACAGTAAGTTTGGTAGAATTGATAAAGGACATATAAATTATTTTGTAAAGAATATTCATAAAGATATTTCTTTTAATTCAGCATACCTGTGTGGACCTGAAGAAATGATTCAAACAGTTTCAGAAACACTTCAAGAAAACGGGTTTGACAAAGAAAATATTTATTTTGAACTATTTACTGCAAGTATCTCAGAAGAAGAAGCTCAGCTAAACATCCCAGATGGAAAATCAGAAGTTAAGGTATTGTTAGATGATGAAGAGCATGCTTTTATGATGGAAAAGACCGATACTATTTTGGCTGCGAGTTTGCGAAATAAATTAGATGCTCCATATTCTTGTCAAGGAGGAGTTTGTAGTAGCTGTATTGCAAAAGTTACCGAGGGTAAAGCTGTCATGACTAAAAATTCTATTTTAACTGATGATGAGTTAGAAGAAGGTTTGGTACTTACTTGTCAAGCACATCCTACAACACAGAAAGTTGTGGTAGATTTTGATGATGTTTAGTTAAAACCGTAACTTTATAAAATGGACTTCCACGATTTTAAAAACGCATTTTTTGTAGGTGTATTCATGGCATTTATGATAGGGCCAGTATTTTTTATGCTAATTAAAACTAGTATTTTAAAAGGTGCTCGAGCAGCTATTGCCTTTGATATAGGAGTGATTTTAGGGGATATTTCTTTTATGTTAATAGCCTATTTTGGAAGTAGAAGTCTATTAGAAAAAATAAAAGATGATCCGCGTTTGTTTCTTATTGGTGGATTGGTGCTTATAGTTTACGGTTTAATTACGTATTTAGATAAAAACAATAAAAAAGAAGCAAAAGCTCCTGATGTAATGTTGCCAGAAAGCAATAATTACTTAAAACTATTATTTAAAGGTTTTTTCTTGAACTTTATAAATATAGGAGTACTAGCCTTTTGGTTAGGTTTAATTGTCGTTATAGGGCCTACGTATGATATGAATCCAAAGTATTTAGTTTGGTATTTTGGAACTGTAATAGTTGGTTATGCTATTGCTGATTTAGGAAAAATACTACTTGCCAAACAGCTTAAAAGTAGATTAACTCCATTGGTAATTTATCGAATAAAACGAGGAATGGGTGTGTTATTAATCGTTTTTGGAGCTGTGTTAATGTTAAAAGGGTTTATCCCTGAAAGTAAGATTGATAATCTGATTGAGAAAGTAGAATCTATCGATTAGAAGCCAATAATCATTTTTGCTATCCAAAAGTAGATTAAAATTCCAAAAATATCATTACTAGTCGTAATAAAAGGTCCTGTTGCAATTGCAGGATCGATACCTCTCTTGTCTAAAAACAAAGGAATAAAAGTACCTACCAAACCAGCTACTATAATAACAGCAAATAATGAGATTGAGATAGCAGAAGCTATAATCATATCTGACTTCCAAGCCCAAATAAAGAAAAATAAGATAATAGCTAAAACAAGCCCGTTTACAGCAGCTAGAGACATTTCTTTTAATAACCTATTGGTAACACTTCCCTTTACATCATCATTCGCTAACCCTTGTACTATAATTGCTGATGATTGTACCCCAACATTACCAGCCATAGCGGCAATAAGAGGTGTAAACATAAAAAGAATAGCGTTTTCTTCTAAAGCTCCTTCAAAAAAGCCCATAATTCTTGCAGCTCCAATACCTCCAATTAAACCTAAGAATAACCACGGTAATCGAGCTCGGGTTAATTGTAAAATGCTATCTTCAGAGTCAACATCTTGGGTAATACCTGCTGCTAATTGATAATCTTTTTCAGCTTCTTCTTTAATTACATCAACAATATCATCAATAGTAATTCTACCTACCAAAACACCTAATTCATCTACAACAGGAATAGCTTCTAAGTCATATTTACGCATAATGTTAGCTACATCTTCCGCATCGTCGTGTACATGAACAAAATCTACTTTTGGAATGTAAACATCTGAAATTTTAGAACGAGTAGACGCCATTAACAAGTCTTTCAAAGACAAACGTCCTTTTAATTTACCTTCATCATCAACTACATAAATAGAGTGAACTCTAGTAACCTCTTCTGCCTGCTGACGCATTTTTTTTACACAGGTAAGTACATTCCAATTTTCATTTACTTTTACAAGCTCTTTTGCCATTAATCCACCTGCAGAATCTTCATCATAACGAAGTAATTCTACAATTTCCTTGGCATGTTCACGGTCTTCAATTCTCTGAATTACGTCTTGTTTTCGCTCTTCAGGAAGTTCTGCAATAACATCGGCAGCATCATCGGTATCAAGCTCATTAACCTCTTCAGCAATTTCTTTGGCAGATAGTTGTTCAAAAACTTTTTCACGAACTTCTTCATCAACTTCCATTAATACATCCGAAGTTGTTTCACTATCTAATAAACGTATAATGTAAACAGCTTCTTCAAAAGATAGTTCATCTAAAACTTCAGCAATATCAGCATGGTGAATATCTGAAAAAATATCAGAAAGAGCAGTGTCTTTTTGATGTTGAATCAGTTCTTGTACGTTTATTAATAAGTCTTTAGTGATTTCTAATGCCATTGCTTGCAATTTTGCTCGATAATCGAGATTTGAATATTCCGAAATCTAATTCAAAAAGAAGACTTGTTTTATTTAAAATAAGCTCTTAACTATATGATTTGAGCTATTTTTTGTGTCAACTCAATGAATTTTTGCACCGATAATTGTTCGGGACGCATCGCAAATATAGGGTCTTCTTTTAAGGTATCCGAAAGATTAAAAGATTTTAAACTTGAGCGCAACATTTTTCTTCGTTGATTGAAAGCAGTTTTTACTACCCTAAAGAATAACTTTTCATCAACAGGAAGTGTGTAGTTCTCTTTTCTGGTAAGTCTAATAACCCCAGAATCTACTTTTGGAGGCGGATTAAAGACTGAAGGAGGGACAGTAAACAAGTATTCAGCATCGTAAAAAGCTTGTGTTAATACTGAGAGTATTCCGTAGGTTTTGCTGCCTTCTTTTTCGGCAATTCGTTGGGCAACTTCCTTTTGAAACATTCCTGAAAATTCAGGAACAAATTCACGATTTTCAATTGCCTTAAAAACAATTTGAGAAGATATATTGTAAGGGAAATTCCCTATGATAGCTACTTGTTGTTTGTTAAATATTTCAGCAAAGTTCTTTTTTAAAAAATCACCTTCAATAATGGTAAACTTTTCTTTTGAAGTATTAAGTTTTATGTGCTCAACAGGAAAGGTTTCTTGTAAATAGGTAACCGACTCAGAATCTAGTTCCATTACGGTAACCTTAGTTTTTTTTTCTAATAAATACTTTGTTAAAACCCCCATTCCAGGACCAATTTCTAATACATTATTGTATCCGTTTTCAGTTAAAGTATCAGCTATTTTTTTTGCAATGTTTTCATCGTTTAAAAAATGCTGTCCTAAATGTTTTTTAGCTCTTACGGTCATTTTATTGTATCTATTTGGTTGGCGATTTTATTGTTAACGCTATAAATGTTAGTCCAAAACCTATCCCACTAATTACTCCACTAATGGTTTCCCAAGGATTATTTTCATAAGTGCAATACCCCATGACTCCACCTAAAGTTGCTATGAGTATGCCTACTATTATAAGTAGTTTTTTCTTTTGATAGATTTTTTCTTGCATCTTTAGTTACTATTCACTGTAGGATAAAATTCATTTACTATTTTTAATTCAGTTCGAAAAGCAAGCATTTTATCAGCAAACTTTTTTAATCCGTCATTACGTAGTTTGTCTGCGCTATATTTATAATAGTTATCTAAATTTTCACGTGTTTTCGCGGTATATTGAATAGAGTAGGTAATGCCTCCCATTTCTTCCTCAACCAACACTTGTGTCATTTTAGCGCTTAAAAAGTGCCCTGTTGCTAATACTTCTGGGATATGATTCTCAATCCAAGCTAACCATTCGGCATGTATACTTTCGTCTATATTTATTGTTACGTTGTATATGTACATAGTTTTTAATTTTAAAAATGAAGTAATAAAAGCATCTTCAAACTTTCAAATTGACTTATTAAATATCGTCTCCTCTTAATTTTCTAAACTTTTTTCGAGCGTCTACTAAATAGATACTCGATGGGTGGTCAAAAATAATCTTTTGATAGTATTCTTTAGCCTTTTCTAGGTTATTTAATTCACTGTTGTATAATTCAGCCATATTATAATATACATCGTCAATATAAATTCCTTTCTTATCTAAGGCTATTATTTTACTATAGTTTACAATAGCTTCGTCATATTGTTTTTTTTCAACAAATAATTGAGCTTGTTTAAATAACGCTTCATCTTCAATAGACTGTCCTCCATAATTAACAATTATAGTACTTAAAATAGCAATTGCTTCATCGTTTTTATTTTGATAAGCGAATAAATCAGCCTTAGCATATTCTTTTAAACCTGTACCAATACTATCTTTAGGCTCGTTATCCGAAATTGTTAAAAACAAATCAGCAGCATCGTTAGCAATGAGTTGTGTCGCAGATCCTTTTAAAATTTTTAACTGAGCTTTTGCCCAAGTAAAGTCATTTTTAAAATAAGATGCTTGTGCTACTTTAAAACGTGCTTCTTGACCTATATAATGATTTTTGAAGAGTGTTTGAACTTGAGAAAAGTAAATTAACCCCTTGTTAAACTTACCCATATAAACAAAAACATCACCAAGTTTAAGTTTTATAGTAGCTTTTATAAACTTTGAATTGGTAAAGTTTAATGCATTTTTTAAAATAGCAGATGCTTCTTTTGGATTGTTCTTTGTAAAAGTTAAGTAATTGGCGTATTCCACCTGTGTAAAAAGAGTTTTAGAATTAATTCCATACTCTTTGAAGATAGAATTAAAACGTTCATCTACATCAGGTTGTTTTGTATCAATCGCTATTTTTAAGTTGTTGTTTATTGCTTTAAACTTGTCTCTAGGGTAATTAGTTTTTTCAATAATAAGATCAAAACATTCTTTAGCAGTTTCATAATCTTTGTTTTCAAGAGCTATTTTACCTAAATCATTAATTTTACCTAAATTATCAGGATCCCTAGCAAGCAACGCTTTGTTTTGAATGAGTGCTTTGTTATATTGTTTTTGCCTGATAAATAACCAAGAAAGTAAGTCGTTCCAAATATCTTTGGGATTACTGATAGACTTTCGTAATAGTGCTTTTTTAAATAAAATATTGCTTTGATCTTCACTATCATCTGTTAAATATTTACCTGCATAGCGTTTAACATTGTTGAGGTAGCCTTCGTTTTTATCAACCAAATCAATATACGATTTGAACATTTGTTCAAAATTTCCTTTTTCACCATAAATCTGTGCTAATTGAAATCCATAGTTAGCTTTTGGATTAACTTCCATTATTTTATTAAAAGCTTCAATGGCCAAATCCAATTTGCTATAGTTTTTAAACAATCCAGCTATTAAAGAACCGTAATTTGCTTTCTTGTTGATGGATTCAATTGCTTTTTGGTAGCAGTTATTAGCTTCTTCAATTTTTTCTTGGCGTTCAAAATTATGACCAAGAATTACATATAGATAAGATAAGTTAGGTTTTTCTTTTAGTTTTTGAGTGAGTAAATTTTCAGCAGCAGTAAATTGTTCTGTTTCTTGATAGCAGGTAATTAGTTTTTTTAAATAGGTTGTGTTATACGGGCTTTGATCGTATAACCTTTTGTATAATTGAATTGCTTTTTCATACTCATTACTTCTAAAATAATTTTCAGCAATAATAAACTCATTTTGTTGTGCGTGACAAAACAAGCTTAAAACCAGTAAATTAAATAGAATAATGATTTTCTTCATTTTTGGATAGGTTTAAGTGTTGTACTTTATGCTTAATTCCGCTAATAGCGGTTTCATCTACCAAAAATACAGAACAAAATTGTTAAAATACTATTAAAAGAGATGCTTTTTTAAATAGTAGTGTAACATTTTGGCACGAACTTTGTCTTATTACAAAAACAACTAAACAGTGTAAACTATGAGAAATTTTACGACACAATATGAAATAGCAAAGCAGAATGCAAATGAGTTTATGAGAAAAGGTCAAATACCTCAATATTTTGAAGCTTTGTTAGAAATGAATAAATACAAGAGATTAATGGTAGCAGTAGTTGCCAACTAAACATATTTTTTTCAATGGGGATTGATTAATTAAAAATCCCAAGCGTCGTAATTGAGGCTTGGGGTTTTTTCATTTTTTATATTGAAGGTTGATTAATCAATCATATCAAAACCACAGTAAGGAACTAATACTTCAGGAATTTTAATTCCATTCTCAGTTTGGTAGTTTTCTAAAATACCAGCTAATACACGAGGTAAGGCTAATGAACTTCCATTTAGTGTATGTACTAATTGACTTTTACCTTCTTTATTCTTAAAACGTAACTTTAAACGATTTGCTTGAAACGTTTCAAAATTTGAAGCAGAACTAATTTCTAGCCAACGTTCTTGCGCTGTAGAATACAATTCAAAATCGAATGTTAAGGCAGAAGTAAAACCAGTGTCTCCACCACACAAACGTAAAATACGATACGGTAATTTTAATTCACGTAAAATTTCTTTAATGTGATCTACCATTCCGTTTAAAGCATTGTATGAATTATCAGGATGTTCAACACGAACAATTTCAACCTTATCAAATTGGTGTAAACGATTTAATCCACGAACATGTGCTCCGTAACTACCCGCTTCACGACGAAAGCAAGGTGTATACCCCGTTACAGTAATTGGTAAATCAGCTTCTTTTACCAAATTACCTCTAAACATATTGGTTATAGGGACTTCAGCTGTTGGAATTAAATATAAATCATCACCAGTTACATGGTACATTTGTCCTTCTTTGTCAGGTAATTGTCCAGTACCAAAACCAGAAGCTTCATTTACTAAATGAGGAACCTGTACTTCGTTATATCCAGCAGCGGTGTTTTTATCTAAAAAATAGTTGATTAAAGCACGTTGTAAACGAGCTCCTTTACCTTTGTATACAGGAAAACCAGCACCCGAAATTTTTGCCCCTAAATCAAAATCAATAATATCATACTTCTTCGCTAATTCCCAATGAGGTAATGCTTTTTCTCCTAAATCAGGAATAATACCTTCATTGAAAACCTCTTCGTTATCCTCTTCGTTTTTTCCTGCTTTAACTGAAGGATGAGGAACATTAGGTATTTGATACAATAACTCGTTCAATTTGTCTGAAGCAGAATTTAATTCTTCTGTTAATTGTTTAGATTGTTCTTTTAACTCACCTGTTTTTGCTTTAAGTTGGTTTGCTTCTTCAGCTTTTCCAGACTTAAAAAGACCTCCAATTTCTTTGGATATTTTGTTCGATTCAGCTAAAACAGTATCTAAAGAAACTTGTGTAGTTCTACGCGTTTCATCAGCAGTTAATACTTCTTCAATAATTGTTTCTGCATTAGCAAAATTACGTTTTGCCAATCCGTCTAAAACAGTTTGTTTGTTTTCTCTAATAAACTGAACCTGTAACATCTTTTTAATTTTTTAAGAAAAGCAAAGATAAAAGAAGCTATAGACTTAAGCAATGTGTTTTGTATACTAAATTTCTTCAAGCATCATAAAGAAGTCTGATAACGTAATGTTGAAATAATCACATATTTTCTGAAGAGTAGTAATAGTGACATTTGTTTTTCCTTGTTCTATTCTTGCTAAATGTATTCCAGTATCAATATAAAACTCACTTGAAGTAATATGATACTCTTCTCTTAAAGTTTTTACACACAGGGCTACCTTTTTTAAGGTTACCTCCTTTTTTGACAGCATCATTCTTTTTTTGATACAAAGTCTTAAAAACATATGAATTATATAATGACATACTTGTCATTATATAGGTTTTAAAAAAAATAACTTTGTGTGCAGTTACGTCAATAATACTAATTCTAAAGATATTTGAAACCGGGGGCTTTAAGTATAATTTTAAGGTTAGGGTTTGGCGTAACTTTTTAAAAAGAGCATTGAATTTTGCTGGTCTTTTTTTAATTGAGAAATTAAGCCAGAAACAGAATCGAATTTTTGTTCATCTCTTAAGTAGTAAATTAGTTCAATAGTTAACTCTTTACCATACAGGTTTTGGTTAAAGTTGAAATAATGTACTTCAATTGTTTGGTGTTTACCATCAACCGTTGGTCGATTACCAATATTCATCATTCCATAAGTAGCAGTATTATCAATAATAGATTTTACTATATAAACACCTGTTTTAGGAATTAATTTGTAATCTTCACGTATGTCAATGTTTGCTGTAGGAAACCCTATTTTTCCGCCTAACTGTTTTCCGTTTACAACTTTTCCAGTAAGAGAAAAGTTATATCCTAAATAATTATTAGCAGTTTTTAAATGTCCATTAGCAAGTGCTTTTCTAATTTTTGTAGAGCTAACGGATACTTCATCAATATCTTGAGCAGGAATTTCTTCAACTGTAAAATCATATAAGTGAGAATACTCTGTTAATTGCTCAATATTACCTTCTCTATTTTTTCCAAAATGATGATCGTAGCCAATAATAAGTTTAGAAATGTTTAGTTGATTTACTAAAATGTCACGGACAAAATCTAAAGCAGTAAGTCTTGAGAATTCTCTACTAAAAGGATGGATAATTAAATAATCTAATCCTAACTTTTCAAGGTGTTGTGCCCTTTCATCAATGGTATTAATTAATTTGATAGAAACATCTTTTTGTAGTACCATTCTTGGATGAGGAAAAAATGTTAGTAACACCGACTTTTTATTGTTAGCCTTTGTATCACTAACTAGTTTCTCAATAATTTTTTGATGCCCAATATGAACTCCATCAAAAGTACCAATGGTCACCATTGTTTTTTGAGAAGGAGTAAAGTCAAAAATAGAATGTATAATTTCCAAGACTACTAATAAGTTTAGGCAAAAATACAATTTGTATAAGATGATAAATAATAAATTAATAAATAAAATCTAAAATTAGTTTTTGGTAAGTTTTTGTCTTTATAATTACTATAATTATAAAAAAAGAGGGTAAATATTTCGCAAATGAAAAAAAATTGTATTTTGCACTACAGTTAACAAATTATTTTATATTATGATGAAAAAGCTATTACTTGTTGCATTTGTGCTATTTGGTACAGCAATGATGGTTGCTCAAACTACCTTTACAGGTACGGTTAATGATGCTTCCCTTGGAGGGCCATTACCAGGAGCAAACATTAAAGTTTCGAGAAAAGCAGTAGGAACATCCACTGATTTTGATGGTAAGTTTACAATGACGGTAACAGATATCCCACCGTTTACCATTGAAATTTCTTCTTTAGGGTATCAAACAAAGAAAGTTGAAATAACAAAAAACAACCAAGTCGTTGAGGTTAGCTTAACGGAAAATGCAACATCTTTAGATGAAGTAGTTGTATCAGCTTCAAGAACCCCAGAACGTGTTATGGAATCACCTGTAACAATTGAACGTTTTGACTCTAGAGCGATTAAAAATACAGCTTCAGCTTCATATTATGATGGGTTAGAAAACTTAAAAGGAGTTGATGTGAACTCAGGGGGTTTAACTTTTAAAACAGTTAATACACGTGGTTTTGCGACTTTTGGGAATGAGCGTTTTGTTCAGTTAGTGGATGGGATGGATAATGCTTCACCTGCATTAAACTTCGCAATTGGAAACCTTTTAGGTATTTCTGAAGTAGATGTGAAAAGTGTTGAGATTTTACCAGGAGCAGCTTCTGCTTTATATGGAGCCAATGCATTTAATGGTATTATGTTAATGCGTAGTGAGAATCCTTTTAATGAGCAGGGTATTAGTGTTGGTTTAAAAGCGGGCTTAACAAGCCAAGAAGCAGCAGGAGATAATGGTTATTATGATACTACGATTAAAATGGCACATGCTTTTGATGATTATTTTGCTGTTAAAGCTAGTTTTTCATATTTAAAGGGTGAAGAGTGGCATGCAACTGATTATAGAAATACAACAGGTATTGGTGGGAGCTATATTCCAGGTATGAGTCATGCTGATGACCCAAATTATGATGGAGCTAATGTATATGGAGATGAAGTATCGGTTGATTTAGGTGGAGCTGTAGGAAAGGTTAGTAGAACAGGGTATAGAGAAGTAGACTTAATGTCTAACGAAGCTAAAAGTGTAAAATTTAATGGAGCTATACATTATCGCCCATTAGGAAATGATCGTGTTGAAATTATTTGGAACTCTAAATACGGTACTGGTAACACGATTTATCAAGGACAAAACCGTTATAATTTAGCTAACTTTTTTATGGAACAACATAAATTAGAGGTTAGAGGTAAAAATTTCTTTGTTAGAGGATATTATGCAGGCGAAGACGCAGGAGACTCTTACGATACTCGTTTTGCTGCAATAAATATGAATGGTAAATGGAAACCTAACAGTGTTTGGTTTCAGGAATATGCAGGAGCTTACCTAATGCATGGTTCTCATGCAATCGCTAGACAAGTAGCTGATACTGGAAGACCAGAGCCTGGTTCAGCAGAGTTTACAAGATTGTTTAATGAAGTAACTGCTGACCCAGATTTAATGACAGGATCTAAGTTTAGAGACAATACTAGTTACTACCATGCAGATGCAAACTTGAATTTACGTGATTATATTGATTGGGCAGAAGTTCAAGTAGGAGGTTCTTACAGACAGTACAAGCTTAATTCTTTTGGAACTATTTATACCGATAGTGATGGGCCTATTAAATATGGAGAGTATGGAATGTACACTCAGATTCAAAAGAAAATGATGGATGATCGTTTAAAGTTTACAGGATCTTTACGTTATGACAAATCAGATAATTTTGACGGAAACGTTACACCAAGAATTTCACTAGCCTATGCAGCAGGAGAGAACAAGAATCATAATTTTAGAGCTTCTTTTCAAACAGGTTTCCGTAATCCAACTACGCAAGATCAATACATTGGTTTAGCAACAGGGGCAGGATTTATCTTAGGAACAGCTCCAGATAATATTGGACGTTTTTCAGCTAATGCAGAGACAACAACAGGAAGCTTTGTTTTAACAGGTCAAGATGTGTTTGATAGAGGGTATTCTGCTAATTCTATAGCAAACGGGAACCCTACATTAGCAACAACAGACCTTGTAGAGCCAGAAAAAGTAAAGTCTTTTGAAGTTGGGTATCGTGCAGCTGTTCCATTAGGAGAAAATAAACTATCTATTGATTTTAGTACATACTATAACATGTACTCTGATTTTATTTCTAACAAAGATGTGGTTGTATTGGTAGATCCAAATACACCAGTAACTGTGAATAACTTAACTAATAGAGACTTAGTAAGAACATTTAGTGTAAAAACGAATTCAACAGTTGATGTAGATTCTTATGGGCTAGGTTTAGGGTTAAACACAAAGATATTTAATGGATTTGATGTTGGATTAAATTATACATGGTCTAAGTTTGATTTTGATCAAGCTGCTGATCCTGATTTTGAAGCTGGGTTTAATACACCTGAGCACAAAGTTAAAATGCAGTTTGGACACCCTAACTTGTTTGAAAACTTTGGGTTCAATATTAGTGCTCGTTGGCAAGATGAGTTTTACTGGCAGTCTACCTTCTTAGAAGGAACTGTAGAAGAAAGAACTGTTCTTGATGCTCAAGTTAATTATTCAGTACCTTCAATTAAATCAGTGTTTAAAGTAGGAGGGTCTAATTTAACAGGAAAAGAATATTTAAGTGCACCTGGAGTGGGAGCTGTAGGTTCTCAGTACTATATTTCTTGGACTATCAACAACTAAAAAAGAAACAATGAAAAATACAATTAAATATACTTTTTTGTCTGCATTATTTTTAGGCTTTACTGCCTGTGATGTAGACAATACACTAACAGAAATTAAAGGCGAAGCAGAAAATAGTGTAGCACTTCAGGCTGGAAGTGCAGACTTTTCTAATTATGTTTCAATAGGAGCATCTTTTACTGCCGGTTTTACTGACGGGGCTTTGTTTAAAGCAGGGCAACAGTATTCTTTTCCGAATACTTTAGCAAGTAAATTTGCTTTAGTTGGAGGAGGAGAATTTGTACAACCATTAATGAATGATAACATAGGAGGACTAGTATTAGGAGGAAATATAATACAAGAGCCAAGATTTTATTTTAATGGCTCAGGACCAGCACGTTTAGATGAAACACCAACAACAAATGCAGCTACATCTATTGCAACTGCAACTGGTTTTAATAATATAGGATTACCAGGAGCTAAAAGCTTTCACTTAACATTTGCAGGATACGGGATGCTAAATCCGTATTTTGGAAGAATGACAACAAATCCAGCAGCAGCAACTGTTATAGGAGATGCAGTTGCAAAAGCACCTACGTTTTTTACGTTGTCTGAAATTGGAGGGAATGATGTGTTAGGTTATGCTGTATCAGGAGGTACAGGTGTTAATCAATCTCCCACAGACACTAATCCTACAGGAAATTTAGATCCAAGTACTTATGGAGCAAATGATATAACAAATCCATTAGTTTTTAATAATGTTTTTAACGGTATAATTAGTGCTTTAGAAGCTACAGGAGCTAAAGGAGTAGTAGCAAACTTACCTTACATTACAAGCTTACCACATTTTACTACCGTACCATATGCACCATTAGATCCATCTAATGCAGAGTTTGGGGCTCAAATACCTTTGTTAAATACAGTGTATGGAGCAATTAACCAAATTTATGTAGGTGCTGGTGAACCGGAGAGAGCGATTGTTTTTTCTGAAACAGGAGCTAGTCCAGTAGTGGTAGAAGACGAAAAAGCAACTGATTTAACAAATGCAATAACAACCAATTTAAGTACGAGTCCAACTTTTGTTCCTTTTGTTGAATCTCTAGGGTTACCAGCAGCAGCAGCTCCATTGGTAGCTCAATTATTAGGAAAACAATATGGGAAAGCTAGATCGGCAACAGAAAATGACTTATTAGTATTGCCAAGTAGTGCTGTCATAGGAAAAGTTAACAATGCAGCGGCAGCAGATTTAATAGCTCAAAGTGGCGGGTTGTTACCAGCTACTTTAGCAGGTCAGTTTTCAGCTGAAGGAGTAACATTACCTTTAGAAGATAAGTGGGTATTAACTCCGGAAGAACAAGTAGAAATTAAAACAGCGACTGACGCGTATAATGAGACTATTAAAACAGTTGCTGAGGCGAAAGGATACGCTTTTGTAGATTTTAACGCGATTTTACAAGAAGCTTCTACTAGTGGTTTAGAGTTTGGAAGGTACAATATGAATACAAGCTTAATTACTGGTGGTTTAATTGGTTTAGATGGAATTCATTTAACAGCTAGAGGATATGCGTTAATGGCTAATAAAATGTTAGCTGCTATTGATGCAGCATATGGATCTAACTTTACAGAAGGTAAAGACGGTTTAGCAAAGCCAGATGACTATCCAACAAATTACTCACCTACTTTACAGTAGTGAGCAAAATAAAGTAAAAAAGCTGAAGATTAATCTTTAGCTTTTTTTTTGTCCTTATCAGAGTTGATAACATACTTTTTGTACTTACCATCTTTATACCTATAGTAAATAAATAAAGGCATTAATATAAATGACATGTATAAAACACCTAGGCCCATTACTACTTGTGATTTAGGGTGCTCTGTGTTTAAAAGATAAGCACCGGCTATCATCCAAAGTAAAAAGATGATGAATAATATTTTAAGTACAGTTTTCATCTGTTTTCTATTTTATCGGTTAGTTAAAACTCTTACTTGATATTAAGATTTGTATGTAAAGTTATTTACTATTGCAAAAATAAAAACCCTAAACAGTTACGTTTAGGATTCTTGCTTTATTTTGTCGTTTTAAGATTTATGCTTCCATTTTTTGTAACCAAGAACGTACATCTACCTCTTGTTTAATAATGTTGCTTAAATCTTCTATTTTAACTCGTTTTTGCTCCATAGTATCTCTATGGCGAATGGTAACAGTGTTGTCTTCTAAAGTATCATGATCTACCGTAATACAGAAAGGTGTACCAACAGCATCTTGACGACGATATCTTCTTCCAACAGCATCTTTTTCATCATAAACAACATTAAAGTCCCATTTTAAATCGTCAACAATTTTACGAGCAACCTCTGGTAAACCATCTTTTTTAACCAACGGTAAAATAGCCGCTTTGGTAGGTGCTAAAACTGCAGGTAATTTTAAAACGGTTCTTGTTGAACCATTTTCTAGCTCTTCTTCTTGTAAAGAGTTAGAAAAAACGGCTAAGAACATTCTGTCTAAACCAATTGATGTTTCAACTACATAAGGTACATAGCTGGTGTTATCTTCGTGATCGAAGTATTGTAGTTTTTTACCAGAAAACTTTTCATGCTGACTTAAATCGAAATCAGTACGAGAATGAATCCCTTCTAATTCTTTAAACCCAAAAGGAAACTTAAATTCAATATCAGCAGCTGCATCAGCATAGTGAGCTAATTTATCATGATCGTGGAAACGGTAGTTTTCTTCTCCTAGTCCTAAAGACATATGCCATTTTAAACGGGTTTCTTTCCACTTTTCATACCATTCCTTTTGAGTACCTGGTTTTACAAAAAATTGCATTTCCATTTGCTCAAACTCTCGTTGTCTAAATATAAATTGGCGCGCAACTATCTCATTACGAAAAGCTTTACCAGTTTGTGCAATTCCAAAAGGAATTTTCATACGCCCAGTTTTTTGTACGTTTAAAAAGTTTACAAAAATACCTTGTGCTGTTTCAGGACGTAAATATACTTGTGTTGAACTATCTGCTGAAGCTCCCAATTGGGTTCCAAACATTAAGTTAAATTGCTTAACCTCTGTCCAGTTTTTAGAACCAGAAACAGGACATGTAATACCTAAGTCTATAATTAAATTTCTAAACCCTTCTAAATCGTTTTCTTCTTGAACTCTAGTTAGTTCAACTGTTATCTCGTCAATTTGTTTTTGACGTCTTAAAACATTTGGATTTGTACTTCTAAATTCATCTTCATTAAAAGCTTCACCAAAACGCTTTTTTGCTTTGGTTATATCTTTTTGAATTTTTTCATTGATTTTTTCTCTAAAATCTTCAACTAAAACATCAGCTCTATAACGTTTTTTAGAGTCTTTGTTATCAATTAAAGGATCGTTGAAAGCATCAACATGGCCTGAGGCTTTCCAAGTAGTTGGGTGCATGAGTATTGAAGCATCAATGCCCACAATGTTTTCGTGCATTTGCACCATTGCTTTCCACCAATAATCACGAATGTTTTTCTTTAATTCTACTCCGTTTTGAGCATAATCATACACAGCGCTTAAACCATCATAAATTTCAGACGATTGGAACACATAACCGTATTCTTTTGCGTGCGATAATACTTTTTTAAATTGATCTTCTTGTTTTGCCATGTTGCAAAAATAAAATAAGGATTTAAACTATGGCTATGGAAAAAGAAAAAAGTGAAGAATTAATTAAACTCTTCACTTTTTATTCACATTTAATATGTATTAGTGTTGTTTATCTCAGTTTTATAGTAGCATTTCCAGAGTAAACACCGTCAACAAAAGCACTAATTACATATTTTCCTTTTTTAATATTATCTCTATTTACCAAGACTAAAGACACAAGACTTAAACGGTTGTTACTATAGTTAACCTCTAGAGAGTCTGTATATTGAACTTTTTGCCCATTTTTTAAGTCAGTTTTTCCTTTAGGAGCAACTACATTTTTATTTTCATCAATAATTTGAATGTATACACGTTTTTCGCCAGCTGTAGTTATTGGGTTTTCTAACAAGTCGAAATTAATTCTAAACGCATCAGTTCTGCTAGATCTACTTGTAGATGTTAGCTTTCCACTACTACGTTCTTTCATCGCAACTGCTTTTACAGGACTTGTTTTAATAACTCCGCCAATAGCAACTTTAGCTTCTAACTCTTTGTTTTTTTCTGTCAAAGTCTCATTTACACTATCTTTTTGCTGCAAAATTTCGTTAGCTATAACATTTTCTTGTGTTAAAGCGTCATTAGCACTATTTAAAGAATCTATTTGTATGAAAAGCTTTTTGTTTTCACGCTCTAAACTTGCAATTCTACTTCGGTATTTTCTTATAAGTCCAAAGTTGTCAGATTTTAAGTCTTTTATTGAGTCTCTTAAACTTTTCATTTTTATTAACTCTACTTCTAATCTATCAGCTAAACGTTTTTTACCAACAACAACATCAGTATAGTCTTTAATCATTTCATCGAGATCTTGCTGTAATTCGGCTTTTTCTTCTAAGAAAATATTTTGAAGATTTTTATTTTCATTTGATTTTTGAAATGAGTAATAAAACAGGAAAAGAGATAAGATAATTAGTACTAAAATTAAAACATTTTTGGTTTTTTGTTGATTCATGGTTAAGGGGGATTGATTGTATTAAGTTATTAATTAATTTTAAGGGGTTACTTTAATGCTAGGGATTTATTACCAGCTTGAATACCGTTAACAAATGTATTTATATGGTATATTCCTGCGTTAATTTTACTATTTATATTCACAAAAGAAATCATAGATAGTTGTTCATTGTTATACTCAGCAATTAAAACATCACTACACCATATTTTTTTATTGTTTTGCAAACTTACTTTTTTATAAGGAGCAATAACCTTTTTGTTAGTGTCTATTACTTGAATATAAACTTCTTTAGGGCCAGAGGATACTACTTTGTTTTCTAGTAAATCAAATTCTATTTTAAAGGCATTTACTTTGTTAGACCTATTTGTTGAGGTGAATTTTCCATTTCTTTTCTTTTTCATGGCTTCTGCCTTTATAGTAGAGATTTCAATTATTTCAGCAGTAGCTATTTTTTTCTTTAGGTCATGTTTTTCCTTGCTTAAGAAACGATTTAAGTTAGCAAGTTTTGCATTTTGTTTTTCCTTTACTAATAAAGCTTCTTTAACACTATCATTTTTTGAAATTAATTCATTGTTAATTGTATTAAGACGATTTATTTGAGTGAAAAGTTTTTCGTTTTCTTCAATAAGTATTCCTGTTCTTTTTCTATAATATCTGATAAACTTATAGTCTATTTTTTTTAAGTTTTTAACAGATTCTCTAAGTTTAATTACTTTATGCAGCTCATCTTTTAACCTTAAAGAATACTTACTTTTCTTATAACTAGCTTCTTCATAATCTTCAATTATGTTTGTTAGCTCACTTTCTAGCTCTTTTTTTTCTAGCTCAAAAACAGCTTTAAGTTCAGAGTAGTCTTTGGCATTTTCATAAGATAAAAAACCAATAACAAGTATTAGTAAAATTAAAAATGCGATGAAACTGTTGTTCTTTATTTTTGAGACTAGCATCATTTTAAAGGTTGTAATGAAGGGGTGCGCTCTGCGCTAATATACTATTTATTTCTTAACACATTTATAAATAAAAGCAGGAGGGAAGTTTAATGGTTCGAAGCTCAAATAGATAGCATTACCAAAAACTTCTTTTAGTTTTTTGTAGTAAGTTAAGCTGTATTGATATTGAATAAACAGTCCAGCGGTAGTTAAAAAACTATGGCTTTTTGTTAAGATAGAATGTGATATTTCTTTTGGGATAATAGTTAAAGGTAAGCTAGAAACTATATAGTCTGCTTTTGAATATCCTAACTTTTCTATTTCAAATTTAATATCTTCGGCAGAAGCTTTTAGAACAATTAATTGTTGATGCTTTATTTTTTTCAATTCATTATAAAAAGCCTCATTTATTTCAAAACAGATTAACACGGTATTGGGCTGAAGTTTTTTTAAAATATATTGTGTTATAGCTCCATTTCCAGGGCCTAGCTCAACAATAACTTCTGCTGTTTTAAAATCAATTTCTTTTAGCATCTTATTTGCCAAGTATCTAGAACTTGGCACAACTGTACCTGATGTTTTATAGTTTTTTACGGCTTCTTTGAAAAAATTAAACTTTTTACTCAAAATATGACTTCTGTTGTTTTTTGTATCTTTCTGTTAAAAAAAGGCCTGTAAAGATGCGATTTTTAAAAGAGATATTCTATTTATTTTATCCCAATTTATGTGTAAATTGTGAAATAATGTTGTTACAAAATGAGAAATTCTTGTGCACTATTTGTAAAAACGACTTACCAATTATAGACGATAATAAGCACACAAATGTTACATTAATGTCAAATTTTTATGGAAAAGTGCCAGTACAAGCTGTACGTTCTTTTCTTTTTTATAGAAAGAAAGGAGTAACGCAAAAACTTATTCATCAGTTAAAATATAAAAACCAACCAGAAATAGGGCTATTTATGGCAGACTGGTTTGGGGAAAAATTAAAGAAATCAAATGTTTTTGTGGATGTAGATTACATTATTCCTGTGCCACTACATTCAAAAAAGTTTACAAAGAGGGGGTATAATCAAGTAACTATGTTTGGTGAACGATTGAGCGATATTTTGAATATTGAGTATAAATCAGATATTCTAATTAGAACTTCTAAAACTAAAACACAAACTCTAAAACAACGATTTGAACGATTTTCTAATAATAAAACAAAGTTTAAACTTGTTGATACGACTTTTTTTGAAAATAAACACGTCTTGCTTATTGATGATGTTATTACTACAGGAGCAACCATAGAAGCTTGTGCAGACGAACTTTTAAAAACGCAAAACATAACTATAAGTGTAGCGACAATGGCGTATACACAAAAAGACTGATACCATTCCATCTTAATTTACTACTTTTGAAAATGGATTTTAAACCATTATTTTGTGAAAAATAAACACTTTATTTTAGTAACTCTTTTCGCTTTTTTAATAAGTAGCTGTGCACGTAAGGGACGACCAGAAGGAGGTCCAAAAGATGAAACTGCACCAATAATGGTTACTGCAAATCCCCCTTATGAAACTATTCATTTTGATGATGATAACATTCGTATTTATTTTGATGAATATATTGTTTTAAAAGACTTACAAAAACAGTTGGTAGTTTCCCCTCCAATGAAAAATCCACCATTAATTACACCTCAAGGAACACCAAGCAAGTATATAAATATTAAAATATTAGATACACTACAACAAAATACCACCTATACTTTTAACTTTGGAAATGCAGTACAAGACAATAATGAAAACAACAAATTAGAGAGTTTTAAATATGTGTATTCAACAGGAGATTATATCGATTCTTTAAAAATTAAAGGAGCTGTAGCTGATGCTTTTGATAAAAAAGAGGTGAAAGAAGTAAGTGTTTTACTATATAAACTTGATAGTACATACAACGACACTATTATTTTTAAACAAAAACCAAATTATGTAACAAGTACGTTAGATTCCACAAATTTTGAGTTTAGTAATTTACGTGAAGGAAAATATTTAATGCTAGCTTTAAAAGAACCTTCTAACGATTATATTTTTAACAGTAGAACAGATAAAATAGGTTTTGTAGTAGATACAATTACGTTGCCTCAAGATACTATAATTAACAAACCTATTCGCTTTTTTAAAGAGGTTCAACCGTATGAATTTAAGAGGGGAAAAGAGGTAACAAAAGGAAGAATCCAATTTGGATTTGAAGGGAGGCAGGAAGATATGAATATTGAACTGTTATCTGAAGTTCCGGAAGACTTCAAATCATTTACTCAGTTTGAAAAAGGTAAAGACACACTTAATTATTGGCATACACCTATAGAAAGAGATTCGTTGAATTTTATAGTAAACAATCAGAATTTTAAAGACACTATAACGGTACGTTTACGAAAAAAGAAAATAGATTCTTTATCCGTGTCATCAAGTGTGAGTGGAGTTTTGAATTTAAAAGATACCATGTTTATTCAAACCAACAACCCAATTGTTTCTTTTGATAAATCAAAGTTTTCATTGATTGATAAAGATACTGTTGATGTACCTTTTGAGTTAAAAAAACAATCGATTAACAAATTAGCAGTGTTGTTTGAAAAGAAGCCTAAATACGGGTATATTTTTAAAGGCTTACCTAAAGGAATAACTGATGTTTTTGAAACTACAAACGATACGTTAGATTATAAATTTACAACACGAACAGTAGAAGATTATGGAAGTATTGTATTAGAGATTAAAAACGAAACAGAATCTCCAGTTATTATTGAACTATTAAGTCAAGATAAAGTTGTAGAAAAACGATACATCACTTCTTCTAAAAAAATAGAATTTACCCTATTAGAGCCTAAAGAATATAGCATTAGAGCAATAGTTGATGAAAATAATAACCGTATGTGGGATACTGGAAATTTCTTATTAAGAAAACAGCCAGAGCAAATCATTTATTTAGATAAAGAGTTTAAGCTAAGAGCTAACTGGATACAAAACGAAACGTTTGTGATTGAATAAATAATATTATTTTAAAAAAGGTAATAAACCTAATAAAGAAACCAATTGTTCTTTATTAGGTTTTTATCATTATACAGACCTAGCTTTTTTGAAAAGGCACTAGCGATTATTTATAAAAGTTCTTCACAATAAAAACCATGATGTTGTAATGCTTTTAAGACAGCATTTGCTTTAACGATTTGAGTTTCGATTCGAAGAATATTATCGCAATCCTCTAGGTCAAAATTCCAGCGATCGTTTTTAGCAATCAAACGGTTTAATGTGGGTTGAACAATTTTAATCTCCTTGCTTTTTGTGATTGATGTTTTAAATACTAAAACTGTTTTCATTTTAAATGAATTTTGATTAACGCTCATAAAAAAATGGAGGTTCAATACCTAAAGCGCGTAAATAAACATACCCTTGTCCTCGATGGTGGATTTCATTATCAATAAAATAGAATATTGAAGACCAAACTGTGCCCTCATATTGACCAAATATTTTAATGTTCTGCTGAAATTGTTCTGGTTTAATTTGTACCCAATAGGTGTTTATTTCACCAGTAGCTTTATCCCAAAGTTCAAGAATTTTTTCTTTTTTGTTACCGTAATCTACTTCTTCAATTAACTCTTGAATTTTTCCAGTAGCAATTTCTTTAATGCCAGGTCCAGCTATGCCTAAAAGTTCCATAACCATATCAGCAAAAGTGCGCATACCTCCTATAGAGTAATTAAAAAAAGCATCTTCAGGAAAAACTTCAATAGTTCTTCGGGTTAAAGCTCTGTGTCCTTGCCAATGTGCTAATAACTCAGATGGTGTAATTACTTGTTCTAATAATGTGCTTGTTGTTGATTCCATAATTGTAAAATTTATTATTTGAAACCAAAAATACTATGGGGTGGTGACAGCTTTATGTCAGCAGGAAAAAATAAATTTTAAAAGTGTCTATTGACAAGCGGTTGTCACTTACTGTATGTTTATTTGTATAAAGTATAGTTATTATGTTGAAGCTAAAATTTAAAAAATACTTCAGCCTGAAATCCTATCTTTGGGAAATATGTTATAGCATTATGAGTTTAGATACGGTAAAACGTTTTGATAGAATTGTAGCCATCCTAATTCAGTTACAGTCTAAGCGTATTGTGAAAGCACAAGAATTGGCTGATAGATTTGAGGTAAGCTTACGTACCATTTATCGTGATATACGAACGCTTGAAGCATCGGGTGTGCCTATTATAAGCGAAGCAGGTGTCGGTTATTCTATTATGGAAGGGTACCGTTTGCCTCCTGTTATGTTTACGAGAGAAGAAGTAGGAAGTTTTGTGGCTGCCGAAAAACTAATGCAGAAGTTTGTAGATAAATCATTAGGGAATTACTATGAGTCTGCTATGATAAAGTTAAAATCAGTGTTGCGTGGTCGTGAAAAAGATTGGATTTCTGCCTTAGAATCACAAATATTGGTGGATCCTACAAATAAATTATTCAATGATAGTTTACCAAATGCACTTGAAACATTATTTGAAAGCATTGCTGAAAAAAGACAGGTATTTTTAAAATATCAAGCGTTAAATAGAGAAACACCCTCTGAGCGTTTTGTAGAACCTGTAGGTATTTATCACGAATCAGGATTTTGGTATGTATTGGCTTTTTGTCATTTAAGAAGCGATTATAGACAATTTAGAACCGATAGAATGTTAGCCATTAAATCAACCCAAAATAGTTTTACTAGAGAACATATTACGTTAGATGAATACCGCAGTCAACATGAAAATACACCAAAAACAAAAGTTGTTATTTCTGTTGATAAAAGTGTGGTACGATATATAAATAATAGTAAAATTCACCATGGTTTCGTGTCTGAAAAAATAAAAGGTAACCAAGTAGAAATGACATTTATGACTTCTTATGTTGAGCATGGTTTTTCCAGATGGTATATTGTGTTTTCTGACTACGCTAAAATTATTGAACCTGAAAGTTTAAAACTTCAGGTAAAAGCGATTTTAGAGAAAGCAATTACTAAACTTTAATGCGCTTCTAACCAATTAGCTCCTGTATCAATTTCAACATCTAATGGAACAGTCATTTTAAAGGCGTTTTCCATTTCTTGTTTAATGATAGGCTTAATGATGTCTACTTCATCTTTATGTGCGTCAAAAACCAATTCATCATGTACTTGTAATAACATTTTCGATTTAAAATTTTCTTGCTCAAATCGCTTGTAAATGTTAATCATGGCAAGCTTGATTATATCAGCAGCAGAACCTTGAATAGGTGCGTTTACGGCATTTCTTTCGGCAGCACCACGAACAATAGCATTACGAGAATTTATGTCTTTTAAATAACGGCGGCGACTTAAAACAGTTTCTACATATCCATGCTCACGAGCAAAATCTACCTGTTTAGACATATAATTCCTTAGTTTCGGATAGGTTGCATAATAGGTGTCAATCAACTCTTTGGCCTCTTTACGAGACAAATCGGTTTGGTTGCTTAATCCGAAGGCAGAAACTCCATAAATAATTCCAAAGTTTACTGTTTTAGCATTGCTACGCTGCTCACGAGTTACTTCGTTAATAGGAACGTTGAATACTTTTGCAGCGGTAGAAGCATGAATATCTTCACCATTTTGGAAAGCTTTAATCATGGTTTCTTCTTCGCTTAATGCAGCAATAATTCGTAGTTCAATCTGACTGTAATCCGCTGCTAACAATACATAGTCTTCATTTCTTGGAATAAATGCTTTACGTACTTCTTGTCCACGTTTTGTACGAATAGGAATGTTTTGTAAGTTAGGGTTGTTAGAACTCAAACGCCCTGTAGCAGCAACTGCTTGTGCATACACGGTATGCACTCTTCCTGTTTTTGGGTTAACTTCATTCGGAAGCGCATCAACGTAGGTGCTTTGTAGTTTTTTATACTGACGATATTCTAAAATATCTGCCACAATTTGATGGTCTTTTGCTAAATACGAAAGTACATCTTCTGCTGTAGAATATTGACCTGTTTTAGTCTTCTTAGGTTTATCAACCAGTTTCAACTTGTCAAATAAAATAGGACCTAATTGTTTTGGTGATGCGATGTTAAACTCTTCACCAGCTTGTTCGTATATGTTTTGCTCAAGTTGTGAAATGTCTTTAGACAATGCTCCTGAAAGAATTTTTAAGAAGTCGACATCTAAATTAATACCTTCAATCTCCATGGCTGTTAATACAGAAACTAGTGGCGTTTCGACTTCGTTGAATAGTTTGGTAACGTTACCATTTTCAAGCTCTTTAGAAAAGTGCTCTTTTAACTGATAAGTAATATCAGCATCCTCAACGGCATACTCGGTTTGTTTGGGTAACTCAACTTGTCGCATAGAAAGTTGATTTTTGCCTTTTTTACCTATGAGCTCTGTAATAGAAACAGGTTGATAGTTTAGATAGGTCTCAGCAAGTATATCCATGTTGTGACGCATATCTGGATTGATAAGGTAATGCGCAATCATGGTGTCAAACAATTTTCCTTTTACAGGCATATTATAGTTTGAAAGTACTTTAATATCGTATTTTAAATTATGCCCAATTTTTTCAATGGTTTCGGCTTCAAAAAATGGACGAAATTCTTCTAAAATAGTTGCGGTTTCCTCTTGATTTTCTGGAAATGAAACATAATATCCTTTACCTGCTTCCCAAGAAAAAGCAATTCCAATCAATTCAACCTCTAAAGCTTTTAATCCAGTAGTTTCCGTATCAAAACATACTGAATTTTGTTGCATTAGTTTTTCTAATAACAGTTTTCTTGAAAGAGGCGTATCTATTAATTGATAGAAATGATTAGTATTTTCAATGGTTTTATATCCATTAATATTGTTTTCTTCTGAAGTATTTCCACCACCAGGAGCTGCAAATAAATCAAACTGACCAGCTGTACTTGCTTTCGTAGCTTTTGGTTTTTCAACAGAAGGGGTACTTTCTTCCGAAGGAGCAAATGTTTTTAAGAAGTTCTCCGTTAAACGACGGAACTCTAACTCGGTAAAAATCTCTTTGGTAGCATCAATGTTAGGTTGTTCAAAAATTAATTTATCTAGCTCTAATTCAACAGGAACATCTAGCATAATAGTTGCTAGTTTTTTAGAAAGCAACCCTAATTCTTGGTTAGCTTCTACCTTTTCTTTCATTTTTCCTTTTAGCTCATGAATGTTTTTAAACAAGCCTTCCATACTTCCGTATGCAGCAAGAAATTTTTTAGCTGTTTTTTCACCAACACCAGGCAAACCAGGAATGTTATCAACAGCATCACCCATCATCCCTAAAAAGTCAATTACCTGTAAAGGATCTTCTACACCAAACTTAGCTTTTACTTCTTCAACACCCCATTTTTCATATCCATTTCCCATGCGAGGTGGGCGATACATAAAAATATGATCAGAAACTAGTTGGGCAAAATCTTTATCGGGCGTTACCATGTAGGTGTGTAATCCTTCTTTCTCGGCTTTTTTAGCCAGCGTACCAATAATATCATCGGCTTCGTATCCTTCTTTTACAATGGCAGGAATGTTCATGGCTCCTAATATTTTTTCAATATAAGGTACTGCTAAACGAATAGCTTCAGGAGTTTCTTGTCGGTTGGCTTTATAATCTTCAAAAGCTTCAACACGATCAACACTTCCGCCTTTGTCAAAACACACCGCTAAATAATCTGGCTTTTCACGTTTTATTACATCCAGTAAAGAGTTTGTAAAACCCATAATTGCTGAGGTATCTAATCCTTTAGAATTGATACGTGGATTTTTAATAAAAGCGTAATATCCTCTAAAAATTAAAGCGTATGCGTCGAGTAAAAAAAGTCGTTTTTGATTTGCCATGTTGTCTCTTAAGCCTATTGAAATAAAATGTTGATACCGATTTGTTTACATAAAAAAGCAGAAAACAAATGTTCCTATCAACTCTGGAGGTAAAGCTACAAAACTTTAACAAGATGTTAAAAATCAATTTTAAGAATCGCAGTATCTTTGTTTCTCCTTAAAAATGAAATAGATGTCTCGTTGGTTAGTAACAGTTATTATAATATCAGCAATAATTATTGTGTTTGAAGCATATGCTTTTCAAGCAATAAAAACACTTACTAAAATAAAAATTATTCGTTATGGGTGGTTGTTAATAGGGTTGTTGGCATATGTGAACTTTTTTTATGTGATGTTTACTTACGATAGAAGTCATGGTCAAACAAGAGAATTTCAATGGGCGGTGGGTATGCTTTTGCTTGTTTTAGTTCCTAAAGTGGTAATTTTCATATTAATGTTTGGAGAAGATGTTGTAAGATGGTTTCAAAAAGGGATCTCATTTTTATCTAAAGAAGAAACTAAAGATTTAGTAGGTAGAAGAACTTTTCTGTCAAAACTTGCTCTTGGGTTGGCAGCATTACCGTTTGCAAGTTTATTATATGGTATTTTTAAAGGGAAATATAACTACAAGGTGTTGAAGTATCAGTTAAGTTTTAAAGACTTGCCTGAGGCTTTTGATGGCTTTACAATATCTCATATTACCGATATTCATTCAGGGAGTTTTGATAATAAAGAAAAGATTAAATATGGAGTAGATTTAATTAATGAACAGGAATCTGATATGATTTTATTTACAGGTGACATCGTTAATAATTTTGCTCATGAAATGAATGATTGGGTGTCAATGTTTTCGGAATTAAAAGCACCTATGGGGAAATACTCGATATTAGGAAACCATGATTATGGTGATTATTCTGATTGGAAAACACCAGAAGATAAAATAGCAAATTTTCAAGCAGTAAAAGAGATTCATCCAAAAATAGGATTTGAGTTATTGTTGAATGAAAATCGATATATAGAAAAAGACGGAGAAAGAATTGCTTTAGTAGGTGTAGAAAATTGGGGTAAAGGGTTTAATAAAGCAGGAGATTTACAATTAGCTTCTAAAGGAGTACAACAAGAGGATTTTAAAATTTTATTATCTCATGACCCAAGTCATTGGGAATATAAAGTAAAGCAAGATGATTTTAATTATCAACTTACCTTAAGTGGGCATACACATGGTTTACAGTTTGGAATTGAAATTCCTGGCTGGATTAAATGGAGTCCTTCAAAATATGTCTATAAGCAATGGGCAGGATTATATAAAGAGTTTGATAGATACATTAATGTAAATAGAGGATTTGGCTACCATGCTTTTCCTGGTAGAGTAGGGATTTGGCCAGAAATAACTGTAATTGAGTTAAAAAAAGCTTGATTTTCAGTATTTTTAAGATTTTCATAATAATTACCTAACAAAAAATTAGTAATTTTAGGCTCTTTAGTGATTAAACGTATGCAAAAGATGACAAAGTTTGGTGAAATTATAAGCATTAACAAACCTGTGTTAATCGATTTTTATGCAGATTGGAGTGAACCAGAACCTAGTTTAGATACACTTCGTGATGTAGCTGCTGCATTAGGAGACAAAGCCAAGGTGATTAAAATAGATATTAACAAGAATGAAATTCTTGCAGACGCCTTACGTGTTAAAGGAAATCCAACTTTTATGATTTATAAAAATGGAGAGATGAAATGGCGCCAAACTGGAGAGCAAGACGCTAATACTTTAATAGGATTGGTTCAGCAGTTTGTTTAAGAGATTGCTTTAAAGTCATAACTTCTTTGCGAAAATTCTTTTAAAACTTTTGGAAGCGCATAATACAAGTTGTCGCTAGCTTTTATACTATCGTGAAAAACGATGATACTCCCGTTCTGTATGTTATTTACTACATTTTGTAAGCATTTTTCTTTAGAAATAGTCGAGTCAAAATCTGCAGACAAAACATCCCACATAATAATTTTATAACCATTAGCAAGAAGTTGTTTGGCTTGTTTTCTTTTTATTTTTCCGTAAGGAGGGCGAAATAGTTTTGTTTTTTGATGCGATAATAAGTTTTCGCATCTGTTTATGTTGTCAATATAAGCTGTATTGCTGTTTTTCCAGCCGTTTAAATGATTAAAAGTGTGGTTTCCTACCGAATGTCCTTCATTAATAATTCTTGAAAAAACAGTGGGGTGTTTTCGGATATTATCACCAATACAAAAAAAAGTAGCTTTTGCATTGAATTGGTGAAGTTGGTCAAGTACAAATTCTGTTACCTCTGGAATAGGACCATCATCAAAAGTGAGATAAATTTCTTTTTTATCGGTAAAAAAAGACCACGTATACTTAGCAAATAGTTGTTTAAGTATACGTGGTGTTTTTGTAAAATAGAACCTCATTAAAATTAAGGTTTTATAGTATCGAGTTCTAGAGGCAATCCAGGTTCGTCTTCAGGCATTAGACGCTCAAATAAACGTGCATGAGTTAGATAATCTTCAAAAAACTTTTTACCGAAGTCTTCATCTTTGTCGTATCGAGTAATTTGCTGAACTAAGTTTTGATACATGTATAAAGCTGTTTCTAAATTATCAATAATTAAACCAATATCCTCAGTTTTAAAGGTATCGTAATAGACGAGTTTTTGTTGAAAAATAGCAGCCAAAGTTTCAGCCGTTTCACGTGCTTTATCAATATCACCTATACGATAATACAATTCTGGATATCCTAAAGAGAAATTGTAGTGATCAAAATCTTTGATAGGCATTTTGTGTAACGATAAATCTAATACATCTTTCGCTTTTACAGAATCTCCTTTTTGTAAGAATTCTTCTGATAAACGAATTAAGTTATTGCGTAATGAAATTGCATTACGCTTACTTTGCTCATCCAAGTATATTTCACCATTATTAATGGTTTTCCAATCCCATTTTTTAACATTAGCGTACATTTTTCCAGGGTCGATACGTCCCATGTCAAAAATTGTTCGTCCTTTATTAGATGTTTTAATAGGTACTAGTTTATAAGCCATTCCATCTAACTGTAGGTAATCTTTTAACCAAATGTATTCTTCATCTGCATTTGCACCGCCAGTGAAATAAATAGGTCGCTTCCAATCAAAATTATTTAAGATGTCTAACATTAAAAGCCTTGCTTTTGATAAACCTCTATCATCAACAGTAATGTCAATATAATCTACCATTTTATCAGCATCTTTTTGTGCTACTAATCCAGTTTTTAAAGCATTTTCTTTGTTAACAGGAATGCGAATTTTGTTAGTTGGGTAAAATTTTTCCTTAGCCCCATCACCAGCGTCTAAATAAGTAGCATCATTATCACTAGCTATCCAACGCATAAAATCTTTTATGTTAAGTAAAGAATCCTTTAACTGTGGAAGTGGATAGTAGTATGCCATATCCAAGGTTCCGTACTTATATTGATCGTGTGTTAACTGCGACGGAATTGGGTCTGCATCATAGGTTTTCTTTTTCATTTGATCGATGTACCAATCTGTTTGAAAAAGACTTGTGTTTACTATTTTAATATCTCTACGTATACCTTCTACTTGCTGCATGTACCAAAGAGGGAACGTATCGTTGTCTCCAATAGTAAATATAATAGCGTTCGGATCACAACTTTCTAAATACGTTTGTGCATTTAATTGTGCCAAATAACGGTCAGATCTATCATGATCATCCCAGTTTTGGAAGCCCATTAAAGTAGGAACAGCTAGTAATGAAACCACTGAAACGCCAAAAGCAACTACTTTTTTAGGAGCGTATTTTTTAAAGTAATCATAAAGGGCAAGTACTCCAAAGCCAATCCAAATAGCAAAAACATAAAACGAACCAACTACCGCATAATCACGTTCACGAGGTTCAAAAGGTTTTGGGTTGGTGTAAAATATAATAGCTAATCCTGTGAATAAAAAGAACAGTGTTAACACATAAAAACTCTTTTTATCTCTATTCAATTGATATAACAAACCAATAAGCCCTAAAATAAAAGGTAAAAAGAAGTAAGTGTTACGACCTTTGTTGTTTTTAACATCCTCAGGTAACTTTTGTTGAGAGCCTAAGCGGGCTTCATCAATAAAATCAATACCGCTTAACCAGTTTCCATTTTCAATATCTAAATGTCCTTGAATATCGTTTTGACGACCTACAAAGTTCCACATAAAATAACGCCCGTACATATATCCAAATTGAAAATCAACCATGAATTTTATGTTTTCTAAAAACGTTGGACGTCTTTTACTTCGAGCTGGAATTCCAGCAATACTTTTGTATTGTTGCTCAGAAGCTGGATTTACCATACGAGGAATAAATCCTTTATGTTTACTTGAGTAATTAGGAAGTACGTTTTTGTATTTATTTACAATTACGTATTTACCATCTATTTTTTCGTACTTAGGTTTATCGTCTTTATATGGTTTATCAGCATCTTGTTCTCTGTCGTAAGCAATAGAATAGTAATTGTCATAAAAAACATTTGCATCACCGTATTGTTCACGGTTATAATATGCTAGTAGTTCACGCGCACTTGATGGGTTATTCTCATTAATAATGGTATCAGCATTTGCACGAATTGGTAACATTAACCAAGATGAGAATCCAATCATAATAAACAATACTGAAAGTACTAAAGTATTTGCAGTAACCAAGTTCTTTTTACGCGTGTACTTTAACCCGTAAACGAACAACCCGATTAAAACAATTCCAGCAATGATGGTTCCTGAGTTATAAGGCAATCCTACTTGGTTGATAAAAAATAGTTCAGCAACACTAAAGAATTTTAAAGTAAAAGGGAATAAAAACTTAAATACAAACGCTAAAACAAGTATGGCAACTAGGGTTGCAATTGCCGTTGTTTTTATGTTGATGTCTTTATACGTTTTAAAGAAATATACCAAAACGATAGAAGGAATTACTAATAAAGATAGTATGTGAACTCCAAAAGATAACCCAACTACAAAACTGATTAATACCAACCATTTATTTCCTCTAGGAGTATTTAATTCACTTTCCCATCGTAATCCTAACCAAAATAGTAGCGCCATTAAGAAAGAAGACATAGCATACACTTCCCCTTCAACAGCACTAAACCAAAAACTATCAGAAAAAGTATAAGCTAAAGCACCAACTAATCCGCTTCCTAAAACAGCAATAGCTTCATTATTACCTATCTTACCATTTTTAAATGCCATTTTTCTGGCTAAATTGGTAATCGTCCAAAACATGAAAAGGATAGTAAAAGCACTTGCCAACCCAGACATAAAGTTGACCATTTTTGCCAACTGACTAGGGTCACTAGTAAACATAGCGAAAAAAGCACCTAACATTTGAAATAAAGGAGCCCCAGGTGGGTGTCCAACTTCTAAATTTACAGCAGTAGCAATGTACTCTCCACAATCCCATGAACTTACTGTAGGCTCAAGAGTTAAGGTATAGGTAATTAACGCTACGGTAAACGAAACCCACCCTAAAATGATGTTCCACTTTTTATAGTTAAACTCAGTCATAGTTTTTTATCTAGATATAAAGTACGAATGTATTAATTACTTATGATTTTTTACTGAAAACAAAAATATAATTTTGATGAATTCTGTGGCATAACCACCTATTTAAAGTTCTGTTAAATGAAATTTTAAAAGGTTAAAAAAGGAGTAAATGAAAAAAAGTGTAAAAAATTTGCTAAAATAAAACTTTGTTTTATATTTGCACCCGCAATAAGCAATTGGCCTATGGTGTAATGGTAACACACCGGTTTTTGGTACCGATATTCAAGGTTCGAGTCCTTGTAGGCCAACAAAATCCTTACGAAGTTCGTAAGGATTTTTTTATAAAAGTTGTTTAATGATTTCTAAATATAAAACTTTGTTTTTATATTTGCATTGTAAACACTGGCCCATGGTGTAATGGTAACACACTGGTTTTTGGTACCAATATTCAAGGTTCGAGTCCTTGTGGGCCAACTAAAAAGTCTTAACTGAATAAGTTAAGGCTTTTTTGTTTGTAACAAATTCATAAAGCTATCGTCTTCATTTAAAACACTATTATTATGAAACGAATTGCAACCATCTTTTTCTGCTTTTTTGTGTTAAGCTCTTTTGCACAAAAAGAAAATTTTAAAGCCTTTTATCAATCTAATAAAGACAAAGCTGAAGTATCTTTAAACATACCAAGTTTTTTTGCTAACATGTTTATCTCTGATGAAGATACTGATGAGTTTGGCGTTTTCTTGAAGAAATCTAAAAACTATAAAATTATGGTATTCAATAACAACATGACTTCAGTACAACAAGATTTTAAAAAGTTTGTAAGAAGAAATAATTTGAAAACTTTAGTGAAAGTAAAGGATGGAAAGGAAAGAGTTACGGTGTATTTTAGAGAAACAAAAGACCGTATTAAAGAAATTATTGTAAATGTTCATGATAAAAGTGACGAAATGGTATTACTAGGAATTAAAACCAATCTTACCATGGATGAATTATCCGCTATGGTAGAAGCCTCTACAAACAACAAAAGCATAGCTTCAAATTAAAAGACTTTTATGTTCCCTGAGCGTAGTCAAAGGGAAGTATATAGATTAGCATTATAAAAAAACTCCGATTTTTAAAGTCGGAGTTTTTAAATTAATTTAGTGATACTTTTAAGCTTTCTACTACTTTTTTACTATTTCCAATAAAAATTTGATTGTCAACAATAAAAACAGGACGTTTTAAAAACGTGTATTCATCTAAAATATATTGTTTATAATCAGCTTCCGTTAAATGTTGATTTTTCAAATCCATTTCTCTGTATAGTTTTGCGCGCTTGTTAAATAAGCTTTCGTAGCTGTCTGTTAACTCACGCATTGATTCTAGCTGAGCAACTGTAATCGGATTGGTTTTTATTTCTTGTTTTTCAAATCCGTCAAGATTTACTTCTTTTAAAATTCTTCGGCAAGTATCACAAGTTTGTAAAAAATAAACCTTTTTCATCTATGTAACGTTTTATAATGTTTGTTATTCAATACCTTAATTTTATATGTTTGTATTAACCACATAAATTAAATATAATATACCATTAATATATTTTCATGGCTAAATAGGTATCTTTGATGTAGCTAAAATAAGTAGAAAAATGAACAAACAGTTTGAAGTTTTAAAAAGATCAAGAGACTTAGTTTTAAAAAGAATAGAGGGCTTATCATTAGAACAATTGCACATAATCCCTGAAGGATTTAACAATAACATTGCATGGAATGTAGCACATTTAGTAGTTACACAACAATTATTACATTACAAGTTATCAGGGTTAAATTGTTTAGCTCCTGATGAGTTAATTGAAGGATACAGAAAAGGAACTTTTCCAACGAAAGATTTTACTGAAGAAGAGTTTGAAGAAGTGAAAGAGTTATTAATTGGTTTACCTGAAACCTTAGAAGAAGATTTTGAAGCAGGGATTTTTACAAAATATCAAGAATACGAAACCAGTACAGGTTTTGTGATAGATTCTTTTGAAAGTGCTGTAGCTTTTAATAATCTACATGAAGGAATGCACTTAGGAATTATCATGAACTTGAGTAAATTGGTTTAAATCTCTAAAAATTTGATGTTTATTCTGAAAAAGACAATAAATGTTAACAGATGAAATTTAATACAAAAACAATTCACGGAGGTCAACAACCTGAAGAAGCTACTGGAGCAGTTATGCCTCCGATTTTTCAAACGTCAACCTATGCACAGTCAAGTCCGGGTGTGAATAAAGGTTATGCTTATTCACGTTCAGCGAATCCCACACGTACTGCTTTAGAAAATGCGTTTGCTGCTCTTGAAAACGGAACACACGGATTTGCTTTTTCTTCTGGTTTATCAGCGATTGATTGTGTGTTACGTACATTAAATCCGGGTGATGAGGTCATTGCAGGGGATGATATTTACGGAGGGACGTATCGGATGTTTACCAACATGTTTGAAAAATATGGACTGAAATTTCAGTATGTTGATATGGATGATGTTACGAATGTAGCCTACACAATTTCAGAAAAAACAAAATTAATTTGGATTGAAACACCTACCAATCCGCTAATGAAAATTGCAGATATTGAAGAAATTACTAAAGCAGTAAAAGCAAAGAATAAAGATATTCTAGTAGCGGTTGATAATACTTTTGCAACACCATATTTACAACGTCCGTTAGATTTGGGCGTTGATATCGTAATGCATTCAGCAACCAAGTATTTAGGAGGGCATTCCGATTTGGTCATGGGAGCTTTAATGACTAAAAATGCTGAGTTAGCAGAACAACTGCACTTTATTCAGTTTGCTGCGGGGGCTATCGCAGGACCAATGGATTCGTTTTTAGCGCTACGTGGAATAAAAACGTTACACTTACGTATGCAACGTCATTGTGAAAATGGAAAAGCAGTAGCTGAATATTTATCAGCACATCCAAAAGTAAGCGAAGTATTGTATCCAGGATTAGAAAATCATCCAAATCATGTAATAGCTAAAAAACAAATGGATGATTTTGGAGGCATGGTTTCTTTCCGATTGAAAGATGAAAGTAAACAAGCTGCTTTAACTTTTTTAGAAAGCACTCAACTATTTACGTTAGCGGAATCGCTAGGAGGAGTAGAGAGCTTGGTAAGCCATCCAGTAACAATGACACATGCATCCATTCCTGAAGAAGAACGTATAAAAATAGGAATTACCGATTCCTTAATTCGTTTAAGTGTTGGGGTAGAAGATATAGAGGATTTATTAGCCGATTTAGAGCAAGCACTTTCTAAATAAAAAAAACCGAAATACATTGTACTTCGGTTTTTTTCTATTCTACAAAAAGCTAAAATTATTTAGCTGCTGCATATCTTCTTTCTACTTCGTTCCAGTTGATTACTTTGAAGAAAGCTTCGATGTAATCAGGACGACGGTTTTGGTAGTTTAAGTAATAAGCATGTTCCCAAACGTCTAATCCTAAAATAGGAGTTCCGCCACAAGTAACACCTGGCATTAACGGGTTGTCTTGGTTAGGAGTAGAGCAAACTTCTACTTTTCCTCCTTTGTGTACACACAACCAAGCCCATCCTGAACCAAACTGAGTAGCAGCAGCTTTAGAAAAAGCATCGATAAAAGCTTCTTTTGAACCAAACTCAGCTTCAATAGCATCTTTTAATTCTCCAGATAAATAACCTCTATCTTCTGGGTTCATTACTGTCCAAAATAAAGAGTGGTTGTAAAAACCACCACCGTTATTACGAACATCAGCGTTGTTCATATCTAAATTCGTTAAAATGTCTTCGATAGATTTTCCTTCTAAATCAGTACCTTCAATTGCAGCATTTAATTTAGTAGTATATCCGTTGTGGTGCTTGCCATGGTGAATTTCCATAGTTCTAGCGTCTATATTTGGTTCTAAAGCGTCGTAAGCGTATCCTAATTCTGGTAAGTTAAAAGCCATAATTATTTGTTTTTTAATAGATTAATTTTTTCGTTTTTCCGAATGTAAATTTAATTCAAAAAAATAAGGCAAACAACTGTTTGCCTTATGGATAATTTATTTGAGTATAAATAATAACTATTCTTTAATAGACTGGTTTTTCCTCAGCAGAAAACTCAGTCATAAATTCTTCGGCTTTTTCCACGAGCTGATTACTTCCGCAGTAAAAAGGTACACGTTGGTGTAATTCAGTTGGTTTAATATCTAAAATACGAGTAAATCCGTCAGAAGCTTTACCCCCTGCTTGCTCACAAATAAACGCCATAGGGTTACATTCATATAGTAAACGTAACTTTCCTTTAGGAGTTATGGCAGTAGCAGGATAAATATAAACTCCACCTTTTATCATATTTCTATGAAAATCTGAAACTAACGACCCTATATAACGAGCTGTGTACGGGCGATTGTCTGCTTCGTTTAATTCTTTACAGTAAATTAAGAAACGCTTCATTCCCTCTTGGAAATGCGTAAAATATCCTTCACTTACTGAGTAAATTCTACCAATCTCAGGATATTGCATGTTTGGATGCGATAAGTAAAAAGTACCAATGGCTGGATTTAACGTAAATCCATTAACACCATTACCAGTAGTAAAAACTAACATAGTTGAAGTACCATAAGCAACATAACCTGCTGCTACTTGCTCGCTACCTTTTTGTAAGAAATCTTCTTTGGTAGCAGGAGTTCCTACAGGAGAAATTCTTCTGTAAATAGAAAAAATAGTTCCTACAGAAACGTTTACATCAATGTTAGACGATCCGTCTAAAGGATCCATTAACAACACATATTTGTTTTCGTTGGCTTTGTTTTGACCTTCAACAACTACAAAATCATCTTCTTCTTCACTAGCTATACCACAAACAATCTCACGATTAATTAATGTTTGCTTGAATAAATCGTTTGCTAAAACATCTAATTTTTGTTGCGCTTCACCTTGTACATTAATATCACCAGCAGCTCCAGTAATATCAACTAATCCAGCTTTTCTAATTTCGTGGTTTACTACTTTGGCAGCTAAACGGATAGAATTTATTAAACGAGATAATTCACCAGAAGAATATTTAAAGTCTTTTTGTTTGCTGATGATAAACTCACCCAGCGTCATATGCTTGTTACTCATGTCAAATTTTTGTGTTGTGCGTACAAAGATGCCAACTTTTTAGGGTACCTACAACGATTTATAAAATTTATTTTCATACATTTTATAAACTGTGAATAGTTAATTAATTTTTAATTAAATAGCCAACGTATTTTATCTATATTCGCAGCTGTTAAAAAAAACTTAAAATTACATGAAAAAATTACTACTTATAGTAGCGTTCATATCATACGCTAATTCTTTTGCTCAAAGTGCTGATTTAGATAGGGAATATTTCAAGGTTTCCTATGTGCAATTTCCTGAAACTCCTATATTAGAAAACGATAAAAGAACATACTCTATTAACCTTAGAGGAGTGGCAATAGAAGGGTTTTCAAGAGTGAATAACCCAGGGACACTAGATGTTAATTACAATTTTAGCGGTACAACGATAACTAATGCAAAGATTGATAAAATTAAACACGAAAAGAAAGATAAAGATGGAAATGTAATCTCTACATCGTACACATACAAAGCTAAGGCTAGATTTACTTCAAGTGCAGGAATTACAGTTATTAATGCTTTAACGAAAGAAAGTTATAATAAAGCGTTTCAAGAAAGTTCAGATTATGTAAGTGACGCTTTTTCTAGCTACTATAAAGCAGAAAGACATTATGCTAATAACAAATACGATATTAAAAACAACCATGCATCTAAGCATAAGGCTACCATCAAAAATAGAGTGAAGGCACATTTAAATGATAAGTATGGTTACGTGCCTTATTCTGAAAATAAGTATTTATGGATATTAGGCTCTAAGAGACATCCAGAATATGCAAAGCATCACGAGGTGTTCCAAAAAGTAAAAGAAGCTTTTGCGAAAATGAAATATGATGAGCCAACAGATAAAATAGCTAAAGAATTAGAACCTGTAATTGCATATTTTAACGATGTTATACCGAGGTACCAAGGAAAAAAGCGTAAGTTAAGAAAAGTAAGGTATGCTAGTTATTATAACATAGCAAAAATGTACTATTATTTAGATATGCCTGAAAAGACAAAAGAGTATGCTCAGAAAATAATTGATAATGATTATGATAAGTCTGACGGGAAATATTTAATTAAATCTGCCGAGAACCTTATTGAGACTTTAAAGAGAAATCAAATGACTTCACGTCATATGGAAGTGCTTACTGAAGATCTTAGAAATGAGGAAGAAATAGCAGAAGTAGTAGAAGAAGAGCAACCAAAAGACAGTAAGATTAGCTTAGAGTTACAGAAGGCATATTTAATCTCTGCTAAAAATGATACACTACTTGTTAATATTAATAATGGAGATATCTCAAAAATAGGTTATACACTTAAAACAGTTCAACTAGATAGTAAAGGAGAGTTAGTGGGGGTATTAACTAAAAATGCTAGTAATTGTAAAGAAGTTTTATTTATTGATGGAACTCGATATAAAAACATCAAATTTAAGGAGTCTTCAGTAAAATCAGGGTCACTTGATTTAGGACAGGCAGCGTTAGGAGGTGCTTCGGGTAAATTATGTAAAGTACTTTTTGAATCGGATAAAATAGGATTATACAAGTTTAACAACAAAGAATTAGTAATTCTTCCTACAGGAAGTGAAAAAGGAAAGTCTACTTCAGGAATGGGCTTTGTGTTTGGGTTCAATAAAAATTTAGCTAAATTAGCTAAAGGTTGTCCTTCGGTAGCTCAAAAAGCAAAATCTAAAGCTTATAAGAATATAGAGGAAAGCTTAGTGAAGTTTTGTGAAGAACTTACTAATTGTGAAGGAGACCAAGTATCAAAATAAATTGAAACAAATAAATTATAAAAAAGCAACCTCGACAGGTTGCTTTTTTTATATAATAAAGTTAAGGGTAATTAGAATAAAAAATTCAACAAAAAAATATGATGTGTTTTAATTTTTTATTTGTTTTATCAGAAAGTTTTAAGAGAGGTATCTTTACCAAAAAAATGAAGAAATGAGTTTTATTATCAGACCAGGAGAGCAAGAAGATGCTCAAGCTATATTAGATTTAATCGTTGAATTGGCTGTTTTTGAAAAAGAACCCGATGCGGTTAAAATTACGGTTGAAGACATCGTTAAAGATGGTTTTTCTGAAAAGCCGAAATTTAAAACCTTTGTAGCTGAAGAAGATACTAAGATTATAGGAATGGCGTTGTTTTATGAACGTTACTCTACATGGAAAGGGAAAGCAATTCATTTAGAAGATTTAATGGTAACTCAATCTAAAAGAGGTATTGGTGCAGGAAAAGCTTTGTATAGTGCTGTTATGGACCACGCACATAAAAATAATTGTAAAAGAGTAGCTTGGGAAGTATTAGATTGGAATACAGGAGCTGTCGATTTTTACAAAAGTACTGGAGCCACTGTATACGATGAGTGGAGAGTTTGCCATATGAATGAACAAAGCTTACAACAATTTTGTAATGAGAATATTTAAGTTTGGAGGAGCATCGGTAAAAGATGCGAATGGAGTAAAAAATGTAGCAAAAGTGTTGCAACATGAAGGTACAGAAAATACGCTAGTAGTAATTTCTGCCATGGGAAAAATGACCAATGCTTTTGAGCAAGTGGTAAACGATTATTTCTATAAAAAAGAAAACCTTAAAGATTCTTTGAAGTTTGTAGAAAACTTTCATCAAAATATGTTGAACGATTTGTTCAGAACAAACCATGAAGTATATAATAAAGTAAATCATTTATTTGGTGAATTGAGTGGTTTCATGGCTCGAAACACTTCTAAAGATTATAACTACGTGTACGATCAAATGGTTGGTTTTGGAGAGTTATTATCTACCACTATTGTAAGTGCTTATTTAATTGAAATAGAAGTAGCGAATCATTGGTTAGATGTAAGAGAATACATTAAAACCGATGGTGATTATCGTGATGCAAAAATTGATTGGGAGTTAACCCAACAGCAAATTCAAGAAAAAGTAGATGTATCTAAGCTAAATATTACGCAAGGTTTTTTAGGAGGGTTTGGAACAGAAACAACCACCTTAGGAAGAGAAGGTTCCGATTATACGGCAGGTATTTTTGCGTATTGTTTGGATGCTGATAGTGTTACTATTTGGAAAGATGTACAAGGAGTACTAAATGCTGACCCTA
Source organism: Tenacibaculum sp. 1_MG-2023 (assembly GCF_030547425.1). GTDB lineage: Bacteria > Bacteroidota > Bacteroidia > Flavobacteriales > Flavobacteriaceae > Polaribacter. The sequence continues at coordinate 171,292 of NZ_JAUORH010000002.1, read as the reverse complement.
GAGTGTTTTCAGAAACAGCTTTGTTACAAGAAATCTCGTATACAGAAGCTATTGAAATGGCGTTTTATGGAGCTTCGGTAATTCACCCCAAAACAATTCAACCATTAGAACAAAAAAATATTCCGTTGTATGTACGTTCGTTTGAAGATGTTACAAAATCTGGAACATGTGTTGGAAGAGGAAAAAAAATAACTCCAGAAGTTCCGTGTTTTATCGTAAAGAAGAATCAAATTTTAGTAGCTATTTCAGCAAAGGATTTTTCTTTTATGGTTGAAAATAACATTAGCGATGTTTTTAAGAAGTTACACGATTATAACTTAAAAGTAAATCTAATTCAAAACTCAGCGATTAGCTTTTCTGTTTGTATAGAGGATAAGTACAATAAGTTTGAAGATTTTTACAACGATTTAAAAGGAGCTTATAAAATAAGAGCATACAAAGGAGCCACTTTATATACAATTCGTCACTTTAATGATGAAGCAATAAAAACGATAAGAAAACGAGGAAAATCAATCATTCGTCAAATAAATACTGAAACAGCACAGTTAGTGATTCAAGAAAACATGTAAAGCTTGCAAAAAATCGATTATATTTGCAGTTATGTCAATTGATAACTATGTATGGGATTAGTAACACCTAAAGAAGTTGCAAAAGCAATAGGAACCGACAAATTTGGAGTTTTCGGAACGTTTTCGGGTTGGTTGCTGATGAAAGTTTTGCGAATTTCTACCGCCAATGAAGTTTATAATAAGCATAAGCATAAAAAAGATTTACCTTTTTTAAATGGCTTGTTAGAGGAGTTTCAGATTGAGTTTGAAATTCCAGAAGAAGATTTAAAGCGTATTCCTAAAGAAGGACCGTTTATAACAATTTCTAACCATCCGCTAGGAGGGATAGATGGTATTTTATTATTAAAACTCTTATTAGAGCACAGAGCAGATTATAAGATTATAGCAAATTTTTTATTACATAGAATAGAGCCTTTAAAGCCCTATGTAATGCCAGTAAACCCTTTTGAAAACCATAAAGACGCACAGTCAAGTGTTGCAGGAATAAAAAATGCCTTATTACATTTACAAGAAGGAAGGCCTTTAGGACTTTTTCCTGCCGGAGAAGTATCTACGTATCGTGATGGGAAGTTAATGGTGGATAAAGAATGGGAGCAAGGAGCTGTACGTTTGATAAAAAAAGCAAAAGTACCTGTAATTCCTATTTATTTTCACGCAAAAAACAGTCAACTGTTTTACACACTATCTAAAATTAGTGATACGCTGAGAACAGCAAAACTTCCGTCTGAGTTATTATCTCAAAAAAATAGAATTATTAAAGTAAGAATTGGAAAGCCAATTTCAGTAAAAGACCAAGATACGTTTCCTGAAATACCAGATTTCTACCAGTTTTTACGTAGAAAAACATACATGTTGGCGAATCCGTATGAGAAAGCATCTCCAAAGATATTGTCAACACATAATTTAAAGATTCCTAAGAAAGCCAAAAAAATTATCTCTCAAAAGTCGCCAGATTTATTTGTAAAAGAAGTTGACGCTTTACGAGAAAAAGGAAGTAGATTACTACAAAGCAAGAACTATGAGGTGTTTTTTGCTAGCGCAAAAGAAATACCAAATATTTTACATGAAATAGGGAGATTACGTGAAATTACGTTTAGAGAAGTAGGAGAAGGAACGAATAAAACTATTGATTTAGACAGATTTGATAAATATTACCACCATTTATTTTTATGGGATGACCAACAAAACAGGTTGGTAGGTGCCTATAGAATGGGATTAGGAAAAGATATTTATAAGAAACACGGAGTCAATGGCTTTTATATTCAAACTTTATTTAGAATAGAACCAGAGTTGTACCCAATGATGGAACAAACCATTGAAATGGGACGTGCTTTTATTATTAAAGAATATCAACAAAAACCAATGCCTCTTTTCTTATTATGGAAAGGGATTGTACATGTTACATTGCGTCACCCAGAATATAAATACTTAATGGGTGGGGTAAGTATTAGTAATCAGTTTTCTGAATTTTCAAAATCGTTGATGATTGAGTTTATGAAGTCACATTATTACGATCCGTATGTGGCACAATATATTCGTCCGAAGAAAGAATTTAAGGTGAAATTAAAAGATGCCGATAAAGACTTTGTATTTGATGCTACTGAGGCTGATATGCAAAAGTTTGATAAGATTATAGACGAATTGGAGCCAGGAGAATTACGTATTCCGGTATTAATTAAAAAGTATGTGAAGCAAAACGCACGTTTGGTTGCGTTTAATGTAGATCCTAAGTTTAACAACGCAATTGATGGGTTAATGTATATAAAGGTAGCTGATATACCTGAAAGTACTGTGAAACCTGTCATGGAAGAGTTTCAAGCTGAGTTAGAACGTCGTGCAGCAGAGAACTTAAATAAGTAGAAGCCAAGTTAAAATATAGCATAACTAAAAAAGCATCGTACTAGAGTACGATGCTTTTTTAGTTATAGTTTACAAGGTTATTTGAATAACCTAAATATATCGTTTCCGTTTGCGAATAGTAGTAATGCTATTAATAAGATAAAACCTGTAATTTGAGCGTATTCTAAGAACTTATCACCAGGTTTTTTACCTGTAATCATTTCCCATAAAGTAAACACCACATGACCACCGTCTAAAGCAGGAATTGGTAGTAAATTCATAAATCCTAACATGATAGATAAGAATGCTGTGATACTCCAAAATGCTTGCCAGCTCCAAGTAGCAGGGAAAATTTTTCCTATTGAGATGAAGCCTCCAATACTCGTTGCTCCTTTTTTAGTGAAAACATATTTAAATTGAGTAATATAATCCTTTAAAGTCCAGTAAGCTTTTGAGCTACCAACAGAAAGAGCCTCAGTAAATGAATAGTTTTTATGATTAATTTCCAGTGAGTTTTTATACAGCTCTTCATCAACTTCTGGGGCAACTCCTATTTTCTTTTCTTGACCTTCACTAAAACTAACAAGTATTTCTTTCTGTTCACCATTTCTCTCAATCAACAAAGAAAGTTTATTAGAAGAAGATTGAATTAGTTTAGTAAACTCTTCCCAGTACTCAACATTTTTTCCGTTAACAGCAAGAATTTTATCATTATTTTGAATTCCCAAACTATCAGCCAACATATTTGGCGCAACTAATCCGATTACAGGTTTTATCCTTCTCTCGGTAAAAGGAGTCATGTCTCCTTTTTCCCACATAATCTCTCCAATGTTTTCGGGCAAATTTATAGTTTGAGTTGTGCCGTTTTCACGAAGAACATCAATACTTTTTACATCTCTTAAAAAAAGATGCTTATTAACATCTAGGACATTTTTTGGTGTTTCTCCATTTATTTTTAAAACTTTGTCTCCTGTTTTAAATCCATATTCTTTAAAATAATCAGATACAGCAAAACCATTTTTCACTCCTTCAGGTTTTACGTAATTATCTCCCCAGTAAGCTGTGATACATACGTAAATAAACCATCCCAAAATAAAGTTTACAATAACTCCACCGAGCATAATAATTAAACGTTGCCATGCAGGTTTAGAACGGAATTCCCATGGTTGCGCAGGCTTTTGCATTTGTTCAGTATCCATACTCTCATCAATCATTCCAGCAATCTTTACATAACCTCCTAACGGAATCCAACCAATACCGTAAACTGTTTCTCCAACTTTCTTTTTAAATAAAGAGAATTTATAATCGAAAAACAGGTAGAATTTTTCTACTCGGGTTTTGAATAATTTGGCGGGAATAAAGTGTCCTAATTCGTGCAAAACGATTAAGAGCGATAAGCTTAAAATAAACTGTGATGCTTTTATTAAAATCTCCATAAATGGTGTTCGTCTAAATTTAAAATCTGACAAATGTACGTTTTTAACAACAGTTGTAAAAGTTTGCACGTAAGTTAGCCTTTGGTTTTAACAAAGTTTTTAGGATAGTGGTTTATAAACGCTGTTTTTAGTCGTATTTTTGTAGAAAATTTTAGTACTGTGGATATTAAATTCTTTAAAAAATCAAAAAGCACCTTAATTTTTATTTTAGTTTTTTGTGCTATTGGAGTTCCTGTTTTTTATCATTTGGTAAAAGTTGATAACAAACTGCCTATTTATAACCCTGCTGATATTAACCCTAAATTGGTGGATAGTTCTGTAAGAAACAGAACAAAAAACCATAGAGTAGGTGAGTTTAGCTTAATTAACCAGAATGGAGATACCATTACGAATGCTGACTATAAAGGAAAGATTTATATAGCCGATTTCTTTTTTACCCGTTGTCAAACTATATGTATTGCCATGGCGTATAATATGAGTGAGTTACAAGAACATTATAAAAAAGATGATGATATTATGTTTTTGTCACATTCTGTAACTCCAGTAATGGATAGCGTACCACAATTACGAAAGTATGCAACTGAAAAAGGGGTGATTGATGGAAAATGGAATGTAACTACAGGAGAAAAGAAACATATTTACAATTTAGCACGTAAGCACTATTTTGCTGTATTGGATGAAGGAGATGGCGGAGAAAGCGATTGGGTTCACACAGAGAATTTTGTGTTAATTGATAAAGAAGGACGCATAAGAGGTTCGTATGATGGAACTAAAAAAGAAAATATGCAGAAAATTATTGATGATATTACACTCCTTAAAGAAGAGTATAAAAAATAATCAATTAAGACGGTCAATAAAAAAGACACGTATGAGTTGAAAAAAAGACCTTGATGTTTTTACAAAAACATCAAGGTCTTTTGGTTAAAACGTCTTGATGAGTTTTACCTCCTATTTCCATCCCCATCAAAGTTCTTGTTTATTTCTTGTTCGGTTTTAACAACCGATACGGCTAACGATAATAACATAATTGCCATAGGTTGCCATGTTAATTCTTTTGATATAAAGGCTAAAACCAACGCTGCAACCAAAGAAATTGCTGAATACTTCATAAACTCTTTTGTGAAAAAAGCATTAGCAAATTGCCAAATAGTATCATTTTTCATAGTTTTATTAGTACGATACCCATAAATAGCATTGATTTTTTTAGGTGGAAAAAAATGAAAAACAATACTGAATAAAAAAAGCAATCCGTTTATAGAAAGCACATAATAAAATGGATTCATGGTTTATTTTTTAATAGAATTTATAATTCCTTTTAACAAGGTGTTTACGTCTGCGTTTTTGGTAAGTCCTGTACGAACAACTACCAAATCTTGACTAGGCAAAATAAACACATTTTGACCTTTATATCCGTTAAAAGAAAACATATTTTTTGGAGCATCAGGATATCTACCACCAGCATTTAACCAAATTTGTGCCCCATACCAACCATTTGAAGTAGGAGTAGGCGTTGTAGCATAGTTTACCCAGTCTTTATCAAACAAATGTTCTCCGTTCCACTCTCCGTTATGTAAGTATAACAAACCAAGTTTAGCCCAATCTCTTGCCGTTGCCCAAGCGTATGAAGAGCCTACAAAGTGGTTGCTCATATCCGTTTCAACAATCATTGAGTTCATGCCTATTTTATCAATCAAACCACTATACCAAAAATCAAGATACTCTTGGTGTGTGTTGAATTTTGTTCGTAAAATACCCGATAATAAATTGGTAGTTCCAGAAGAGTAATTCCAGGTTTTGTTTGGTTTTCCTACCAATGGTTTGTTTACTTGTACCTTGGTCATGTCTTTTTCTAAAAACAACATTTTAGTAACGTCTGAAATAGTGTTATAGTCTTCATTCCATTCCAAACCAGAATTCATTTGTAGTAAATTATGAATCATAATGTTTTTACGATTGTCGTTTTCCCACTCAGGAAATAAGTTGTTTTCTTGAACATCAATTTTTCCTTGACATTTTAAAATTCCAAACAAAGTACCTGTAATGCTTTTGGTCATAGACCAACCTAACTGCTTCGATTCTTTGGTAAAACCAGTGTCATATTTTTCAAAAATAATTTTGTCTTTATATACCACTACTACCGAGCGTGTTTGATTTCTATCATTAAAAATAGTATCAATAGTTTCGTTTAGTTTTGTATAATCAATGTTAGCGAAAATAGTGTCTTTATGATCTGTGTTTCCGTAAGGGAAAGGCGTGCTATTATCAGGTTTTGAACGTTTTGGAGTAAGCTGAGGTTTGGTAACATCAAAATCATCAGTAACCAACACAGCACCAATACCTTCTCTGTACACAGCTTTTCTTTTTAGTAATCCATATACTGAACCTGTAGCTGATTTTTCTTCTGTATTAATTTCATCAGAAGTAATATTTATAGGAGAAAAATTGTTGTCATTTGCATCGGTAAAAGCTAAACTTCTTTCTGCTAGAAATACTGATGAAGCGGTATTTTTAGCGGAGTATCCTGCCAAAATATTTAACTTCGGATAGTTGTAAAAAACAGCAATTGTTAAAGCAATTAAAACGAGTAAAAGAATTCTTTTTAAATTTTTCATGGAATGGGTTTCTAGCAAATGTAAGAATTTAATTGTTTGATGTTTGTATTTAAAACGCAAGCCCTACCTTTGTACTAAATTTGATATTTTATATGTTTAGTATAGATAAAATTCGCGCTGATTTTCCTATTTTAAAGAGAGAAGTACATGGAAAAAAATTAGTGTATTTAGATAACGGAGCAACTTCACAAACACCACAGGTAGTAATTGACACTATTGTAGATTATTACTCTAATTACAATGCAAATATTCATAGAGGTGTACATACATTAAGTCAGGAAGCTACTGATAAGTATGAAGAAGCAAGAATTAAGATTCAAAAACATTTCAACGCAAAGCATCCGTATGAAATCATTTTAACTTCAGGTACAACACATGGAGTTAATATTGTGGCATCTGGTTTTGCATCTATTTTAAAAGAAGGAGATGAAATAATTGTTTCTGCCTTAGAACACCATTCTAACATTGTGCCTTGGCAAATGTTATGCGAAAAAACAGGAGCTATTTTAAAGGTAATTCCGATGGATGAAGATGGTTCTTTACGCATGGATATATACCACGAATTATTGAATCCAAAAACAAAATTAGTTTTTTGTAACCACGTATCGAATGCATTGGGAACAATTAACCCTATAAAAGAAATTATTCATGCTGCACATAAGTTTGGTGCTTATGTGTTGATTGATGGCGCACAAGCAGTACCGCATATAAAACCAGATGTACAGGCGTTAGATGCTGATTTTTATGTGGCTTCTGCTCATAAAATGTGCGGACCAACAGGTGTTGGAATGTTGTATGGTAAAGAAGAATTACTGAAATTGTTGCCGCCATATCAAGGAGGAGGAGAAATGATTGAAACCGTAACTTTTGAAAAAACAACCTATGCTGGGTTGCCCCATAAATTTGAAGCAGGAACACCAAATATTTGTGGAGGTATTGCTTTTGGTGTTGCTGTAGATTATATGAACTCAGTTGGTTTTTCTAATATAGAAAAACAAGAAAACGAACTGTTATCGTATGCAACGCAAGAGTTAGAAAAAATAGAAGGGTTGAAAATCTACGGAACGTCAAATAAAACATCAGTAATATCTTTTAATTTAGAAGGAATCCATCCGTATGATGTTGGAGCAATTTTAGATAAACTAGGAGTAGCGGTTCGTACAGGTCACCATTGTGCACAACCTATTATGGATTTTTATTGTATTCCAGGAACAGTGAGAGCTTCTTTTTCTTTTTATAATACGAAAGAAGAAGTAGATGTATTGGTAAACGCAGTTAAGAAAGCGCAAATGATGTTAAGTTAAAAGAATTTAGCAAAAGAATATAAAAAAGCCTCCATTTGGAGGCTTTTTTAGTTTATAATAGTTTTTTTACTAATCTCTCGACATAAATATTTGTAATACATACCAGAATAATAACATTAAAGAAGCAAACAAACCTAATGCTGCAGGAATGTAATCATCTGTAGAGAATTTGTTAACTAAGTTAGATGTTTGATATAAAATAGAACCAGCTGCTAACACACACATTCCAACAGAAAACCATAAACCTAAATTAAATCCGAATAAAGCACCAGCTACTATTAATCCGATAGCGATAAAGAATCCAACAGATAGTCCAGCTCTAATAAAAGAAAAATCCTTTTTAGTAATAAAAACGATTGATGAAATTCCAACAAACAATGATAACGTAACAATTCCGGCTTGTTTTATAACATCAAAATTATTGGTATAAGAAATAGCAATGTAAATTAAAGGGATAAAAATAAATGCTTCAGCAAAGATATACCCTGAATATGCTAAGTATTGTAAGTTTTTGTCAGAAGTTTTTAAGGCAGTACTTTCTGCATAGTTTGTAATTAACATAAAACCACCCAGTAACAATAACCATTTATAACCTTGGGTCATTGATAAGGCAAATTCAACAATCGTAGCACTTTGTAAAAATAAATATTCAAAAAAAACAAACAATAATACACCACCAGCAACATGTGCATAGGTTTTCTTGTAAAAAGCAATTCTGTCAGTTTCTGAGACTTGTGCAACAAGCACTTTTGGTTCAAATGAGTTTTCCATAATTAATTTTTTAAATACGATGTAAAGATAATTTTTTTGAAGGAACTTTAAACTTCTTTAAATACTAAAACAGCAAGTTTTTGTTACTTTTAACAAAAAATAATTTTACATTTTGAAAAACATTAAATTTCCAACTCCGCATACTATTTTATTATTAATTGCAGGGTTGGTGGCTATTCTAACATGGTTTGTACCAGCAGGTAAGTTTGATACGCTACAGTATCAGAAAAACAATAATTCATTTACGTATTCACACTTAGAGGAAGAGAAAACAATAAAAGCAAGTCAAGAAACATTAGAAGGCTTAGGAATTAAAATTCCATTAGAAAAGTTTACCAATGGTGATATTGCAAAACCAATCAGTGTACCAGGAACGTATACTCAGCTAGACCCAAAACCACAGGGTTTTTTAGACTTTTTTAAATCGCCAATAAAAGGAATCATTCAATCGTCAGATATTATTTTATTTGTCCTTATTTTAGGAGGAATTATAGGAATAATGAATTTCACAGGTGCTTTTGATGCTGGAATAGCTTGGTTAGCAAAAACATTGAAAGGAAAAGAGTACTGGCTTATATTTGTGGTAACGACCTTAATAGCTGTGGGAGGTACAACTTTTGGGTTGGCAGAAGAAACCATCGCCTTTTATCCAATACTAATCCCCATATTTTTAGCAGCAAAATACGATGCTATAGTAGCTTTAGCTTGTGTGTATATTGGGTCATCTATAGGTACAATGTGTTCAACGGTGAATCCGTTTAGTGTTATTATTGCTTCAGACGCAGCAGGAATTAATTGGACTACTGGTTTTACAGGGAGGTTGTTAATGCTAATTGGAGGAATTATTATTTGTGTAATTTATATTTTACGTTATGCAAACAAAGTTCAAAAAGACCCAACAAAATCCATTATTTACGATCAAAAAGAAATGATTGAAAGTCTTTTTGGCAGTTCAACATCAAGTACACATAGCTTAACAGGTAGACTACGAATTATACTAACCATTTTTACCATGTGTTTTGTAATTATGATTTATGGAGTATCTCGTTTAGGATGGTGGTTTGAAGAAATGACTGTGGTGTTTTTAATAGGTGCTATTTTAATAGGTTTTTTAGCTAAGATGAAAGAAGAAAACTTTGTAAACACGTTTATTAAAGGAGCAGGAGATTTATTAGGAGTTGCTTTTATTATCGGTATTGCACGAGGGGTTTCCGTATTAATGGAACAAGGATTGATAAGTGACACGATTTTGCAACACGCAAGCGAGTTTACTACAGGAATGCCTAAAGGAATTTTTGCCAATGTAATGTTATTCATTTATTCAGGACTATCATTTTTTATTCCAAGTTCATCAGGAATGGCAGTATTAACAATGCCCATCATGTCTCCGTTGGCAGATACTGTTGGAGTAGGTAGAGAAGTAATTGTAAATACGTATCAATATGGTATGGGGTTGTTTGCTTTTATCAATCCAACAGGCTTAATTTTAGCATCTTTAGCCATTGTGAAAGTAGGATATGATAAATGGTTAAAGTTTGTAATTCCGTTAGTAATTATCTTAACAATTTTTACAATGCTAGTTTTAACCGCTCAAGTATACCTGTAAAGAATGAAACAAATTTATGCGCTGTTTTTCTTGATTCTTTTCTTCGGATGCAAGCCACAAACTAAACTGACCAATATGAAAAAGAAAATTGTAATCGCTCACAGAGGAGCCTCAGGATACTTACCAGAACACACGATGGAAGCTAAAGCCATGGCGTATGCAATGAATCCTGATTATATAGAACAAGATCTAGTATTAAGTAAAGATGATGTTCCTGTAGTGATTCATGATATTTATTTGGATGATGTTACTGATGTGGCTGAAAAATTTCCAGAAAGAAAACGGAAAGACAAACGTTTTTATGTAATTGATTTTACGTTTGAAGAACTACAAAAACTAAATGTAACAGAACGTTTTAATCCGAAAACAGGAGAACAAGTGTACCCGAATCGATTTCCGAAGGGAAGAGGCAATTTTAAATTACACTCTTTACAAAAGGAAATAGAGCTAATTCAAGGATTAGATGCTTCCACAGGAAAAAATATCGGAATTTATCCAGAAATTAAAAACCCAGCATTTCATCATAAATATGGAAAAGATATTGCTAAAATTTCGTTGGATATCCTTTCAAGCTATGGCTACAAAACAAAGAACGATAAATGTATGTTTCAATGTTTTGATGCGAAAGAATTGGAAAGAGTTCGAAAAGGATTAAAATCTGACTTGTTTTTAGTACAATTAATTGAGTTCCCTGAGGAAACCAAAGAATTAGCACATTTCGCATCGTATGCAGACGGGTTGGGGCCTTGGTACACGCAAATTTTAGATAAAAAAGTAGGAGAGAAGTGGCAGTTTACAACACTAGTTAAAGATGCTCACAAACTAGGGTTACAAGTGCATCCATATACTTTTAGAGCAGATCAATTGGATGAATTCTCTTCTTTTGAAGAAATGATGCAAGTACTGTTTTTTGAAGCAAATGTTGATGGTGGTTTTACCGATTTTCCAGATAAAATGCTTGCTTTCTTATCTAAATAATTACCTTATATGTAACTTACTAATGAAAATTCAAATGACTTAATAAGCCAGTGTTTGAAAAAATACTAGGCTTTAGTAATATTACTAACAAAAATAATTTTGTGACTGTGAATCAGTCTCTTTAAGGAGGTATAATTTTTAAATTATACCTCCTTATTTTATAAATAGTTCCCTTGTACTTCAACTTTGCCTTACTAAAAACTTAATATTTGTATTCATCCTGTTTGAAAAAATTGATCTGAACACCCTTTTAAATTTACTAAAAAAAGGAGCAAAAAAACACATCTAATTGACATAGAAAGGAGTAAGCCGAAAATCCTATAGTAAACAGAGTAGGTAACCAAATAAATAGTTAATTATGAATTCAAAAATGAAATCATTAAAAGAGTTTGAATTGTCTCAAAATGAGATGGACACAACTAAAGGAGGTCTTTATTATGGACATGGGGTTTATTGGAGAGAAGAAAGAGAGGCAGACTACGTAGGAAGTTTTAATATCGGAACCTATGTAGATGGTATGAATATGGGAACTGATGGTTATAAAGATTAATTAGCCCTTAAATAACCCATTCTGCTAATTCTATTTTGACAGAATGGGTTAACATAGTTGAAGTATGATATTAATATTATCTATAGAACAAGATGAAAGTACCATTGATATAATAAGATGGCTTTACTACTTAAAAGAAGATTTTATATTACTTAACAATAATGAGTTTATAAATAGTATAACAGTAAATATAAACACCTCTGAGGTTTTTATTACTACTAAAGATGTAACTGTAAACTTTAATGAAGTTACCTCAGTTTGGTATCGAAGAGGAAACTTTACGCTGTATGATTGCATTGAGATGAAAGATTTTATTGGAGACAAAATAACGGAGTTTTACAATGAAGAAAAAAAAGATTTATTTGAGTATTTACATTTTTTACTGAGTCAAAAGCCTTCTATAAATAATTATAACTTTAAAAAAGTTAATAAACTTATTGTATTAACAATAGCAAAACAATTAGGATTGTGCATCCCTAAAACCACAATTACAAACCAAAAAAGTGTTTTAGAAGAAGATAAATTGTTAATTACAAAGCCTATTAATGACCCTATTAGTTTGTATGGAGATACTTATTGGTTTCCCACGTACACAACATCAATAACTGCAGAAAAAGCAAGTTTATTTGATGACTCTTTTGGAATTAGTTTGTTTCAAGAAAATATTAAAAAAACACTAGAAATACGTAGTTATTTTTTGGACGGTGAGTTTTATTCAATGGCAATTTTTTCTCAGTTAGATGAACAAACTAAAACAGATTTTAGATGTTATAACAATCAAAAACCAAATAGAACAATTCCGTTTAACCTACCTTTAGACATAGAAACAAAATTAAAAACGTTAGCAGAAAAGCTCAATTTAGCTAGTTGTTCTTTCGATTTAATTTATACACCCTGTAAGCAGTATGTTTTCTTGGAGGTAAACCCCATTGGGCAATTTGGTATGGTTTCTTATCCTTGTAATTATTATTTAGAAGAAAAAATAGCACACAAACTTAAAAATTATGATACCTCAAAAAGAAGCTCAGCAGTTATTAGATAAAACGAAAGAAGAGTATAAAAAGAAATTACCCGCAATAATCTATTTGTCAGAAATAAAACCTATCAGCAATAGTTCAATGTCGTTGATTCATAATAGAATATCAATAGATAAGTACCATGATAGGTACGCTTTAAAAAGAAGTTTTTACAAGCCAATAACGATACAATATCCTATAAATGAATAACAGTGATAAATACGTAAGAATGTTTTCTAATTGTATTCCTGTTTCAGGGAGAGATAAATCAGCTATTTATGATTTACAAAGAAAACAAATGTTTAATATTCCAAACGATTTGTATAACTTCATTCAGTTGTTTGAAAAACATACTATTTCGGAAATATTTGAATTGTGTGGTAAAGAAAATAGGCAAGTCGTAGAAGAGTACTTTCAGTTTTTGATAGCTAAAGAACTTACGTTTTTAATAGATAAAGATGAACTAGCGTTATTTCCTAAATTGAATATGAATTGGGCGTCCCCAGCTAAAATATCAAATGCAATTATTGAAATAAGTGAAATAACATATCCTTTTTTTGATGAAATATTAAAATGCCTTACAGCATTAGGCTGTGAATATTTGTATATTAAAATATGTATTCCTAAATCTTATAATGTTATAAAAGATATTGTGGGAAAATTAACTACTTCTTCTATTTTTTCTGTTGTTTTTGAAGCAAAATATAATAAAGATGAAAGAATTGTTGATTATGAACAACTTGTAGCTGAAAACAAACGGATAGAAACTATTTTTCTGCTAAGTGAAGCACAGTTAAAAACAACGTTTTCAAAAATTATTATAACGTCACCTAACAAATTTGTAAATAGAAAGGAATGTTTTTTCACGGTAAATATTTCTTTGTTTACAGAGTCTCAAAAGTACAATGCTTACTTTAATAAAAAGATTTTTATAAATAAGGAGGGGAATTTGCTCAACGCTCCAGAAACAGAAGAGGTATTCGGAAATATAACAAGTGTAACTTTTGAAGACTTGGAAAAGATTACAGATTCAGAACAATTTCAAAAGTACTGGAGAGTTAATAAAGATGCAATAAATGAATGTAAAGATTGTGAGTTACGTTATATGTGTGTAGATAATAGAGTACCCCAAAAATCTGAAGAAGGAAGTTATTTCTTTACATCAAAATGTGAGTTGAGAGTATAGAATTGTTTTAAGCTAAACAGTAACCTCAATTAGTTTGTTTCTATACACTGACAGTAATTTAGATTTAGAAATAAAACCAACATACACTCCGTTTTTTACAACAGGTAAATTCCATGCGCCACTTTCTTTAAATTTTTGCATTACTTTTTCTGTACCATCATCATAAAAAATAATGGCAGGAGGTATTTTCATAATGTCTTTAACGGTAGTCGTTTCATATAATTCTTGATTGAACATCATAGGACGAATATCATCCAACAGAACAATTCCTCTAAATTTATTATCACTATCAACTACAGGAAAAATATTTCGTTTCGATTTAGAAACAGCTTGTTTTAGCATTTCCCCCAAAGTCATATCAGGGTGAATTTTAATAAAGTTCTTTTCGATAATTTTACTAACCTTCATCATCATCATTACATTTTTGTCTTTGTTGTGTGTAATAAGTTCCCCACGTTCAGCTAGTTCTATAGTGTAAATGGAATTAGATACAAAGTATTTAGTGATGGCATAAGAAACCGCAGAAACAAGCATCAGAGGAACAAACAGATCATATCCTCCAGTAATTTCGGCAATTAAGAAAATTGCGGTTAGCGGAGCGTGTAAAACACCAGCCATTAGGCCTGTCATACCAATCAACGTAAAATTAGTTTCTGAGACATCAAATCCGAATTGGTTGATAATTTTAGCCGTAACATTTCCTAAGGAACTTCCCATAACGAGTGTAGGAATAAAAATACCACCAACTCCACCAGCAGCAAAAGTAGTAGTCATGGCAATTACTTTAAAAACTCCAATGATTAACAGAAAAATAATAACCATCCAAACATTATCAAAATCAATGTTATAATGAATGCTTTTAAGAGCAGCACTAGCATTCTCAGATAATAAGTTATTGATAATTCCGTATCCTTCACCAAATAGCGGCGGAATTAGAAAGAGCATTATACCAATGGCAATTCCACCAAAAATTAGTCGCTTAAAAGGATTATATTTTTTGAAGAAATTAATGATTCTAAAATATATTTTAGAAAAATATACAGAAGAGAACCCTGTAAAAATAGCCAAAGCAATGTAAAAAATAAGGTCGTTAATTTCAAAAGCATCTTGTAGTTGTACACTAAATAATACATCTTTTCCTAAAAAAAAATACGAAGTAATTACCGCAGAAACGGATGCTAATAATAACGGAACTAAGGATGCAAAAGCAAGGTCTAAGCTAAAAATTTCCACTGCAAAAATAATAGCGGCAATGGGGGCTTTGAACATTGACGACATCGCGCCGGCGGTAGCACAACCAATTAATAACATACGAGTTCTCATATTCATATGAAATAATTGCGCAACCCCAGAACCTAAGGCGGCACCTGTACTAACAGCTGGACCTTGTAACCCTACTGAACCTCCAAAACCAACAGTTATGGGAGCTGTAATTAAAGAAGCATAAATCTTATAACGCTCTATAATTCCATTTTTTTTAGAAATAGATTGTAGGGTGGTAGAAACACCATGACCAATATCTTTTTTGATGAGGTATTTTTTAATGTAATAGACTAAGAATAATCCTAAAATAGGGAAGATGAAGTATAAAGAATGATGATAGTCTTTAATAAGTCCGTCTTCTAAAATACGATGAAAGTAAAAAGTAAGGTTTTTAAGAATTAAGGTACCAATACCTGCCAAAAAACCTACTAAAACACTTAAAACATATACAAACTGTCGTTCAGAGATATGTTTGTATCTCCAGATTAATATTTTTTTATAAGCTTCCTTAGATGATGGCATTGTTTTCTAGATCCTTAGTTAATTTTTGAAAAGCTAGTTAAGAATATTTAAAGATACTATCCTCTTTTTGATTTATTAAATAAAAATTTAATTATACAATTAATCGAACTCCGCCTAACTCTTCAACCTTGTAAGGAAACTTATCGCTTGGAGCACCTATAAACATAAAATTAATAGGAATTCTCCACTTTTTAGATAACTCTTTAATTAGCTCGGGGCTAAACTTCCCCTGAATAACTTGAAAGTTTACTTTAATCTTGGGATATTCTCTATCTAGAAAAGTGATCTCATTAGGTAGGTTTTCAGGAATTGTATCCCCTTTGTCAAGAGCTAATACAATTCTTATCTTTTTTGTATGCTCATTTTTAATAATGTATAACATAACCTTATTGAGAGTAGCAATATTATCTCCTTTTGTAAAAAAGACAAATTCTTGATCGTTTATTTTATTAATGGTTTGGGTAATTTTTTTATCCGTACTTGAAACCAGTCGCCTTAGAGGATTAAAAATAGCATAAATTATTTGTAGCACTAATTTTAATAAAACAGTACGGTTTAGCATAATTATGATAAAAATTATAGTAGGGATAAAATAATTTAAAAATACAGACGTGTTGCTAGGTAAACCATCTTTAGGTTCCATTAAAATATTACCTATTAAAGCGCATAATACAGCAACTATGGCTAACAGAACAGAAGCCCAAGTTGCTTTTTCAGGCCTAGGCAATTGATTTCTCCTTATTTTTAATAAGATATTTCCTATAGCAAATAATGCCATTACCGATAAAAAAGAAATAGTATACACACCAGCTAATAAGGCAACATTTCCATTCGTTATTAGTAATACAGAAACAGCTAGAATAAAAAATAAAATAATAATTCGGTAAGAACTCCCTCTTTTATTCTTTTTTAAAAAGAATTGCGGCATAATTCGGTCTAAAGTCATACGTTCTAACAAACCAGTAACACCTACAAAGCTTGTTAAAACAGCTCCGCTTAATACTAAAAAAGCATCTATAGCAATAATTGCAGCAACCCATTCACCACCAACAAAATCTCCCATCTGAACTAACAAGGTGTTTTGATAGTCTGAGCTCTGTAAAACAGGGATAGCGAAAAGAGATAAAGCAAATACAGCCATCAAAGGATTAATGACACTTACAATTACCCACATGTTTTTTAATGTTTTTGGAAACACTCCTTTTTGTTGTTCTTCAACAAAATTTGCAGAACTTTCGAAACCAGAAACTCCTAACATCGAAGCGGCAAAACCAAAAAAAACAGCATACCAAATACTGTTTTCGGATTGATGATTCCAGTTGTTAAAAAGTATATCAATTCCGTTTTGAGACAAATAAAAGAGAATAAAAAAAGCAAGTACAAGTAACGATAGTAAATGAAATAAAAAAATCCCAACAGCAACTTTAGCTGATTCTGTTATGCCACCAATAGTTAATAAAGCAAAAAATAATAAAAGCCCAATAGTGGTTATAATTATAGGCATTGAAGGAATTAGATGGTGTAAGTAATGAATTGCTTCATTGGCAGAAATTACTGCAGTTGCCATATAAGAAAGTATGGTAAGGGTTGCAGCAAAAGAAGCCATTAACTTACTTGTAGTATTAAGTAAAGCGTTGTAAGTGCCACCATTTAAAGGAATTGCACCAACTACTTCGCCATATATTTTCCTAAATAAAAATAGGACTACAGATACTATTAAAAGAGTTATCCATGCATACTGACCAGCAAAGGCAATAGCTAATGCCGATACATACAAAACAGAAGAGCTAATGTCGTTACCACAAATAGCAGTTGATTCTAATTCATTTAACTTTTTAGAAACAGATTGCTTCATGATATCTTATTGATTTGTTTTCGTGAAGTTTAACCTTTCTCATGACGTACATTAAAGGTAATAAAAAAACCTGCAAATTTTGCAGGGTTTCTATCTTTATTCTTTTACATCTAGTTTGATGCTTAGTTCTCGTAGTTGTTCATCATCTATAGTTGCAGGTGCATCAATCATTACATCACGTCCTGAATTGTTTTTAGGGAAGGCAATAAAATCTCGAATGGTTTCTTGACCTCCTAAAATAGCTACCAATCTATCCAATCCAAAAGCTAAACCTCCGTGAGGTGGCGCTCCGTATTCAAAAGCATCCATTAAGAACCCGAATTGCGCTTTTGCTTCTTCTTCGGTAAACCCTAAATGCTTAAACATGATTGCCTGAGTCTCTTTATCGTGAATTCTAATAGATCCTCCACCAATTTCGTTTCCGTTTAACACTAAATCATAAGCGTTTGCTTTTACAGCTCCTGGATCAGTATCTAATAATGCTAACTGACCTAGTTTTGGAGAAGTAAATGGGTGGTGCATTGCGTGGTAATGCCCTGTTTCTTCATCTAATTCTAGTAATGGGAAATCGATAACCCATAATGGTGCAAACTCATCAGGTTTACGTAAACCTAAACGCTCTGCCATTTCCATACGTAAAGCACTCAATTGTGCGCGAACTTTGTTAGTATTTCCTGAAAGCACACAAATTAAATCCCCAGCCTTCGCTCCAGTAGCTTCAGCCCATTTTGCTAAATCTTCTTGGTCGTAGAATTTATCTACTGAAGATTTAAAGCTTCCGTCTTCGTTACACTTTACATATACCATTCCTAAAGCTCCTACTTGCGGACGCTTTACCCAATCGATTAACTTATCTATTTCTTTACGAGTGTATGAAGCTCCTCCTGGAACAGCAATACCTACTACTAATTCTGCTGAATTGAATACTTTAAAGTCTTTGTGTTGTGCAACCTCATTTAACTCACCAAACTCCATTCCAAAACGGATGTCTGGTTTGTCATTTCCGTATTTACACATTGCTTCATCAAACGTAATTCTTGGGAATCTCTCTACGTCAACGTCGTTGATTTCTTTCAATAAATGACGTGTCATTCCTTCAAAAATCTCTAAAATATCTTCTTGCTCAACAAACGCCATTTCACAGTCTATTTGTGTGAATTCTGGTTGACGGTCGGCACGTAAATCTTCATCTCTAAAACACTTTACAATCTGGAAGTATTTATCCATTCCACCTACCATTAACAATTGTTTAAAGGTTTGAGGCGATTGTGGTAAGGCATAAAACTGACCAGCATTCATACGTGATGGCACTAAGAAATCACGCGCTCCTTCTGGAGTAGATTTAATTAAATAAGGAGTTTCAACATCTATAAATCCTTTATCAGATAAATATTTGCGAACTTCCATTGATACTTTATGACGGAAAACTAAGCTGTTTTTTACTGGATTACGACGAATATCTAAATAACGATATTTCATACGTAAATCTTCACCACCATCCGTTTCATCTTCAATCGTAAAAGGTGGTAACTTAGCTTCGTTTAAAATTTCTAAGTTCGATACTAAAACTTCTACATCACCTGTTGGAATATTGGCATTTTTAGATTGACGCTCAATAACTTTTCCAGTTACTTGTACAACAAACTCACGTCCTAAAGTTTTGGCTTTTTCCATTAACTCTTTAGAAGTACGCTCTTCGTCGAAAATTAACTGTGTAATTCCGTAACGATCACGTAAATCTACCCAAATCATAAAACCTTTGTCACGTGATTTTTGTACCCAACCAGAAAGGGTTACTTCAGTATTGATGTGCGATGCTCTTAATTCACCACAAGTATGCGTTCTGTACATTTCTTGAAATTTTAGCTGTGCAAATTTAACTATAAATGTTAGTTTGTAAAAAATTACTACGACTTAGTTTTTATGACTTTAAATCATTTGTTTTGCAGTGTAAAACCTTTTTCAAATGACATTAGACGTATTTAAACAAACCATACGAAATACACCAAAAAAAGTTGAGTTTTCTGACACTATTTCGGTGATTGAAAATTTATATAATTTTACACCTACTGCCTTTAAAAATGGAGATTTATACAATGAAGCTAAAAAAAATCAAGGTTCATGTAAAGTGTTTTCTTTCGCGATACAGCAGAAGTTTAGTAAAGAAGAAACCTTGGCTTGTTTTGGACAGTATTATTTTGAAGATGTTTTAAAAAACCCTGAAGGAACAGATCATCAAAACATTAGAAATTTTATAAAAACTGGTTTTGAAGGCCTATTTTTTGAAGGAGAGGCGCTAAAAAAACGTTAAGGATTTTCTAGAGAATTAGTCTACTTCTTCTATCTCAAATAAATGCTCCACAGTAGTATTAAAAACCTTAGGTTACTTTTTATAAAGTAGTAAGGGCTTTATTGATTTTTTCGTAAATTATAGGGTAATTTGATAGTTATGAGGTGCACGGTTATGTTTTTGGTATTGTTTGTCACTATTTTTTTATTAGTGCTAATACCTTTGAAGATTTTTATGAAGATTATCCGATAGAGAGAGAGTAAAACTATATACAAAAAGTGTACTTTTAAAGCCACAAAATCCCGTTATGCTAAAAAAACTCTATCTATTACCTATCACTTTATTACTTATAAGTTGTAAGAATGAACCAACAGCACCTGTTTTAAACTCTTCTAACTATTTTGATGTTTTAAACGAAGAATTTACTGGCGATTTGGCTTATGAAACAACTTCTTTTGTAGAGAAATATTGGCGTGTTGTTGGTAATACTGGTTTTAATAAAAGTGTGTATAAAATTGCTAAAGAATTAGAAAAGTCAGGATTTGTTAAGGAAGATAGCGCTGCGATTAATGATGTGCTAACCTACAGAATAGAAAAAAGACCTTTAAAAAAACCTACTTGGGAATCTGTGGATGCTTCTGTAAAAATAGTTGGAGAAGATATTCCTCTATTACAACATAGCACAAATAGGAATGTGATTGCTTTAAACTCTTACAGTACACCAAAAGAAGGAGTTAATGCAGAGGTCGTTTACATTAAAGACTTAAAAAAGCTAAAAGAGTTAGACGTTAAAGGAAAGATTGTTTTTGCTGAAACAAGTCCTCATAAAATCTTTAACCAAGCTATTGTAAAAGGAGGTGCTTTGGGACTAATTACCTATAGTAATCCAAAATATTTACAACCTCAAAAAAACACCACTTCTATTCAATTTAGAACTATCCCGTTAAATGAAAAAGTAAAATCTTGGGCAATTGCGATGTCTTACAAGGCTAAAGAAAAATTAAAAGCAGAACTCTCAAAAGGAAAAGTATCCTTAAAAGTAACTATTGAAACCAACATTTATCCATCAGAAGAATTAACAATTATTGCAGATATAAAAGGGAATAAGGAACCTAAAGAACGTTTGGTTCTTAGTGCTCATATACAAGAACCTGGTGCAAATGACAATGCTACAGGTGTTGGAGTTGCTTTAGAAATGGCCACACTTACAGCTGAACTTATCAAAAATAACAGATTTGTACCCAATAGAACCTTAACCTTTTTATGGGGAGATGAAATTATTTCAACAAACAGGTATGTAAAAGAAGATACAATAAGAGCAAAAGATATTAAGTGGGGAATTTCTCTAGACATGGTAGGGGAAGACACTAAAAAAACAGGAGGTACTTTTTTAATTGAAAAAATGCCTGATCCTAGTGCAATTTGGACAAGAGGTAATGATAAACATACCGAATGGGGTGGAAGAAAAATGAAGTTAGAAGAAATGAAACCTCATTATTTAAATGATTTTTTAATCGATAAATTCAAGGAGCAAGGGAAAAGAACGAATTGGGTAGTTAATACAAATCCGTTTGAAGGTGGTAGTGACCATGTGCCTTTTTTAAAGAGAAATATTCCTAGCGTTCTATTCTGGCATTTTACCGACCAATTTTATCACACTGACAATGATCGAATAGATAAAGTGTCCCAAAAAACGCTTAAAAACGTTGGGGTAGCTTCATTAGCTTCTGCTTATACTTTATTAAATGCAAATAATACTACAGCTAAATCAATATTGTTAAATATTGAGAAATCAGCTATATCAAGGCTTCAAGAAGAGCAAAGACAAAGTGAAATAGCATTAAAAAAAGGAGATTCTTTATCAACTCAATTATCAATTATTTCAGCATGGAAAGATTGGTATATCAATTCGACTAAAACAACGTTAGATATTGTAAAGGATTCAACAAAACATCAAGAATATATAAAAGAGACATCTAAAAAAATAGATTCTTTATCTTCTAAGATAATTGAAGAGCTTAAACGTGTTAAAAAGCATTCGCTTTTAACTTCTGAAAATACTTTTTAGCTTCTTTTTTAACTTTAGGAGCTAAGATTAGTGTTGAAATTACTGTTGGAATTGCCATCAAAGCATAGGCGCTATCAATTAAGTTAATTACAAAGTCTAATTTGATGATAGAGGCAACTGCAATTGTAAAAATATAAATGTAGTTGTAATTCTTTCCAATTTTAGTATTGGTTAAAAAGCTTAAACAGCTCAATCCGTAAAAAGAGTAGGTAAACAATGTTGAAAAAGCGAAAATTAACACACAAATAGTTAAAATAACGCTTCCGATATTGTGAGGAAGTACAGCATCAAATGCAGCTAATGTCATTGAAATTCCATTACCTTCAAATCCTTTCCAAACTCCCGAGGCCAAAATAGCTAGTGCGGTCAAAGAACAAACTAACAAGGTGTCAATAGCTGGACCTAACATGGCAACCAATCCTTCACGAATAGGTTCTTTTGTTTTAGCTGTTCCGTGCATCATAGGTGCAGTACCCAAACCAGCTTCATTAGAAAATGCAGCACGTTTTACTCCCGTAATTATCAATGCTCCTAAAGCACCACCCAAAACAGATTTTCCTGTAAAAGCATCTTCAAAAATTAAAGAAAAAATCGCAGGAACTTGTTCTAATCTTAAAAACAAAATGGTTAAGACTGTAAGAAGGTACACCACAACCATGACAGGAACTAATTTTCCAGCGACACTACCAATTCGTTTAATTCCTCCAAAAATTACCATCGATACAATAATTGCTGTGGTGATACCTAATAATAATTTAGCCGTAAAATGATTGGTTTCTTGTATTTGAAAAACATCTACCAGTGTTTGCGTGAGTTGGTTTGCTTGAAAAGCAGGTAGCGTTCCTATTAATCCTGCCGCAGAGAAGAATAGTGCCAAAGGTTTCCATTTTTTTCCTAATCCTTCTGTAATTACATACATCGGACCTCCTTTTACATTTCCATTTTCATCTGTTCCGCGGTACATTACTGATAAGCTACAGGTAAAAAATTTGGTAGCCATACCTACAAAAGCACTCACCCACATCCAAAAAATAGCACCAGGACCTCCAGTTGCAATAGCAATGGCAACTCCACTAATGTTTCCCATACCTACGGTAGCTGCAATAGCAGATGATAAAGCTTCATAGTGAGATAAATCTCCTGGAGAATCAGCTTTGTCATATTTTCCTCTTAAAATAGCAATAGCATGACCGATATATCTAAATGGAATTAATCCTGAATAAATAAAGAGGTATAAACCGCCACCAATAAGTAATATTAATAAAGGAATTCCCCATACCCAAGAAGAAAATTGAGCAACTAAGTCTTGAATGCTTGCAAACATAAAGTGATATTTTAATCGAAAGTACTAAAAGTGAATACAAAAGAAAGAACGATAGTTGTTAATTCACAACTATCGTTCTTTTGTGAATTTTATATGTGTCATATTTATTTACAAACAATACCTTTTTTTTCTAAGAATTCGATATCTCTTAAAAAGTCTTCTTGGATTGTTTCTGCCTGAAAAATAAAGGTTTTATCGTGTAGTCTGTTATTTTCAAAAAAAGTCACCTGAAAACGATTGTCTAAATCAAATAACTCAGGTTGCATTAGTTCAAACTTTTGATAACTGTTTGCAGGAAGTTTGTCTATTTTTCTTCTGAAAACTGAAGTGGTTTTAGTGTCTGAGAAGCCTTGTGAAACAATTACGACCATTTCTAAATCGACATCTTTTTTGTTTAGAATATATACATTCCAATCTTCTTTATTGTCAATTTCATTGGTTTCTAAAACTACTGCAATTTCTACACCTGTTACTTTAGGGATTTCAATATCTTTTTTCATCAAATACTTCTTTAAAAGGAAAGACGAAAGTTTAGTGCTTTCGTCTTTTATTTTGTTTGAGCTTATCTTAAAATTATATCACTGATTTAAATTGTTCTAAGAAACGTTTATCATTTTCGTAGAACATACGAATATCTGGAATTTGGTATAATAACATAGCAATACGCTCAATACCCATTCCAAATGCGTAACCGCTATATTTTGTAGGATCGATATTACAGTTTTTTAATACATTTGGGTCTACCATACCACATCCCATAATTTCTAACCAACCTGTTCCCTTAGTAATTCTGTAATCGGTTTCAGTTTCTAACCCCCAGTAAATATCTACTTCAGCACTTGGCTCAGTGAACGGGAAGTATGACGGACGTAAACGTATTTTAGATTTACCAAACATTTCTTTGGTAAAGTATAATAAGGTTTGTTTTAAATCGGCAAAAGAAACGTCAGTATCTATATATAACCCCTCTACTTGGTGGAAAATACAGTGTGCACGAGCAGAAATATCTTCGTTTCTAAACACACGACCTGGAGATATTGTACGAATTGGAGGTTCGTTGTTTTCCATATAACGTACCTGTACTGATGAGGTATGTGTTCTTAATAACGTGTCAGGATTTTTTTCAATAAAAAATGTATCCTGCATATCACGAGCTGGGTGATATTCTGGTAAATTTAAAGCAGTAAAGTTGTGCCAATCATCTTCAATCTCTGGTCCTTCAGAAACAGTAAAACCAATACGGTTAAAAACTTCGATGATTTGGTTTTTAACCAAAGAAATTGGGTGACGAGAACCTAAATTAATAGGCTCAGAAGGACGAGTTAAGTCTCCATAAACACCTTTTTCTTCAACAGCATTTTCAATAGCTTCTTTTAAAGTGCTTACTTTTTCTTCAGCAGAGTTTTTAAGTAAATTTATGGTTTGTCCAAACTCTTTCTTTTGGTCGTTAGGTACATTTTTAAACTCAGCAAATAAATCTTTTAAAATCCCCTTGCTTCCTAAGTATTTAATTCTAAATGTTTCAATTTCTTCTTTTGAAGTGGTATTAAAAGCATTTACCTCTCCAATCAATTCTTTTACCTTGTCTAACATAATCTTTCCAAAAGTTAAGGTGCAAATTTACGTTTTTTTGTGTAAAAAAAAGGACTTTTGATTGTGTTTGCAGAAACACCAATAAAATAAGGGAAATAAACAGAAAAATAGAAATTAACGAGTAGTAAAATAATTATATTTGCATAGTAAAATTGTTAATATTATAAAATAACAGAACAACAACTAAGTTTATGGAATCTAAGATAGAAGAATTTATGGATTACGTAAAAGAGCGTAATACATATGAACCAGAGTTTTTGCAAGCTGTACATGAAGTAGCAGAAACAGTAATTCCGTTTATAGAAAATAATCCAAAATATCAAGGTAAGAAATTACTTGAGCGTATGGTTGAACCTGAACGTACTATTATGTTTAGAGTGCCTTGGGTTGATGATAACGGAGAAACTCAAGTAAACAGAGGGTATAGAGTTGAGTTTAACTCAGCAATTGGTCCTTATAAAGGAGGGTTACGTTTTCATCCTTCAGTAAACTTATCAATCTTAAAATTTTTAGGATTTGAGCAAGTTTTCAAAAACTCATTAACAACCTTACCAATGGGTGGTGGTAAAGGAGGATCAGACTTTAACCCTAAAGGAAAATCTGACCGTGAAGTAATGGCTTTTTGTCAATCATTTATGACAGAATTAGCACGTCATATTGGTCCTGATACTGATGTTCCTGCTGGAGATATTGGTGTTGGAGGTCGTGAAATTGGTTACATGTTTGGTCAATACAAGCGTTTACGTAATGAATTTACTGGAGTGTTAACTGGTAAAGGGGCTTCTTGGGGAGGTTCATTAATTCGTCCTGAAGCTACTGGTTATGGTGATGTTTACTTTGCGGAGAATATGTTAAAAACTAAAGGAGATTCTTTTGAAGGAAAAACCGTAGTTGTTTCTGGTTCTGGTAACGTAGCGCAATATGCTACTGAGAAAGCGACTCAATTAGGAGGTAAGGTTGTAACATTATCTGATTCTTCAGGATACATTTATGACGAAGCTGGTATAGATGCCGAAAAATTAGCTTTTATACAAGAGCTAAAGAACGTAAAACGTGGAAGAATTCACGAATATGTTGAGAAGTATCCATCAGCAAAATTCTTTAAAGGAGAAAGACCTTGGGGAACTAAGTGTGAAGTAGCTTTACCATGTGCAACTCAAAATGAGTTAAATGGAGATGAAGCAAAAGCATTAGTTGATAATGGATGTATTTGTGTTGCGGAAGGAGCAAACATGCCATCTACTCCAGAAGCTATTGAAGTATTCCAAAATGCAAAAATTTTATTTGCACCAGGTAAAGCTTCAAATGCAGGAGGTGTAGCAACATCTGGTTTAGAGATGTCTCAAAACTCTTTACGTTTGTCTTGGACTCGTGAAGAAGTAGATACTAAATTACATTCTATTATGAATAACATTCATGAATCTTGTGTAAAATATGGTACAGAAGAAGATGGATATGTTGATTATGTAAAGGGAGCAAATATTGCTGGTTTTGTTAAGGTTGCTGATGCAATGTTGGATCAAGGAGCGGTATAATTTATAGATAATAAAGTTAAAGCCTCATAGAAATATTTCTATGAGGCTTTTTTATTAGGGGATAATCGGTAAGTAATTACTTACTACTACTTTTCTGTATAGTTAAAGGCATATTATAAATATGGTTTTTTAACTTTAATTCATTATTTATAAATTTATAATTTAATCTGCTTTTTACATAGTGACATACTTGTTCAGTTTTGCAGTTAACATTCAAAATAACGATTTCTCCGTTTTTGTTTATTAAAAACTCTACGGTAGTTTTTACTTCTTTATCAAGAACAAAATTAGGGTTACCTAATAATTCAACGATTTTTGTTCTGATTTGTTCCTTAGCAGGGTTTTCGTTTGTTGAAAACACTGAAGTACTCATTAAAGTAATGAATACCAGTACAAATAACTTTTTCATTTTTTAGAGATTTAGGGTTTGTTTTAAGTTTTTTGTTAAAATTTAACGATGTAAAAATATTGTAAATGAGTTTTTTAAATGGTTTTTATTGATTAATAAAGCATTGTTTTAAAGTAAATTAAGTTTTAGTTTTATATTCTTTTACACCTTGTTAATATTGATAATATTTCTCTTTTTCACCTTTCTTTTTTGATGAGCTTTAAATAATTCAATAATTTTTATTAATATCAATAAACTTGTTTTTAGTTTTTATGTAATTCGTTAATTATTAAGGTTAGCTTTATGTTATTAGCTTCTTTCATTTTTGTATTTTCGGTACGCAAACAATTTTTAAATGACATCAAATAGGAGAAGAAATAGGTTCACAGTTGCTTTTTATAATGTTGAAAATTTATTTGACACTGTTGACAATCCCAATACTTATGATAATGATTTTACACCAAACGGTAAATTAAAATGGGGTAAGAAAAAGTATCATCATAAATTGAGAAAAATAACATCTGTTATTAGTCAATTAGGTAATAATCAATCTGCATATCCACCAGTTATTATTGGATTGGTTGAGGTTGAAAATGCTATGGTCGTAAACGATTTAGTGAAGCATAAAAATCTGTCAAAATTTAATTATGATTACGTTCATTACGATTCACCAGATGAAAGAGGTATTGATGTTGCTTTGATGTATAATAAAGACTTTTTTGAGGTAATATCTTCCGAAACACATCCACTTTTGTTAACAGATAATAGAGGAGAAGTAGATTATACTCGCGATTTATTAGTGGTTAAAGGTATGTTTAATGATGAATTAGTACACGTTTTAGTTAACCATTGGCCTTCACGTAGAGAAGGGGAGACTGAAAGTGAAAAGAATAGAATAAAAGCCGCTCAATTAACTCGAAGTGTTATGGATAAGATTAAAGAGGAAGAAAGTGCTCCTAAATTTATTGTTATGGGAGATTTTAATGATGATCCAACTAATAAAAGCATTAAAGAGTATTTAATATCAGATGATTTGTACAATCCTATGAAGCCGTTATATGAAAGAGGGATAGGAACAACAACTCATTATAAAAAATGGCACTTGTTTGATCAAATTATGTTTTCAAAAGCTTTTTTTAATGTGAATGAGAGCAAACATAGTTTTTTAAATGCGAAAATTTATAATAAAGATTGGCTAAAAATATACAAAGGAAAGTATAAAGGAAGTCCATTTAGAACTTTTATAGGACCTTTTTATAAAGGTGGTTTTTCAGATCATTTCCCTATATATGTAACTTTTGAAAAAGAGACATAAAAAAATCCTGAGAAAACTCTCAGGATTT
The DNA here is from genome assembly GCF_030547425.1 of Tenacibaculum sp. 1_MG-2023. GTDB lineage: Bacteria > Bacteroidota > Bacteroidia > Flavobacteriales > Flavobacteriaceae > Polaribacter. The sequence continues at coordinate 143,244 of NZ_JAUORH010000002.1, read as the reverse complement.
GTATTTTGAATACAATCAATTGTTACTCTACAGTAACTGACTTTGCTAAGTTTCTTGGTTGATCAACATTTTTATCTAACATTACTGCTATGTGGTATGATAGTAATTGAAATGGTATTGTTGTTAATAAAGGAGAAAAAGCTTCTTCTGTATCTGGAATTTCAATAACATGGTCAGCTATTTCCTTTACTGTTTCATCACCTTCTGTTACGATTGCTACTATTTTTCCACTACGAGATTTAATCTCTTGAATGTTACTTACTACCTTCTCATAATGACCTCTGCTTGTTGCAATAACAAAAACAGGCATATTTTCATCAATCAAGGCAATAGGCCCATGCTTCATTTCTGCAGCAGGATACCCTTCAGCATGAATGTAAGAGATTTCTTTTAGTTTTAAAGCTCCTTCTAAAGCGACAGGAAAATTAAACCCTCTACCTAAATATAAACAGTTTTTAGCGTCTTTGTAAACACTTGCTATTTCCTTAACCTGATCATCAATTTGTAATAGCTTTTCAACCTGATTAGGAATTTGCTGCATCGTTTGTAAATAAGTATTCACTGCCGATGTAGATAAGGTTCCTTTAGCTTGTGCTAATTTCAAAGCAATTAGAGAAAGTACAGTTATTTGTGTTGTAAATGCTTTGGTTGATGCTACTCCAATTTCTGGACCTGCATGCGTATATGCACCAGCATGAGTTTCTCTTGCAATAGAAGACCCTACTACGTTACATATACCAAATACAAAAGCTCCTTTAGATTTAGCAAGTTTAATAGCTGCTAAAGTATCAGCTGTTTCTCCAGACTGAGAAATGGCAATCACTACATCTTTTGGAGTAATAATAGGGTTGCGATATCTAAATTCAGAGGCGTATTCAACTTCAACAGGAATACGAGCCATATCTTCAAAAAGATATTCTCCAACCAAACCTGCATGCCAAGAAGTGCCACAAGCTACAACAATAATTCTGTCTGCATTTAAGAATTTAGACATATTATCATCAACACCTGCCATCTTTATAATCCCTTCGTTGGCTAGCATTCTACCTCTATAAGTATCTATAATAGCTTTAGGTTGTTCGTATATTTCCTTTAACATAAAGTGATCGTAACCACCTTTCTCTATCTGTTCAAGGCTTAACTGTAGTTTCTGAATGTTCGCATCAATTTCTTTGTCGTTATCTATTTTACGAACTTTAATTCCTTTGTCCTTTTTTATAATAGCTAATTCACCATCTTCAAGGTAAATTGCATTTTTTGTATATTCAATAAAAGGAGAGGCATCAGAAGCAACAAAAAACTCTTCGTTGTTTTTTCCAACACCAATAGCAATAGGACTTCCTAATCTAGCAACAACTATTTCGTTAGGTTTTGTTTTGTCAAAAACAGCAATTGCGTAAGCGCCGATTACATTAGTTAAGGCTAATTGAACAGCTTTTCCTAATTTACAACCTTCACTTTTTTTTATTTCTTCAATAAGGTTTACTAAAACCTCAGTATCTGTATCGCTTTTAAATTCATAACCTCTAGAGGTTAATTCCTTCTTAATGGTGTCATAATTTTCTATAATTCCATTATGAACAATTACAAGGTTCCCAGATTGAGAAAAATGAGGATGGGAATTTACGTCATTAGGAACGCCATGGGTTGCCCAACGAGTATGTCCAATACCTATTTTACCATTTTTTCTTTTTTCTTCTTTGTTTGTAATTGTTTCTAAGTCAGAAACCTTTCCTTTGGTTTTTGATAAGTGCATTGTTTCACCATCATACATCATGATTCCAGCACTATCATAACCTCTATATTCTAAACGCTTCAATCCATTAATTACAATTGGATAAGCTTCTCTATGTCCAATATATCCAGTAATTCCGCACATAATACCTTACTTTTCTTTTGAATATGATATTTTTAAAACAGCTCTTTTAGTTCCATTAGCGGCTTCATTTCCGTTAAGTAATGTTACTGCTCTGGGGTTCCAGTTATAAGATTTAACAGAAGTTGTTAAAACATTATTGTTTACAGGAGAATCTGTAGGATTATAGACTTTTAAAACTAAAGGATCAGTAGTTGTATTTTCTTCTCCTGATGATAGCTTAGAAATGTAATCAGTAATTCTAAATGTATATTTTTCAGGGTTATCATCGTCAGTCTTCTTTAAAATTCCCCCAAATGAAGTAGGGTCAACATAAGCATCAGTTAACTGAGTTGGTGAAATACCTCCTGTTTCATTTTCTTTATTTTGATATAAAAATAACTGTTGAGGAATGATATCAGCATCATTATTAACCGTCTGATTTATATAAAAAGTAAGAGAAGCATCATTAATTAACCAATTGTTGCTTTTTAACTCTTGAACTTTTGTCTCATCTAAAATTTTAACCTCTGCAATGCTTCCAGCTGTTCCTTGAATAACAAAGTTGTTAGCGGGAGCTGAATTTGTAGCCGGAGTCATTTTATAACGACTATTCCTTACACCAGCTAGAGGAAAAGAGTACTTTTTTTGAAGAGTATCTTTTACTGTAGTACCATCTACTTCAGATATAGTATAGTGAAAATCTACAGATGAAGTAGGTGAAGAAGCTAAATTTAAAGGAACTAGTGATCCATCACTTCCTGTAGCGACTATTTTAATTCCTCTAAAATAATTGTCAAAAGCTTCTTTAGATGCAAATTCTCCACTATGGAACTTATCCCAAAATAAAGCTTTCATTTTTGCCATATCCAAAGGAATTGCTAAAAATGGAACTTTAAGTTTCTGAGAGTTTATAGCTCTAATAGTATCTTTATATGTAGTTGTGCCTGTTAATGAAGAAGACCTGTCAACTCTATCAAAGATAAATGTAGTATCTGTAGCTTTAGGTTTTAATTCATAAATGCCACCTTCGCTTAATACATTACTTCCTAAGTATTCATCATCAGAAAAGAAAGTGTTTCTTTTAGATGGATCACTTGGGTTTAATGTGTTTAAATAAGTCTCATTTTCCAGTACTTGAATAGAGGTAGCGACATCAGGATTTCCTAAAATTGAATCTAATTTAAAGCTTGTCACTCCATCTGTAGTACCCGTAGAAGTAGCTTGGTAAGGAATTTTTAAGATAACCTTATCAAGGTTAAATACAGTGGTATCTGTATCTTTATTGTTTAAGTTTGAAATGTATCCAAGTTGAGAAATTATAGAAGCCTCAATTTTTTCTGCATTAGGATTGTTATATACTCCTAACCAATAATCACTAATAGTAGCGTTAATATTGTCAGCTTGTACACTCTCAATATTTTTTGGGGTTATTTCAACATCTAATAAGATTTCTCCTGTTTCGAACTTGTCGTTGTTAACAACGTTTGTTCCAACGTCACTAAAGTCTTTTTCACACGATGTAATAGCTGCTAAACATAGCAAGCTAATACTAAGTACACCAATTTTTCTAATCATTATTCGCTTAATTCTAAAACGTTTCCTTTATAAAATTCTAAATATGCTTCAGTTAAAGTTTCCTCTGATTGAAAGTCTAATACTTTTACATTGCTTTGCTCAATGAAAGTTTCAATTTCTTCAGGCAAAACCTCGCTACCTTTTATAATAGCATCTGAATTTTCAATAGCGCTTTTTAAAATATTAATATGACTTGGTGTTTCAATTGTAGTTACTTTAGAGTCTTCAATCTTATCAAAGCGAACTTTGTTAGCTAACTCCTTATTCAAATCTTCAATATCGCTATTGTAAAGCGAAGTTACAATCTTGCTTTCAGCAAACAATGGTTCTTCTTTATAAAATTCTCTTAAATATAATGGGAGTAATGAAGCCATCCATCCGTGAACATGAATAATGTCTGGAGCCCAGTTTAACTTTTTAACAGTTTCAATAACACCTTTGGCGAAGAAAATCATACGCTCATCGTTATCATCGAATAGTTTGTCATCTTCGTCAGAATACACAGCTTTACGTTTAAAGTATTCGTCATTATCAATAAAATATACTTGCATCCTTTCTTTAGGTATAGAAGCAACTTTAATTATTAAAGGCATATCCATGTCATTAATAATTAAGTTCATACCTGATAGGCGAATAACTTCATGTAATTGATGCCTTCGCTCATTAATTACCCCAAATCGAGGCATGAATATACGGGTTTGAATTCCTTTAGAATGTGCATTTTTAGCAACGTTAAATGCGGTAGACGATAATTCTGTTTCTGGTAAATATGGTGTTACCTCTGATGAAACATATAAAACTCTCTTATCCTTCATTAAATCGGTCTCTTTTATTGAATGTGCAAAAATACGAAATTTAATGCAAAAATCGTGTTAAATTGCTAATTTTGCATGCATTTCAATAAAATAACAATGAAAATTTTCACAAGAAAATCCGAAATAAAAGAGTTTTTATCCGCTCTAAAAATGGATAAAAAATCTATCGGATTTGTCCCAACTATGGGAGCTCTACACCAAGGGCATTTATCGCTTATTAAAAGGGCGAAAAAAAAGAATGATATTGCTGTAGTTAGCATTTTTGTAAACCCTACACAGTTTGATAATAAAGAAGATTTAGATAAATATCCCAAGACATACGAGAGTGATGTAGCGTTGTTAGAGTCTGTTAATTGTGACGTGTTATTTTTTCCTACAGTAGAAGAAATTTATGCTGAAAAGGTAGCTTCTGAAAACTTCAATTTTGATGGGTTAGAACACCAAATGGAAGGAAAGTTCAGAGATGGTCATTTTGATGGAGTTGGAACAATTGTAAAAGCTTTTTTTGAAATTATTGAGCCAGATACCGCTTATTTTGGAAAAAAGGACTTTCAGCAATTGCAAATCATTAAGAAGTTAGTTGAGAAATACAAACTCCCAGTAAAAATTAAAGGAAGACCTATTTTTAGAGAGGAAGATGGATTGGCAATGAGTTCTCGAAATACTCGCTTAAGCAAAAAGTATAGAGAAGCAGCTCCTTTTATTTATAAAACGTTAAAAAAAGCAAAAAAGAAATTTGGTGTAAAAAATCCAGAGGAGTTAACTAAATGGGTTGAAAAACAGTTCAAAAAACATCCATTATTGGAGTTGGAGTATTTTACCATTGCAGAAGAAAAAACACTACAAACAGTAACAGAGGTTAAAGGAAATAAAAAACATCGTGCTTTTATTGCTGTTTTTGCTGGAGACATTCGCTTAATAGATAATATTCGTTTAAAGAATAATTAATTGCTTTTTAGTGTTAAGTGTAAGGTTTGTAGTAATGTTAAAATCATCTAAAAACAACTTAGTATTCATTAAAAAACAACTATTTTTGCAGCATGTTAGTACAAGTAGTAAAATCTAAAATACACCGTGTTAAGGTAACTAATGCGGATTTAAATTATATAGGAAGCATTACCATTGACGAAGATTTAATGGATGCTGCTGGGATTATTGAAGGAGAACGTGTTCAAATTGTGAATAACAATAACGGAGAACGTTTAGAAACGTATGCAATTCCAGGTCCAAGAAAAAGTGGGGAAATCACATTAAATGGAGCTGCAGCGCGTAGAGTTCAAAAAGGAGATGTACTTATTTTAATTGTGTATGCTTTTATGGAATTAGAAGAGGCTAAAAAGTTTAAACCACAATTAGTATTTCCTAACGAAGAAAACAACTTGCTAGAATAGTTTGAGTTTATCAGTCAAAAAAATCACAAAAATACTATTACCTCTCATCTTGGGAGGTTTTTTAGTTTGGTATTCATTGTCAAAAATTTCAATTGAAACCTTAGTCCAATATTTTAAAGATGCTAATTACGGATGGATAGCTCTAGGGCTGTTCTTTGGAATTTTAAGTCATCTATCTCGTGCTTATCGTTGGAAGTTTTTATTGGAGCCAATGGGCTATAAACCAGATTTTGGTAATAGTACTATGGCAGTTTTAGTAGCATATTTAGTAAATTATGCAGTACCAAGAGCAGGGGAGGTATCTCGAGCAGCAGTGATGACTAACTATGAAAACATTCCGTTTGAAAAAGGTTTTGGTACTATTGTTGCCGAACGAATGGCAGATTTAATTATGATGCTTAGCATTATAGTAATCACACTTTTTGTGCAATTTGACTTTATTTATGAATTACTGATTAAAAATTTTGATCCGATAAAAATTGGGATTCTTTTAGGAGGTTTAGTGTTGATATTTGTAATTTTCACACGTTTTGTAAAGAGAGCACAATCAGGGATCGGACTAAAAATCAAAAATTTTGTAGTCGGGTTAATCGAAGGTGTTACTAGTATTTTGAAAATGCAACATAAATGGGCGTTCATTTTTCATACGGTATTTATTTGGGTAATGTATGTACTGATGTTTTGGGCAACGATTCCAGCAATTAATGGATTACACGTTCCATTAGGAGGTGTTTTAATTGGGTTTATAGCTGGAGGATTTAGTATTGCAGCAACTAATGGAGGTGTCGGTTTGTATCCAATTGCAGTAGCTGGAGCTTTAGCACTATTTGGAATTGCAGAAGAACCTGCAACCGCTTTTGGATGGATTATGTGGACTGCTCAAACAGCTATGATTATTGTGTTTGGTGGATTGGCATTTTTACTGTTACCTATTTATAATAGAAATAAAAAGTAATAGGGCGTTTCCTTTTAGGTCTCGCTTTTTTTGTTTTAAGAACAAAAAGAGCTCAAACAATTACTGTAATTGCTAACGCTGTACATACTAAGTAAAAAGAAAAATTCAAAGTATTTTTAACTTTGAAACTTGTAACTTTGAAATTTTCAAACTCAAAAAATGGCTAAAACCAAAACAACTTTTTTCTGTCAAAACTGTGGAGCGCAACATGCACAATGGGTAGGACAATGTGGCTCGTGTAAACAATGGAATACTATTGTTGAAGAAGTAATTCAAAAAGAAGAAAAAAGAAGTTGGAAATCGCCTGAAAATAAGCAAAAAAGAGTAGCAAAACCTTTGCGAGTTGAAGATATTCAACTCAATCCAGAAGAACGTTTTGGAACTAAAAATCAAGAGTTAGACACTGTTTTGGGTGGCGGATTGGTGAAAGGAGCGGTAGTGTTATTAGGTGGAGAACCAGGAATTGGTAAATCAACCTTGTTGTTGCAAATTGCTTTACAAATTCCGCAAAAAGTGTTGTATGTTTCTGGGGAAGAAAGTCAGTCGCAGATTAAAATGCGTGCTGAGCGTGTAGAAGGGAAAAATCCTAACTGTTTAATTCTTACCGAAACCAATACCCAACAGATATTTAAAGATATAGAAGAAGTTCAGCCCGATGTGTTGGTAATCGATTCTATCCAAACTCTGCATACCAATTCTATTGAAGCTTCACCAGGAAGTATATCACAAATACGAGAAACATCCGCAGAACTCATCAAATTTGCGAAAGAAACAGCAACTCCAGTGTTGTTAATAGGGCATATTAATAAAGAAGGGCATATTGCGGGGCCAAAGATTTTAGAACACATGGTAGATGTGGTGTTGCAATTTGAAGGAGACCGAAATCATACTTATCGAATTTTACGCTCGCAAAAAAACCGTTTTGGTTCTACGGCTGAATTAGGAATCTACGAAATGTTATCAGATGGATTGAGAGAAGTATCCAATCCTTCAGAAATTTTAATCTCTAAAAAAGATGCCGATTTAAGTGGAACTGCTATTGCGTCAACTTTAGAAGGAATTCGACCGTTGATGATCGAAATTCAAGCCTTGGTTTCTACAGCTGTTTACGGAACGCCACAACGAACTACAACGGGTTACAACCTGAAGCGCTTGCACATGATTTTGGCAGTGTTAGAAAAACGTGCGGGGTTCAAATTAGGAGCTAAAGATGTGTTTTTAAATGTAACGGGAGGAATTCATGTAGACGATCCTGCGATAGATTTAGCGGTAGTAGCAGCGATTTTATCATCAAACCAAGATTTAGCCATCAATCCAGATGTGTGTTTTGCAGCTGAAGTTGGTTTAGCAGGAGAAATTCGTCCAGTTTCTAAAATAGATCAACGAATTACCGAAGCGGAAAAACTAGGGTATAAAACATTTGTGACTTCAAAATACAATAAGATTACCAGTAAAAATCATTCTATAAAGCTGATTTTAGTAAGTAAGATTGAAGAGGCTTTTGCAACCTTGTTTGCATAATTTAAATTTGAGTTAGATAGTTAAAATGTCATGTCGAGTGATTCCGATATTGTATCGGAATTGTATCGAGACGTCATTAGTTTGTTCTTGATACATCTTCCTTTGGTCGATACTTGAACTGACAGCATTTCTTACATTAAATTACTCCTTTTCTTTCTTCCCAAATAGCCTATTGAAAAAACCTTTAATTCCTTTTTCTCTGTAGGGAGGACAATCGATTAAAGAAGAAATTTCATCAGGAATATCAAAAGAGGTTAAATATTTATTTCTTAATTCAGGATTATTTTCTATTTCTTTTAGAATGTTGGCTACAATAGGCAGTGCTAAAGAAGAACCAGAACCATTTCCGCTAGTAAAATGTATGTCGTTTTTAGAGGTTCCAACCCAAGTTCCGAGAACAATATTTGGTGTGTATGCCATAAACCAAGCATTGGTGTAGTTTTGTGCGGTACCTGTTTTACTAGCTAACGGACTTTTGATTTTGTAGGTGTTTCTTATTTTAGCTCCTGTTCCTTGTTCAACAGCTTGTTGTAAAATAGTCGTTAACGTTTGTGTACTTTCTTTTTTAAATACTCTTTCTGCCTTTTGCTCTTTACTTTCATAAATAATATTCCCTTCTTTATCGGTAATCTTGCTAATCATATACAAGTCGTTCATTTCACCATTATTAGCAAATGAACCGTAAGCTCTTGTAGCTTCAAATAGGGATAAATCTAACGTTCCTAAAGCAATAGAAGGAGCGTCGTCGGTAATTTCTGGGAACAATAATTTTTCACAAGTATCGATTAGCCATTCTTTTTCTAGTTTAAAATAAAGGTTGACAGTAGGAATATTCATGGATTTAATCAATGCATACCACATGGCAACTTTTTTATCAGGAGTAGTGCTATGGTCGGCATTTTTCGGTTCCCAATTATCGTATTCAGGATAGGTTTTTTCTTCGTTTTCAAAATAATCACACGGAGAAATTCCATTTTCCAACGCTGTAGCATACAAAAATGGTTTAAAAGCTGAGGCTATTTGACGGTGCGATAACACCATATCAAAAGGAAGTGTGTTAAAGTTATTGCCGCCAACCCAACTGATTACTGCTCCGTTTTTCGGGTTTGTAACCAAAACAGAAGCATTTAACATTTTATTATAATACCAAAGGCTATCAATTTTATTACCAGTAATGGTTCTTGTACTGTCCCAATCAAATAGTTGAATAGTTCTCTTTTGTTTATCTTTTTCTGTGAATTGTTGCTTTTTTAACCATCTATTTTTTAGTCTGTTTGAAGCTAGTTCTTTATCTAATTGTTGTTGTTTGACGATGAGCTGCTCCTTAGCAGATTTTTCTGCAATCTTTTGAATATCGTAATTCAGTGTTGTATGAATTTTTAATCCGTCGGTTTCTAAGTTATAGTTGCTGCTAGAAGCTTCATTGCTCTTTTTTATGAGCTCAGCAGCTTTTTTCTTTACCTGATAGGTAAAATAACCGGCTGTTGTATTTATATCAAGGTTATGATAGTTGAGTGTAATAGGTAGTTTTTGTAAGCTATCGGTAGTTTCATTACTTAAATACGTTTCGTTATTCATTAATTGAAGAACTGTATTACGGCGTTTTTTTGCGTTTTCTGGGTTCAACCTCGGATTGTAATAGGTATTGGCTTTTAACATCCCCACTAATACAGCTGATTCTTCAATGTTTAATTCGTTAACAGATTTATTAAAAAATCGGTTGGAGGCTGATTCTACGCCAAAATTATTTTCTCCAAAAGGAACTGAATTTAAATACAACAACAATATTTCATCTTTGCTATATAGGTTTTCCATTCTACTAGCGATGATAAGCTCCTTTATTTTATTGATAGGCATGCTTAAAAAACCATGATATTGCCTTCCGTAGAGGTTTTTAATTAACTGTTGTGTAATAGTACTTCCGCCACCACCTGAGGCATCTTGTAGTAAAATACTTCTAAAGAAAACGCGGGCATAACTTTGACCATCGTATCCGTTGTGTGAATAGAATCGTTTATCTTCTGTAGCTATTAAAGCTTCTTTTAAATGATTAGGAATTTGCTCTAGTTGAACATTAGTTCTGTTCTCAGCAAATATTTTACCTATAATTACCTCGTCTGATGAATAGATTAAAGAAGCTTCTTCATTAATAACAGATGTTAACTCTTTTTTGTTGGGTAATTTACCAAACACCTCAAAATACACTAAGGAGAATAATAGTACTACTAAAAGAATTCCAAACAGGATGAATCCTGTAGCATATTTTAACAAAAGAGTTAATTTCTTATTTTCTCTAAGTTGAAGTTGTATTTCTTTCAATGTTTTCATTGTACAAAATAACGAAAACTAGTTGGTAAAATTGTGAAGGTTAAAAAATGAGGTTCGTTAAACTTTTGTGAAGTAAAACTAATGTTTAGCTATCGGTTGGGGTATGGTTTGTTGTTGTATTTTGGTTCTAGTTTATAAATAAAACAGAAACTTTTGTTAAGCAATTGCTTTTTCCAAAAAAGTATTTAAACCACAATAAACTATACTCTCTTGTTGTGTATAGGTTAATTTGTGAAATTTTCGAGTTCTTTTAATTCTTGGAAAATTCTTTGATTCCAAATTTCTTGTTTGTCAATTATTGTCCCAAATTCAGTTTCTTTTTCATACATAGATTGTCTTTTTGAATATATCAAATTAATACTATCATATATTTTACTTGCTTCTTCTCCTTGAATAAACCCCTTTTTAGCAAATACTTGGTTTATTTTTCGAGCATATAACTCGGAAATGTCAAAATGAAGTTGCTCATGAGATAAGACATTTTTATTAATTCTTTTAGGTTTGTAAAAAGATGAGTCACAATCAAACTCTGCATAAGCCAAATATTTTGATTTACCATTCCAAAATTTTGTTTTTAAGGTTTTAACGGAAATACCACAATAACTCACGGCTGCTACATCCCAATTTTTTACTGGTCCTTTAAAGTCATCCCATTTCAGTTTTCTTTCCTTATCCCAATTAAAAGTTTGAGATGAACAATGAATAGTAAAAATCAGTATTAATATCGTAATTATATTTCTTGACATTTTTTGCTTGTACACAATGATTGATATCGTCCGATAGCGAAGTTATTGTTTTAAAGGTTAAAAATCAAACTAAATTTACTAGGGAGTATGAAGAAAAAATCGTCATCACGAAAAATTTTAATTTTGAAGTAATCTAAAAATCATTGAGTAAACACTCAAAAAGATTCCTTCACTTTGTTCGGAATGACGATTTTAAAGATTGTTTTGTTATTCTTCCTCGGAATAACGTTTGTTATTAACAACACCCACCACCATCGTAATGATAGGTAGATTCTGAGAAAAATATATCGTCTCTTCCCAACGCTTTTAAAGCGGCTGCTGTTTTATCGCAAATAGCCAACGGTTGGTTTTTTAATAAGGTGTGTCCTGCGCCATCATCAAAATAGTCTTCATCTCCAAAATAAATGGCAGCTTTACCTGTAAATACACATGGACCATCAGCAGGCATTGGATCTTTAATCGCTGCTACTTCAATCGATTCGATATAAATCAATTCATCCGTAGGATAATTCTTAGGATCTAAAATTCTGTATGGTTTACGCGCTCTAATTTCAATAGTTCCAAAACCAGCATCCGTCAGCATTTTTACGTATTCTGTAATCGGTAAACTACCACTTAAACATAAGGCACGCAAACGTTCATCGTTGCGTAAGGTTTCATTCATCGGTTGCTCACAGGTAGGATCGCTCATTACCAAACGTCCGTGAGGCTTCAATATACGGTACATTTCAGCAATGGCTTTTTTTAGTTCTTCAGCTTTAAAAATGTTGAATAAACAGTTTTGAGCAGCCACATCAATCGAATTATCTTCTACAGGCAAATGTAACGCATCACCTTTGCGTAAATCGACAAACTCACTTTTAAACCAAGGGTTTTGAGCTTCTGCTTCCAAAAAATTCTTTTGAGAAGCTTCCAGCATTTCATCTACCACATCAATTCCTATCACTCCGTTTTTCTGACGAGAGAAATAAGAGAATTGTAGCAATTCCATTCCGCCACCCACACCTACGTATAATATTTTAGGATTGTTGGTTAAATCGCGAGCATGCACGGTAGAACCACATCCGTAGTTCATTTCTTGCATGATTTTCGGGATTTTTAACCCTGGTAACTCCCAAATTGGGTTTGTTGTACAGCATAAACCAACATCAGGGGTTAAGGCTGCTTCTTTATATACATCTTTGGTGGTTTCTAAGTAACTCATATTTTCAGTATTCAGTATTCAGTATTCAGTATTCAGTATTCAGTATTCAGTATTCAGTTAACAGTATGCTATTTTAGTGCATACTGAGGACTGTTTACTGCTAAACTATTTTTATCAATTCTTTAAAAAGCGTAATCATTTTTGGTTCTGCTTTTCCAGCAACTGCAATGATTTCAGTAATATCTACAGGTTGTAAGTTTTTTGGGTCACACTCATCAGTTAATACCGAAACGGCTGCACATGGAATGTTGAGTTGTTTTGCTACGATAACTTCAGGAACAGTGCTCATTCCTACTGCATCTACTTCTAAAATTTGTAACATTCTGTATTCAGCTCTAGTTTCCAATTGCGGACCTACAACACTTGCATATACACCTTCTTTCAGGTCTATGTCGTTAGCTTTAGCAATAGCTTTCAGTTGAGTGTTCAATTTTTTTGAATATGGTTCTAACATATCGGCAAAAATATTCCCAAACTCGTTTGCTCCTTTAAAGGCTAGGGGGGAACCTCCTTGTAAATTCAAGTGATCTTCAAGCAACATCAAATCCCCTTTTTTATAAGAAAGGTTGATAGCGCCTGCAGCATTAGAAACTAACAAAGTTCTAATACCTAATGAATGCATGGTTCTAATACCGTAGGTCACTTCCCATAAATTATATCCTTCATACATATGAAAACGACCCGACATAACTATAACTTTTTTACCCGATAAGGTTCCGTAAATAAGTTTTCCGGAATGAAATTCTACAGTTGCTTTGGGAAAGTGTGGAATATCAGTATACGGTACTTCATGTTCAATGGTTATTTCATCTACTAATTTTCCTAATCCTGTTCCTAAAACAATTCCTATTTCTGGGTTGGTAATTCCTTTGTGTTGAAGAAATTCTTGTGTTTCTTGTAGTTGTTGTTTTTTTAGCATTTTATATTGTGTTTGTCAGTCCAAGTGTTAATGGAATAGTCTTTGTTTTATGATTTAAAATAAACAAATTACATCGTCAATCATTTCGACTTCGCTCAATGAACACCTCGTAATGACGGTTAGTTTAAAAATTGATTGAATACTGGGTTGTTTTTGATGTCGTCAAAAACATCTACATCATTTAAGGTTTCTAACAAATGTACTGATTCGTTTTGTAAATCGTTTAAGGTGTCTTTTCTAACAGTTGAGGTTCCCCAGTCTTTATATTGAAAAATATTAGCATGGAGTTTTTTCATGCCAAATAGGTAATAACCACCATCTTCTGCAGGCCCCATAACTACATCATTAGAATTCAATTTTTCAAAAGCTTGATTGATGTGTTCGGAAGTTAAATCAGGTAAATCACTACCAATAATTACGACTTTTTCATATCCTGAAGAAAATGCTTGTTGAAAAGCGTTGTGCATTCGTATACCTAAATCGTTTCCATCTTGCAGGTGCTTTTGATATAGGGTAGCGTCCCAAATATCATTTTCACGAACTTTTACCGAGTAGTATACAGCTTTGTCACAAGATAAATTTTGGGTGACTTGTTTTGTGTGTTCTAATAAGAATTTATAAATATCTAACGCAGCTTCGTCTCCAATTGTTTTAGCTAAACGTGTTTTTACTTTACCTAATTCTGGGTTTCTAGTAAATATTAGAAGAAGATTTCTCGACTGCCCTCGAAATGACACTTCATTTTGATTATTCATATATTTTTTTCTCCTTTATGTAACCATTTACTCCATTCTTTATTGAAAGCATGGACTTTTTCTGTAGGATTGTTTTGTGGATTGACGATTGTGTTTCCTTTATTTTTCCATTCAAAAATACCACCATAAAGATTAAAAACATTAGTGTAATTTTCTTTTTGTAGCTTTTCGGCAATGTCTTCTGAACGAATTCCTAAAGAACAATACACCACAATTTTGGTGTTTTTGTTTTTTGGGAGTTTTTTTAAGGTGTTTTCTAAGTTGAAAAAATCATAACCAACACACATAGCATTCTTGATATGACTGACCTCAAATTCTTTGGGTTCTCTAGCGTCTAGTATAATTATGCCGTTACCTTGAGCGGAGTCGAAAGGCATTTCTTTTTGTAGTTCACTAATAGAAATATACGGAACACTTTCGGTGTTGTGTTTTTTCAATAACTGTTGTAAGTTCTTTTGAGAAAAAGAATTTAGGGACATTAAAAATATGAGAAAGATGAGATTTTTCATGTTTAAAGATATTCAATGGTGTTTGATGAAGTCTATAGAAAATTAAAGTGATTACATCTCGATACAATTTTTCTTCCAAAATGTCGAGAAAAACCACTCGATGTGACATTACTACATTAATTCATTGAACTATGCTACTGTACCTTGACAGCTACTTCCTGCGCCAGCAGTACAACCATAACAGTGTTGATTGATAATAATATTCCTGTTTTGTAACAATGCTTCGTTATATTCAGAAATGTGTTGTGATTTACTTGCTACTTTCAGGTTTAGCATTTGATTGAAATCGCAATCATATAAATATCCATTCCAGCTTATTGATAAGGTATTGGTGCACATTACATTTTCTACTGCGATTGGGTTGTAGGCTTCTACTAATGAATACATATAGTCTTCATAATTTTCAGAAGCAATTAGGTAATCTAAAAATCTACTGATAGGTAAATTGGTAATTGCAAATAAATTATTGAATGAGATTCCAAAATCTTCATCTAAGGCTTTTTTAAAGTCATTTTCTAAGGCTACCTGATCTCCTGGTAAAAAAGCTCCTGATGGGTTATAGACTAAATCTAGTTGTAAACCAGTTTCTTTAATTCCATATCCCACAGCATTTAGCATTTTTAAAGCTTCAATAGATTTATCGAAAACTCCATCACCACGTTGCTTGTCGGTTTTTCCACGAGTCCAATGTGGCATAGAAGAAACTACATGTACATTGTGCTTTTTAAAGAATTCGGGTAAATCGTAATACTTCTTATTTGCTCTAATAATAGTTAAGTTAGAGCGCACAATAAAATCTTTAATTCCTGCTTTTGAAGCTTCTTCTACAAACCATCGAAAGTTCGGATTCATTTCAGGTGCGCCACCTGTTAAATCTAAGGTATGTGCTCCAGTTTTTCTAATCACGTCTAGACATTGCTCCATGGTTTCTGTAGTCATGATTTCTTTTCGGTCAGGACCCGCATCTACATGGCAATGTGCGCAAACTTGATTACACATGTACCCTAAATTAATTTGAAGAATTTCTAATTTCTTAGGACGTAATGGAAATTGATTGATTTCTTTAAGTTTTTTTGCAAACGTAGGAAGTTTACCATCAGCAAAAATTCCGTTTGATAAAATTTCAAGCTGTCGTTGCGTGTTTGCTAAATCGTTGTTTCTAGATTTTAAAGATTTTTTCATTATCCTTTCTATTAAGCTGAAATAAGGTCAGCTTCTCATCATTTTTAGTATTTAATATCATTTGACTAGTTCCTAGTGTACTTTCAATCAAAATATGTTCTCTGCTTACATTTCTAATTTATTGACTTTATTCATCATTTGAACCCCGTGTACTAAAGTTGCTCCACTTTTAATGGCAGCTCCTACATGAATGGCTTCCATCATTTCCTCTTTAGTAATACCTCGTTGTAATCCGTCTTTAGTATAAGCATCAATACAATAAGGGCATTGTTCTGTATGTGCAACAGCTAAAGCGATTAAGCTTTTTTCACGTGCGGTTAGAGCTCCTTCTTCAAAGACTTTTCCGTAATAATCAAAAAACTTGTTTCCAAGTTCTTCACTCCATTCTGTTATTTTACCAAACTTACGTAAGTCGGCAGGGTCGTAGTATGTTTTTGACATGTTATTTTGTTTCTAATAAAAAGTAAAAGTACCAAATTGTTTTCACTGCTATTTTACAAAAGGGTAGCGATATTATCTACCATTTAAGGACCAATCGTATTTTAAATAACTAATTTTAGCTTTTTGATTGATTTTTACATCTGAATATTGATTCAGAAAATTGATTAAGTGTCCTTCTTTTGTAAAATCTCCTTGAAACCATTCGAATATTTTAGATAGTTGAACTTTGTTTTCTGAAATTTTATTTCTTGAAGAATCATTGATAAACTTTTTCATTAAAAGAGTAGTTTTTGATTCATAATTTTTTTCTGTGAACGCATAATTTGGTAATTGAGGACAAGAGCCTGATGCGCAGTTTACAGCGACATGAATTTTTGGGTCGCTATATTTTTTACGTAAAATTTCATGTTCAATTTGATTTAAGGTATAGGTTTTACCGTCAACTTTAGCAAAAGGAATACTCCATGCGTCTTTACCTTTCTTTTTAATATTCATAATACTTTTAAGAGGGTAATTGTTTAAAATCAGTTGAATGGTGTACGCATTATATGCATTAGCCCAAAAAGCTTTAGCTTTTGCAGCTGACCAAGATTTTTGAGGTTTTAAGTTTGCTAACTCATTTAAATAAGCTTGAAGTTTAGCTTCGTCTTGTTTAAACCCTTTATAGTTAACGCTTCCTTTTGTGTTTACATGTTTTTTTAGTAACTCATCAAAAGTGTTGGTTTGAGCAGTAGAATTTAAGAAAAAAGCTAAACTTAATAGTAAAAATATCTTTTGCATGATTTTCTATTTTGAAGTTTAGACGTAGGTTTTGAGGGAACATTACAAAGAATATTTCTAAAAGTTTAGATACAAAAAAAGCCTTAACAAATAAATGTTAAGGCTTTTGTACTGAAGGCGGGACTTGAACCCGCACGGGCATTACGGCCCATTGGATTTTAAGTCCAACGTGTCTACCAATTCCACCACTTCAGCGTATGTGCTTTGTTAATGACTACTTTTAAAATGAAACCTCACTCATACAAGTGAGGTTTCTTGGTACTGAAGGCGGGACTTGAACCCGCACGAGCATTACGGCTCATTGGATTTTAAGTCCAACGTGTCTACCAATTCCACCACTTCAGCATATTCTCTTTTAAAAAGGATTGAGCGAAAGACGGGATTTGAACCCGCGACCCTCACCTTGGCAAGGTGATGCTCTACCCCTGAGCTACTTTCGCGTAGTCAAAAATTATTTTAATGAACGTGCATTACTGCGAATGCGGGTGCAAATATAATATCATTTTTTTAATTACAAAATAGTTTTTGTTTTTTTTCAATTTTAATTCCAATAAAAATATATGGTGGTTCAATAAGAATGGAATATCTTTGCAGAAATTTTTAAAATTAAAAGTGGATTCTGTTTCAACTGTACATACTAAAACTTCCATAAAATCAATAGTTAAGGACTTTAAACAGTTAACGAAAGTTGGGTTGTCAATTAGTGTGGTTTTTACTTCTATTACAGGATATTTATTAGGAGCAGAATCGATTAACTATACTACAATTATTTTATTAGCTTTAGGAGGGTATTTAATGGTTGGAGCATCAAATGCGTTTAATCAAGTAATAGAAAAGGATATCGATGCAGTAATGCAACGTACCAAAAACCGTCCGTTACCTTCAGGAAGAATGTCAACAACGACAGCTTTGATTATAGCAACGTTATTTACAATTGCTGGTATTGCTATTTTATATGCTATCAATCCAAAATGTGCTTTGTTTGGAGCTATTTCTATATTCTTATATACGAGTGCATACACGCCGTTAAAAGCTATAACACCTTTGGCTGTTTTTGTAGGAGCGATTCCAGGAGCTATCCCTTTTATGTTAGGGTGGGTAGCTGCAACAGGTAAGTTTGGTATTGAAGCTGGATTTTTATTTATGATTCAGTTTTTTTGGCAGTTTCCACATTTTTGGGCAATTGGTTGGTTACAATTTGAAGAATATAATAAGGCAGGGTTGCATATGCTTCCTATGGATAAGAAAGATAAAGGGGCAGTTGTTCAGATTATCTTTTATACATGTATTATGATTTTAATGTCGATTGCACCTGTATTAAAAGTAACAGGTAACTTCTATATATACCCATTAACAGCGGTAGTTATTTTGTTATTAGGGTTACTAATGCTTTATTATGCAGTTCAATTATATAAAACAGAAAAAAACACCGATGCAAGAAAGTTAATGCTAGCAAGTGTTTTTTACATTACAATAGTACCCATTATATATGTGGTAGATAAATTTTTACACTAATGAGTGAACAAACGTTACAAGAAGAATTAAAAGTAGCCAAGCGTAAATCAGCAAAACCAATGTTGTGGATTTCCATGATTAGTATGGTGATGTTTTTTGCAGGATTAACAAGTGCTTATGTTGTTAGTATGAATCGTGAAGATTGGGTAACGTTCGATTTACCACAAGCGTTTTATATTAGTACTGTACTAATAGTATTAAGTAGTATTACGTTGTTTTTTTCTCAAAAACTATTAAAAAAAGATAACATACAAGCTTCATTTACTTTGTTGTTAGTTACGTTAGTACTTGGTTTAGGTTTTGTATGGTATCAATATGTAGGGTTTAATGAATTAAAGGCTGTAGGGCTTTATTTCACAGGACCTGAGAGTACGGTGTCTACATCGTTTATTATAGGAATAACATTTATGCATATTTTACACCTGTTAGCAGGTGTAATAGTGCTTTTAGTTGTTATTTATAATCATTTTAAAAAGAAGTATTCTTCAACCGATATGCTTGGGTTTGAACTCGGTGCAATCTTTTGGCATTTCGTTGATGTACTATGGATTTATCTATTTTTCTTTTTCTATTTTATTAGATGATGAAAAATGCGTAATTTTGGCGCACTGATTTAACAAAAATTAACAATAAGAGATTTATGGGAGCAAATATTGCTGTAAATTCTGACAACAAAGAGACCTGGGGCGGAGGTGGTGTGAAACCATTTGGTGCTAGTTATGGTAAAATGATGATGTGGTTTTTCATCGTATCAGATGCATTAACTTTTTCGGGCTTTTTAGCAGCGTATGGTTTAACACGTTTTAAGTTTATCGACTCTTGGCCCATTGCTGATGAGGTATTTACACACTTTCCAGGATTACATGGTGTACACGCACCAATGTACTACGTAGCATTAATGACGTTTATTTTAATTGTATCGTCGGTAACTATGGTGTTAGCGGTAGATGCAGGTCATAAAATGCAAAAGAAAAAAGTAGCTTGGTATATGTTTGCTACTATCGTTTTTGGTATTATTTTCGTTGGGTCACAAGCTTGGGAATGGAAAAATTTTATTAATGGTTCATACGGAGCAGTTAAAACTACTGATAATCATATTTTACAATTTGTAAAAGACGGTCATCAAATTGCTTTAGCAGATTTTGTTCATAACGATAGAAAAGACGAAAGAGTTCAACATCAAAGAGAAAATGGATTGTGGTTTGAAAAAGAAGCAACAATTTCTCAGTATTCAGTAGCTCAGGTGCAGGAAGCTTTTAAAGCAGATCCATCTTTATTAATTAGAATTGAAAAAGTTAATCTTGAAACCAAACAAAAAATAATCTTATCTAGAGAAGAGAGTTTAGCTCATCTAGGAAAAGCTCAAATGGTAGTAGAAGGAGCCAACTTACAAGTAAACGAGTATGGTAACCCAATTTTTGCCAATTTCTTTTTCTTTATTACAGGTTTCCATGGTTTTCACGTATTTTCAGGTATAGTTCTTAACATCATTATCTTTTTTAATGTAGTGTTGGGTACGTATGAACGTAGAGGGCATTATGAGATGGTTGAAAAAGTAGGTTTATATTGGCACTTTGTAGATTTAGTTTGGGTATTTGTATTTACCTTCTTCTACTTAGTATAATCAAAAAACAATAGTAAAATGGGTCACGCACACGAATCAAATACAAAAAGAATTTGGATTGTTTTAGCAATCTTAACAATAGTAACAACAGTAGAGGTAGCTTTAGGTATTGTAAAACCAGCAGGATTACACTTACACGGATGGGGTACTAGTTGGTTAAATTGGATATTTATTATCTTAACAATTGTAAAAGCATATTATATTGCTTGGGCTTTTATGCACTTAGAAGGTGAAAAACCATGGCTTAGAAGAGCAATTGTTTGGACAGCTGTTTTCTTAATATGTTATTTAGTAACGTTAGTATTAATAGAAGGTGGTTACTTATACGATACACTAGCACCATTAGTAAAATGGTAATCATATAAAACAAAATAAAAGGTGGTGTTAACCACCTTTTTTTATACTTAAATTTATAGTAAGATGGATAAAACAAAAAGAAGCATAGTATTGTTTGCACTATTTATTGTGCCGTTATTGTTTTATATATTTTTATCATTAGGAATTAATAACTTTGCTAAGTTACCTGTACTTACAGAAAATGTAATTGATATTTCTTCAATTAGTAAAAAGCATCAATTTGATAAAAGAATATCAATAGTTACCTTTTTAGGAAGTAATATAGATGAAGCTAAAGGAGAATTATTTAACCTTAATGAAAAAATATACAAACCATTTTATGGTTTTAAAGACTTTCAGTTAATTGTTATTGTTTCAGAAAAATCTAAAGAAGATGTAGAAAAACTTCAAAAAGAAATAGGAGCTTTCACAAATATGATAAAATGGAACTTTATTTTTGCTAATGATGCAGAAATAGAGGTATTGTATGATAGTTTTAAAACAAATCAATCACTAGATGGAGAATTACATTCATCAAAAGCTTTTATAATTGATAAAGATGGAGGTTTAAGAGGAAGAACAGATGATGAGGATAGTGCAGGAGGTAAGTTGTTTGGTTACAATATGAAATCTGTAGCAGAACTTAATAATAAAATGAAAGACGACGTTAAAGTGGTGTTAGCAGAATATCGTTTAGCATTAAAAAAGAATAACGCAGATAGAGAAATTTAAGAAGGACTCACATGAAAAAACAAAATTATTCATACATAGGTATTTCATTGATAGTATTACTTTTTGGTATTTATGCAGTTCCAAAAATTGTAGCACACTTCCAAACAGCTAATTTGCATAAGTTTAATAAAGTACCAGATTTTGAGTTTATCAATCAAGAAGGTAAACCAATCACTAATAAGGATTATGAAGGTAAAGTATATGTGGTTGAGTTTTTCTTTGCTACTTGTCCAACAATCTGCCCTTTAATGAATGCGCAAATGGTGGAAATTCAAAATGAATTTATGGGGAATCCTAACTTCGGTATAGCATCATTTTCAATCACTCCAGAAATTGATACCCCACACCAATTAAAAGAATACGCTAAGAATAATGGAATAAATCATAAAAACTGGCATTTGTTAACAGGCAAACCAGAGGACGTTGTATATGATTTATCAAATGAAGGTTTCAAGCTGTATGCTGGAAAAGGAGAAGCAAGCCATGGAGGATTTGAACATTCTGGGTTATTTGCATTAGTAGATAAAGATGGATATATTCGTTCACGTTATGATGAACACGGGAATCCAGTTATGTACTACCGTGCTTTAGATGAGCATAATTTTGGAAATCAAATCAGTGAATTAAAAGAGGATATTAAGTTATTACTTAAAGAGTAAAATGAGTACAGCAGAAGAGAAAAAATATAAAAAACTTATTACCATAGTTTCTATTGTAATTCCTATTGCAGTGGCCGCTTTATTTGGTGTAAAAATACCTAATGTAGAACCGTTGTCTTTTTTACCACCTATTTATGCGAGTATAAATGGTTTTACAGCAGTATTGCTGGTGGCGTCGGTAGTAGCTATTAAAAAGGGAAAAAGAAAGCTGCATGAGCAGCTAAATACGACGGCTATAATTTGCTCAGCATTATTCTTAGTAATGTATGTAGCATATCATATGACTTCGGATTCTACTAAGTTTGGAGGAGAGGGAATGATTAAGTACGTGTATTTTTTCATTTTAATAACTCATATATTGTTATCAATAGTAATTATACCGTTTGTGCTAATTACATTTATGAGAGCTCGTTTAGGTAATTTTCCTGAGCATAGAAAAATTGCTAAAATTACATTTCCGTTATGGTTATATGTAGCGGTTACTGGAGTAGTTGTTTATTTAATGATATCACCTTATTATGTTTAAAAAGATTATATTTTTAATGTTTGTTGCATTTTCGATTGATGCTTCTGCACAATGTGCAATGTGTAAGGCAGTGATTGAAGGTGGTAATGAAACTATTGCTGAAGGAGTAAATAATGGAATTACGTATTTAATGGTGTTTCCGTATATATTAGTAGGGCTATTATTTTACTTTATTTATCGTCATAAAAAGAAAGCAAAAAACTAGTATTCTTAAATCAGGAATATTTTTTGTAACATTTCTCAGTTTTAATCGTCATATAGACGCAGTAAAAATAATTTATCGTTTTTATACGTTAGAGTGTAAAATTGTTTGCTAGTTTTTCTATAATTAACAGAAAAGCAATATATTTCTACTTTTAAAAATATAAACTAACTGAGTTTAAATAAAAAATATTGATCTTTTGAAAACTAAAATTGCATTATTTGCAGCTATTTTTACTTCTATAGCTGTTTTTTCACAAAAACAATGGACACTTAAAGAGTGTGTAGATTACGCCTTAAAAAATAATATAACAGTTAAGCAAAATCGCTTAAACGTTCAATTGGCTGAAAAAGATGTTGAAATATCTAAAGGAAACTTTTTGCCTGATTTAAACGCTTCATCTAGCGCTGGTTTTAGTTCTGGTTTATCACCAGACCAAACTGGGGTTTTAAAGAATACTCAGAATTTCAATTCTTCATTTGGACTATCAACTAGAGGAACTATTTTTAATGGATTTAGAAACTTAAATCAAAAAAAGCAGGCACAATTAAATGTAAAAGGAAGTGAGCTGGACTTGGCTAAAATAGAAAATGATATTTCTTTAAATGTAGTAAATGAATACTTAAATGTGTTGTTTGCAAAAGAAAACTTATCGGTTGCAACAGTTCAAGCAGAGATTAGTAAAAAACAAATAGAAAGAGCAAGAGCTCAGTTTGAAGGAGGAGTAATTCCAAAAGGAGATTTATTAAATGTTGAGTCAACAGCTGCGAATGATTTTCAAAGTGTAGTGTTACAAGAAAATACTTTGAGCATAGCTTTACTAAGGTTAAGTCAATTATTACAGATTTCATCAGAAGACTTTGATGTAGCAGATATTGAAGTGGGAACTCCTTCGGCAGCATTGCTATATGAAAATTCTAACGTAGTATATGAAAAAGCTTTATCTGCTTGGCCAGATATAGAAAGAGCTAAGTTAGATGTAAGTAATGCCGACTTAAATATTAAGTTAGAAAAAGGAGCTTACTTACCCAACTTGTCTTATTCAATAGGAGCAAGTAGTTCTTACTTTCATCAGTTTAATAACCTATTCCCAAGTCAAACTAATGCCTACTTTTTTAAACAAACAAAAGATAGAATTAGATATAATTTAGGCTTGTCACTTAATATCCCAATCTTTAATCGTTTTCAAACAAAAAACAGAGTAAAAAAATCTGTTATAAATAAAGAAGTTTCTCAACTTGCTCTTGAAAATCAAAAACTACAACTACAACAAGAAATAGAAAGTGCTTTTTTAGATGCAAAAGCAGCAGCTAAAACTTATGAAGCAGCGCAGGTATCATTAGAAGCTCAAAAAGAAGCGTTTAAAAATGCTCAGGTAAGTTATGATTACGGATCAATGACTCAATTCGATTTTGATCAAGTACGTAATCGATTAGTAAATGCAGAAGGAGCAATGATTAGAGCTAAATACGATTTTGTATTTAAAACAAAAGTATTGAAGTTTTACTACGGAGAGTCAATCGTTGACTAACTAAGAAAGATATATTTATTGTTGGAAGAGCCTTGTTAGAATTTTACTAATGAGGTTTTTCTTTATAATGTATCTTTGTCAAAAAATAAATTTCAGATTTGGCAACAATCTTACATATAGAAACGGCAACTAAAAACTGCTCGGTTAGCGTAGCAAAAAAAGGAGAACTTTTAGCAATACAAGAACTAAATGATGGTAACTATTCACATGCCGAAAAGTTACATCCGTTTATTCAGCAGGTAATGCAAGAAGCAAAACTTTCTTTTAGTAATATTGATGCTGTAGCAGTTAGTAAAGGTCCAGGTTCTTACACAGGATTACGTATTGGGGTTTCGGCAGCAAAAGGATTGTGTTTTGCATTTGATAAACCTTTAATATCTATTGAAACATTACAATCATTAGCTCATAAAGTTTCTGTAGAGGAAGGAGTTGTTGTCCCGATGTTAGACGCACGTCGTATGGAAGTATATGCAGCTGTATATAATTCTAAATACGAACAGGTAAGAGATATAAAAGCAGAAATTATAGATGAAAATTCTTTTCAAGAGTATTTGTCAATAGGAAAAGTATATTTTTTAGGTGATGGAGCAGAAAAATGTAAAGAAGTTATTACGCACGAAAATGCAGTTTTTATTGACGGAGAGTTTCCTTCAGCAAAAGAAATGGTAAAGTTAAGTTTTGATAAATACAAAAAAAACGACATCGAAGATGTCGCTTATTTTGAACCTTTCTATCTAAAAGATTTTGTAGTTACGCCTGAAAAAAAACGTTAACCCTCTTTGTGAATTTCAACAGAGTGTGGGTAAGGAATTTCAATTCCAGCGTTATCTAAGGCAATTTTAGTGTTTTCAGTTATATCGAAGTAAACAGACCAGTAATCTTCTGTTTTAGACCAAGGTCTAACAGCAAAATTCACAGAACTATCTGCCAATTCAGATACATTTACGGTAGGAGCAGGATCTTTCAATACTTTTGGGTGTGAGGTAATAACATCCATTAATATTTCTTTAGTTTGTTTAATATCTGCATCGTAAGAAACACCAAAAGTTAAATCTACTCTACGAGTACCTTCTGTAGAGTAATTAACAATGTTCCCGTTAGATAAAGAACCATTAGGTATAATTATTTCTTTATTAGATAAGCCTGTAAGTTTAGTAGTGAAAATTTCTATTTCTTTTACAACACCAATTTCTCCTTGAGCCTCTATCAAATCACCAATTTTAAAAGGTTTAAAAAGCATAATTAAAACACCTCCAGCAAAATTACCCAAAGAACCTTGTAAAGCTAAACCAACAGCTAAACCAGCTGAGGCTAAGATAGCGGCAAATGACGTGGTTTCAACCCCTAGTTTTGCTATTACTGTGATTATTAAAAGGATTTTTAATGCCCAATGCAGTAAATTAATTAGGAATTTTTGTAGTGTAACATCTACTTCTCTTTTAACCATTATTTTTTTGGTAGCTCTAAGTAGTAGGCTAATAATATAAGAACCTACGATGTAAATAATAATAGCCATAATCGCTTTTGGAGCGTAGGTGATTATTAAATCTTGAAAATTTTCTAAATACTTTTCCATTTCTTATGGTAAATTTTAGTTGTTAATAAATGATTTTAGTTAGTAGTAGTTGGTTTTTATAGTATAAGACAAACTAATCCTAATAAGGCAGGTATAGATTGGATGACAAAAATACGAGGTTTTTTTGTAGAAAAAGAACCATAAGCACCAGCAATAAAAACACAAATTAGAAAAAATATAGCAACATCAGTTTTTTGGGATAAAATAGACCAAATTAAGCCAGCAGCAAGGAAACCATTATATAGACCTTGGTTGGCAGCTAATACTTTTGTTTCTTCAGCAAAACTCTCAGATTTTAAACCGAAAGTTTTTATTCCTTTAGGGGTAGTCCATAATAGCATTTCTAATATTAGAATGTATAAGTGGATGAAAGCAACTATTGATAAAAGGATATATTGTAAGATGTTCATATATAAAATAAAGGTAAAATATGCGGTTTAGATAGTTATCAAAACCGCATGTAATAGTTAGTATGTATTAAGGTTACTTTACTTCAAAAGTTACTTTTAGGTTTACTCTAAATTCGGTTACTTCATCATTATTTACAACTACACTTTGTGATTGTACAAAAGCAGATTTAATTCCTTTTACTGATTTAGAAGCTTGTTTAATGGCCTTTTTAGTGGCGTCTTCCCAATTTTTTTCAGAATTAGCTAAAATTTCAATTACTTTCATTACTGCCATAATAATTTTTTTAAAGGTTAATACATGTAAATATAAGGTTTTAAAAATGTTTTTTAGCTAATAAAGAATTGTTGAAAGTATCCAATGTTAATTTAATGTTATGTAAATGTTTCAAATATGTAAATTTTTTGTATATTTGTGTTAACAGGTATTAACTTTAAAAGATTTAGATTATGAAAAAATTAATAATAGCAGCTTGTGTATTGTCCGTATCTTTTTTACAAGCTCAGGACATAGAACCAAAATATGAAGTTGAGGGTGATTTAGTAAAAGCCACTTATTTTTATAAGGACGGTACTATTAAAGAGCAAGGTTTTTTCAAAGATAAAAAGTTAACAGGTACTTGGACTTCTTTTGATAAGAAGGGGAATAAAGTAGCTATTGGTCATTATGAAGTAGGAAAAAAAGTAGGTAAATGGTTTATGTGGAAAGAAGATGGATTGAAAGAAATTGATTTTAAAGATAATGCCATAGCAAGCGTGCAAACTTGGAAGGAAGAGACCAAAATGGCAGTGAAATAAGTTAATATTTTGCAGAATAAGAGAATTAGACCGAGTATTTTATATACTCGGTTTTTTATTTTCTACCAAAATCAGCAGGAATTTCGCCCCAAGCTTTAGTTTCCCACTTTAACAATGGGTTTTTAAATGAGTTTTGTTGTAACCAGGTTTCAGCACGTCTAATTAAGTCTAAAATATCTTTATTAGAGCTATCAAATGTAATATTGGTTCTGCATTGCTTCTTTTTAACCCAGCTCATAGCTATTTTAGAATCCGAATAAATTGGGAGAGAATCCATGTTTTTACTTTTTAACAAAGCAATTCCATGCACAAGAGCTAAGAACTCACCAATATTATTAGTACCGTTCTTAAATGGTCCCATTTTAAATATTTCTTTCTTATTATGAGTTAAAACACCTCTGTATTCCATCAAACCAGGGTTTCCTGCACAAGCAGCATCAACAGATATACTTTCTAAAATAGGAGAACCATATTTGGCTTTTTCCTCCAGAGAAAGCGTTGTTTTTTTAGTGTCTTTTCCTCTATACTCGTTATAACTCTTCTTTAATGCTAATTCAGCTTCTTTTTTATCAGTAAAGGCCTTGTATTGTGCACCAGTAAATCCGTCAATTTGTTTTTTACAAGCACTCCATGATGAAAAAACACCAGTTTTTTTTCCTTTCCAGACTACATAATACTTTTTTTTCTTACCCATTCTGTAGTATTACCTCTTCAATAATCTTAGGAAAATGTTCATACTCTAATTCATGAACTTTTTGAGCAATGGTTTCAGGAGTATCTTCAGAAGAAACAGCCGTTTTGGCTTGGTAGACAATAGCTCCTTCATCATAATTTTCATTCACATAATGAATGGTAATGCCTGTTTCAGTTTCATTATTTTCTTTTACAGCTTTGTGTACATTCATGCCGTACATTCCTTTTCCTCCATGTTTTGGCAGCAATGCTGGGTGTATATTGATTATTTTATTAGGAAAAGCTTCTACAATTTTAGAAGGAATACGCCATAAAAACCCCGCTAACACTATAATATCAGCTTCAGCGAGTAAAAAGTTTAAAACAGTGTCATCTTTGCTAAAGCTCTCTTTGTCAAATAAAGAAGCGTCAATATTTAATCGTTTACAACGATCAAAAACTTTGGCACGTTGGTTGTTAGAAAGCACATGAGTAACAGTCGCAGTTTTAGTTGAATTAAAGTATTTTATGATGTTTTCGGCATTAGAACCCGAACCAGAAGCAAAAATTACGATGCGTTTCATGTTAAAATTTAGTTGTTTTGTTACTACAAAAAAAAGAATAATTATTAACAATGGTGGTGTTTGTAGCAAAATATTCAGGTATTTTTTTTATTTTAGACATCACATTTTTGAGCAAAAGTTAGAATTAATAACTAAGATTTGTATTTTTGCCACGATTTTAAATTTTAAAACAAACAAATTATGTCAGACATTGCATCAAGAGTAAAAGCAATTATCGTAGACAAATTAGGAGTAGACGATAACGAAGTAACTAACGAAGCAAGCTTCACAAACGATTTAGGAGCAGATTCTTTAGATACGGTTGAGTTAATCATGGAATTCGAAAAAGAATTTGATATTCAAATTCCAGATGATCAAGCAGAAAACATTGGTACTGTAGGTCAAGCGGTTAGCTATATTGAAGACGCAAAAAAATAAGATTATATGCAATTAAAACGAGTTGTAGTAACTGGACTTGGCGCATTAACGCCAATAGGAAACAATAAAGAAGAGTATTGGAATAGCTTGGTTAACGGAGTTAGCGGAGCAGCACCTATAACGTATTTTGATGCTGCCAAGTTCAAAACTCGTTTCGCATGTGAGCTTAAAGATTTTAACGCGACCGATTTTATAAACAGAAAAGAGGCGCGTAAAATGGATAAATTTACGCAGTATGCGATGGTTGCTTCTGATGAAGCAATTGCCGATGCTAAATTAAACCTTGATGATGTTGATAAATTAAGAGTTGGCGTTATTTGGGGAGCTGGTATTGGAGGATTAGAAACATTTCAAAATGAAGTATTGAATTATGCTGAAGGAGATGGTTCACCTCGTTTCAATCCATTCTTTATCCCAAAAATGATTGCAGATATTGCTCCTGGGAATATTTCTATTAAAAATGGATTTATGGGGCCAAATTATACTACGGTATCTGCCTGTGCATCATCGGCTAATGCTATGATTGATGCTTTAAATTACATTCGACTAGGTCATTGTGATGTAGTTGTAACTGGTGGTAGTGAAGCTGCTGTTACAATTGCAGGGATGGGTGGTTTTAATGCTATGCATGCCTTATCTACTAGAAATGAAAGTCCAGAAACAGCTTCAAGGCCTTTTGATGCTGAACGTGATGGGTTTGTTTTAGGAGAAGGAGCAGGTGCAATAGTCTTAGAAGAATATGAACATGCTAAAGCTCGTGGAGCTAAAATTTACGCAGAAGTTATAGGTGGAGGAATGTCTTCTGATGCTTACCATATGACAGCACCTCACCCTGACGGAATTGGTGTAATTGCAGTAATGAAAAACTGTCTTGAAAATGCTGGGATAAAACCAGAAGACGTAGACCACATCAACACTCACGGTACTTCAACCCCTTTAGGAGATGTTGCAGAATTAAAAGCAATCTCTGAAGTTTTTGGAGATCATGCTAAAAATATTAATATCAACTCGACAAAGTCTATGACAGGGCATTTGTTAGGTGCTGCTGGTGCTATTGAAGCAATTGCTTCTTTATTAGCAATGGAACACGGTGTTGTTCCTCCAACAATTAATCATACTAATGTTGATGAAAACATCAACTCAGAGTTAAACTTAACGTTAAACAAAGCTCAGAAAAGAGAGATTAAAGTTGCAATGAGCAATACATTTGGTTTTGGTGGTCATAATGCTTGTGTAGCCTTTAGAAAACTAGATTAATCTTTTATGAACTTCCTTCGTAGAATTGTTAAACCCCAAAATAAAGAGGATGAAAACTTCTACTACGAATTAAAAGAACTGCTTAATTTTAAACCAATTAAGTTATCGTATTATAAAAAAGCATTTACGCACAGATCTTTAAAATTAGTAGATAGTAAAGGACACCCTGTTAACTACGAACGTTTAGAGTTTTTAGGAGATGCTATTTTAGGTACAGTTATAGCTTCTTACCTGTTTAAAAAAGTACCTGAAGGAGATGAAGGGTATTTAACGCAAATGCGTTCTAAGATTGTAAGTAGAGAACACTTAAATAGTTTAGGTAAAGACCTTGAGCTAATTAGGTTTATAAAAAGTAATATTTCTAAAGAACATGTTAGTAATAACATTCATGGAAATATTTTTGAAGCTCTAGTAGGTGCAATATATTTAGATAGAGGGTACAATTATTGTCATCAGTTTATTTATGAACAAGTAATAATGCCCTACGTAGATATTGAACGCTTGGAAGGAAAAATATCTAGTTATAAAGGTTTTGTTATAGAGTGGTGTCAAAAGCAAAAGAAAAAGTATAAGTTTGAATCATACGAAGATTCAGGAAATCAAAGTAAGAAACACTTCAGTGTTCGGGTTAGTATAGATGGTAACATCATAGCTAAGGGTAGAGCAACGTCTAAGAAAAAAGCAGAGGAAATTGCAGCAAAAAGAGTATATTTTGCTATGCAAAAGCAAATGTTAAATTCTTAACACGTAAACAAAAAACGTTTTCGTAAATTTTACATAGTATTTTCTATACATTCATTAATTTAGCAAAAACAAATAATTGTTTTTATGCCAATTTATGAGGTGAATATAAATGAATTTTCCGATGATGATTATACATTAATAGGAATTCATACTACTTTAGGAGAGTATAAATTAGCATATCTATTAAATAAACATTTGCAGGTTAAGTTTAATAGAGCGAGTTACGATTTAGACTTTATTAAAAAAGGTAGTCAATCATCTTATACAGTATATGAATATACCAATGCAAAACTATGTCAAGATTGGTTTTTAATAGCAAATGTATATAAGTCAATTCTTGAATCAGAATCAATAAGTCTTTTTAATCAAAGTGATTCAATTACACGTTTGATACCAGAAAAGAAAAAGGTTGATTTTTTTTTAAAACTAGAAGGAGATTTTGATTATGACTCAATTCTAAAAATTATAGAAGTAATTAAACAAATTCCTCAAATTATAACCTCTTATCAAATAGAGGTAAACTCATTAAAATCGAAAGATTTTTTAATTTTTTAATTATATGCCACACAACAAGAAAACAAAAATTGTAGCAACATTAGGTCCAGCAACAAACACAAAAGAAATTTTGGCTAATATGGCAGCAGCTGGTGTAAATGTTTTTAGAATTAATTTTTCACATGCCGATTATGAAGTAGTAAAAGAACGTGTACGTCAAATACGTGAGATAAATGATGAAAGAGGCTATAACGTAGCAATATTAGCAGATTTACAGGGGCCAAAGCTAAGAGTAGGTGTTATGCAAGATGGAGTGGAATTAAAAGCGGGAGACACCTTTAGTTTTACTACAGAAAAATGTGAAGGAACACAAGAGAAAGCTTTTATGACCTATCAGCGTTTTCCAAAAGATGTAAAGGTAGGAGAGAAGATTTTAGTTGATGATGGTAAGTTGATGTTTGAAGTAACAGCAACAGATAAAGAAAGTGAAGTTGTTACTAAAGTAATAGTTGGAGGAGCTTTAAAATCGAAAAAAGGAGTTAACCTTCCAAATACTAAAATTTCATTACCAGCTTTAACAGAAAAAGATAAGAAAGATGTAGTTTTTGCATTAGAGCAAGAAGTAGATTGGATAGCTCTTTCGTTTGTAAGAACACCAGAAGACTTACGTATTTTACGTGATATAATTAAACAGAAATCACGTTATAGAGTTCCTGTAATAGCAAAAATAGAAAAACCAGAAGCTGTTGAAAACATAGATGCCTTAATTCCGTATTGCGACGGATTAATGGTAGCTCGTGGTGATTTAGGGGTTGAAGTACCAATGCAAGATGTACCTTTGATACAAAAAATGTTAGTTCGTAGAGCTAAGCAAGCGAGGATTCCGGTAATTATAGCGACTCAAATGATGGAGACTATGATTGATAACTCTGTACCAACAAGAGCAGAGGTAAATGATGTAGCAAACTCTATTATGGATGGGGCAGATGCTGTAATGCTTTCAGGAGAAACTTCAGTAGGAAAACACCCAATAAGAGTTATTCAAAAAATGACTGAAATTATTGGAAGCGTAGAATTTTCAGATTTAATTGAAGTTCCACAAGAGCCACCACACATACGTACTAAAAGATTTATAACAAAATCAGTATGTCATCATGCAGCATTAATGGCTGATGATATTGATGCAGCAGCAATATCAACTTTAACCAATAGTGGATATACAGCTTTTCAAATTTCTGCTTGGAGACCAAAATCACACGTATTAGCGTTTTCATCTGAGAAAAGAATCTTAGGAAAGTTAAACCTTCTGTGGGGAGTTAGAGCCTATTTTTACGATAGAGAACTAAGTACCGATGATACTATTGAAGATATTAACGAAATAGCTAAAGAAAAAGGTTATGTAAAGACAGGAGATTTTATGATAAACTTATCATCAATGCCTGTAAAAGCAAAAGGTATGGTAAACACGTTACGTGTTTCTCATATTGACTAAATAAAGGTATTAAAAACACAAAAAATCCCTATCATAAATAAATGATAGGGATTTTTTACGGCTTATGCCTTCTTTTCAAAAGTAGCCAACTTTAAAGCATCTTTAATAAGTTTACCAGGTCTAAAAATAGTGCGTACACTTTTTATGTTACTAGCAGTTACCTTATCGGCAGTTTCACTACCTTCACTACTACCGCCAGCTTGTAAGGTAAAATAATCACCAGCATATACAATTTTACCATCAGCTACATCATTAGCTATTTTAGTAAATACTGTTTCTAGCACAGCAAGAATATCACCCTTGCTAACCGTAGAGGTTTCAGAAGCATATTTAGCTAAGTCATTTAACGAGGTTTTACCATTCCCAACAATATTTGCATAAAATTTTTCAGGTACTTGAGGGTCTCTTGGATTTCTTCTTTTTACTACAGTGAATTTCACAGCCATAATTTTTAATTTTTTAAGTTAATATTATTTTTAAAACAACAAAATTCATACCAAAATAACAGCTACTTTTCTAACACTTAACAATCTATAAAAACAAAACACTAAGAAAACTTACAAAAAAGACCTTGATGTTTTCATCAAAACATCAAGGTGTTTTTTAAAAAAGATATAAGTCTTTTATAACTACCCTAAAAACAATGCTTTTTTAGATGGTTTAAGAAAGCTTTTACTGGTTATAATTCAAGCTTTCGAGTACAAATAATAGCATCGTTAACCACAAAAGGCATTGGCATCATTATTTCACTTCTAGGTCGTATGGTAAACTTTGGGTGCGATAATAAATCATTAGATATTTCATTAATTACAATATCAGGTTGGGTATTTTTATTAATTGTAAAAGAAATAGTTAAATCTTTATCAGTATTCGCCATTTGATAAATTAATAGCGTTCCCTTACCGGCTGTAAAAGCTTCCCCTTTATCGTACAAAGTTCCATTAACAGTAAAATTAGTTAACTCTATTTGAGTGTTTGTGTACAACTCGTATTTATCAATGTTTCGCGTAGGCGCAATTGTGAATGAAACATTTCGGAGGTTATTAATAAGTGTATCCTTATTAATTTTAATATTAGAAATAGGAATGTTTTTATTTTCTGCTTTTTGATAATAATTAAAAGAAGTATTGTATTTACTTTTTCCCGCCATTAAATCGATACCACCTTGTTTAGATTCATCATTAAAATATTGTTTGGTATACCCATCTAAGGTTTTATTATGACTTGCCCAATAAGAGGTGTTAGTATCAGAATTTTGAATAAAAACTAAACTATTAGGCTTTTTCTTTTCTATTGAAAAACCGCTATTAAAAGTAGCAAGTACAAAGAATAGTAGCGCAAGAAAACCAGTCAATGTTTGCCATCCGTTTTTAGTTTTTTCCTGATAAAAAACAGGAAGTATCAACCCGAAAATAAACACTAAAAGTATGGCAGAAATAAATAATGTTTTTAAACCTAAGGCTACAGGAAATAATTGAATCATAGGAGCAATCATGTATATAGTAGGGATAGATATAATTGCAAACAACGTAGCTCTAGATGCTTTATTTATATTCATAAATAGCAAGATTGCTAAAATGAATAAAGAAGCAAAAACAGGAATAATAAAGAAACCCGCTTCTGGTAAATTCATATAAATTAAAACATTTATAATTAATCCAAAAGTTATAGGAGCAATTAGTAAATCGATGGCTTTGGCTTCTTTTAACTTATTATATACTTTAAAAAGAACCCAAAGATTTAAAAGAACAAAAGCAATAATGTATTGATATCCATTATAAGTAAAACCATGAAGTATATCGGTATATTGTGGATGGATAATTAATAATAATTGCCATAACCCGTATGATATACCTACGCATAGTACTAAAGATAGTATGTAAGGAATAAAACCTTTTAATACACCTATTACGGTCATCTTCTTCTTATATATACCAACTGCAATCAGCGCTATAAATAACAAAAAAGCAATGATTAGCATTGGCAGCACCCAAGAAAATGGATAGGTTAAAAGCTTTATAAAAGGAAAGTTTACATAAATATAATCTGTATCGCTATTCAGGTTGGTTAAATCAGCATTTGCAAAATAGTTTAACGAAGTGGTAAAATAATCCGCTTGATGTAAGAGTGTTTCTCTATTTAATCTTTCGTATGAATCTTGTTCAGTATGATAATCAAAATGATCATCAATAAAAGCAAAATTAAATCCGTTAATATTTCCTTTTTCTCTAAAAACAGTTAAATCGGTATCGTTAGGAAGTTTTTTATATACACCATACATTAAAGAGTTAGCTGCAGGGTAATTTGGGTTTGCGTTTAAAAACTCAGTTAATAACGTTTTGTTTTTTCCATTTGTTTCCATCAGCATATAACTTGAGCCACCACTACCACGTGCTTCAAAGTTCAGTACTAATCCAACATCTTTTGCCCAAGGATGATTTTCAACAAAAGCTTGTGCGCCTAAAAGTCCTAATTCTTCAGCATCCGAAAAAAGTATAATAATATCGTTTTTAGGTGTCTTATTTGCGGCTAGGTAAGCTCTTATACCTTCTAAAATAGTTACCACACCAGAGCCAGCGTCACTTGCACCTAAAGAAGAGTGTGGATTAGAGTCATAATGAGTTAAAAGTAATAAAGCTTTGCCGTTCTCAGTTCCTTTAATTTTAGCAATGATATTTTCTGTAGTAGTTGCTGCTCTCCATTTTTTATTAATAGCAGTTTGATATTGAATTTCAGGCTCTAAATTCAGTTTTTTCAACTCTTGTACCAGATAATTTTGCACATTTTTGTGTTCTTCAGATCCAGTATGATGCGGCTTTTGAGAAATGTTTTTTAAATGATACAGTGCATTATCAATTGAAAATTCAGTAGCACTAATTTCTTTTTTTGAAGAGGTTACACTGGGTATTATATCGTTAAAGCTCCAATAAACAGTTAAAATAATGATGAGAACTGCCAGGTAATTTCTTGATGATTTCATAGTTGGATTTTAGTATTTATAAAAGTAAGTAATTTATTTTTTAAGAAGAAAAAACATAATCAATTAAAAATCAGTATATTTAAGAGTAAAATTTAAGATTATGGCAATTAAAAGTTTTCAAGGAAAGAGATCGAGTACACCCCAAGAAGAGAAGGTACCAATGTTGGTTTCAGATTATATGAGTACAAAATTAATTACGTTTAAAGAAGAACAATCTATTGAAGATGTAATAGATGTACTTATAAAGCATAAAATATCAGGAGGGCCTGTTGTTAATAAAAAAAATGAATTGGTAGGAATTATTTCAGAAGGTGACTGTATAAAACAAATATCAGAAAGCAGGTATTACAACTCACCAACAGGTAAGAACAATACCGTTGGAAAAGCTATGGTGAAAGAAGTTGAAACGATTGATGGTAACATGAATATTTTAGATGCTGCCAATAAATTTTTACAATCACGTAGAAGACGCTTTCCCATTGTTGAAAATGGTAAGCTAGCAGGACAAATCAGTCAAAAAGACGTGCTTATTGCAGCTATGAAATTAAAAGGAAATACATGGAAGTAGTTAATCTTGCTTAACTAATAAATATAGTTCATTTTCTAATACTAAATATCCTTGGTCATACACATAAAAATAGGTGTTGCCTGTTTTTGTTGTATAAAGAGATGTAATAAATTTAAAGTCAAAACCTCTATCAAATAATTTACGTCGCGTTACTTTAGTTTTACCAGAAGTATTTAATTCGGAAAGAATTTTATAGTTCTTTCGTAAGCGGTTGTTGGTGTTTCGTATTAGGTTCTTACTTTCTTTATTAACTTTATTATTAAAAGCGTTTCGGCAGTAATCAGAACAAAACTTCTTGTCAACCCTACCAATTACTTTTTCTCCACACTCCAAACATTGCTTATTGCTCATAATCTGTTTTTTTAAGTTCGTACCAGTTAACATCTACACCCTTATAACCAAACTGGTTTATAAACTGTAATCCTATTTTTTGTAGAATTTTGTTAGAACCAATATTTTCTACATCAGCTGCACCATAAATAATATCATAATTCATTTCGTTAAAGCCAAAGTCTAAACAAGCAAAAGCAGCTTCTGAGGCAAAACCTTTACCCCAAAAACGCGGAATAAAACGATAACCAATATCAATAAAATTCGTAAAACCGTTCAAGCTTTCTTTTTCTCCTTGATTAAGCTTTAACCCAGACCATCCAATAAAATCACCCGAAGCTTTTTCAAAAGCAGCAAACCTACCAATACCTCTTTCTTTATATTGCTCTTCAAAAAAGGTTATAATGTCTTCAGCTTGCTTGTAAGTTGTAATAGGGTTCTTTCCTAAATATTTATGCACTTCAGCGTTTGAGTCTAACTCAAAAATTCCTTCAGTTTCACTTTCTCTAAACTCTCTTAAAATTAAACGTTCGGTTTCTAAATAAAATTTCATGCTAAATATTTGGTTTCAAAGGTATAAAATATAATTAAACGATTACATTCAATTACAAACGAAAACAAATGGTTGCTAACCGTTTTTAATTTGCATGCTGTATCATCTTTGCAGTGTCAATTCATTTGAATGACAAATTCTTAACTGTTTAACATTAAAACAAATATTATGAACGCACTAAAAAACAGAGTACAGTTAATAGGTAATTTAGGAAACACACCAGAAATCATTACTCTTGAAAGTGGAAAGAAACTAGCAAAGTTTGCTATTGCAACTAATGAAACGTATAAAAATGCACAAGGAGAAAAGATAACCGATACACAATGGCATAATGTGGTTGCATGGAATAAAACAGCAGAGATTATAGAAAAATATTTAGAAAAAGGAAAAGAAGTGATGATAGAAGGGAGGCTTACTTCACGTTCTTTTGAAGATAAAGAAGATAATAAGCGTTATATAACAGAAGTAGTTTGTAATGAATTGTTAATGCTAGGAAATAAATAAGTGGGTAAGTTGTTGAAAAAGAGACTAATAAAAGAGCCTAAGAAAATAGGTTCTTTTTTTTTGAAAAAAAGATAAGGTAGTATTTAAAAAATACTTACTTTTGCCGGCCATTCCCCCGACCATATCTAATTCGTAAGAATACTCTATACCCATTATTAATTATATAATTACTTATATGAGAAAGTATTTTTTAGTAGTTTTTTTATTGTCGTCTTTTAATTTCTATGCTCAACGAGAAGTATGCGAATCTCCTGATGAATCTTTGATTGATGTTAATAGTATAACAAAATGTACTATTGAACCAATAAAAAACTCAAAGAAAAAAGCAGATAGACAAATTAAAGTTAAAATATCTGCAAGTAAAAGATATCTTAAAAAAAGAGTTGTTAAAAAAAAGGCACAAGCTATAAGCTCAGTTAGTACTTTAAATGTTAATGATGTTTCTGCTTCTGAAGATGTGAAGATAGAAAATGAAGAGATTGCTAAGAAAACATCAGGTTATAAAAACAATTTAACAAGGATAACAGAGATGTTATCAAAAGAAGAATTATCTGAGGCAAAAAAACTTTATTATACAGAAAAAATACCATCTTTTGATAAATGTAAAAACGCGAAGAAAAAAGACAGACTTGATTGTTTTAATCTAGAGATGGTTAATCACATTAATAAACACTTCCGCTATCCAGGAGAAGCAGTAAGAAACCAAATTCAAGGAGAAGTTTGGATTCGTTTCGTTATAGATAGAGATGGTTATGTAACAAATATTAAAACTTTAGGCCCTGACGGAGGAGAAATCCTTAATGAAGAAGCAAAACGAGTGGTATCTATGCTACCTCGCTTCGAACCAGGAAAAAATAAAGGAAAACGTGTGCCTGTAAAATATGGTTTTCCAATAAACTTTTCATTAGAAGAATAAAAATCAATTAAATTTAAAATGTTAAAAAAACAATTAGTAATGATTGTTTTTACCTTAGCTGCTATAACAAGTTATGCTCAGGTAAAAATATCAGGTTCGGTGTATGATGAATATTTAGAGCCGTTTTACAATGCGAAAATTTCAAACGGTGAAACTTTTACAGTTTCAGATGAAGAAGGAAACTTTTCAATCGTTTTATCAAGTAATACGTTACCTCAAACATTAACAATTTCTGCTTTTGGATTTAAAACAGAAGAGGTTTCAATTATTTCTTTTGAGAAAAAGATAAACGTAGTTTTGAAAGAAAACCTTCTGTTAGATCAAGTGGTTATATCAGCTTCTAGAACTCCAGAAAAAATTATTGAATCTCCTGTTACCATAGAAAGGCTAGGGTTAACTGATATTAAAAAAAATAGCTCAAATTCTTTTTATGATGGATTAGCTAATTTAAAAGGAGTTGATGCCAGAGAAGTTAGTTATGGTTACAAATCTATAAACACCAGAGGTTTTGCCGATTTTAATAATTCAAGATTTGTTCAGCTAGTAGATGGTATGGATACAGCAGCACCAGCTTTAAATACTAGTGCTGGTAATTTATCTGGTGTTTCTGAACTAGATATTTTAAGTGTAGAGATATTACCAGGAGCATCTTCGGCTTTATATGGTGCCAATGCTTATAATGGTATTATGATAATGGATACTAAAAACCCATTTAACCATACAGGTGTAAGTGTTTTAGTAAAGGGAGGAATGACTAGTCAAGAAGCGGCAGGCAACAACCCTTTTTATGATGTTAGTACTCGAATGGCATATAAGTTTAGTGATGCTTTTGCAGCAAAAGTAAACTTCTCTTATTTTGAAGCAGAAGAGTGGCATGCTACCGATAATAGAAACAAAAGAATTGACACTAATGAGATTATTGACGGAAGCTTTGATGCTTCTCAAAGTTTAGATTACGATGGTGTCAACATGTATGGAGACGAAGATTTTGCAGACTTAGCAAGCTCAACTCCTATACTTGTATATTTAGGGTATTTACCAGCATCATCGTTAGATGAAGATTCTACATTAAATTTTCCAGTAGGAACACATATTAGTAGAAAAGGATATTCAGAAAGAGAATTAGTTAGAGATTACAAGTCTAAAAACTTAAAATTTTCTACCTCATTGCATTACAGACCTTTTAAAGATGAATCGTTAGAAATTCAGTTAGCTACAAGAATAGCAATGGGTGATAATATGTTTCAAGGGGCAGCATCAAGATTTGCACAACGCAACTATTATATAGGGCAGTCTAAGTTAGAGGTAAAAGGAGATAATTTCTTTGTAAGAGGATATTATACACGTAATGATGCAGGAGATAGTTACGATTTAACAAGCACAGCTCAAAGATTAAACTCATTAGCAGACGCTAAAATTCCTGTTTTATCTGGTACAAATTACATACCAACTTGGGGAGATTACTACGCAGAACAATATATGGCTCTTATAAATAATGATCCATCTCTTATAGGAGCTTCTGGAAATGCTTTTAACGTTAACGATGTTGATCCAAGAGTTATAGCAATGTCTAGAGAATATGCAGATCAATTTAGATTAAATCCAGGTACTGCTGAATTTACGAACGGATTTAACTCAATTACATCAACATTAATAACTGAAGGAGGGAGTAAAATTTACGACAAAAGTGCTTATGCGCATGTAGATGGAAACTATAACTTTAGAAGTTTAGTTAATGATTGGGCTGAT
Organism: Tenacibaculum sp. 1_MG-2023; assembly: GCF_030547425.1. GTDB lineage: Bacteria > Bacteroidota > Bacteroidia > Flavobacteriales > Flavobacteriaceae > Polaribacter. Next base: position 103,098 of record NZ_JAUORH010000002.1, on the reverse strand, counting down.
ATCCAAATAGGAGGTTCATATAGAAACTATAATCCAGAATCAAAAGGAACAATATTTAATGATGCTAACGAAGAAATAAATATTGAAGAATACGGTTTCTATACACAACTTCAAAAGAAATTTTTAAATGAAAGATTAAAGTTTACAGGTTCTATCCGTTACGATAAATCTGAAAACTTTTCAGCAAACTATTCACCGAGGTTAGCGCTTAACTATGCTTTAGGAGAGGAAAAATTGCATATAATTAGAGCATCATATCAAACAGGATTTAGAAATCCAACAATTCAAGAGCAGTACATGTTCGCTCCATCAGCTAGAAAAATTACCGTAGGTTCTACAGCTGATAACCTAAGAAGAATAGGAATACCTACTGTTAGCAGATATGAAGATCCTACAACAGGTGGTACTGTAACAGAAAATTCTATTACAACAGGAGATGATATAATTAATAATGCTTTATTAACAAGATCTGTATATGATTTAGGTTTTATTGATGAGAGAGGACAAAATATTAAATCTGAATATAAAGAAATACAAGCAGAAGAAGTTAGAACATTTGAGTTAGGGTATAGAAGTCTTTTAAATATAAATAATACTAATTTAGATATAGACTTTAATGCATTTTATAGTGTACACAACGATTTTGTGTTTTTCCAAGATGTGGTGGTGCCAAATATAGGAAACGTAATAGCAACAGGTCAATTAGATCCTTTAGCTGCTGAAGCAATTAGAACAGGAAGTGTAACTGAGTTTAACTTAATTACGAATGCTAAATCTAAGATTAATTCTTACGGTATTGGTATTGGTTTCAATACAAAGTTATTTAGAAATTTCAATATAGGTGCAAATTATAATTTCACAGATTTTGAAATGAAAGAAGACTTAGATTTTGGATCTTTTGAGCCTAATTTTAATACCCCAAAACATAGTGCTAAAATTCAGTTTGGAAATGAAAAGCTTTTCAAAAATTTTGGATTTAATATCAATGCAAGATGGACTGATAAATATAGATGGGTTTCAACTTTTGTAAAAGGTAATGTTGATGCAAGAACTGTTTTAGATGCACAATTAAATTATCGTATTCCTAGTTTAAAATCTAAGTTTAAAATTGGAGGTACAAATTTATTCGGTAAAGAATACCAACATGCTCCAGGGTTAGGGAACATAGGTAGGTTATATTACCTTTCTTGGATTATTAATAACTAAAAAAGAAGTTATTATTCACACAAAAAAACGAGCTAATTTAATTAGCTCGTTTTTTTGGTTAAAAATTCATACTTAACTGAATACGTTTTCTTACAGTGTCCACCTCCAATATCTTAACTTGAACGTGTTGATGCAAGCTTACATGCTCATTTACATCTTTAACAAACGTATTAGATAAATTAGATACGTGTACTAAACCACTTTCTTTAATGCCTATATCAACAAAGCAACCAAAATTGGTAATGTTATTTACAATTCCGGGTAGTACCATGCCTGTTTGTATATCATCTATTGTTTTAATATGTTCGTTAAAACTAAAGGCTTTGGCTTTTTTACGAGGGTCTAAACCAGGTTTTTCTAACTCTTTTACTATATCTTGTAGCGTAGGTAACCCGTAAGAATCGGTTACATATTGCTGAAGCTTAATTTGTTTTAAAACAGAAGAATTACCAATCAAGTCATCTACTTTTTTACCAATATCTTTGGCTATTTGTTTTACTAAGGAATAACGTTCAGGATGTACAGCAGAGTCATCTAATGGATTATTACCATTTTTAACACGTAGAAAACCAGCCGATTGCTCGAATGCTTTTCCTCCTAAACGAGGAACTTTTTTAATAGCAGTTCTATCGGTAAAAGTTCCATTTTCATTTCTGTAATTCACTATGTTTTCAGCCAATTTAGGTCCAATTCCAGAAACATAACTTAATAAAGAAGCACTAGCAGTATTAATATTAACACCTACTTTGTTTACACAATGTTCTACTACAGTGTCTAGTGATTTTTTTAATTGTGTTTGATCTACATCGTGTTGGTATTGACCTACACCAATCGATTTGGCTTCAATCTTTACCAGCTCAGCTAAAGGGTCAGCTAATCTACGACCTATTGAAACTGCACCACGAACCGTTACATCATAATTCGGAAACTCATCTCGTGCAATTTTAGAAGCAGAATAAATAGAAGCACCAGCTTCACTTACAACAAATACTTCTATATCATTTTTAAAGTGGATACGTTTCACCAAGCGTTCAGTTTCTCTTGAAGCAGTTCCGTTACCTATAGCAATAGCTTCTATTTTATAAGCATCTGTTAAAGAGCTAAGTTTGTTCATTGCTTCTTTGGATTGGTGTTGAGGTGCGTGCGGAAAAATAGTTTCGTTATGTAATAACTTTCCTTGTTCACTTAAACAAACCACTTTACAACCCGTTCTAAATCCAGGGTCGATAGCTAAAATTCGTTTTCCACCTAATGGAGAACCTAATAATAATTGTTTCAGGTTTTTAGCAAATACTTTAATGGCGCTTTCATCTGCCTTTTCTTTAGCTATAGACAAAGCTTCATTTGATAACGCAGGAAAAATTAAACGCTTATAAGCATCAGCAATAGCTAATTCAATTTGTTCAGTACATTCGTTATGCGAACGAATAATTCTGTCTTCCATTTTTTGAAGTGCTCGTTCATCATCAATACTAATTTTTATACGAATAAAACCTTCTTTTTCGGCACGTAAAATAGCTAGCAATCGATGCGAGGGAATTCTACTTAGATTTTCCTCCCAATCAAAGTAATCTTTAAATTTTTGGGCAGCATCCTCGTCTTTTTTAGTTTTGATAACCTTGGTAGCAATGGTGGCAAAACGCTCTAACTGGTAACGAATGTTATTACGGATATCCGTTCGTTCGTTAATCCATTCAGAAATAATATGGCGAGCGCCTTCTAACGCTTTTTCTTCAGATTCTACTTCGTTGTTTATATATTTTGAAGCCGTGCATTCCAAATCGTTTACTCGCTGACTCATAATCATCTTCGCCAATGGTTCTAAACCGTTTTTACGAGCTGTTTCTGCTTTGGTTTTACGTTTCTTTTTATAGGGAAGGTAAATATCTTCTAGGGTAGTTAAATCTTCTGTCTTTTCAATTTTTTCTTTTAACTCATCGGTTAAAACTTCTTGCTCTTCTAAAGCTTTTAAAATTGCTGTCTTTCGTTTTTCTAAGGCTTCAAATTGTTCTTTAAGTTGTACAATTTGTCCTATTTCAACTTCATCTAAATTACCTGTTTTTTCTTTTCGGTAACGGGAAATAAAAGGAATGGTACAATCTTCATTTAATAATTCAATCGTATTTTGAATTGATTTTTGTGAGATTTGCGTACGAGAGGTTATATAGGAGATAAGTTGCATTGAAAAATTATTTTAAATAAAAAACCTCGCATGAATAGCGAGGTTTCAAATATAATAAATGTTTATATGTAAGCTATAAATTATCCGTTATTCACTTTTTGAGAAGGTTGAACAAAGGCTAATTTACTATAAAGCACATATAAAAAATAAATAGAGATAAGGGCAAAAAAAATATGCTGGTTTATTTAGTGATAAATCTCCCTGTTTTATTTATTAGAATCAATATTTAATACTTTTTTAGCTACAATATATTTTCCATCTTGAGTTATTCCTTCTATAAAAAGAGTGATGTTTGTATTAGCTGGGTTGTGTATTTTAAAGTTTAAGTTTCCACTACTATCTAGATTAGCATTAGGGATCCAATCTATAACTCCATACTCTTTATAAAAAGAATTATGGTAAGTTTTATATTTAGGAACATAGAATTTTTTATTGTTGGAGAATGTTAAAGGGAAATTAAACTTCCTATTATTGTCAATTTTTCTTTTTACGCTTGAAGTTTTACGGGTATAAATCTTTAAAACTCCGTTAGATCCACGCATGCCCTCACCAAATCCATGACGATTTGCAACCATATAATCTATGTCATCCATACTGAAATGATGTAAGAAGTCAAGATTTGACTGAATCACATCGTCTAAGTAAACGGTTGGAGGAGCGGAGCTGAAAGATGATTTTCCTGAACTATTACTTAAAATAAATTGCCCCATATATCCAGTAACTGTAAAACCCATTACATATGAAGTTATATAGTTTGCCAATCTTAAATTAAATCTTCTATGAGAGTCATCTATTAAATAAATATCACCCCAATTTTTAGATTGAATTTTATCGATTTTTTGTTGTCTTAAATTTACACTAATAATGGCTTCGTCTAGGTTTTGATATTCATCAAATTCAGAGTATGAAAAAGGGTTGGTTTTAAATTCATATGAATAATAGCTATTTTTGGGAGGTAAAGATGTTTTTAAATAGTTGTTAATTAGAGGGATTTTATTAGGAGAAAATTGAACATATAAATCAGGCTTGATTAGTTTTCCTTTTTTATTTAATACACTTAATTTTAAAGATTCTTTATTCAATGGATACAAACCATCTTTTACAAAATACTTTTTATTTTCTTGGACATTTATAATACTTGGATTACTAAGCTTTAATGGAGAAATAAAAAATTCAGAGTTATTAATATTGTTTTTATTAACTTTAATGGTAATGCCATTTTCAAAAGCAAAGTGGTTTGAAGTATTGTTTTCAAAAATAGAGTTCCAATCATAACTACTCCAACCTTGAGTGAGAAGTAAATTGTCTAAATGATATTTCTTTTTTCTATTAATATTGATGAAATAATATCTAGCATTTTCTATATAGCCTTTAACATATGGTTGTAGGTGTGTGTAAGAAATTATATTATGGTTTTTTTGATAAGCTTTAGTTTCTTTTGGTAGTACAGATACACTAAGATGAATATTATTTTTAGGTCTGTTAGAAAGTTGAAAAAAGGGTATGTCAATTTGTAAAGAATCTCCTTTTTTTGAAAGTTTAGGCTCTTTTAAAGTTAACGTTTCAATACCTTTATAATTGAAAAAGAGACGTTCTAAAATAGGGTTATTGTCTTCGTCAAAAAGTGTAAAAATATTTATACCAGGGAGTAATTTTTTATAATCAATTACTTTAATAAAACTAGTTTCTTTAAATTTAATAACTGCTTCTTTTATAATAACTCCATTATGAATAGTTAATTTAAAAGGCTTATTTTTAATGTTTTTTAATGTTTTTTGGTTTGTTCCTAACTCTATAAGAACTTTGTTGTTCACTCGGTTTAGTTTAATCGAAACTCCTTTACTTTTAATTCCTGTTATGGTGTGTTTATATTCTTTATCTAAATGTGTGATTTTAACTATGTAATTTTGTTTCGCTTTTGGAAGTAAAGAAAAATTACCAATACCTAAGAAGTTAGTTTTAAAAGTAGTAATAAGGGTGTTGTTAGAATCGTATATTTTACCTGCTACATTTGGAATACCATATCCGTTACTGTCTTTTATGGTAACTCCTACTTTAGTTTTTATATTGTTTACGAGGTGACCACCTTCGGGTAAAAATTGAGCATCTATCGGACTAGAAAGAGCCTTTCTTTTTAAGTAAGAATTTTTTTCTGGATCAATGACTTTAAAAGATTCAACGAAGGTGTTGGGTTCATCAAAATTTTTCATCCAGTTTGTGTATGCTTTAAAAGTATACTTTCCACTAGAGAAAAGACTATCAATCTTAAAAAAGTTAAATGCAATTCCTCGATTAACTTTAATTAGTTTACCCTTAATAATATGATTGTTTTCATCTGTAATAACACAATATAAGTTTTTAGTTAAGAGTGAAGGAGTTTTTTTAGCCTTATCAATTATATAACTACAAAACCCCAGAGTTTCTCCTTTTATATAGATAGATTTGTTGAGTTGAGAATAGGCTAGCTCTCTATAGTCAGAAGTATAGTTTTGAAAATTAGTAATTACTGGGTTTGTTTTTTGTTGTTGTGTAAAAGAGTAGGTTTTAATAAAAAGAAAATTAATAAATAAAGATAGCTTAAGGGTTTTGGTTAGATTTTTGTAGAATAAGAGTTCAGTTTTCATGTAACTTTTTTAGTAATAAGTTCGAAATATCTCAAAAATTATGCCTTAAGTTAAATGTGTTTATAAGATGAATTTTAAATTTAATGAGGTTGTGGTTTTAAAGTGCTTTGTAATAGGTGGTAAGGATTTGAAGTATGTTTATAAAAAAAGAAAAACCTCACTTCTTAGTGAGATTTTATATATGTATGTGTATTTCGTGGATTTTAAGCTATAAACTCTCCGTTATTCACCTTTTCAGAAGGTTGCACAAAGGCTAATTTACCATCAGGAGTATCGGTCATTAAAATCATTCCTTGACTCTCTACGCCACGTAATTTTCTTGGTGCTAAATTACACAGTACAGATACTTGCTGACCAACAATTTCCTCTGGTTTAAAGCTTTCAGCAATTCCAGAAACAATGGTACGGGTATCAATACCTACATCTACGGTAAGTTTCAGTAGTTTTTTTGTCTTAGCCACTTTTTCAGCCGAAACAATAGTTCCTACTCGAATATCCATTTTTGTAAAATCGTCAAACTCAATAGTGTCCTTTTGAGGTTCTACTACTTTGTTAGCAGCTTCGTTTGCTTTTTTAGTAGCTTCTAATTTGTCTAACTGCGTTTGAATTGTAGCATCTTCAATTTTAGAAAACAATAATTCCGCTTTGTTAATTTGATGGTTTTCGGCTAACAGAATGTCTTTTTCAGCAACATCATTCCAAGAAAGATTGTTATCAATATTTAAAATTGACTTTAATTTTGTTGAAGTGAATGGTAAAAATGGTTCAGACAACACTGCTAATCCAGCTGCGATTTGCAAGGCAACGTTCATAATAGTTTTGGTACGTTCTTCGTCAACTTTAATTACTTTCCATGGTTCTTCGTCAGCTAAATACTTGTTACCTAAACGAGCTAAATTCATCATTTCTTGAGAAGCTTCTCTAAAGCGATAACGTTCTATAGACTTTGCAATAATATCTGGAAATTGCTGTAATTGCTCTAAAGTGTCTTTGTCAATTTCTGAGAATTCTCCCACAGATGGTACCTGCCCGTTGTAGTATTTGTTTGTTAATACTACCACACGGTTAATAAAGTTTCCGAAAATAGCAACTAACTCGTTGTTGTTCTTCGCTTGAAAATCTTTCCAAGTAAAATCATTATCTTTATTTTCAGGAGCATTGGCTGTTAAAGTATAACGTAACACATCTTGTTGGTTTGGAAATTCTTCTAAATATTCGTGTAACCAAACTGCCCAATTCTTAGAAGTAGATAATTTATTTCCTTCTAAGTTTAAAAACTCGTTAGCTGGTACATTTTCTGGTAAAATAAAGTCTCCGTGTGCTTTTAGCATTGCAGGGAAAATAATACAGTGAAATACAATATTATCTTTACCAATAAAGTGGACTAATTTAGTATCGTCTTTTTTCCAATAGTCCTCCCAATTTTTTCCTTCGCGTTCTGCCCATTCTTTGGTAGATGAGATATAACCAATAGGAGCGTCGAACCAAACGTACAGTACTTTTCCATCAGCACCTTCAACAGGAACAGGAATTCCCCAATCTAAATCACGGGTTACAGCACGAGGGCGTAATCCGTCATCAATCCAAGATTTACATTGCCCTAATACATTAGGTTTCCAATCATTTTTATGTCCCTCTAAAATCCATTCGCGTAAAAAAGCTTCGTGTTTATCTAAAGGTAAAAACCAATGTTTAGTTTCTTTTAAGGTAGGAACATTTCCTGTAATTGCTGATTTAGGGTTGATTAAATCGGTAGCGTTATGACTGGTTCCACACTTTTCACATTGATCTCCGTAACTTTCTTCATTTCCACATTTAGGGCAGGTACCAATAACGAATCGATCAGCTAAAAACTGATTCGCTTCTTCGTCGTATAGTTGTTGCGTAACTTCTTCAATAAATTCACCATCGTTATATAATTTTGTGAAAAAATCAGAAGCTGTTTTATGATGAATTTCAGCTGAAGTACGTGAATAATTATCAAAAGAAATTCCAAAATCTTCAAATGATTTTTTAATGATTCCGTTATATTTATCAATAATATCCTGTGGAGTAACACTTTCTTTTTTAGCACGCATTGGTATTGCAACTCCATGTTCATCAGAACCACAAATATAGGCTACGTCTTTTCCTTTTTGACGCAGATAACGCGCATAAATATCTCCAGGAACATACACCCCTGCCAAATGTCCAATATGGATTGGACCATTTGTATAAGGTAATGCTGCTGTAATTGTATATCTTTTTGGTGTACTCATGTTTTTCTACTAAAATTAAAGCGCAAAAGTACGAAAAAGCAATTTTTTATACTGTTATAAATTAGGTACATTTGATGGGTTTTAGACTTTTAAGATCAAGAAAAGAGACTTGTTTATGGAAAAAAGAATTTTTACCTTATTTTTTATACTGATAATTACATCAGTTTATGCGCAAAATGAAACGATGAAGTTAACTACACCACCCTATTTGCAAAAGGGAGATACGATTGCAATTGTTGCTCCTGCAGGAATTTTAAAGAACCGTAAGCATACAATTGATAAAGCTAAAATATTAGCAGAAAGTTGGGGGTTAAAAGTGGTGTATGGTAAAAATATGTTTAATCAGAATAATCATTTTTCGGGTACAGATGAAGAACGATGTCAAGATTTTCAAGATGCATTAGATAATCCGAATATTAAGGCTATTTGGAGTGCACGAGGCGGATATGGTTCTGTAAGAATTTTAGATAAATTGGATTTTACCAAGTTTAAAAAACATCCAAAATGGATTGTTGGGTATTCTGATGTTACAGCGTTTCATAATCACATTCATAATTTGGGTGTTGAAACTTTACATGCAATGATGGGTACGAGTATGGAAGAAAAAGCAGAAGAAATAGTACAAACCATAGCAACTTTTAAAAAAGCATTATTTGGAGAAAAATTAAGTTATAAAGTTGCTGCTTCAAACAAGAATAGAGTAGGAAGGGTTTCAGGTGAGTTAGTAGGTGGTAATATTGCTATTTTAGCTTCTATGTTAGGGTCAGATAGTCAAATTTCTACAGATGGAAAAGTTTTGTTTATTGAAGAAATAGGAGAATATAAGTATTCGATAGATAGAATGTTACAAAGCTTAAAGCGGGCAGGGTATTTTACTAAAGTTAAAGCGATTATTGTTGGTGATATGACTAAGATTAAGAGAAATACCACTCCATGGGGAAGTTCAATAGAACAATTAATTTTGGACGTTGTTCCTAAAGATATCCCTATATTATTTAATTTTCCTGCAGGTCATGAACCAGACAATAGAGCATTGATAATGGGTAGAGAAGTTAAATTATCGATAAGTAAAAATAAGCAGTGTTTGGTAGAATTTAATTAACTGTTTTTTGTTTTACATGTGTTTATTCCTAATAACTTATATAGTGGGCAAAAGTTTATTAAACTGGTAACCAAAAGTATAATTGCTAATACAAGTAAGATATTACCAAAAATTCCTGTAATAAATTGAAAGTAAGATAACGTAGCTATTATTAGAGCAATTAAAGTTCTAATAGCTTTATCAGTGTTTCCCATGTTTTTTTCATGATACAAAGATTTAAGGTTACTCAAATATAAGTTTTTAAATGGCAGAACACAATGAACTTGGTAAGAAGGGAGAGCAACTAGCAATAGATTATCTTGTTAAAAAAGGATATACTATTGTTGAAAAAAACTATCGATTTCAAAAAGCTGAAGTTGATATTATTGCTAAAAAAGAGGGAACTTTAGCTGTTGTTGAAGTTAAAACGAGGTCAACAGCTTACTTTGGAAATCCGCAAGATTTTGTGAACCCGAAGAAAATAAAATTATTAGTCACAGCTATAGATAATTATGTAACAAAAAATGATTTAGATGTAGAAATACGGTTTGATGTTATCGCTGTTATTAAACAACAAAACGAATTTGTAATTGAACATATTGAAGATGCGTTTTTATACTTTTAAAAAAGAAAAGCTCAACAAATTTGTTGAGCTTTTCTTATGTTATTTACACTAGTAATTACTTATCACTACTAAAGTATTTTTCTACATCCTCTTCGTGATCAGGCATAGCAATAATGTTCTTATCTTTGTCTAATATAAAATAAGAAGGTGTGCCAAGTAGGTTATACTTTTTTACTGTTTCGTTGTCAAATTTATATTCAGGATGTGTTCCTATAGCATTGTGCCATCCTGGTAAATTCTTAACAAACTCGTCCCATTCATTTTCTTCATTTTCAATACCAAAAGAAACTACCGATACTTCTTTATGAGTTTGCATAAACTTATAAAGTTCTGGAATTTCTTTTATACAGTGTGGGCAACCAGTACTCCAGAATACTAATAAATACTTATTACCATCATTTAACGTTGATAATTTATATTCTTTATCATTTTCTTTCCAAGAAAAATCTGGAGCTACTCTACCTACAGTTGCAAGTAATATATCTAATTTTTCCTTTTTAAAATCAGCATCTTGATCTTTGGCAGGAAGCTTATCGTAATATTCAGCAAACATCCAATCTACAATTGGTCCGTTACGTTTATCAGTAAGTGCACTAATTAAATAATCGATAACCGCTTTTTCTAATTTGTCAGAAGAAATTTTCTTCATAACTTTAGTAATAGACTCTTTAATTAGTTTTTGTTGAACATCTTTATCTTCAGAATAGTTTAAATAGAAAACGTAGTCGTTAATTCTATCGATTAAAAAAGAAGAATTATATAACTTATCACTTTTAAAATCGATATGTTCAAAAAAGTTTTCACTAGTAGCAGATAAATAATCTTGTACATTATCGTGAGGATTGGATGAGTTGTAACGACGAGAAGCTTTTATAAAGCTATTTACCAACATTCCTTCAGACTTGTTTTCATAAGTTTCTTGTACGTCTTCTAGTTTCTTAAGCTCTTTTTTATAGGCTTTTTTCGTGTCTTTTGATTTAGTTTCAATATAAGAAGCTTGTAATGAATCTATCTTTTTTTGCACGGCATTGTATGCTTGTAAGTATTCACTGTATAGCTTGTTTTCTCTAGAGCTAGTGAAAAGAACTGATTGATCAGGATACCTTGGATTGAAAACGAATTCAACATTTTCTTTATTAAAGAAAAAATCAACAAAGCCAGCACCAGAATTTCTATAGGTAGCTCTGTAAGCACCAGGTGTAGCTGTGTTAGGTAGTTCAAAACTAAACTTTCCTAAAACTTGTTGTTCACCACTTATCGCAACAGTATCAAACTTAATTGTAGTATTTGCAAGAAACTTTTGTTTTGCTCCTTCAATTTTATATAAAATGACCCAATCTCCTTTGTCGGGAGGGGTCATAGTACCTTTAACAGTGTACTGTGCATTTACAAGTGATGTGGTGAATATTAATAGAGCCAGTAATTTTTTCATCATAATGTTTTAAAGGGTTATTAATAAGGTTTTAAAACTAGTCATTTGCGAACTTCTATCCAAGAAGTGTACCGTTTTTATTTTTTCTTATGTATTTTTGAAACATTTATTTAATTGTTTCAAAACATGAACTTTAAAGAACAAATATTTTGGGTAACCGGTGCTTCTTCAGGAATTGGCAAATCTCTAGCAGTTACGTTATCTAATTATGGAGCAAAGTTAATTATATCTTCAAGAAATGAAAGCTTTTTAAGAGAAGTGAAAAAACGTTGTAAATATCCAGAAAAAGTTATGGTTTTACCTTTGGATTTAGAAGATTATAAAAACCTTACGGATAAGGTAACCAAAGCGGTTTCGTTTTTTGGTAGTATTGATGTTTTAGTAAATAATGGGGGATTAAGCCAACGATCGTTGGTAAAAGATACTTCGATAAAAGTTGATAAACGTTTGATGGATATTAATTATTTAGGAACTGTAGCTTTAACAAAAGCTTTATTGCCTCATTTTATTGAAAATAAATCGGGACATTTTGTTGTAACTACAAGTATTGTTGGAAAAATAGGAACTCCACTGCGTTCTACCTATGCAGCAACTAAACATGCTTTGCATGGTTTCTTTGACAGTTTGCGAGCAGAACATTATAATGATAATATTGCTGTTACTTTGGTTTGTCCAGGGTTTGTAACTACTAATGTGTCAAGAAATGCATTAACAGGAAATGGAACTCCTCAAAATAAAATGGACTCAGCCACAGCAAATGGTATAGATCCAGATAGGTTTGCCGAATTGATGCTAAAAGCGATAAAAAATAAAAAAGAAGAAGTTTATATAGCTGGGGTAAAGGAAAAATTCGGTGTATATACCAAACGCCTCTTTCCTAAATTGTTGTCAAAAATGATTCGGAAGTTAAGCGTTACTTAGTCAAAAAAGTTAATTATCTCAAAATAATTAATGATAGCTTCTTTCATTAAAACTGACTGTTCACCTGGCTTTAGGTTAGGTAATTCAGTTAGAGTTTTATAATGTGGCCATCCTTCATCATCAAAAAAATCAAACTCATAGTATCCGTAAGGTTCCAATAATTTACAAATAGCAATATGCATAAGGTTTACTTTTTCATCTTTTTTAAACTTACGATGTCCTTGTCCTAATTCTTGAACACCAATTAAGTAGATAACTCCGTCGATATTAAGATCGTCACCATCTGCGAATTGTTCTGATAATTGAGTTATTAGAAAATCCCATTTTTCTTTTAAGTTAGTTTCTTTTGTCATTTGTGCTTTTTGAAAAAAGCAAAGATAGGAATGAGTTATGTATATTTGTATAGTATCTACACATATAATTAATTTTGCTGTGTTTTTCTATTAAATCTCATTAATTTAGAATTTCAGAAAACAATAATGAATACATTCGACATAATAATAGCTGCGTTATTACTTTTTGGTTTTGTGCGTGGATTAATGAAAGGTTTGTTTGTAGAAGTAGCTTCTTTAGTAGCGCTTGTAGCTGGAGTTTATGGTGCAATACATTTTTCTTACTTTATTGGAGATTGGTTGAAAAACAGTGTTACTTGGGAAGAAAAGTATATTTCTTTAGCGGCTTTTGCTGGAACTTTCGTGGTAATAATTGTAGCAATAGCGTTATTAGGGAAAATTTTAACCAAAATAGCAGATTTTGCAGCTTTAGGGATTTTAAATAAAATTTTAGGAGGTGTTTTTGGAGCTTTAAAAATCGGATTAATTTTAAGCGTAATTTTTATTTTTTTCGGGAAAATGAATGATACTATTCCGTTTGTGAAAGAAGAGAGCTTAGAAGAATCTATCTTATTTAAGCCTGTGAAAAAAATTGCTCCAACAATTTTCCCTTCAATTATAAAAGATGAAGGAGAGCAGGAGGAGGATAGTAGTGAAGAGGTAGAAATAACAATATAAAAAAACGGATAAAAGTTATTCGTTTTTACTAATTTAATCTAAGTGATAAATTTCCATGATGTCTTCCAAGATGTGTTCAAAATCAATGTTTAAATCGATAAGATTTCCTGTTTTAATATCAAAAACCCAACCGTGTACTTTTAACCCTCTATCTCTATAAGCTTTTTGTACAGCAGCAGTTTTAATTAGGTTAACACATTGTTCTTGCACATTTAAATCAACCAAACGATCGTAACGAGCATTTTCATCTTTAATTTTATTCAATTCATCTTTGTGTAAGCGATATACATCTCTTATATAACGTAACCAAGGATTTAACAATCCTAAATCGGCAGATTGCATAGCTGCTTTTACACCTCCGCAAGAGTAGTGACCACAAACCACAATATGATTTACTTTTAAATGTTCAACAGCATATTCAATTACTGAGGCAGAATTTAAGTCAATTGCGGGTACCATATTAGCAATGTTTCTATGTACAAAAACTTCACCAGGACTAGAACCCATCAAATCTTCTGCTGAAACTCTACTATCAGAACAACCTATATACAATAATTCAGGACTTTGTCCTTCATTTAATTTTTTAAAGTAATCTTTATTGGTAGATAGTTTGTTTTTTACCCACTCTTTATTGTTTTCAAAAATTTTAGATAGATTCATTAGTATAAAAATTGTTTGTTGGAAGAATCTTTTATACTTGCTTTTGAGTTAAGCAAAATAATTATCGAAGTTAATAAAAAAAGAGAACCTGAAACTAAGTTTAGATTCTCTTTATAATAATAATTATAGGAGATGTTTTTTATTCATAAAAAGTAACAGAACCATCTTTAATATTATACATAGCTCCAACAATCATAATTTCACCATTTTTGTGCATTTCAGCTAGTACATCACTTTCGTTTAAAATTCTATCAATAGTTAATTGTACATTTTTTTCTGCAACTTTATTTACAAACTCTAAATTAGAAGAGTTTCTTAAGCTCTCATCTTTAGGTTCAGTTACAGCTTCTACAGCAGGTTTAATTTTACCTAACATATTGGTTAGGTTACCTAACTTAGCATTATCACAAGCTCCTTTAACAGCTCCACAACTTGTGTGTCCTAACACAACAATTAACTTAGTGCCAGCTAATTTACAAGCAAACTCCATACTACCTAAAATATCTTCGTTTACAAAGTTACCAGCAATTCTTGCGCTAAAGATGTCTCCTAAACCTTGGTCGAATACTAATTCAGCTGAAACTCTAGAATCGATACAACTTAAAATAGTGGCAAAAGGAAATTGCCCTTCTCTAGTATCGTTAACTTGTTCTAATAAATTACGATTTGCTTTTAAGTTGTTTTGGAATCTTTGATTTCCTTCTTTTAAGTACTGTAACGACTTTTCAGGAGTCATTGTAGCTTGTGTTTCTTTAGTATGTGCTTTCATTGATATATTTTTATAAAATTATTTATGTCGTTTTTTTAATTTACGAAGTTAAAAAGTTTAGGCTGCTTTTGGCCTAAGTTTAAAGAACTTAATAAAGCTTTCAGGGTTTTCTACAACACCACGCTCAGAAATAAGTTTAATGTTGATGTTTCTTTCTTTGGCTTTAAATGCAAAATCTTCTAAAATTTCAACAATGTCATTATCCAAGTATCTTGTCTTTCTTACGTCTAACTCTAAATGAGTGCCTTCAGGTAAGCTGTCTAATTCTTTTAAAATTGCTCCTTTGTTAAAGAAAGTCACTTCTTCAGCAAGTGTCATTTTTATTTTGTGCACTCCGTTACTTTTATCTTCAATATGTAAGAAGTGAGAGTTTTGATAACTTTTTATCAAAATAACAAAAACTCCAACAGCTAACCCTAATGAAATTCCTGTAAGTAAATCGGTGAAAACAATACCTAAAACGGTTACAATAAAAGGCACAAATTGTTTCCATCCTAAAGCAAACATTTGTTTAAATAAGCTAGGTTTTGCTAGTTTATAACCAACAACTAATAAAATTGCCGCTAGTACAGATAAAGGTATTTTATTTAATAAGGTTGGAATTAAAATAACAGATAGTAACAAAAATAATCCGTGAATAATTGCAGACATTTTAGATCTACCTCCTGATTGAATGTTGGCAGAACTTCTTACAATTACTTGAGTAATAGGTAAACCTCCAATTAAACCAGATAAAATATTACCTGTTCCTTGTGCTAATAATTCTCTGTTGGTTGGAGTTACATTTTTTTCTGGGTCTAATTTATCTGTGGCTTCAACACAAAGTAGCGTTTCTAAACTTGCTACTAATGCAATCGTAAATGCAGTTACCCAAACTTCGTAGTTTGTAATAGCATTGAAGTTAGGGAATGTGAATTGTGTTAAGAAAGAATCAAAGCTCTCAGGAATAGGTACACTTACTAAATGTGAAGCTTGTATTGCTAACGTTTCATTTCCTTGCATTAAGGAAAAAAATATAATTCCTGTTACAACAGCTACTAAAGGTCCTTGAATTAAATGAAATATTTTCCCTTTTTTACTTAAAACTTTATCCCAAAGAATTAAAATAGCCAATCCAATAAAACCAATAACCATTGATCCCATGGTAATATTATCAGTAATGCTTAATATAGCTGAAAAAGTGTTTTCTCCTGAAGCTTCTATAAAGCTATCAGCCCCTTCTGGTTCAGCATCATATCCGAAGAAGTGAGGAATTTGCTTTAAGATAATAATAATACCAATACCAGTAAGCATTCCTTTAATAACCGATGATGGGAAGTAATAACCGATAACACCAGCTTTAAGAACACCAAAAAGTATTTGAATAATACCTCCTAATACAACGGCTACTAAAAAATTTTCATAACCACCTAAAGATCCTATAGCAGTTAAAACAATAGCAGCTAAACCAGCTGCAGGACCACTAACTCCTATTTTCGAACCACTCAAGGCTCCAACAACAGTACCTCCAATAATTCCGGCAATTACACCTGAAAAAAGAGGAGCTCCACTTGCTAAAGCAATACCTAAACATAAAGGTAAAGCAACAAAGAATACGACAATACTTGCGGGTAAGTCGCTTTTAATAGTTTTAAACATAATATATGCGTATATTTTATACTCCAAATAAAAATTTAGAGTGTGTTTTTAAAATGTAAATAATTTTACTTATTAGATTGATTGATTTAGAGCAGTTTTGTGAAAAGCTCAGATCAAAAAATATTGTTTTTGTTTACTAAATATCTATCGCAAGGGTTTTTGTTTTCCATGAAACAGTTAGTAAAAAAAATTAAGCAGTAAAAAATTCAGGAGGTGGAGTGAGAATTTTAGGATATTGTGACACGTAGTTTTTAGATTGAAAACGTACGTTTTTCTTTTTTTGAATTTTTTTATATAAAAAAGAAGTGTAATCTTCATTAGGGTGAGCTTTTAACTCAGCGACCTTAACATGTTTAGTGTTTTCTTCTTCTTCACTTAAACTTAAAAAAATAGTGATATCTTGGTTCTTATCTACCAACGTAATTATCGAAGGCGTAACAATAATGCCTGCGAACAAAACGATAAAAAAGATAGCGATTTTAGATTTCAAAATAACTTTTCTATTTAGTTAGAGGCAAAAGTAATTAATTTTTTACATCTAAAATGTTATAGTTCTTTTAAATTTTTCGCTTTTATCCATCCAACTTTTCCATCAGCGAGCTTTATTTTTTTCCAATTATCTACAGAATCTAAGACATTAACTTTGGTTCCTTCGTGCAATGTGAAAACTTCATTTGAATTATCAGTAGGTTCATTGCTAATTGAAACTTCTTGAGTAAAAATAATAGCTTCAATAGTGTTGTTAGCTTGATTGTATTGTGTGTATGTAATAGTTAAAGAGATTATTAAAAGCAAAAAAGAAATAATACTAGTTGTAAAATAAGTTCTTTTTTTGTTTGGAGTATAGGCAAAATAAAACAGCAAAAATAAAATAGAAGCAACAAAAGAAAGCACAATGGTAATTATTGCCCAAGTGTTATAAGTAAACTTTTGTAAATAGTTTTCATTAAACCTTTGAAAAACTGATTTGGGTAATGCTTCAATTCTATCAAGAGTTAAACGCTTTGCTATAATTAAGTTATTTTTAGCGTCTTCATTTAAAGGGTTTAATTGTAATGCTTTTTCATAATTATAAATAGTAGGCGCTATTTTATTAAGCTTATAGTAACAGTTAGCCAAGTTATAATACACTTCTGATGATACTAAATTTTCATCTTCTATTTGCTCATATAGTTTAATTGCTTCTTCGTACTTCCCTTCTTTATATAAAGAATTCGAGTTTGTAAATAAATCATTGGCATTTTGTGCTAACGTACTAATTGACACCAATAAGAATAAATATATAACTAACTTTCTCATTATAATTGTCTGTCTAATTGCGTTATTACTTGTTTTGCCTTCTCATACTCCTCTTTCATTTGTACATTGGTAATTGGAGTATATCTAGCAAAATCACAGTTGTTAAATACTTGAATAAAACTATTAATAGTTTCTTTATTAACGTTTTTATTAGCTAATAAATCAGTAATCTTTTCACGACTTATATCAGAAGTTTCTACACCTAGTTTTGCTTTTAAATAATTATGTAGGGCTCTTTCTAAAGCTTCATAAAAAGCTTCTTTATTACCTAATTGCTTTTGTGCTTCCGATAAGTATTTCTTGGCGAGTTTGTCTGCCTTTCGTAGCTTATTTCCTAATATATCACTATCACGCTCTTCTTTCTTTTTTTGAATAAAGATTCCAATAGGAATTGCTAAAATAGGAAGTAATAAAAGAACATAAAATAAGGTAGATTTAAAGAAATCGTCTGTCTTTATGGGGTGTAAGTCAGTAGATGTTTGGATGTACCTAAAGTCGTTACCCGTAACTTTCACATCTTGTTTAGCTACTGTGTTAGCATCTGAATTTGTCGGAATTTCTTTTCCTTCTAAAACATCAACATATAAATCATCAGTAGTAATAGTTTGATACACTTTTTCTTTCGGGTTAAAGTAAGAAAAGCTAGTTTTTGGAATTCTATATTTTCCTTTGAATTCGGGAACAACTGTATAGCTATCGGTAACTGAGCCTGATAACCCAGTTCCTGTAATACGGACGTTTTCTTTTCTTTCTGGTTGATAAACTTCCAGTTCTTTAGGAGTTTCAATTTTTGGAAGTTCAAATAATTTTAAATTTCCTTTACCATTTACAGAAACCTTAATTTGTGAAGATTCATTTGCCTTTAAGGTGTTTTTACTTAAAGAAACATCAAAAGAAAATTGACCCACTGCACCTGTAAAGTCCTTCGGTTTATTTTGAAGAGGTAAAGCCCGAGCGTTAACAACTTTCTTAGCGGAAGAAAACTCTTTACGAACTTGACGCGTAATTACGTTTCCAAAAAAATCAGCCCTTCCAGTAGGTACTGCCACGACTATATCCATCTTCATAGGGTCTATTGTTAGCTTACCGGAAGTGGTTGGTATTAATAGCGCCTTGTGTAATACTGCATAACGATAATTCTCTCCGTTATAGGTGCCAGTTTTAACACCCATTCCGTTACGCTTAATTTCCTGATTCCAAAATCCATTGTATTGTGGTGCTTCTGTAATTGCATTGTCGTAAATACCAACATTGTCGCTAAAGTATAAGCGATATTCTACATAAATTCCTTCACCAACATAAGGTTGAGATTTAGAAATTTCAGCAACTAAGTGAATATTTTGTTCTGCAATATAACTAGGGTCGTTTGGGTTTTTAGGAATATCAACAGCATTTAAAACAATAACTTTTATAGGGTTTGACTTTATTGTTTTTCCATCAATTTCAATACTCGCAGAGGGAATATTAAATTCTCCTTTTCTTTTAGGTTGTAAAATGTAAGTGTATGATTGATTAAAGGAAACTTTACCGTTAATCCAAGATTGACTTACTGATTGACTAGGGCCACCAACTATTTTAAAATTAGTGAAATTAGGAGCTTTAAAATTATCAGCTCCTTGTTTATTGATTGAAAACTCAATACGTAATCGTTGATTTACGCCCAATTTGTTTTTACTAACTTTAGCCGTTAACGCGGCGTCTTGTGCATTAATGGCAAATGTTATAAAACTAACTAATAACGATATGTATACTTTCAACTTCATATTAATTTTCAAAAATGTATAAAAATAATTAAGATTTTAAAAACTGTAAAATTACCAGTCTTTTTCTTGTTTTACTTTTCTTCCTTTTGATTTTTTCGCATTCATTTTTTTCTGCGTTTTGTTTTCCTCATTATTTAAACTCTCTAACAACTGTTTCATTTGTTCAGGAGTCATTTTGCCCTGTTGAGGTTTAGGCTTTTGATTTTGTTTGTCTTTTGGGTCTTGATTAGGTTTTTGTTGATTTTTTTGATCGTCATTTTTCTGATCTTGCTTATCATCTTTTTTGTCCTTATCGTCGCCTTTTTGATCTTTATTCTTGTCGTTCTTTTTATCTTTGTCGTTTTGTTTTTGCTGATCTTTCTGATCCTTGTTTTTTTTGTCTTTATTTTTATCCTTCTGATTTTGTTGTTGTTTTTTAGCTTCTTTTTGGGCAACGGCTAAATTATAACGTGTTTCATCGTCATTCGGATTTCTACGTAAGGAATTTTTAAAGGCTTCAACAGCTTGTTCATATTGCTTTTGTTCCATCATAGCATTACCAATGTTATGATAAGCTTCAGCCTGAGCTATTTTGTCTTTTGAAATCTCAGTAGTTACTTTAAACTGCTCAACAGCTTCTTTGTATTTCTTTTCTTGGTATAAAGTATTACCAAAGTTATAGCTTGCTTTTTCATACTTACTATTTTTACCCAAAGCTTTTCGGTAAGCAATAGCTGCATCGCTAAACTTTTGTTTATTGTATAGTTTGTTTCCTTCTCGTAATAAAGTACGTGCTTCACGTTGTAGTTTAAGTGTATCTTGTTGTGCATTAGCCACCGCAGAAACAGTAAGGACTATAATGAATATTAAATTTTGTAAACTTTTCATACTACATATTAAGATTCTTCGTTAAACAAATCTACTTTCTTCAACCATTTGGTTTTCTTGTCAAATAAAAACATATCTAAAATTAAAAGCAGGAGCCCAATACCTACAAACCATTGAAATTGGTCTTTATAATCAGAAAACTGTTTTGTTTCAAATTCATTTTTTTGTGCGTTTCCTATAATTTTTTCAATGGCTTCTACTGGATTTTCAGTTTTATTACCATCAAAATATTGTCCGTCAGAGGCATCAGCAACTCCTTGTAAAACATCAGGTTTTCTTTGGGTAATTACTGTTTCTCCCATTCTGTCTTTTTTGTAACCAATAAGCGCGCCATTTAATTTAATAGGAATTGGACCTCCTTTTTCAGTCCCTACACCTACAGTGTATACTTTAACACCTTCGTTGGCGATATTTTGGGCAACTTGTTTAGTTTCTTCTTGATGATCTTCACCATCAGAAATAATTATTAAAAAACGATTAGTTTGCTCATCGTTATCATAATAAGTGTTTGCTAAGTTTAGTGCTTCGTTAATGGCAGTACCTTGGCTTGAAACGATATCAGGATTTGCGTTTTGCAAAAACATTTTTGCAGCAGCATGATCTGTGGTAATAGGAAGTAGAGGATAAGCATTACCTGCATAGATAATAATACCAACTCTATCACTGCCTAACTTATCAATAGTTTTAGATATTATTTGTTTTGCTTTTTCTAATCTATTAGGGGCAATATCTTCTGCTAACATACTTTTAGAAACGTCTAAAGCAAACACCACATCAACACCTTCTCTTTTTACAGTTTTTAGTTTTGTTCCCATTTTAGGGTTAACTAATGATAGAATTAAAAATGATAATCCTACCAAAAAGAAAATAAGTTTTAGTACCGATTTAAAGGTTGATGTATTTGGTGCTATTTTAGATAAAAGCAACGGATTAGCAAACTTTTTTTGAGTTCGTTTTTTCCACCATAAAACGAATAGGAAAACCACAATTATTACAGGAATAATTGCAAAAAGATAAAAATATATTGGTTCTTCTAGTTTGTACATCCTTCGGATAGTTTAATTGTTGATGCGTTTAATCGTTTAACTGTGATTTTCGTAAAGAATTCAACATGTTAGAAATTTTGTATATAGTATTTCTTAATTTTAAATAGTCTTCTTTATTGATTTGTTAAACCAAACTCCTCTGAATCAGGAAAATTTTCTATAACAGAATATGTTTTTTTAGAAAGCTTAACAGCTTCTTTCCAAACTTCTAATTTTTCAAAAGAGAAAATATACATTTTTTAACTTTTAAACAGTTTAACAATTACACAATTTTATATAAAACTTTTAAATACTGTGTTTTTTAGGGTGAATTCTAGGAGCAAAAATATTCCTGCTAGAAATACTAAAAAACGATATTTTTCTGAGTAATTATAATATTTAAATTCTTCGATTTTAGTTTTTTCTAGCTTATCGATTTCGTCGTAAATTTCTTTTAATTTGGTGTTGTTAGTTGCTCTAAAATATTTCCCACTAGTTTCGCTGGCAATATGCTTTAGTAAGCTCTCATCAATTTCAACAGGTTGGTTTTTAAAAGAAATTTTACCAGTTCTTGGATCTTTAGCCCAAGGGAAAGGAGCCATTCCATTAGTTCCAATTCCAATAGTATAAACCTTAATTCCGTTTCCTTTTGCTAAATCAGTAGCAGTCTTAGGATCAACAAAACCAGCGTTATTAACACCATCTGTCAATAAGATAATAACTTTACTTTTGGCTTTGCTATCTTTTAATCTATTAACAGCAGAACCTAAGCCCATACCAATAGCAGTTCCACCTTCTAGCTGCCCCCATTTAATTTCTGAAATGGTTCTTTTTACGATAGATTTATCACTGGTTATCGGAGTTTGTGTAAAACTTTCTCCTGCATAAACTACAATACCAATACGATCATTTGGACGTCGGTTTATAAAGTCAGTTGCAACTCTTTTTAAAGCTTCCAGACGGTTTGGTTTAAGGTCTTTTGCCAACATACTGGCCGAAACATCAACAGCCATTACAATATCAATTCCTCGATTCGTCTTAGTTTTTTTACTAACAGCTACATTTCTAGGGCGTGCCAAAGCAACTATTAAGCAGGTTAATGCCAGTAGTCTTAAGAGCGGCAGTATGGGTTTTAGTTTAGGCAAAATTGAACCCTGTGCTTTAAAACCTTTAGTACTTGGCATTCTAAGCTGAGCACTATCTTTTTTTCGGGTATGAAAACTCCAAAAAGCTAATAAAGGAATTAATACTAGCAACCATGAAAACTCAGGACTATGAAACTCGAAATTATTCCACTTCATCATCTTCTTCTTGTTTTTTAGGTTTTAGATTGTCTATTATAAGCTTTGCATCTTTTCGATCTTCCTCTATTTCATGAGACAAAGGTTTCGATTTTGCAAACTTAACTAAATCAGACTCTTGTAAAAGTCCTTTTAGTTTATCAATAATTTCCTTAGGAGCTTCTATTGACTTTGTGTCGTTGAAATCTTTTAATACATCAATTAATTCATCAGTAGTACTTTCTAAGGCAGGAACATGTAACTCTCGTTCAATATAACCTCTTATGATGTCTGTTAATTCACTATAATACTTTTTAACCTGATTATTTTGCCATAATAATTTTTTGTCTAACTGCTCTAGCTTTTGGATGGCCTCTTCATAAGGAGGTAATAAAGGAATAATAACCTTTTCTTCTTGTTCTTTTTTCTTTTTGAAAACAAAGAAATAGAGTAGTGTCAAAATAACAATTAAAGCTATTATAATCCACCAAATATATTGTTTGAAATCATCAAGTTGATACGGTTCTCCTTTAATTCCTTTAATTGGAAATTTTTTAACTTTAGTAGTGTCGATAGGAACCGTAGCTACGTTAACTAATAAACTATCGGTTAGATAAGCTTGGTTTCTAATAAATATTTGTTGCTGAGGAATGTAAAAAGCACCGCTATCAAAACCTGTTAAAATATATTTTTGGATTAGCTTGTTTTCAATGGTGTCAATTTTTAATGTATCAATAACCTCCAATCCTTTTAAGTTTTCTAACTTAGGAATGATAACGTTTTCGGTTTCGTCAACAGATATTTTATATTGAAATTGTTCACCAATTCTGATGTTTGTTGTATCAATTTCTACTTTTACCTGAGGTTGTTGTGCAAAGGCAAAAGAAGTTAAAAACAAGCATATGTAAAGTAGTTTGTGTTTCATTGTTTGTTCTTATCCTTTTCGTTTAAAATAACCTAACAGTTTTCGTACATAACTCTCATCAACTCTAGTGCTAATTGTTCCTGCACCACTTTTTGTAAAAGTGGTTTCAAAATAATCAGACAAACGTAAAGCATTTGCTTTATAATGAGTTCTAACTGATTTAGAACTAGTGTTAACTAGTTGTGTTTTTCCAGTTTCGGCATCCATCATAGAAACCATCCCTAGGTTTGGAATTTCTTCGTCGCGTTTATCGTATACACGTATGCCAGTTACGTCATGTTTATTACCAACAATTTTTAATGTACGTTCGTAATCATCATCCATAAAATCAGAAAGCATAAAAACAATAGCTTTCTTTTTCATAATGTTTGATAAAAACTTGAGAGCTTCACTAATATTGGTTTGTCTACTTTTTGGTTGAAACTCAATAAGTTCACGAATAATTCTTAACACATGACTTTTTCCTTTTTTAGGAGGAATGTACAGTTCAACTTGATCTGAAAATAAAATTAAACCAACTTTATCGTTGTTTTGAATAGCAGAAAACGCTAGTGTAGCTGCAATTTCTGTAACGGTATCTTTTTTAAATTGTTCAGAAGTACCAAAAAATTCAGAACCAGAAATATCGACCACCAACATCAAGGTAAGTTCACGTTCTTCTTCAAAAACTTTCACATAAGGTTCGTTATAACGAGCAGTAACATTCCAGTCAATTGCCCTAATGTCGTCTCCGAATTGATATTGACGAACTTCAGAAAAAGTCATACCTCTACCTTTAAAGGTTGAATGATACTCTCCTCCAAAAATATGATTAGACAACTTACGTGTCTTTATTTCTATTTTTCGAACTTTTTTTAGTAACTCTTTTGTATCCATATTTTCAATTGTCAGTTAACAGTTATCAATTAATCAGTAAAATATTTTAAGCTGATAATTGCTTATTGATAATTGATTAAGGTACTTGCACTTCGTTAATAATAGAATTGATAATATCTATAGATGTTATATTCTCAGCTTCGGCTTCATACGTAATACCAATTCTATGACGTAAAACATCGTTTACGATTGCTCGAACATCTTCAGGAATTACATACCCTCTTCGTTTAATAAAAGCATAGCATTTTGCAGCTTTTGCTAAGGCAATACTACCACGAGGAGAAGAACCAAAACTGATAAGTGGTTGTAGTTTTTCTAAATTATATTTTTCAGGATAACGAGTTGCAAAAACAATATCTAAGATATATTTTTCAATTTTTTCATCCATATAAACCTCATTAACTACGTTACGAGCTTTAATAATTTGTTCTATTGAAATTACAGGATTTATTTTTTGAAAACTTCCGTTTAAGTTTTGACGCATAATAAGCTGCTCGTCTTGTAATTTTGGGTAATCAATTACTGTTTTTAACATAAAACGATCTACCTGTGCTTCAGGGAGCGGATAAGTTCCTTCTTGCTCTACTGGGTTTTGAGTAGCCATTACTAAGAAAGGCTCATCTAACTTAAAAGTTTCATCACCAATCGTAATTTGACGCTCTTGCATGGCTTCTAATAAAGCAGATTGAACTTTAGCAGGCGCACGGTTAATTTCATCGGCTAATACAAAATTGGCAAAAATAGGTCCCTTTTTAATTGAGAAGTCATTTTCTTTTACATTGTATATCATGGTACCTACTACATCGGCAGGTAATAAATCTGGAGTAAACTGAACACGACTAAAACTTCCGTCAACAGCTTTAGAAAGTGTGTTAATTGCCAATGTTTTTGCTAGCCCAGGTACACCTTCTAATAAGATATGTCCATTTCCTAAAAGTCCAATTAGTAATCGTTCAATCATGTGTTTTTGACCTACAATTACTTTATTCATCTCTGTAGTTAATAAGTCTACAAAAGCACTTTCTCTTTCTATTTTTTCATTGATGGCTCTTACATCTATATCCATAGTAATTGAAATAAATTAGAATTTTTATGAAACAAAGCTACAATAATAGTGTTTTTTTAGTTGTTAAAAGTTGGTTAAACCTTGTATTTACAAGCTAAAAGGTATTGTTCTTTAAAGTTAAGTTTTTGGTTGTGTGTTTTATGTAGCTGAAAATAAGTTGTTTATAATTTGTTTTTATGGATAAAAAAAAAGAAATTTAGCTTCTACTAACTTTAAACTTAAATTTTATGAAGAAAATGTCTTTTAGCAAAACGTTGCTAATTAACGCACTTATTTTTCTGTTTTCTGGTTTTGTTTACGGGCAAACAATAAAAGGAAAAATTGTGGATGTAAATGGAGAAAGTATTCCTTTTGCAAATATTATAGAGAAAGGAACAACAAATGGTACCACTTCTAATGAGAATGGTGAATTTAGTTTAAATATAAAAAACCTTCCGGCAGTAGTAACAATATCTTCCTTAGGGTTTGTTACAGTAGAAAGAAATATTGCCGATACGAATGCTTTTTTACAAGTAACATTACGAGAAGATTCTGATGTTTTAGAAGAAGTAGTGATCTCGGGGCTAGCATCTACTGTGAAAAGAAAAAACTTAGCAAATTCTGTAGCTACTATTTCTGCTGAAAAGCTGGCAGGGGTTGCACCACCACAAACATTAGACGGGGCTTTAGCAGGGAAGTTTACAGGAGCTGTGATAACATCGAATTCAGGAGCACCAGGAGGAGGATTGTCTGTGAAGTTAAGGGGAGTAACATCAATTAATGGTAATTCTCAACCTTTGTATATTATAGATGGTGTTTATGTAGATAATAGCAGTATTTCTTCTGGAGGGCTAAATGCAGTTTCTCAAGCTTCAACAGGTGGTAATGCTTCTTCTCAAGATAATGCTACTAACAGGATAGCAGATATTAATCCGAATGATATAGAAAACATAGAGATATTAAAAGGGGCCTCAGCTTCAGCTATTTACGGTTCAAGAGGTGCGGCTGGAGTTGTAATTATAACAACTAAATCAGGTAAAACAGGAAAAGCCAGAGTGAATTTTTCACAATCTGTGGGGTTTAATGAAATAATTAATTTACAAGGACAAAGAAAATGGACAGAAGAATTAGTTGAGTCTCAATTTCCAGGAGAAGGTGTGCTTTACACAGCAGCAAAAAATGCTGGTAGATTAAGAGATTATGAAAAAGAATTATTTGGAGAAAAAGGAATAATAACAAAGACTAATTTAAGTTTATCGGGAGGGTCTGAAAAGACAACTTACTTTGCAGGTTTTTCAAGAAGTCAAGAAGATGGAATTGTAAAAAATACAGGATATGATAAGACTTCAGTAAGATTGAATTTAGGGCATCAGTTAAATGAAAAAATGAAAATATCATTATCAAGTAATTATATAAATTCTTCAGCTGATAGAGGTTTTTTTAATAATGATAACTCAGGTGCGACTATTGGGGTAGCTTTAACAGCGACAAGACCTTGGGATTACTTATTGCCAGATACAAATGGTAACTATCCAGATCACCCTAATAATTCTTCAAATCCTCTTCAAACAAGAGATTTGATGACTAACAACGAAAAAATTAAAAGATTTATTGTTGGAGGGTCTTATGAATATGATCTGTATAGAAATGATAATTCAAGTTTAAAATTTGTGGCTAAAGCTGGTACAGATCATTATACTCTTACAGCTACTGTAATTTTCCCTAAAGAATTACAGTTTATGAGGCCTGATAATGGTGGGGTAAATGGTCTTACTGCAATTAGTAATACGGTAAATACAAATTCAAACTATTCAGCTTTTTTAGTGCATAATTTTAGTACAAAAAATGATCTAAGATTCGCAACACAAGCAGGTCTTACAAACGAACAATTTTCTCAAAATATAGTGAGGGTAACAGCAACAGATTTGATTGCTTCAGAAACAAATGTAGACCAAAGTGCTAATCAAAATGTTAATCAATTTAGATTAGAACAAGAAGATTTTGGATTTTATGTTCAAGAGGCTATTAATTATCAAAACAAGATAATTGCAACTTTAGGCGTAAGAGGAGATAAATCAACAAATAATGGAGATCCAAATGAGCTGTTTTATTATCCAAAAGCATCTTTAGCTACGAATCTGCATAATTTTAAGTTTTGGGGAGAGAAAAAAGGATTTAATAGATTGAAATTGAGAGCGGCTTATGGTGAAGCAGGAACTTTTGCTGCATTTGGTTCTTTATATACTACATATGGAAATACTTCAATAGACGGGAACGTAGGTATTATTGTACCAGGAACTAGAGGAAATGCTGATATAAAACCAGAAAGACAAAAAGAATTAGAAGTAGGATTTGATGCAGGTTTTTTAAATGATAGATTGTCTTTAGAATTCACATATTATAAGAAAGATGTAGAAGATTTGTTATTGACTGCTAATATTGAGCCATCTACGGGGTATGTTACAGAGTGGGTAAATGCTGGAGAACTCCAAAATAAAGGTATTGAAGTAGGGTTGAATGCGAAGGTTTTTGACTCAGAAGATTTTACATGGGATTCAGGAATTAGCTGGTATAGGAATAGGTCGAAAATGACAAAACTGAATGTTCCAACATTTAACCTTGGAGGTTTTGGTAATAGTTTAGGGCAGTTTCAAATTGAAGAAGGAAAAAGTGTAACTCAAATTGTTGGGACGACTGGACCAGGAACACCTGTGATAAAATTAGGAGATGCTGAGCCAGATTTTCAAATGTCATTTAATAATACTTTAAAATATAAAAATATAAGCCTATCATTTTTATGGCACTGGAAAAAAGGAGGAGATAATATAAACTTATCTAAATTATTGTCAGATTTTGGGGGAACTAGTAATGATTATGATGAGATTACTTTAGATCCAAATGGAGTTATTCCAAATGGAACCTATAGGATTAATAATGGTTTGTTTGCTGGTAATGCAAGACCTTTTGTAGAAGATGCTTCTTATTTAAGACTTAGAGAATTAGGATTGTATTATAGTTTTGATAAAGAAGTGTTAGAAAATGTTTTTAGTGGAGCAGTTTCTAGTCTAAAACTCGGTTTCTCTGGGAATAATCTAATCAATATTTTTGATTATAATAGTTATGATCCAGAAGTGTCTAATTTTGGAGGAAACGGGCTCTCTACTGGGGTTGAGGTGACTCCTTTCCCATCTTCTAAAAGATACATGTTCCATCTATCAGCACAGTTTTAATTTTAAAAAGAATAACAATGAAAATAGCAAAAAAAATAAGTATAGTAACTTTAGCAATAACCTTACTAGGACTTACATCTTGTGAACTTGATGGTGGAGAAAGTTTAAATGGAGCAAGCACAGGGTCTATATCTTCTGATTTATCTAGAGGGGAACTACCTCAAGCTGTTTCAGGGGTTTTGTCGGATATGAGAGTTCGTCTAGCTACACAGGTTGATGTGCAAAGTATATTAGGTAGGGAGTATTATTATTTCACAAATTCAGATCCAAGGTTTGAAGGTGATGTTGTTACTGGAAATTTAGACAATAACACTTTTTATACTACCGCTCCTTGGGGCGCAAGATATGCAGCTATAAAGGGTATTAATCTAGCTTTACAAGGATTGGAAAATACTACATCTGACTTTTCAGCTGAAGAAATAGCAGCTACTAGGGGGGTATTAAATACATTAAAGGCTCATGAATTTTTAATGTTGTCAAATAATCAAGCAGGTAATGGAATACGTTTAGATGTTAGTGATCCTGATAATTTGGGACCAATTGTTGATTATACAAGTGCTTTGACAGCAATTTTTAATCTATTATCAGAAGCTGCAACGGATCTTGAAAATGGTGGTTCTGATTTTCCGTTTGAATTAGGAAGTGGATACACTGGTTTTAACACACCTTCTTCTTTTTTAAAGTTTAATAAAGCTCTCAATGCCAGAGTAGAGGCATATAGGGGAAATTACGCAAATGTCTTAACCTTATTAGCTGATTCTTTTATTAATATGAATGGAGATTTAAACCTTGGAGCATATCATACTTTTTCATTAGCAGGAGCAGATTTAGCTAATCCACTATTCATAGCATTAAATCAGGAAGCAAATGTAAGGGTTGCTCATCAAAGTTTTGTTACTGATGCTGAGGCAAATGATAGTAGAGTTGATAAAGTTGTGTTAAGAGATAGTCCGAGAGAAGCTTCAGGTTTAATAGGGACTCATGATGTATGGATTTATCAATCTAATACTCAAAGCGTACCAGTAATTAGAAATGAAGAATTAATATTGTTATATGCAGAAGCAAATATGGTTAGCTCGCCAAGTGATGCTGTAATGGCAATCAATGTCATTAGAAATGCAGCAGGATTGGCAGCGTACACAGGAGGAACTTCAGAAATGGAATTAACTAATGAAATTTTAATGCAGAGAAGATATTCTCTTTTTGGTGAAGGGCATAGATGGGTTGATATGAGGAGGTTTAATAAATTAGATGAATTACCTAACGATAGAAGTACAGATAATGTACCTTCAGCAGTGCCAATACCAGCAAATGAAAACATTTAAAGTTAATATTTGAATTAATTATAGACTAAAAGGTTGGAATAGTAATATTTTCAACCTTTTGTTTTAATATTCTTTTAATCTTAAAACATTATCTTCAAAAACAGCATAGGTAAAATACTGAATCCAGTCACCAGTATTTAAATAAACACTATTCTCTTTAAGTTGAATCTCTAAAGGAAGATGTCTGTGCCCAAACACAAAATAATCATAGTGTTTAGTTTCTAATTTTCGTTTGCAATACTGAACCAGCCACTCATTGTCTTCTCCTAAAAATTTAGCATCCTCATCACCAGAAATCAATTTGTTTTTTACGGACATATATTGTCCTAATCGAACTCCCAAATCTGGATGTAACCAGCGAAACATCCATTGAAATAGCGGAAAGGTAAACACTTTTTTCATGCGTTTATACCCTTTGTCTCCAGGGCCTAATCCATCACCATGACCAATTAAAAACAATTTATCGTTAATTTTAAATTCTTGAGGAGAATGATATACAGGAATGTTTAATTCCTTTTCAAAATAATCACGCATCCATAAGTCGTGATTCCCAACAAAAAAGTAAATCGGGATACCGCTATCTTTTAGCTCAGCAAGTTTACCTAAAACACGTACGAAGCCTTTAGGAACTACTGTTTTGTACTCGAACCAAAAATCGAATAAATCACCCAAAATAAAAATAGCCACAGCGTCTTTTTTTATTTTATTTAACCATGCAACAAACTTTTGTTCACGAGGAAAACTAGCTTCAGAAGTTGGAGCTCCTAAATGTTGATCGGAAGCAAAATAAACTTTTTTATTATTAGAAATATTGATTGAAATCAAATCGTAAATTTTGGTAAAAATAAGTATTTTACCTAGAGTTTACACAAACAAATTTTGGCTACATTTGTTTATATACTTGCAAAAAGCCTTATTGATGAATCCATTTGACGACACCTACTTTATGAAAAAAGCTTTACAGGAAGCTGAACTAGCCTTTGATAAAGGCGAAGTTCCTGTGGGCGCGGTCATTGTTTTTAATAACCAGATTATAGCGAGAGCACATAACTTAACGGAATTGCTAAATGATGTTACCGCCCATGCAGAAATGCAGGCATTTACTGCAGCAGCTGATTTTTTAGGAGGGAAATATTTGAAAGGTTGTACGTTGTACGTTACGTTAGAACCTTGCCAAATGTGCGCTGGTGCAAGTTACTGGACACAAATAGGAAAAATAGTGTACGGAGCTAGTGAGCCTAAACTTGGTTTTTCTGTTTTAGAAACCAAATTGCATCCAAAAACAAAAGTAATATCAGGAGTTTTAGAAGAAGAATGTGGCTTTTTGTTGAAGAAGTTTTTTAGTGAAAAACGCAATTTAAATTGACGATAGTCATTCCGAACTTGTTTCGGAGTCTCATTATGAGAAGTTGAAATTAAGTTTAACTAAATAACATTAAAATAATGTTTGTTGTTTTGCTCCACTTTCGTGTTCCAATAACCATTTTTTACGCCAAACACCACCTGCATATCCTGTTAACGAGCCATCAGAACCTACAACTCTGTGGCACGGAATAACGATCCAAATAGGATTTTTACCATTGGCAGAGGCTACCGCACGAATAGCTTTTACATCTCCTAATCGTTTGGTTTGCTCTAAATAAGATCTAGTTCTTCCGAAGGGAATATTTAACAGTTCATCCCAAACGGATTGTTGAAAAACTGTTCCTTTCGGATTCAATTTTAGATCAAACGCTGTTCTTGTTCCAGCAAAATATTCATCTACTTGGGTAACGCATTCTTGCAAACAAGTTGGAACTTTTGTTGGAGTTTCAATGTCATCATCTATTACAGAAATTGATTGAATTCCATTTTCATCACCTTCTATTTTGGCAATTCCTATAGGAGTTTTATAATATGTGGTTTGTAGGTTAGACACCAAAAACGTTTTTAGAGTTCTGCGTTGTAATTTCTGAAATTTCTTCGAAAGTTAATCCATAAATATCAACTAACTTATCCACAACATTAGTTATGTAGCTACTTTCATTACGTTTTCCTCGGTATGGAGTAGGAGCTAAGTAAGGAGAATCAGTTTCTAATACAATATGTTTGATATCTATTTGATTTAGAAACTTATCAATTTTTCCATTTTTAAAGGTTGCAACACCACCAATTCCTAATTTCATATTATAAGAAATTGCTTTTTCAGCTTGTTCTAAGGTTCCTGTAAAACAGTGGAAAATTCCGTATAAATCGTCTCCTTTTTCAGTTTCTAAAACTTCAAAAATTTCATCAAAGGCATCACGACAATGAATTACAATCGGCAACTTTTTCTCTTTTGCCCATTGAATTTGAGTACGAAAAGCTTCTTGTTGTTGCGATAAAAAAGTTTTGTCCCAATACAAATCGATACCAATTTCACCAATCGCATAAAAATCACGTTTGTCTAACCACTCTTTTACATGTGCTAATTCTTCTTGATAGTTTTCTTTTACTGAAGTTGGATGCAACCCCATCATTAAAAACACATCGCTCGGATAATTTTTTTCTAAATCAAACATACGTTCTGTATACGAACTATCAATCGCAGGAATAAAGAAACGAGAAACGCCAGCTTCTTTAGCACGTTGTATCATTTCATTTCTGTCTTCGTCAAACTGACTTGAATATAAGTGAGTGTGTGTATCTGTAATCATTTATTGCTGTATCTTTACGGGACAAAAGTACGAGAAATGGCAAGTTTGAAAAAAGTATTACGAAAAAAGAAGTACATCAAGATAAAACTTAAAAAAATGGTGACGAATCATTTAGAGTTGAACGCAGAGATAAACGGTGTTAAAGGAAGATTTATTTTAGATACTGGAGCTTCTAATTCGTGTGTTGGATTGGAGTTAATAGAACGTTTCAAACTTATTTCTGAAGAAAGTGAAATTAAAGCAGCAGGAGCAGGTGCTACCGATATGGAGACACAAAAATCAGAAAACAATTCACTTAAAATAGGGAAATGGAAGACGAATGAGTGTGATTTGGTTCTGTTTGACTTAACACATGTAAATACAGCTTTAAAACAACATGATGCTGAAGAGGTAGATGGAATTATAGGAGCAGATATTTTAGAGCAAGGAAAAGCTTTTATTGATTATAATAAGAAGGCACTGCATTTAAAGAAGCTTAAAAAGAAAAAAGTAAGGAAATTAAAAGTTCCTTTCTAATGTTGTGGCTCTATGTATAAATTTTTATAATGCGAATAGATTCAATACTAGAATGAAAACTCTAAAGATATTTTTTATAATAAAACACTGTGATAGCTATGAAAAGAAATAAATTGTTTTTTAACTATTTTGTTTTAGTTTGGGTAATATTTGGCTTAATTATTTATATATGGGAACTCTCTTATATTATCTACAATAAAGAATATAGTGAACTTTTTACTTATAAAAGTTTAAAAACAACATTCTTACCTTTATCAATTATTGTTTTATATATTGTCACTTTCTTGAAAAAAAACAAAAACGAAGAATCTGATTAAAAATTCAAATAAAAAATCCGTAAGACGCGTCTTACGGATTTTTTTATACTTAATAGTTTAAGTTAATTAACTTAAAACCTCTTTAATTCTCTTGATTGCCTCACGTAATTGTAATTCAGAAGCAGCATATGATAAACGAACACAGTTTGGTGCACCAAAAGCTTCACCAGTTACTGTAGCTACATTTGCTTTTTCTAATAATAACATAGAAAAATCATTCGCATCTTTAATTTCTTTTCCTTGGATAGTTTTTCCAAAGAAATCAGAAATGTCTGGGAATACATAAAAAGCGCCTTCAGGTACGTTTAATTTAAATCCTTCAATTTCTCCTAATAATTCTAATACTAAGTCTCTACGGTTTTTAAACTCATCTACCATGTATTGTACTTTTTCAGGAGATGCTTTTACAGCAGTAATAGCAGCACGTTGTGCAATACAGTTAGTTCCTGAAGTAATTTGACCTTGCATTTTAGTACATGCTTTAGCAATCCATTCAGGAGCTCCGATATAACCAATTCTCCATCCTGTCATAGCAAAAGCTTTCGCTAACCCGTTAACGGTAATGGTACGGTCGTACATGCTTTGAATAGCTGCAAAACTAAATGGCTTAGCTCCGTAGTTAATATGCTCATATATTTCGTCTGATAATATGTATATATGAGGATGCTTTTCTAATACTTTAGCCAAAGCTCTATATTCTTCCTCGCTATAAATTGTTCCACTTGGGTTGTTTGGCGAGTTAAAGAAAATCATTTTTGTTTTTGGTGAAATAGCAGCTTCTAATTGTTCTGGAGTGATTTTGAAATCATTCTCAATAGAAGACGGAATTTCTGTAAATTTAGCTTCACACAAAATTGCAATCGCAGAATAACTTACCCAATATGGTGCTGGTAATAACACTTCATCACCAGGGTTTAATAATACCTGAGCTACATTCGCAATAGATTGTTTTGCTCCTGTAGAAACGACTACTTGGTTTGGAACATATGTTAGGTTATTATCACGTTTAAACTTCTCGCAAATAGCTTCTTTTAACTCCACATACCCGTCAACTGGAGTGTATGAGTTGTAATCTTGATTAATAGCTTCAATAGCAGCATCTTTAATAAAATCAGGAGTGTTAAAATCGGGTTCTCCTAAACTTAAACTAATGATGTCTTTACCCTCAGCTTTTAATTCTCTTGCTTTAGCAGCCATAGCCAAAGTTTGCGATACTGGTAAACTGTTAATTCTGTTTGATAATGCGTTTGACATTGTGTTGTTATGTTGTATGTTGATTTATGCTAATTGAGGTTTTCTTCCTAACTCAGCTAAATGTCTAAAATGCTCAATAATTGCTTTACGAGTAGTTTTATATTCGTTGTATGGAAGATTGAATTCTTTGGCAGTTTCTTTCACTATTTTAGCTAGTTTATCGTAGTGAATGTGCGATATGTGTGGAAAAATATGATGTTCAACTTGATGGTTTAAACCACCAGTATAAAAATTAACTAACCAGTTTTTAGGAGCAAAATTTGATGTAGTGTATAATTGGTGTATAGCCCATGTGTTTTTCATGTTACCATCTTCATCAGGCAAAGGCATTTCTGTTTTAGGAACAACATGTGCTAATTGAAATACAACACTTAAAATAATACCTGCAGTATAGTGCATTACAAAAAATCCAATTAATACCTTCCACCAAGTTACATCCATCACTGCGATAGGTAATATTACCCAAAGTGAATAATAGATTACTTTAGAAACTACTAATTTAGTCCATTCTTTAGCTGGGTTAGGAAATTCACCGTATGATAGTTTACGTTTTAAATAATTGCGCATTTGTTTAAAATCGGTAGTAATTGCCCAGTTTATAGTTAGCAACCCGTATAAGAATACAGAATAGTATTTTTGAAATTTGTGAATCCATAACCACTGTGCATGTTTAGAGAAACGAATTATTCTACCAGCATCAATATCTTCATCATGATCTTGTATATTGGTATAAGTGTGGTGTAACACGTTGTGTTGTACTTTCCAATTGTATACATTCCCCGCTAAAATATATATACTACTTCCAAAAAGTTTGTTTACCCATTTTTTACTTGAAAAAGATTCGTGGTTGGCATCGTGCATTACATTCATTCCAACTCCTGCCATTCCAACACCCATTAAAACGGTAAGAGCTAATTTTATCCATTGAGACATATCAATAGTTAAAATTAGTATAAACGGAACAATAAACATAGCTAGCATAATAATAGCTTTTGAATATAGTTTCCAGTTACCTGTACGCTTAATGTTATTTTCTTTAAAGTAAGTGTTAACTCTTTTATTTAGAGTCCTAAAAAACTTAGCGTTATCTATTCTTGAGAAGTTTACTGTCTTCATTTGTTGTTTATTTGTACCGCAAAAATAAACGTTTTTGGTTCACAGTTATTGCTAAAGGCTAACTTTTTAACTAGATTAATATCTTTTATATAAAAATTAACAATACCAATTAGTTTTTTATTTTTGCAACGGAAAAAATGACTTCATGGAACTTATAAAAAAATACTTTGGCAATTTATCGGAAACGCAGTTAGAACAATTTTCTAAGTTGCAAGAATTGTATCAAGATTGGAACTTAAAAATTAATGTTGTTTCTCGTAAAGATATTGATGAATTGTACTTACGTCATGTATTACATTCGTTAGGAATAGCAAAAGTGATGGAGTTTAAGTCTGGCGCTAAAGTAATGGATGTAGGAACAGGTGGTGGATTTCCAGGAATTCCGTTAGCAATTTTGTTTCCTCAAACACAATTTCATTTGGTAGATTCTATTGGGAAAAAGATAAAAGTGGTAAATGAAGTTACTGAAGGATTAGGTTTAAAAAATGTAAAAACTACTCACGGACGTGTTGAAGAAGTAAATGATACGTACGATTTTATTGTAAGTAGAGCAGTGGCACAAATGGAAACATTTCAACGTTGGGTAAAAAATAAAGTGCATAAAAAACAAAACCATGCACTTAAAAACGGAATTTTATATTTAAAAGGAGGTGATCTTACGGAAGAACTTGCGAACTTCCCTAAAGCCACCATTTATAATTTACCAGACTTTTTTGAAGAAGATTTCTTCGAAACTAAAAAAGTGGTACACTTACCGGTGAAATTTAAAGGCTAATTTTTACACAGGAAAACACATACTGCATTTCAGCTGCAATTTCTAAACTTCTTTCTAAATATTTTTGTTTTTCAGAAGGTGTCCCGTCATATAATTTAGGATCTTCATAAGTAACGGGAACTCTTTTTTCAGCACCAGCTATAAAAGGACAGCCTTCGTCGGCTTGTGAGCAGGTCATGATAGCACAAAACGCTGAAGTAGGATTAAACTCATTATCATACTTTTTAGAAAAACCTGTTATAGAAGGTACATTATCAGCGTATTTTATTGCATAAACAGGATTGGTTTCGTTTGACAATTGCTGAACTCTAAATCCGTTATTTACCAAAGTATCTACCACTGTTGCATTCATAGCAGTGGTTTCAGTTCCTCCTGAATAGCTATATACATTTGGAGTTTGGTAATAAAAAGCCATGGTTTGTGCCCATATTTGCGATAAATGACTTCGTCTTGAGTTATGCGTGCAAATAAAATTTAGGTTTATTACCTCTTTGTTGTCTAGTTTTTTCTGAATGAATTGAATAAAGAGGTTGTAAAACTTCTTTGAGCTCTTCCAAAACAGTTGGTAATTCAGAGAGGGTTTCTTGTATACCAGAAAATAAAGATGAGTTTAGTGTTTTCATATTAGCAACATCCTGAATTTGGTTCACAAGTAGTTTGTTTTTGCAAATCTGATAATTTTACGCTAGGTTTTTCTGTTGGAATACCACAATTATCTTTTGCTAAACAATCGGTTTGTTTCGTAGTAAGTAAGAAGTTGGTTTCGTCAAAATCTAATCCGTATTTTCCTATGGTACTTCCTTGGTATTCAACCTCGATTTTTAAATCAGGAATATTTAATTCTTTTTCTGATAATTCTATGATATGAACTAATTTCTCAGGATGCAACTTGTGATCATAGTCATTGGCATTCCATAATTGAAAGTTTACCACTTCTTCATTTCTAACTGTTCCTCCGCAGTCAATAAAGTTTTTAGTAATTTTTCCTACTTCGGTTACGTGAAAATGAGTTGGTACTAAACTACCGTCAGGTAATTGAAAAGCAATTGTTTTTAACGAAGCTAAATGTTGTTTAATTTCTGATAGTTTCATGATTTGTATATTTATTGTAATATTACGATTAATAGATTCAAATTTTTTTAGCAACAGCTTTGGTTATTTATATCTAGGTTTAAAAATGAAGAAAGTAAGGTTTTTATTTCTTGCCATGTTGAAGGGTTTATACAATAACAAACACTGGTTCCCTCAATAGTGCCTTTAATAATACCAACCTTCTTTAATTCTTTTAAATGTTGTGAAATGGTGGGTTGCGCCAAGCCAATTATAGCTACCAAATCACCACAAATACAAGAATTGATATTAAAAAGGTGTTGTAAAATAGCAATACGGGCTGGATGCCCTAATACTTTAGCAATGGTAGCTAATTGATTTTGTTCTTCAGTAAATATTTCAGACTTGGTTAACCCCATTCTTTAATTATTGTATCGCAATATTACGATTAATAAATAAAACACTAATTATTTTCAGTGTTATTTTTTATAAAAAGTTTAATACCAGCGTTTTTTCTTCTTTTTAGAAGCTTCTGATTTTCTTCCTTTCTTGTGTTTACTAACGGTGTTTGGTTGTTTTTTATGCTTAGGTTTAGCAAGTGGAAACGGATGATCTTCCACAATTTTGATAGATCGATCCATGAATTCTTGAATGGCTTTGACGTACGAAGTTTCATCAGCACTACATAACGAAAAGGCGATTCCAGATTTACCAGCTCTCCCCGTTCTACCAATTCTATGTACGTAGGTTTCAGGAATGTTTGGTAAATCAACATTAATTACCGCATCTACTTTACTAATGTCAATACCACGAGCGGCAACATCAGTTGCAATTAAAATATTGGCTTTGTTGCTTTTAAAGTCTTCAATAGCTTGGTTACGTAGGTTTTGTGATTTGTCACCGTGTACGCTGGTAGCTTTATAACCGTTTTTCTGCAATGTTTTTTCGAGTTTGTCTACTCCAAATTTGGTACGTCGAAATATAATAATACGTCCTTTTATAGTGTTACGTAATAGGTGTAAACACAAATCTACTTTGTTCTTTTTAGGCGTATAATACAGTAATTGACCAATGTTTTTTGAAGTAGTTTCAGTAGGTGAAATGTCTACCTTCTCTGGCTTGTATAACATTGATTTTGCTAAATCATTCACCTTATCAGGCATCGTAGCCGAAAACAATAAGGTTTGCTTTTTACGCGGACACAATTCTTCAATCTTTCTTACATCATCAATAAAGCCCATATCAAGCATTAAATCAGCTTCGTCTAAAACAAAAGTTGTTAACTGGCGTACATCAATACTTCCTTGTTTGTGTAAATCAATAAAACGCCCAGGGGTTGCAATTAAAATATCAACACCTTTTTCTAGAACATCTTTTTGAGGTTGTGTAGGTACACCTCCGTAAACAACGGTAGTTCTTACATTGGTGTATTTACTATATGTTTTACAGTTTTCTTGAATTTGAATAGCCAATTCACGAGTAGGACTTATAATCAATGCTTTTATTTTCTTAGCTCTTTTCTCAACATCAGTCTCTTTAGAAAGCTCATTGATAATAGGCAATGCAAAAGCAGCCGTTTTGCCTGTACCCGTTTGAGCAGCTACAATCACATCTTTTTTGTTGAGTACTAACGGAATTACTTTTTGTTGTACTAAAGTAGGTGTGTGGTGTCTTTCTTCCGTAAGCGCTTTTAAGATAGATTTATTAAGGTGTAAGTCTGTAAACTGCATTCAAATATTTTTTTGCAAAGGTAGTCTAAAACAAAGAAGGAAAAATTTATTTTGTGGTATTTCAAGAGGTTAAACAGGCATGAACCAGTAGTTAAAAGCACTTTTTACACTTTTTTGACAATTGATTTACACTTTTAACGGAAGGTTGCGATAGTTTTGATGAAAACTTTAAATACGAATAGTATGAAAACCATTAAAAATAGAATTTTGTTAGTTGGGGCATTGTTAGCCATAGTGCTTGTAAGCGGATTTGCTAAAAGTACTTCAACAGTTACACCAAAAGAAATAAAAAAAGAGGTAGCCGAAGTTGTAGAAAACAAAACGATTAATATGTTTGTAACGCACGGTCATTGTAGTACGCCGTTTGGAGGTATTGTAAATGATTTAAAAGTAGACATTCCTGTACGAATGGATGCTGGAAATCCGTTAGAAAACATGCGTATTTCGTTTGAGGTTGATCCAAACTCATTTAGAGTATGCAGAGGTGATGAAGCTGATTTAACTGCAAGAATTAAAACCAAAGGAGTGTTTATTAATGGTAAGAACGACAACATAACCTTTAGAACTACAAATGTTTTTGTGATGGGGGTAGATTGGTATCAAATTAACGGAATGATGTCTATCAAAGGGGTTGAAAGAGAAGTAAAGTTTTTTGCAATTGGAATTAGAGAATTTAATAATGCTATGGCTAGCTCATTGGTATTGCAAGGTTAGGTAAACTTATTGGTTTGGGGTATTGATTATGATAAGCTAGTAAACGGACGATCGTCAGGTGTCCCAACAAAATGGTTGTACTTAAATATGAAAATTGAGTTGAGTTAATTGAATTAAACAATCACAAAACAGTATTGAGATACTGTTTTGTGATTTTCCTGTCAACTTTTAAATACCTTTTTATTCCCATGCATTCTTTTTAAAATAGTATTCATTGATGCCGCTACCAACAAAATAGTCCCTCCCGCTTCTTGAAGTCATAAAATCTTTTAATCCTTTGTATGGCATTTCTATGCGTTCTCCTCCTCGATATTCTACTCTAAAACTTTGAGAGCTAAAAAAGTCCGTTCTACTAATAAGGATAACTCCTTCTTCAATTCTAAAACCTTCAAATAAAAAGTACCTTATTTGATCACAAACATAATTTAATGCTCTAGTAAGTTCTATAACTAAGTCAATTATAAGTGCGACATGATACTCGTAGTGTTCCAAAGCCATGATTTCAGCTTCTTGACAGTATGCTTCTTGATTGTGATAAAATTTTTCTCTTTGATAGTTTTTATAAAACTTCTCTATGGAATACCCATTAGGATTTTCATCAGGAAATTCATGGTACAAACGAACCAAATCATTTAATATATTTTTAAAATTTATTAGAGAAGATTCTAACGGTAAATATCTTTGGGGCCAAATTCTTGAAACTATATAATTTGGCACTTTTTTTAAAGTGTCAAACTCTTCTTTTGGAAAAGTTTCCCACATTCCTAGCATATAGGAGATCCAATTAGTCCAATTTTCTAAATTGGTGAGTTCTATAAATTTTTGAATATAAGTAGCATATAATTCATCATCTCTAATTTTTTGTTTGTCTAAAGTTAGGTTTTCTTTTACCCAAGTTTCATGTTTGTTTTTAAAATCATGAAGTTTTTCTACTGTATATTCATTCTCTTGGTCATCAATCAGTTTATGGTGAACACTACATAATAATATTAAATTATCATATTTATCCCTTTTTTCTAGCTCTAAGGGGTGTTGACCTCTTGGTCCATTTTCTTTTTTTGCTACTATATGAGCTTCTTGACCAATTACAGAAGGATCATCAGTAGAAGTTTCGTCAATTACTAATTGTTTTTTGCAATCAGGAAATGCACACATGTTTCCAGATCTTCCCCAAATTAGTTTGTGTGTTTTTAATGAGATGCTCATAGTTGGTGTCAATTTTTTTGGAATATGGATATATGTTCTAAAGAATATTCAACGTCAATTAAGTTAAGTTAAATCAGGTAAAGAATCAAACTTAAAAAATAGACTGTTCAGAAAGGGTGGTAAACTCTTCTAAAAAGCGCATTCCTCTGTAGGAATTTCCTTTTTTGTTCAATTTAGGGCTCCATACTGCAATCGCATACTGGTTGGGGTGTATGGCAATAATACCACCACCAACACCACTTTTACCAGCGAGTCCAACTTTAAAAGCAAACTCTCCTGATTCGTCATAAAAACCACAGGTTTGCATCAACGCATTAATTCTTTTTGATTGGCTTTTGGTCAATATTTGTTCGCACTGTTTGGTTTGTCCGTTATTGGCTAAGAAGAAAAACAATTCAGAAAGTTGTTCGCAAGTGAGTTCCAACGAACATAAATCGAAATAGAAATCAAGAACCACTTCAGGGTCGTTGTATATGTTTCCGTAAGACTTGATAAAATTACATAAGGCAACATTTCTGTAGCCTACCGATTTTTCAGAAGCCGCAATTTTTGCAGAGTAGCTGATGTCTTTATTCTTGGAAAGACTTTTAATAAAATTCAATAAATCTTCTTTCGGATTTACCAAACTGCTAATTAAAATATCAGCAATAACAATAGCACCTGCGTTGATAAACGGATTTCTAGGAATACCGTTATCCGTTTCCAGTTGTATCAATGAATTAAAACTATTTCCAGAAGGCTCAACACCTAATCTGTCCCAAATAGATTCACCAAGATGCTTATACGCCAAACAAAGAGATAATACTTTAGCAATACTCTGAATGGAGAACTTTTCTTGGAAGTTTCCTAATCCAAAATTAGTATTGGAAACAGTAGAAATATGTACGCCAAATTTATCAGTATCAATGGTGGCCAATTCAGGAATATAGGTGGCTAACTTTCCTATATTTTCAATAGGAGCGATTTTTTGATATATGTTTTCAAGTATTTCTTTATAGTTCATTGCTTGTTAAAATAAAACAAATTGACGCTAAACGAAATTAGTTGAATTCTGTTTGAAAACAAATAAAAACCTCATAGAAAGTAATGAGCTTAAGATTAAACCGATTTTATATAGCTTTAATTGATTTGACTAATTTCTTAAAGTGCTTTTGTGTTTTAAGAGATGTGTTAAAAGTATATTTCATTTCAATTAAATAGTTGTAACCATTTAAATTAATTAATCGATAATGATATAGATATCTGTTTTTATTTTCAACAACAAACCCAAATAAATATCCATAATCATCCTTGTCTGTTCTCATGTAATTGAGTATTTCGAAGTGTTGATTTAAATACGTGTGAAGTACGTTAGCTAGTTGTTCGTGATCAGGCTTTTTTTCTTTAAGAAATTTATTGTAAATCTTAAATTCAGGTTGAAAATCAATGTCTTCAACTCGACAATGAGTTTTAGGTAATTTAAATAATAGAAAATCTGAGTTTAGAGTTTTGTTATTTCTAA
This sequence comes from Tenacibaculum sp. 1_MG-2023, assembly GCF_030547425.1. Lineage (GTDB taxonomy): Bacteria > Bacteroidota > Bacteroidia > Flavobacteriales > Flavobacteriaceae > Polaribacter. The sequence goes on along the minus strand of NZ_JAUORH010000002.1, from coordinate 60,203 downwards.
TCTTTGAATCAAAGATAATTTTAGAGTTTGATAAATCGATTTTTGTATTCCATTCTTTATTGATGTATACTCTTTTGCTACAACTTAAAAAAAGTAAAGTAAGGATGAAAAAAGAAAGTGATTTCATTTTTAAAAGCAATTTTATTGGCGAAAGATATTTAAAAGTGGAAAAAGATTCAAAAAAATAAAAAGCAACCTCATAGAGGTTGCTTTTAACTTATAGTAAGATTCCTAGTTCGGAATTTTTTTTCTTATCCTAAGAAAGGGTAACGATAATCAGTTGGAGAAACAAAAGTTTCTTTGATTAAACGAGGAGATACCCAACGTAATAAGTTTTGAGCAGATCCTGCTTTATCGTTTGTTCCTGAAGCTCTTGCTCCACCAAATGGTTGTTGTCCTACAACAGCACCTGTTGGCTTGTCGTTTACATAGAAGTTACCAGCACAGTTTTCTAAAGCTTTAGTAGCTTCAACAACAGCGTAACGGTCTGTAGAGAATACAGCACCTGTTAAAGCGTATTCAGAAGTTTCGTCAACTAATTTTAACGTATCAGCCCAATCAGCATCTTCATATACGTAAATAGTTACTACAGGACCAAATAATTCGGTTTCCATAGTCGTATATTTAGGATTGGTAGTTAAGATAACGGTTGGCTCAATAAAGTATCCTTTTGATTTATCGTAGTTACCACCAGCAAAAACTTCTGCGTCAGCATCAGCTTTCGCTTGATCAATATATTTTGCCAACTTATCAAAAGAACCTTCGTGAATTACCGCAGTAATAAAATTGCTCATGTCTTCTGGAGAGCCCATTTTAAAAGAAGCAATATCTTCTTTTACGTAGTTTAAGGTTTCTTCAGCTAACGATTTTGGTAAGTATACTCTTGAAGCTGCGGAACATTTTTGACCTTGGAATTCAAAAGCACCACGAGAAATACCTGTTGCTACTTGTTTAGCATTTGCAGAAGGATGCGCAACGATAAAATCTTTACCACCAGTTTCACCAACAATTTTTGGATATGTTTTATAAATGTGGATATTTTCTCCAATTTTTTTCCAAAGATCTTGGAATACATTTGTAGAACCCGTAAAGTGGATTCCTGCAAAATCAGGAGACGACAACATTACCTCAGTAATCTCTGCAGGATTTCCTAATACCATGTTAATAACACCGTCAGGTAAGCCAGCTTCTTTAAAAATTTGCATAATTACATTTGCAGAGAAAATTTGGCTATTAGATGGTTTCCAAACTACAACATTCCCCATCATTGCAGCAGATGCTGGTAAGTTTGCGGCAATTGCAGTAAAGTTAAATGGAGTAACAGCATAAATAAACCCTTCTAAAGGTCTGTATTCAACACGGTTCCAAATTCCGTCGTCAGAGTTTGGTTGCTCATTGTAAATATCAGTCATATACTCTACGTTAAAACGTAAAAAGTCGATTAACTCACAAGCAGCGTCAATTTCTGCTTGATGTACTGTTTTAGACTGTGCAACCATCGTTGCTGCATTAATCTTCGCACGATAAGGTCCTGCAATTAACTCAGCAGCACGTAAAAAAATAGCCGCTCTTTGTTCCCATGGCATTTGTGCCCACTCTGTACGAGCCTCTAAAGCTGTGGCAACTGCCTTTTCAGCATGCGATTTGTCTCCAACATGATATTGTCCTACCACGTGTTTATGATCGTGAGGAGGAGTCATGTTTTTGGTGTTTCCTGTTCTAATTTCTTCACTACCAATGTACATTGGTACATCCATAGATCCGTTAAAATATTCTTTGTATTGTTTAGAAACTGCTTCGCGCTCTGGAGATCCTGGAGCGTAACTTTTTACGGTTTCGTTAATGGCAGTTGGTACGTGAAAAAATCCTTTTCCCATTTGTATGTTGTTTGTTGAATTAAATTTCTTTCTTTGTTATTGAAAAAGCCTATACCAGACTTTCTTAAATGACAAAGTTACGGTTATTTTAGGAATATTTAAAAGGACAAAAGGCTGGAATTATTTAAAAGTAAAACAACATGTGTACGGTAACTTATTTACCTTTAGGAGATAATGATTTTATATTAACCTCGAATAGAGATGAAGACCCAAAACGAAAAACTATTGCACCAAAAACGTATCTAGAAGACGGGGTAAGGTTAACCTATCCTAAAGATGAATTTGCAGGTGGTACATGGATTGGTTTAAGTGAAAAAAATAGATTGATTTGTTTACTAAATGGAGGATTTACCAAACACCAAAGAGCAGAGTCGTATCGAATGAGCAGAGGTGTTATTGTAAAACAATTATTAAAAGTTGAGAATCCTGTTGAAATAATCAATCATTTTGATTTTGAAGGGATTGAGCCTTTTACTATTGTTTTGGTTGATTGGAATAGCAACTTAAAAGCTTATGAGTTAGTTTGGGATGGAGCTAAAAAGTATTTTCAAGAGTTAAATAATAAACCTAAAATTTGGTCGTCATCTACACTGTATACTGATGAAATGAAACAGTTAAGAAAAGAGTGGTTTACCGATTGGTTATTAAATAATAGAAACTTTAATCAGTCAGATATTATCAATTTTCATCAAGATGAAACCAAAGGTAGTAAAGAGGTCTCTTTAAAAATGAAGCGTCAAAATGTAGAAACAGTGAGTGTAACGTCAGTTATAAAAAACGAAAAGAAGCTTACTATGAGTTATTACGATCTACATTCAAATATTAACAAAATAGGAGGAGAAATCATTCGTTTGTAATAAAACCTATTTAATATCTTTGCAAAAAATATTTTATGAATAAAAGATTATTATTGCTATTCTCTACAATTTCTATTTTCTTATTTACAAGTTGCTTTGAGTTTGTTGAAGAAGTAAGTTTTAATAAAGATGGTTCGGGAAGTGCTGTGCTTACCATAAACTTAAGTAAAAGTAAAACGAAGCTAGCTTCTATACTATTACTTGATAGTATAAATGGTTATAAAGTACCTTCAAAAGTAACCATAAGAAAAAAAGTACAAGAAATAGTTTCTAAGATTAAAGGGACAAAAGGAGTTCATAATGTAAAAAATACGTTAAACTTTAATGAGTTCATCGTAACAGTTTCATGTGATTTTGATAATGTGGAAGCTTTAAATGAAGTAATAGCTAATTTTAGCTCTAAAAAACATATAGAAGCTATCAAAAAAAACAGACATTTTACTTTTAATGAAAAGAGTAAAATATTTACACGTAGCCATCATTTTGATTTAGGGAAAGAGTTCAGAAAAACAAAAAATCAAGACCGTAAGGTGTTTGAAACTGCTACTTACACCAGTGTGTATAGGTTTGAAACGCCTATAAAAACGACAGAGAATAACCAAGCAAGAATATCACAAAGTAAAAAAGCTATTATGTTACATTTACAAGCACAAGACATCATAGCAAACAAACAAACAATCAAAAATAAAATACAATTAGAGAATTAAATTTAGGATGAAAAAAATTATTGCTACACTACTGTTTTTAAACACACTTACAGTTATACAAGCTCAACGATTAGAGTCTAAGATACCTAACAATGTAGACGTGTTAATTTCTGCAAATGCAGAAAATTTATTTAAGTTAATAGAAGTATCAGATATTGACAAGAATGCTATTGGAAAAGAAATTTTAAAGGATATTAATAGAAGACGTGATGAAGATAAAGTGTCTTCAGTTGCTAATGCTGGTATTAATATTAAATCGAATGCTTATTATTTCTTCAGTAAAACTGATAGTATTTCATACCATAACTTTTATGTTGAATTGAAAGATAGAGAGTTGTTCGAGTCAATGTTAAGTAAACGAAATAAGAAGAAGATAAGAAGAATGGAAGGCTATAATATCATTGAAGGACGTAGTGATATTAGAATTTGGAACGATGATTATCTTTTATTGGTAAACGGTGATGCGTCAAGAGGGTATTTCTCAACTCATAAAGAACGTTTAGATAAACTTAAAGAAGAAAGAGAGTATAACTATAATTTCAGAAAAAGAATAGGTAAGGGTTGGACAAAAAAGTATGTGTTAAACCTATTTAATAAGAATGTTATCAGCTCTATTGCTTCTAATACAAAATTTCAAAAAAGTAAAAAGAAAAATGCATCAGCAACACTTTGGGTTCGTAACTATGGTATGTTAATGACAGATTTGTTCAAGTCTTTTGGGGGGTATCTGTATCCTATGTATGCTGAAGGTGGAAATCAAAATATTTACGGGGTTGAAGAAGTAACAGCTAATTTGTTTTTTGATAAAAACGATGCAAGAATTTTATTAGACATGTCGGTTAGCTCTGATATGAAGAAATCTTTCAAAAAGATTTATAATAAAAGAATGAGTCGCAATTTAGTAAACAGCTTTGATCATGATAAAGCATTAGCTTTTTGGAGTATTTCGATAGACACTGAAGAAACGTTAAAGGAATATCCGGAACTATTACATAAGATGTACGGAGGCATTTTACCTAAATTTCAAGAAGAAATGGAAATTGTAGGTGATTTGTTCTCTTTAGTTATAGATGAAGAAGCAGTAGGGAAATTAGTTACTGGAGATGCTCTTTTAGTATTGAACGATTTTTCTAAACAAGAAGTAGAATACACTACTTACGAATATGACAAAGATTACAAGCGTAAAGAAGTAACAAAAACAAAAGAAGAAATTGTTCCTGATTTTACGTTAATGATAGGTTCAGAGGAAGAGGAATTGTTAAGTAAATTTTTTAGATTAGGAGAAAAACACAAAGCGTTAAAGATTGAAAATAATGTAGTAGAATTTAAAACTAAAAAGTCTGATATACCATTTAACCTATATTCAGTAATTAAAAATGATGTATTGTACTTAACTACATCAAGAACTAATGCGTTAAGTATTGCTAGAGGAAATAATAATTTTAATACTAAAAAACACAGCAAGTTGGTTAGAAATAATTCAACAGTATTTTTTGTTGACGCAAACGCTGTTTTAAATAAGATTCCTAATAAATGGATGAATAAGTCTGAAAAAGAAGCAATGCGTTTTTCAACAGAGAATTTAAATGAAGGTGTGTTTAGAGTGTCTAGAATGAGAGGTAATACAATTTCTTCTGAATTAAAAATATCTACACAAGGAACAGAAGAAAACACGTTAAAATTATTGTTAGAATTTATCAATACAGTAGCGAAATAAGCTAAATGACAAAAAGAATAGCATATATATTAGTAATCGTATGCTGCATTATAGTTACGGTTGGGTTTTTTAGATATAATCCAACCGTAATTTATGAAAAAAAAGTGCCAACTTCAGCTAAAACTATAGTTTATCTCAATCTTAGAGAAATAGAGTATAATATACTTTGTAGTTTCTTAAAACATCCACTTTCTCAGTTAGACTTCAAGAAATCTACAAGCAAAAAAGAAAAAAAGAAAACAATATGGTTAGATGAGGTAGAAGTGCCTCCTAGTTTGTTTTTTTATACTAATGAACAAGAGTTTAAAAACTTTTTTATTAGTAGCCCAATAGTTGTAAAACAAAATTTTAAAGAAGCTTTAAAAGAAGAAGGATTTGCAGTTAAAAATGTAAGTAAGACAACTGTTTATAGTAAAGGGGTAATAAGTTGTGTAGTGAAAGGTAATTCTTTGCAAGTACTATTGAAAAAACATAAAGGAGCACAAATACTTCCTCAGCTATTATCTAAACTAAATCATGAAAACTACTTTTCTCAAAACGACTTAATCTTAAGGCGGATAAAGGATAGTAAACAGCCAATAGTTATAGGTACTTTGCAAGGAGACTTTTTTGAATTTGCTGCAGATGGAGGTGGTTTAAAGGTTCAAGGAGAGTTAAGTGAAGAGAACAACTTGTTTAAGTCATTTAAAGCAACATCTATAGTTAGTTCAATGCTAAGTATATCAGGTAAGCTAAATACTAAAATAGTAGCAGACAGATTAGATAAAGATTTTAAAGATAAATTTAAAAAACTTACAACACTATCGCTAGATTCTGTCATTAGTAAATGGGATGGAGTAGTAGAAGGGAATCTTACCTCTTTTATAGAAAAATTAGATACGATTGTAACTTATGAATATGATGATGATTTTAATAAGATTGAAAAGAAGGAAGTTCAAAAAACAATAACACCCAAAGTAATTTTAGAAGTTGAAGGAGAGGGTTTATGTAGCTATTTAGAAGAAAAAAAAGCGATTCAGAAAGTAGACAATGAAGACCTATTAACATTAATGCCTTTGTTTACTACTTATAGCTTTTGTGAAGAGAGTGGTTTAAGGTTCACATCAGTAAAGAACCAAAAACTAGTTAAAAAAGCTAACAAAAACAGTAAGTTTTACTTCTTATTTAATGTTGATGACTATCAACAAAAAGACAGAGGTATTTATTCTTTTAAAAACAAATACTTAGATAAAGTAAAAACAATACAGTTGTCAGTAACTAATAACAACCAGTTAGAAGCAGCTGTAGAGTTTAAAAACACTTCAAAAAACTTTTTTTTACAAGTATTAAATTAATACAAAGCAAATGCAGCAAACGATATAGCAACAGATCCAAGCATAGCTAAGATAAAAAACATTGTATTGGCTAGTATGTACTTTATAAACGTCTTAAAATACCCCTGATTGTAAAATCTTTTCATGGCTATAAATAAATAAATCATAAAGAGAAGTAAGAAAACAGGTAAAAAGCTGTTAGAATGCTTAAAAAAGTCTATGATATAAAAAATAGAAAAGAGAAGGAAGAGTACGGTTTGTACATGAAATACAAAGACTAGGTGTTCTACATAAGTATACTTCTTTCTCATGTAAATAAATTTTAAAAATAAAGTAAATAAAGGGAGTAGTATAAAAAGTGCAATAGAAGAGTACGATAACACTTGACGAAAAAACTTCTTAGCTTCATCTCTATCTAAAAAAATTGAATTAAAAACTTTTGCGCGGGAATACCAAAAACGATTACTAAAATTTCTCTTTACTTGTAAGCTATCCAAAGCAGCATCAATAGAGACTTTAGGATGTCCTTTTTGAAATTTCATAAATTTTACGATGTCAAAAGAATTACCGAGATCAGATTTAACTGTTTCTAGTTCTGTGTTATATGAAACCTTGGTGGAGTCAGTTTTAGCTTTTGTTTGTTCAGCTTTAATAGGATCCTGTTCTTCAAGTTGTTTAAAAACAACATTTTGTATAGAGTCCAAATCTACTTGAATAGCCTCAGTATCGTTGTTGTTTAGTTTGATTTTTGACGATCTACCAATTCTTAATTCTTCGAATTTTTTATAACTATCGGTTAAGCTAATAATTAAGAAAAAAATAATAGAAGTAGCTAAATAGAATCGAAATGGATTCGTGTATTTAATTCTTTTTCCTTCAATATAATCTTTTGAGACTTTTCCTGGGCTTATTAGTAAAGGGATAAGAGTTCGCCAAAACTTAGTGTCTAAAGAGAAAAAACCAGCAAAAAGTTCTCGAAGAAAAATACTTAAAGTGATTTTTTTACCTCTGTTTTTTTGCCCACATTCAGGGCAAAAATTTTCATTATTAGTAAAAGGGCATCCACAGTTTAAACAGTTGGTATCTCTAACAACTGGAACTTTGTTTTTTTTAATCATTAGTTTAAAATAGAAGTGGTAGTTAATTGAAAAGTAGGAATAATTACTAGGAATTCTTCAAGTGTTTCTGTGTTAATCATTTTGTAATTGCCTCCCATAGCACCCGTAGTAGAAAGTAAAAAGCAATTAGATCTGTAATTATAAATGTCGTTAGGTTTTAAGATGGGGGTTTCGCCAACAACACCTTCTCCCTCTACGTATTCAGTACTGTTAAGAGCATCAAAAATAACCCAAAAACGCTCAAGTAATTTTACAGTTTCTTTCGAGCTATTTTCTATAGAAACATAATAACTATAAGCATAATACTGCCGATGTCCTCTGTAAACAGAGCCTTTAAAAGATGTTTTTACAGAGATTTTAATGCCTTTTGTAACTTGCTGAAACATATGATAAAGATAGTTCTTTTTCAGTTTTTAGTCAATGTTTCTATAGATACCTTACTTATTTTGGTTAAAAAAGCCATAACCTACACCAATTACTCTGTCGTAAATTTCACCAAAAGGTTTGTAGTAAACAATCACGGTGTATTCATTTTCAGTTTGGTAAAAAGAACCATCAATCTCATGTAAGTCAATGTTTTTGCTGTTGTCTAAGGTAGTATAACTGTAGTTGTAAAACCCCTGTTTAAAAGGAAGTGTGGCTGTGTAAATTTTTTTAGAGGTGTTATAAGTCATTTTATTTTCTTCAGACAATTCGTAATCGTTAAAAGCACCATAAACAAAAATTTCTTTGTTCTCGTAAGGTTCAAAAGCATCTAAAGAAAAATGAACTAAAGAATAATCAGCTTCAGTATTGTCTCTATTGTCAATAACATCACGTTCAGTGGTTCTTACAACAAATTGTCCGTTAATATCAGGGTTGTAAGTATATGTTTTATCAACTCTAGGTTCGTCTGTGTAAAGGTAGCTGTGATACAGGTTTTTACGTTCTACTCTGGCAACATTTAAACTTGAGTTTCGTATAAATTTAGTGTCAAAATTTAAAAATTCATTTCCTCCCCAAAAATTAGTTTTAACTGTATGGTTGTATAACAATTGCTGAGGTTTGATAAAAACAGGCTGAAGATTGGTGAGAGCAGTGTTCCAATTGTGATTCTGAAATAACGTAACATTAATTTCTTGAGAAGGAGTGTTTATTTGTAAACCAGGGTGGTTTACAGAGAATTGGACTGTTTGTTGTTGGTTAGTTGTTGTAGCATTTCTACTTCTAAAAACGGCAACACCTACTGTGGTAATGTCTTCGTAAAATACACAACGCCTTGTAAAAACAACTTCGTAGTTTTCATCAATAACAGAAATTAAATAATTACCGCTTTTGGTGATAATTGTGTTTTGATTTGGGATTTCTACTGAATAATGAGTGTAGGGTTGTAGTGTGTTAAAAGAATTGGTAAAATTAATGATTTCATTTTGTTCAAAACCTTCAATGTATTGGTTGCTAGTTATTGAACTAGGTTTCCAATCATGAGTCATGTGTTCAACTTTGTATTGGTACTGTTTGCTATCAGCATTTAAATCATCAAAAGATAATTTTAAAACATCACCTAAACGAACAATTGGAGCATAAAAATTGGGATTATTTTTAGGACGTAGTTGTACTGTTTTTACATTTTGAGCAAAGGTTGAAACAACTAGTAAAAAGGTAATTATAGAGAGTTTTGTTTTTATCATGATATAACAAAAGTATCAAAATATAAGCCAAAGACAAGGTTTTTATTTAGAATAAATATAAATAATGTTGTTTTTTAAAGATAAGAAAGGTTTTGTTCTGCAAAGGGGTGCAAAATTTTTAAATTTGCGTGTTTTTAAGAAAATCAAATTAATCAGTTCCTATGTCAAAAGACATCCGTATTAAGAAGGGCTTGGATATCAAGCTAGTTGGCGAGGCAGAACAGATAACTACCGAACTTCAATCAGGTAGTATGTTTGCAGTAAAGCCAGATGATTTTCACGGCGTTATTCCTAAAATTTTAGCAAGAGAAGGTACAGAAGTAAAAGCAGGTGAAGCACTTTTTTATTCAAAAAGTGATGAGCGTATTTTATTCCCAAGTCCTGTTAGTGGTAAAGTTACAGAAATCGTTCGTGGAGCACGAAGAAAAGTTTTAGCAATTAAAATCACTGCTGATGCACAGCAGGCATACAAAGATTTTGGTAAAAAAGATGTAGACGCAATGTCTGGAGAAGAGGTTAAAAACCACTTGTTTGCTTCAGGTTGTTGGCCGTTTGTAAGACAACGTCCGTACGACGTGGTTGCAAACCCTAATCAAACACCAAAAGCAATCTTTGTATCAGCCTACGCAAGTGCACCTTTAGCAGCAGATTATGATTATGCGTTAAAAGGCAAAGAAGCAGAATTACAAACTGCTTTAACAGCATTAACCAAATTAACAGCAGGTAAAGTACATGTTTCTGTAGCTAAAAACTCAACATTATCACCATTTAAAGATGTGAAAGGAGTTGAGCTACATAAGGTTTCAGGGCCACATCCAGTAGGAAATGTAAGTACTCAAATAGCACAAATAGACCCTATTAACAAAGGAGAAGTTGTATGGGTGGTTACACCTCAAGACTTAGTTGTTATGGGGGAATTGCTATTAACAGGAAAGTTTAATATTACTCGTACGGTTGCTTTAGCAGGATCTAAATTTAACAAACCACAGTATGTAACTGCAAAAGCAGGAGCTCACATTGCTGATGTTGTTAAAGGAAATTTAGATGTTAAAAACGCTCGTGTAATTAGCGGAAATGTGTTAAGCGGTTCAGAAGTTGGTGAAGATGGTTTCTTAGGATACTATGATAACTTGATTACTGCTATTCCTGAAGGAGATGATTATGAATTATTTGGATGGAATAAACCAGTTTTTAATAAAATATCTACTTCTAGAGCATTAACATTTTCTTGGTTAAATCCAAAAAAATCATACGATTTAAATACCAATACTAACGGAGAGCATAGAGCATTTGTAGTAACTGGTTCGTATGAAGAGATTTTTCCATTAGATATCTATCCGATGCAATTATTAAAAGCTTGTATGTATAAAGATCTTGACGAAATGGAAGGATTAGGAGCTTATGAAATTGCACCAGAAGATTTTGCGTTAACAGAATTTATTTGTGTATCGAAACAACCTCACCAAAAAATAATTCGTGAAGGATTAGATTTAATGAGAGAAGAATTAGGATAAGATATGGGCTTAAAACAAAACTTACATAATTTAAAAAAGAAGTATGAAGGGACTAAAATGGCTCCGCTATTTAATGGTTTTCATACGTTCTTATATATGCCGAATGAGACTACTCATGGAGGAACTCACATTAAGTCGGCAGATGATCTTAAACGTACAATGAATACAGTAATCATGGCATTAGTGCCATGTTTAATATTTGGTATGTTTAATGCAGGATATCAGCATAATCTTCAAATAGAAGCTGTTTCAAACGCAACAGGTTTCTTTTCAGGAGAATTTTGGAATATGAGTAACTTCCTAATAGGTTTAGTTAAAATATTACCATTAGTAATTGTTTCATATGCCGTTGGTTTAGCAATAGAATTTGTTTTTTGTATAATCAAAGGACATGAGATAGAAGAAGGGTACTTAGTAACAGGAATGTTAGTTCCGTTAATTGTACCTGTAGATTTACCTTTATGGATGTTAGCAGTAGCAGTAGCATTTGGAGTTATAATTGGTAAAGAAGTATTTGGAGGAACTGGGATGAATATCTTAAACCCAGCCTTAACAATTCGTGCATTCTTATTCTTCGCATATCCAACTTGGATGTCTGGAGATAAAGTATGGGTTCAAGGAGCTGTAGAAGCTGCAGGAACTGCAGATGCTATTTCAGGTGAAACTATTTTAGGAAGTTTAGCACAATCACAACCGTTAAATCATTCAGTTTCTGATATGTTCTTCGGATTTATTCCAGGTTCAGTAGGAGAAACATCAACATTATTAATTTTATTAGGAGCTTTATTCTTAATCTTTACAAAGATTGGAAGCTGGAGAATTATGCTGTCTGCAGTTATTGGAGCCTTAGTAATGGGATTCATCTTTAACCAGGTAGTTGATATGGGATGGATTGGTGAAACAAGTAAGTTTTACGGATTAATGAGTTTAGATTTCTGGAAGCATTTATTAATTGGAGGTTTTGCATTTGGTGCAGTATACATGGCTACTGATCCAGTAACAGCATCACAAACCAACAAAGGAAAATGGATTTACGGATTCTTAATAGGGTTTATTTCAATTATGATTCGTGTATTTAACCCAGCATACCCAGAAGGAGTAATGTTAGCAATCTTATTAATGAATGTATTTGCTCCAACAATTGATCATTACGTAGTTCAAGGGAATGTTAAGAGAAGATTAAAACGTTTAAAAGCTAAAACTGCCTAATTATGAGTAAGAAGACAGATAGTAATTTATATACGGTACTTTTCGCCATAGGAATGGTGTTAGTAGTAGGTGCGTTGTTAGCTTTTACAGCGTCATCACTCCGCCCAACAATCGATGCTAATAAACGTATCGAGAAGCAACAAAACATTTTGTATGCTATGGGGGTAAACGAAAATGATGAAACAAGTGTTGAATTTGTTTCAAAAGATAAAGTAGCAGAAGAGTTTGGTAAGTACATCAAAAAGCAATTAGTAATTGAAGGAGCTAATGTTTCTGAAGATGCTAAAGCATATTTAATAGATGTAAAGAAACAACAAACAGCAGCTAAAGAAGGTAAAACAAGAAAATTACCATTATTTGTTGGAGAAAAAGAAGGTAAAACTTTCTATATCGCACCAATTAGAGGTAAAGGTCTTTGGGATGCTATTTGGGGTTATGTTGCAATGGATAAAAATATGGTAGTTCAAGGAGTTTTCTTTGATCATAAAGGAGAAACCCCAGGTTTAGGAGCTAACATTAAGCAACGTTATTTTATGGACGATTTTATTGGAGAAGATTTAATGAGTAACGGTTCTTTTAAAGGAATTACAGTTTCTAAATCGAACAATGATCCAAAGAATGAAGATAAAAATGATAACGAGGTAGATGCAATTGCAGGAGCAACTATTACAGGTGACGGAGTAGCTGCAATGATTAAATCTGAACTAGGTTTATACGTACCTTACTTTAAAACATTAAAATAAATATGGGACTTTTATCAAAAAAAGACGCAGCATTAATTACTGATCCATTAGCAGATAATAATCCAATTACAATTCAGGTATTAGGTATTTGTTCTGCATTAGCAATTACAGCAGAGTTAAAAGCTTCTATTGTAATGTCTATATCGGTGTTATTTGTATTAGGAGTAGGAAATGTAGTAATCTCGTTAATGAGAAATATTATTCCATCAAAAATTAGAATTATTGTACAGTTAATCGTAGTAGCTACCTTAGTAATTATTGTAGACCAAGTGTTAAAAGCATTTGCATACGATTTAAGTAAAACCTTATCAGTATTTATTGGGTTAATTATTACTAACTGTATTATTATGGGACGTTTTGAAGCATTTGCTTTAGGTAACGGGCCATGGAGGTCGTTCTTAGACGGAATAGGAAATGCTTTAGGATACGCAGTAATCTTAATTATTGTAGGATTTTTTAGAGAATTATTAGGTTCAGGTACTTTATTAGGATTTAAAGTATTAGGAGATCCTATTGAAAAAACAGGATTGTATGCTTTAGGATATGAAAATAACGGATTTATGTTATTATCACCAATGGCATTAATCGTTGTAGGTATTATTATTTGGGTACAACGTACAAGAAATAAAGCACTAGTAGAAGATTAAAATAGTAAAGAGACGTTAGATATGAGAATTGAGATGCTATCAATAAATAAACTCAATACTAACTACTCAATACTCAATACTATAAAAATATGGAACATATAGAATTATTTTTTAAATCGATATTTATAGATAACATGGTATTTGCTACCTTCTTAGGAATGTGTTCATACCTTGCAGTATCTAAAAAAGTATCAACAGCCGTAGGTTTAGGAGCTGCAGTAATCTTTGTATTAGCAGTAACAGTACCAGTAAACTGGTTGTTAGATCAATACTTATTACAACCTGGAGCTTTAAAATGGTTAGGAACTGAGTATGCAGACTATGATTTAAGTTTCTTATCATTCATCATGTTTATTGCAACGATTGCAACTATGGTACAATTGGTAGAGATTATTGTAGAAAAATTCGCACCAGCATTATATAACTCTTTAGGTATTTTTTTACCATTAATTGCAGTAAACTGTGCAATTTTAGGAGGGTCTTTATTTATGCAATCACGTGAAATTCCAACATTAGGATTATCATTTACGTATGGTGTTGGTTCGGGTATCGGATGGTTCTTGGCAATTTTAGCAATTGCAGCGATTCGTGAAAAAATCAGATATTCATCTGTGCCACCAGCATTAAGAGGATTGGGAATTACATTCATTATTACAGGTTTAATGGCTATCGGATTTATGAGTTTCGGTGGAATGTTAACAGGAGGTGATGATGCAGGTAAAAAAGAAGAAACTGCTGAAGTTAAGGTTGAAAAGAAAGAAGTAGAAGAAAAGGCTGTTGAGTCAACTCAAGAGAAAGCAGAAGAATTAGCTAATAACACTAAAGAAATTACACAATAATGGTATTTTTAGAAGTAAGCACAGGAGGAACAGTTGCTATTACAGTATTAGCGTTTTTAGCGGTACTTTTAGTTTTAGTAGCCTTATTATTATTTGTAAAACAAAAGTTAGCACCATCTGGACCTGTAAAAATTACAATCAATGGTGAAAAAACAATTGAAGTATCATCAGGAGGAACTTTATTATCTACCTTAGGTAATGAAAAAATCTTCTTACCATCAGCATGTGGTGGAGGTGGTTCTTGTGTACAGTGTGAGTGTCACGTAAACTCTGGTGGAGGTGAAGCTTTACCAACAGAAACGCCTCACTTTACACGTAAAGAATTACAACATGGGATTCGTTTAGCATGTCAAGTAAAGGTAAAGCAAGATATGGATATCTCTATTCCAGAAGAAATTTTTGGAATTAAGAAATGGGAAGCAACTGTAGTACGTAACTATAACGTAGCAACCTTTATTAAGGAATTTGTAGTTGAGATTCCAGAAGAAATGGATTATAAAGCAGGTGGGTATATTCAAATTGAAATACCACCATGTGAAGTAAAATATGCTGATATGGATATTTCTGCACATCCACAAGATCATCCTGGTGAACCAGATAAATTTGAGGCTGATTGGGATAAATTTAACCTAAGGCCATTAGTAATGAAGAATGAAGAAACTGTAGAGAGAGCATACTCTATGGCTTCTTACCCAGCAGAAGGAAGAGAAATCATGTTAAATGTTCGTGTAGCAACACCTCCTTTCGACCGTGCTAAAGGTGGATGGATGGATGTAAATCCAGGGGTAGCATCTTCGTATATTTTTAATCAAAAGCCAGGAGATAAAGTAACTATTTCTGGACCTTATGGTGAATTCTTTATTAACGAGTCTGATGCAGAGATGTTATATGTAGGTGGTGGAGCAGGTATGGCACCAATGCGTTCACATATTTATCATTTATTTAGAACTTTAAAGACTGGTAGAAAAGTAACATACTGGTATGGAGGTCGTTCTAAAGCAGAATTATTCTATATTCACTATTTTAGAGCGTTAGAAAAAGACTTTCCAAACTTTAAATTCTACTTGGCATTATCTGAGCCATTAGAAGAAGATAACTGGAAGGTTAAAAAAGATATTAATGATGAAAACGGAGATGGTTTTGTTGGATTTATTCACCAAGTTGTAATAGACCAATATTTATCTAAACATGAAAGTCCTGAGGATTTAGAATTATATTTCTGTGGACCACCATTAATGAACAAAGCAGTACAAAAAATGGGTGAAGATTTTGGTCTAGATGACGAAAACATTCGTTTTGATGACTTTGGAGGATAGACACTTCGTGTTTAATACATTATATAAAAAACCGATACAAATTTGTATCGGTTTTTATATTTTGAAAAGAAAAGAATAATGTGCTAAGCCAGTTAAGAGTTCTATTGATAAATTACATCAAACGTATAAATAGGACTATTTTTTTCATATTCAAAAACTTTAGCATAGTCCATAACGTCAGGTATATCTTCAAGCTTAGATAAATGTGCTACAACAGCACATAAGCCATTAAACAGTCTTTCCTTATTGGTAGGGTTCTTAGGTTTTGGATTGTAGTGACATAATGGAACAGTAAAACCACATGTTTCTAAAAATACTTTCTCAATGTGTAGTAATTCAAGCGGAGTGTAACCATTAAACTTTCTGCCCAAATTTTGGTGTACCCTACCCACATAGCTTAACCTCAATGAACCATGACCATTTGTTAAATGTTTCCAGCTATCTCGGTTATCTAAAATATTACCAACTGCGCATGCCGAACAACATTCAGGATTCAATTCATCGTTATGAAAAGCATTATAAAGCTTAATAAGCGCCTGTTCTAGTCGTTTTGGTATTTCCATAATCAAAAAGAATTAACTCCTTTAAATATACAAAATATTGGTTGTACCTTTGCATCAAATTATTGTTAATGACAACTTTTCAAGATTTAGACTTATCAAATCCACTACGAAATTCAATTGAAGAATTAGGTTTTGTACATCCAACACCTATTCAAGAACAAGCATTTCCTGTAATCCGATCAGGAAAAGACGTGGTTGGTATTGCGCAAACTGGTACTGGTAAAACCTTTGGGTACTTATTGCCAATATTACGCGATTTAAAGTTTTCTAAACAACAACATCCAAGAGTGTTAATTTTAGTACCTACTCGTGAGTTGGTAGTACAAGTTGTTGAAGAAATTGAAAAGCTATCAAAATATATAACACTACGAGCTATTGGAGTTTACGGAGGTGTAAACTTAAACCGTCATAAAGAAGCAGTAATGCAAGGTTCAGATATTATTGTTGCTACACCTGGGCGTTTATATGACTTAGCATTAAGTAAAGTGTTGAAGCTAAAATCTATTCAGAAGTTGGTAATTGATGAAGTAGATGTGATGCTCGATTTAGGATTCCGTTTTCAATTATTAAACATTTTCGATTTATTGCCACAACGACGTCAAAATATCATGTTTTCAGCAACGATGACAGAAGATGTAGAGGCATTAATTGATGATTTTTTTATTGCGCCGCATAAAATAGCGATAGCAGTGAGTGGAACACCATTAGATAACATTCAGCAAACAAGTTATGATGTTCCAAATTTTTATACAAAAGTTAACCTGTTAAACTATTTATTATTTGATAAATCTGAGTTTAGTAAGGTATTGGTGTTTGCGCCAAATAAACGAAATGCAGATAGGTTGTTTGATTGTGTTGCAGAAGAATATCCGTCTCAAGCTTGTGTTATTCACTCAAACAAAACGCAGAACTATCGTTTACGCTCTATTGAGCAGTTTAATCAAGGAGAAAAACGAATTTTAATTGCTACTGATGTTATAGCGCGTGGACTTGATTTAGAAGGGGTTACGCATGTGGTTAATTTTAATGCACCACATTTTCCTGAAAATTATATGCATAGAATAGGTCGTACTGGTCGTGCTGAGCGTGAAGGAAAAGCCATTTTATTTGCGACAGAAAAAGAACAGGAAGCTAAACAACGAATTGAGGAATTGATGGATTATGAGATTCCGAAGTTAGAAATTCCAGAGCAGGTTGAAATCTCAAAAGAGCTAACAGAAGAAGAGCGTCCAAAAGAAGGTGGAGAAGTTAATAAGAATAGAACGTCTCAAGAGTATATTCCAGGGCCCGCTTTTCACGAGAAAAAAGAAAAGAATAAAAAAACAAATCAAGGAGGTTCATACCGAAGAGAAATTGCGAAGAAGTATAAAAAGCCTAAAACAAGAGGTGATAAAAACTATAACAAACGCAATAAGAAAAAATAATGCAAGCACTTACAGAACAAGAACTTCATAATTTAGGGATGAATATCGTAGGTACAAAACTACAAGAAATGGGGTATGAGTTTATTGCTGTTAATAGTGAGTTGAAAAAGCATCCACAGTTCGTATTGTATAAAAAAGGAGAGCCTACCATTTTTGTATTGGTAAAAACGACAAATAATATACAATCGCCACAAGAATATGATGTGTTGTGGATGGAAACATTTAAAAAACATGCCGAAAAACAAAACGCTAATGTTTGGTATGCAGGTGTAGGAATAGCAAATGCTGAAAGTGTTGATTTACCTGTTTTTAAAGACAAACCTTACTACATTGCTTTCGATGATTTTATAAAGTTTTAAAAAGAGCTATTCTATATTCCTAAAAAAGGAATAGATCTACTTTGATTTTCTTCCAAATTAAAACACCTTTTATAGTAGTAGAGGTGGTTTTTTCTATAATTACTGAAATTTTAATTACCCTTTTCACTGATTGAAAAAGAGTGGTTTAAATAGACTGAAAAGGGTAAAAAACCTTTTAACTATCAAGTAGTTGTGTATTAATTTTACCACACGGAAATTAATAAAATAACTAGAAGAATGAAAAAAGAACTACTAATCAAAAAGGGAAAAAAATTAATGAAATCTTTTTTAATGTTTTTATCAGATTTAGGTAATGCCGCAAGCTATGCAATCAATAATTAAGATTTACAATAATTAAAGTTAAAAAAAACACTCGTTTTACAATGTAATCGAGTGTTTTTTTATACATAAATAGTAACTTTACGGTGTGGAGAATCTTTTACGAAAAATAAAGGAATGTAAAATTTGTGAGGAACACATAGAGCCCAACCCTGTAGCTTTTGCTAGTAAAAAGTCAAAAATTATTATTGTAGGTCAAGCACCAGGAACCAAAGTGCATCAATCAGGAATCCCTTGGGATGATGCCAGCGGTAAGCAGCTTAGAAAATGGTTAAATGTTACTGATGAGGAGTTCTATAATACAAATAACTTTGGAATAATTCCAATGGGTTTTTGTTACCCAGGAAAAGGGAAAACAGGAGACTTACCGCCAAGAAAAGAGTGTGCACCACAATGGCATCAGCCTCTATTAAAAGAAATATCAGAAGTTAAATTGATTATTTTAATAGGAATGTATGCACAAAACTATTACTTAAAAGAAAAAACAAAAAGAACACTCACAGAAACAGTGAACACTTTTGAAGAATACTTGCCTAACTATTTTGTATTACCGCATCCATCACCAAGAAACCGATTTTGGTTAACCAAAAACCGATGGTTTGAAAAAGATGTTTTACCAGTATTGAAAAGCACAGTAAAAAAGCTATTATAGCGATTTTAATACGATAAGAAAGTTAAACAACATACGTTGATAAATTTGTACTTTTGCAAGGTATGATAGAAACACGAGAAGCCATATCAGAAAAAACGGTTTTAATAGGTATTATAACCCAACATCAAGATGAAAAGCAATCAGAAGAATATTTGGATGAACTAGAGTTTTTGACACTTACAGCTGGAGGAGTAGCTGTGAAACGATTTGTTCAAAAACTAGATAAACCACATCCAAAAACGTTTATAGGAACAGGGAAGCTAGAAGATGTAAAAGCGTATATAGAGTCCAATGAAATAGGAACAGCCATTTTTGATGACGAACTATCGCCAGCACAACTTAGAAATATTGAACGTTATCTAGACTGTAAGATTTTAGATAGAACCAACTTAATTCTTGATATTTTTGCTAGTAGAGCGCAGACAAGTTCAGCAAAAGCACAGGTTGAGTTAGCACAATATCAATATTTATTACCTCGATTAACACGAATGTGGACACACCTTGATAAGCAAAAAGGAGGGATAGGTATGCGTGGTCCAGGGGAAACAGAAATAGAAACTGACCGTCGTATTATTCGTGATAAAATATCTTTGTTAAAAAAGAAATTAACAACTATTGACAAACAAATGTCAGTACAACGTAAAAACCGTGGAAAAATGGTGCGTGTTGCTTTAGTTGGGTATACCAATGTTGGAAAATCTACCTTGATGAATGTAGTTAGTAAAAGTGAGGTCTTTGCAGAAAACAAGTTATTTGCAACGCTTGATACTACAGTTAGAAAAGTAGTTATAAAGAATATTCCTTTTTTAATGACGGATACTGTTGGGTTTATTAGAAAATTACCAACTCAGCTGGTAGAGTCATTTAAATCTACCTTAGATGAAGTACGTGAAGCCGATTTATTATTACATGTCGTAGATATATCACACCCAAATTTTGAAGATCATATAGCTTCTGTAAATAAGATTTTGGATGAAATTGATAGTAAAGACAAGCCTACGGTTATGGTGTTTAATAAAATAGATGCGTATACCCATGAAACTATTGATGAAGATGATTTAATTACAGAAAAAACAAAAGAGCATTATACACTAGAAGATTGGAAAAGAACGTGGATGAATGACTTAGAAACTGAAAGCATTTTTATTTCAGCCTTGAATAAAGATAATTTAGAAAATTTTAAAGAGAAAGCGTATGAAGAAGTAAAGAAAATACATATTCAACGTTTTCCTTATAATGATTTCTTATATCAAGAGTATTAGTTTTTTACAGTATAAAAACACAACAATAACTTAAAAATAGCTTAAAGAATTATAATTTTAAGTTCTTTTTTGTTATATTTATAACCCCTAACATAGTTTTTTCTATGTTTTATAAAGGATTGTAAATTAATGTTTTTAACCATTTTATCCCCCTGAAAATGAAAAATAATAAAACTTCACAAACAAAATCTAGACGATTTTATTTAGATCAATCAGCTAATAAGAAAGTATAACTTTTACTCTAGTAATTCAATTTTATTTAACCAGCCAACTTAACAAGTATTCATAAAGTTTTAAGTGCAGAAATTTAAAGCTATATGAAATGACCACTTTTTTTTGAGTTACCATGTGTTAATCTGAATAGATCATGATGAAAAATATAATTATACTCTTGTTAATGTGTTGTGGTTTTCAATTTGCTACAGCACAAGAGAAGTGTACATCTGAAAATCCTCATTCAGTAGATGTAAACATAGTTGATAAATGTTTAATAGAAAAAAAGGTAGATAAGAATGATGAGGGAACTCCTGTTGTAACTACAATCTCTAGTAGAAGACACTTAAGAAAACGTGTTTACTTTGAAAAAGTTATTAGCTTAGCTAATGATATAAAAGCAAATCAAGTTAAGTTGATGAAAATAACTAATGATTTAGCGATGTGCCGTTTGTACAATATTACTCCAATTACAAAAGTAATAAAGAAAAAAGCTGTTTCTTTTGATGTGGTTGATGAAATTCCTGTGTTTTTGTCGTGTACAAATCCTTTAATAGATAAGGTAGATTGTTTTAATTATGAAATGCAAAATCATATAATTAATACATTGGTATATCCAAATGAAGCCTTAGATAAGGGGATAGAGGGAGAGGTACTAGTAAGCTTTGTAATTGACGAAGCTGGTAAGGTAACAGATATTAAAACGGAAGGAGTAGATGTACATGAACTCTTAAAAGAAGAAGCTAAAAGAATTGTGTTATTACTACCTAATTTTACTCCAGGAAAACAGCAAGGTAAAAACACAAAAGTAGCGTATAGTTTTCCCATGAATTTTAGCTTAAATAGCTCTGAAGATTAGAGTGTTAAAATAATTTAATTTCTATAAAAAAAAGAATACCTTTGCACGCCATATTTTTCACAAATAAAAACTTAGAATTAGTTTATTGGAAAAATGTTAAACCCCTTAGGTATGAGAAAAGTTATTTTAGTAATAACAATATTTTGTTTTTATGCTACGAATGTTGTATCACAACGTGAAGTATGTGAAACTCCAGAAGAGTCTTTAGACTTAAACAGTATTACAAAATGTACTATAGCCCCAAAAAGTAAAAAGAACAAAGGGACACGACAAATTTCTGTAAAAGTATCGGCTAATAGAAGGTATTTAAAAAAGAGAGAAATCTCAAAAAAGAAAGCGGTTTCAAATGCTGCTGAATTGTCAGGAGCTGGAACAGCAGCAGTAGAGGGTACAACTAACCAAACAGAATTAAACCAATCGTTAACTTTAAAGAACAATCTTGAAGATATAACAAGTAAACTATCAGCAGAAGAAGTAAGAAAAGCTGAAAAATTTACTACAGTTGATAGAATACCTTTGTTTTCTGCATGCAAAAAAGCAAAGAAAAATGAAAGGTTAGATTGTTTTAATGTTGAAATGGTAAAGCATATTCAAAAACATTTCAAATACCCTAGTCAAGCGGTAAAAGAATCTATTCAAGGAGAAGTTTGGGTACGCTTTATTATTGACAAGAATGGTCAGGTTAAGAATATTAAAACCTTAGGGCCTAAAAATGGTGGATTACTAAACAATGAAGCTGTTCGAGTAGTATCTCAACTACCACAGTTTATACCTGCTAAAAAGTCAGGAGATCAAACTTCAGTAAAATACGGATTTCCTATTATGTTTGCTCTTGATGAGTAAATAAATCACAAGTAACTTAATACAAATCAATTAAAAATAAACATTATGTTTAAAAAACTACTATCCTTAGTTTTGGTAGTGTGTAGTATGTCTATTTATGCACAAACTACAGTAAATGGAAAAGTTTACGACGAATACTTGGAGCCTTTTCCAAATGCAGTAATTCTTTCTGGAGAAGCTAGGGCAACCTCTGATTTTGAAGGAAATTTCAGCTTACAAGTTAAGTCAACTTACCCTATAACTATGCAAGTTTCTGCTTTTGGGTATAAAACGGAAATAATTGAGATTACTTCATTAGATCAAGAAGTAAATGTAATTTTAAAAGAAAGTGTAGCACTAGATGAAGTTGTAATTTCAGCATCTCGATCTCCTGAACGAGTTATTGAATCTCCAGTAACTATTGAAAGAATGGGAGTCATTGATGTTAAAAGAAATACATCAATTTCATTTTATGACGGATTAGCAAACTTAAAAGGAATTGAATCACGTGAAGCAAATTACGGATTTAAATCTGTAAACTCTCGTGGTTTTTCTACTTTCGATAATACTCGATTTGTACAGTTAGTTGATGGAGTAGAAACATCAATACCAGCGTTGAATTTCTCAGCAGGAAATATTATGGGGCTTTCAGATTTAGATGTTAAAAATGTTGAAATCCTTCCAGGAGCTTCTTCTGCTTTGTATGGAGCAAATGCGTTTAACGGTATTTTATTAATGAGTAGTAAAAATCCTTTTGATAATACAGGTATAAGTACTTATATCAAAACTGGTAATATGTCGCAAGAAGCAGCAGGAAACAATCCGTTTTATGATGCAGGAATTCGTATGGCATATAAGTTCAATGATTATGTTGCAGCAAAAGCTAATTTAACTTATTTTTCTGCTGAAGAATGGCATGCAGTTGATACCAGAAACACCACAGGAATTGGAGGAACAGCTATTGATGGAGATAGAGATGCAAACACTGATTATGATGGTGTAAATGTATATGGTGATGATTTTAATTTTAATTTAAATGATTTGGATCCAGCGTTACCTTCTATGAATGTTAGTAGAACAGGGTACGAAGAAAAAGATTTAACTAATTATAATGGTTATAACTTAAAATTTGATGGATCTATTCATATCAGACCGTGGGCAAATGATGCATTAGAAATTATAGTAAACTCTCGTTTTTCTCGTGGAGATAATACATATCAAGGAACAAATAGATTCTCTCAAAAAGGATATTTTATCGAGCAGTATAAGTTAGAGCTTAAAGGAAGAAACTTTTTTGTAAGAGGATATTATACAGGAAATGACTCAGGAAAAAGTCACGATTTACGATTCGCAGCTATTGCGTTAAATGAAAAATACAATCCAACCCAAAATTGGTATCAAGAATACGCTGGTATATATAGTGGAGCATTAACAGTTCCAGGATATACACCTCTTAACGATGCTGATGCAAGAAGATTTGCAAATAGAAATAGATTTGTACCAGGATCATCTGAATTCAAAACAGCTTTAGAAGAGGTAATTAATACTCCAATAAACAAGGGGGGAGCAGGATTAAAAGATGAGACTTCTTTTTACCATTTTGATGCTAATTATAACTTTAAAGATATTATCCGTTGGGGAGAGATTCAAATAGGAGGTTCTTACCGTAAATTTGATATTAATTCAAACGGAACTTTATTTACTGATGAAAATAGTAGTATAGAGTTTGATATGATAGGGGTTTATTCTCAAATTCAAAAGAAATTCTTAGATGATAGATTAAAGTTTACAGGATCTGTTCGTTATGATAAATCTAAAAACTTTGAAGGAAACTTCTCGCCAAGGGTAGCATTAAATTATTCTTTAGGAGAATCAAAAAACCATATTTTAAGAGCTTCTTATCAAACAGGATTTAGAAATCCAAGTACTTTAGAGCAATACTTTGGATTACGTTCAGGACCAAGTAAGTATATTTTAGGTACTTCAGAAGAAAACCTAGATCGTTTTTCTACTATTGTAGTTAATCAAGATGGTACTACTAGTGAAATTACTGGCAGACAGGCTTTTGGAAATGCATTAGTTGGAAGAAATAATAGAGTTAAACTTGAT
This sequence comes from Tenacibaculum sp. 1_MG-2023, assembly GCF_030547425.1. Classification (GTDB taxonomy): domain Bacteria; phylum Bacteroidota; class Bacteroidia; order Flavobacteriales; family Flavobacteriaceae; genus Polaribacter. Next base: position 36,074 of record NZ_JAUORH010000002.1, on the reverse strand, counting down.
GTGAATCCAATTAAACCAGAAAAGGTTACTTCATATGAAGTTGGATATAGAAGTATTATCGATTTAAATAGTAGAAATATATTAGAATTAGATATTAATGGTTATTACAACCAGTATAATGATTTTGTAGCATTTAAAGATGTTATTGTGGCTAATTACGGAGGTTTAGAGGCTGATGGAACACCAGATGCACAAGCTGATGCAGCAATAGATAATGGAGATTATACTTCGTTTGTTCTTAATACAAATACATCAGCTAATGTAGATTCGTATGGTGTAGGTGTTGGGGTAAATACAAAAGTATTTAAGACATTTAACTTAGGAGCTAACTATACATATTCAAAATTAGTTTTTGATCAAAGAGATGATCCTACTTTTAAAGCAGGATTTAATACTCCAGAGCATCAAGTAAAAGTAATGTTTGGAAATCCAAACTTGTTTAAAAACTTTGGGTTTAATGTGAATTTAAGATGGCAAGATGAGTTCTATTGGCAGTCAAGCTTCTTAGATGATACAGTAGATGCAAGAACGGTATTAGATGCGCAAATAAACTATAGAGTACCTGCTATTAAATCAAGGTTTAAACTAGGAGGAACTAACTTAACAGGCAACGAGTATATGGTTGCGCCAGGATCTGGATTAATTGGTTCTATGTACTATGTTTCTTGGACAATTAATGACTAGAGATAGTTAAGATATATAATAAAAAAAGAGGTATGAATTTATTCATACCTCTTTTTTGTTTTACAAACTTTTTAAAATTTGCTATTCGTTTTCAGTATCATTAATAATTCCTAGTCGTTTAGCACGTTGTTCCCAGCTTTTTCTAGCTAAGCTTTGTAGGTTAGCTACATTATCACTCTCATCCATTATTTCGTAGCCTAAAAGAGTTTCTATAACGTCTTCTTGAGTCACCAAACCGCTAACAGCTCCATATTCATCTACAACTAAAGCCAAATGTTCTCTCTGTTCAATTAGTTTTTCAAATAGATTAGGAATAGATAATTCTCTACTTGCTATAATAATTTCTCTCTTAATTGTTTTTAAAGGCTCATTTCCTTTGTTATCAACCAAGGAAAGTAATAGTTGATCTTTTAAAACATAACCAGTTATATTGTCTGAGTTTTCAGCATATACAGGTATTCTGGAGAAACGTAAAGGTCTGTTTTCATTAAAAAAAGATTCAATACTTTGGTTTTCATCAGCGGTAGTAAGTACCGTACGAGGTGTCATAATGTGTTTGGCCTGAACTTCTTTAAAGTTTAGCATATTTCTAATTACTTTACCTTCACTTTCATGAAAAACACCTTCTTGTTCGGCAATATCGGTCATGGCAGAGAAGTCTTCTCTACTTAAAACACTTTCACCATGTGCTCCTTTCCCAAACATCTTAGTAAATAGCTGCAATAACCAAATAATACCGGTGTATTTACAAAAGAAAATAAGTATGTTTAAAGCTTTGGTTGTAAAACCAGCTAAAGATTTCCAGTAAGTAGCACCAATAGTTTTAGGAATAATTTCAGAAGCGACTAAAATTAAAATTGTCATTATAGCAGAAACAATAAAAACACCATTTCCTTCATCACTGAATATTTTCTTCGCTTGGGCACCAACTAAAATAGCTCCTACGGTGTGTGCTACAGTATTTACAGTTAAAATAGCAATAAGAGGCTTGTCCACATCTTTTTTTAATGTTTCAAGATCTTTTGCGTAAGCCTTCTCCTCTTTCTTTTTAAGGTTAACAAAAGTTGGGGTAACACTTAGCAGAACAGCTTCTAGTATAGAACATAAAAAAGAGAAAAATATAGATAATGTGGCGTAAACAATTAATAATGTCATTCGTTAAATTTTTAAGCTAAAATACATAAAAAGAAAACCTCAAGAACATGTTCTTGAGGTTTTACTACTGTGTTTTGTTTTTTTAGAAACCGTAATTCACTCCTAAACCAAACACCTCTCTAGTTTGGAACCCTTTAAAGGCATTGTCGTCATAAATTGTCTGCATTGAAAGGTTCGCAGATAAATATTTGTTAACTTTCATTACTACGTTAAGAGTGTAATCGATATCAACGTTTTGAAAGTCTTCCAAATAATTACTGTAAAGGTTTAAGATGTTCTCTACAGACACGTTTTTCATTACTTCTAATTTGTAATATGCATTAACTGCAGCACCTATTTCATAACGAGTGGTTTCATTTTGCTCTACTCCAAAAGCAGGTCCAAAATCGGTTAAATGTTTATGTACATAAATTAATTTAGAAGTTGCAGGAGCAATGTTTACTTTTAAATTATCATGCTTTTTCCATAACATACCTGGTCCAAATTGGAAGTAGGCAGGAGAAAAGAAATGAGATGTTTGCTCGCCAGAAACATAGGTAGAGGACATCTGAGTCTTAAAGTTAAAAAAAGCAGAGTAATACCAGTATCCACCCGCTTTTTTTCCTGCTAATGAGTTTAATTCTAAACGGTCATCTGTCTTTTGTAAAGATTCCCCTTTTAATTTTGTTACACCGTAAGAAGCAATCAATTTATTGTCCCATGTCCAATCACCTTTTGTGTAGTTAAAATCATAGTTTAAGCCAAGAGTACCAGAAATATTGTTCGTACCCCCAGCTAACCAATTATTGAAAGCGGATTGATTGAATAGAAAAGAGATATTACCACTTTTTTTCCATCCTTCTTTAGGCTCTTCTTTTTTCTCTTCTTGAGCGTTAGCTGTTAATGTTCCAAACAAAACAGCAATAGCTAATAATTTTTTCATTTTAATAGTTTTAAATTAATTTTTTGAGGGCGTAAAAGTACGCTTAACTCAAAATTTAGACAATGTTGTTATGACAAAAGTCACGTTTTATGAAAAATATAATTCAAACCAAGACCAAAAACCTCTTTAAATTGAACTCTACTTGAAGCATCATCGTCAATAATGGTGTGCAAGCTGAGATTTGTAGATAGGTTTTTATTAATTTTAACAATGATGTTTAACTGATAATCAATATCAATATTTTGAGGTTTGTTTAAATAATCTGAATATATAGCTACTATACTTTCCATGGTCACATCTTCCATTATTTCACTCTTAAAGTAAGCAGAAAGGTTAAAACCTAAACTAAAGTTAGTATTCTTACCTTCATCCACACCATATTTTCCAGAAAATTGATCAGAAACAAAAGTATAACGAGCAGTTGCTGGAGCTATGTTTATTCTAGCGTCATCATTTCGTTTCCACAACATACCAGGCCCGAAGCTCCAATATGCAGGAGAAAAGAAATCCGAAACAGCTATTTTAGGTTCTTGTTTATAATCATAACCTTTGGTGTACTGTGTTTTAAAGTTACTAAAAAAAGATAAAAACCACAATTTTGAAGTTTTCAACCCTAATAAGGAGTTGTATTCAAACTGATCTTCTGTTTTTCTTACTCCTTGACCATCTATATAACTCAACCCATAAGCGGAAATAATTTTATTATCCCAGTTCCATTTTTTTCTCTTATAGTTGAAATCATAACCAAGTGTCATATTTCCGGCAACAGTATTATTTCCACCTGCTGCCCAATTAGAAAAAGATGACTGATTGAAAAGAAAAGTATATTTTCCAGTAACAGTCCATTTTTTAGGTGGGTTTTTTTTTACTAAAGGTTCTGCAAATACTCTTTTGTTAAATATGTAGAAAGCAAAACTAGTATCTAAAGGTGAGTTTTCTAAACCAGCAGAAGAGACACTATCTTTTTTAGTTTCTTGAGAAACTACAGAAAAACAGAAACAAGAAAACAAGATTAAGAACAGTTTTTTCATTTGTAATTAAGTTGAGGAATCCTATAAGACTAATTATTTTTTCTCTTGTAAAGTGGTACAGTTGAACAAGCTTCGCCAAACATGATGGTTTTAGCTACGGGTTTAATTTTTTCAATCAAAAGAGTGTATGCAGAAGGTGGTATAGGTTTATTTGCACACCCTTTAATAATTACAGGCTTGTTTTTATATTCAGAAGTGTCTAACTGTTGAATTACCTCTTGAAAAATTACAGTTTCTAAGACTGTTAAATCACCGACAACAACCTTTTTGGCGAAGGGGATAAGCTCAGAGGTTAATAAAAGGTAAGCCCAAGAAGGAATAATAGCATCAGTAGAACATGTTAAAGAAACATAACTGTTTTGATATTGAGACCAATCGTGATTTTTTACAGACTCTCTAAAGTCCTTTTCACGAAGAATCAATTCTTCAAATAACCAATCCTTAATGTCAAACACTATACGCCTACCTTCAGGGTAAAAATCCTCAAGATCTACCGTTGTAAGCTTACTATTTGCAACTCTATTTATAATTTCGTCTGCCATGTTTTTGTTGAAAAGATTTAAAGTTGTGCGTTTTATGTTTTTGTAGTTTTACTAAGAGTTCTACAGCATCCCTAACTCTAATTTTGCTTCTTCGCTCATCATGTCTTGTGTCCAAGTAGGATCAAAAGTAATTTCAACCTCACAATTGTTAATTTCTTTTAAGGTTTTTACTTTTTCTTCTACTTCAACAGGTAATGTTTCAGCAACAGGACAATTTGGAGAAGTTAATGTCATTAATATTTTGGCATCATTCTCTTCTGATATAAAAACATCATAAATTAATCCAAGTTCATATATGTCAACAGGTATTTCAGGGTCGAAAATTGTTTTTAACACACGAACGATTTTATCTCCTAATTCTTCTAATTTATCTTCAGTCATAATTCTTGCTTCTTTAATTTGCTAACTTACTTTGTTGCGCAATCGCATACATTTTTATTTGCTTTACCATAGACACTAATCCGTTAGCACGAGTAGGGCTTAAGTGTTCTTTTAAACCAATCTCATCAATAAAGTTAGTATCGGCTTCTAAAATTGCTTTAGGTGTTTGGTCAGAAAAAACCCTCAATAATAACGCCACAATTCCTTTGGTTAATATAGCATCACTGTCGGCAGTAAACCCAATGATGTCACCTTTTAATTCAGAATGTAACCATACTTTCGATTGACAACCTTTAATCAGGTTTTCATCTAATTTGTAAGTTTCATCTATTAATGGCAGCGATTTACCTAGCTCAATAATGTACTCATAACGCTCCATCCAGTCTTCAAACATTGAAAACTCGTCAATAATTTCTTCTTGTATTTCTTTGATAGTCATTTTTTAAAACTATTTTTGCAGAGTCAAAAAGACCGTTTTTAATTAAAGACGCAAAATTACGATAAAAAAGGCAGTTGACATGAGAGTTTAAGCCTTAATGAGTAGAATTAGTAAATTTTTAAGTCTTAGGGATTTACAGAGGACTTAATGAAACAAATACATTTCCTTAGGTAAAGGAATATTAAGTAGAGTTATGAGTAAATTATTAGCAGTAGGAACTGTAGCATTTGATGCTATAGAAACACCATTTGGAAAAACTGATAAAATCTTAGGAGGGTCAGGAACGTTTGTTGGATTAGCAGCTTCACAATTTGGAGTGCAAACAGGAGTGGTTTCTGTAGTCGGAGGAGATTTTCCAGAATCATACTTAGATATGATGAACGAAAAAGGAATTAACACTGAAGGAGTTGAAATCGTAAAAGAAGGAAAGACATTCTTTTGGAGTGGAAAATATCATAACGATATGAACTCTCGTGATACTTTAGTAACTGAATTAAATGTATTAGAGCATTTTCAACCAGTAGTTCCAGAAGCATTTAAAGATGCATCTATTGTAATGTTAGGTAATTTGCATCCATTAACACAAGCATCGGTATTAGATCAAATGAATGAAAGACCTAAGTTAGTAGTGTTAGATACTATGAACTTTTGGATGGATATAGCATTAAACGATTTACACGAAGTGCTAAAGCGTGTAGATGTTATTACGATTAATGATGAAGAAGCACGTCAGTTAAGTGGAGAATATTCATTAGTAAATGCTGCTAAGAAGATTCATGAGATGGGACCGAAATATGTAGTGATTAAAAAAGGAGAACACGGAGCTTTATTATTTAATGAAGGGAACATGTTCTTTGCACCAGCGTTACCATTAGCAGAGGTGTTTGACCCAACAGGGGCAGGAGATACTTTTGCAGGAGGTTTCTGTGGGTATTTGGCTAAAACAGAAGATATTTCATTTGAAAACATGAAGAGTGCAATTATCTACGGATCCAACTTAGCATCGTTCTGTGTTGAGAAATTCGGAACACAACGAATGGAAGAACTAACGAGCGAAGAAGTACAAGCACGTTTACAAGCTTTTAAAGAATTAACACAATTTGATATAGCACTATCATAAAATACAAATCCGCGCTTTTTGCTGCGGATTTTTTTATACAACACACAAAAACTACAACACAACTAAATACTTGAAATTAAATGAGTGACGCTATTAAACACGAATGCGGAATTGCAATGGTTCGCTTAAAGAAACCATTACAGTACTATAAAGATAAATATGGTACCGCGTTTTATGGTGTAAATAAAATGTACCTGTTAATGGAGAAACAGCACAATAGAGGACAAGATGGTGCTGGATTAGCAAGTATAAAATTTAATGTAGAGCCTGGAACAAGATACATAAGTAGAATACGTTCCAACCAATCACAACCAATACAAGATATTTTCGGAAAAATCAACCATAGAATCAATGGAGTTTTTGAAGAGAACCCAGATAAGGTTGATGATGTAAAATGGCAAGAAGAAAACGTACCTTATATAGGAAACCTGTTTTTAGGGCATGTTCGTTATGGTACATTCGGTAAAAACTCTATAGAGAGTGTTCACCCTTTTTTACGTCAAAGCAACTGGAAACATCAAAGTTTAATTGTTGCAGGGAATTTTAATATGACAAATTCTAAACAATTATTAAATGATTTAATTGATTTAGGACAACACCCAAAAGAGTTTACTGATACGGTAACTGTGATGGAAAAAATAGGTCATTTTTTAGAATCTGAAGTGTCAGATTTATACTTAAAAGCAAAAGATGCTGGTTTTAGTAAAAAAGATGCATCTCCTTTTATTGAAGAACATTTAGATATTCAACGTATTTTACAGCGATCTGCTAAAAACTGGGACGGTGGTTATGCGATGGCAGGATTATTGGGTCATGGTGATGCGTTTGTGTTACGAGATCCTTCGGCGATTCGTCCAGCATTTTTTTACGAAGATGAAGAAGTAGTGGTGGTGGCTTCGGAACGTCCTGTAATTCAAACAGTATTTAATGTTCCGATTGATACAATTAAGGAAATAGATAGAGGTCATGCGTTGATTATTAAGAAAAATGGTCAAACAACAATGGCTCCTGTTTTAAAAGAGAAGCCTAAAAAAGCATGTTCTTTTGAACGTATTTATTTTTCGAGAGGAAGCGATGCATCAATTTATGAGGAGCGTAAAAATTTAGGAAAGTATGTTTTTCCTGAAGTTTTAAAATCTATTGATAGTGATATAGAAAATTCTGTGTTTTCTTACATACCTAATACTGCGGAAACATCATTTTTTGGAATGATGGAAGCTGCTGAAGATGTGTTAAATCAACAAAAGACAGATGCGATTTTAGCAGGTGAAGGAAAGCTTTCAAAAGAAAGAGTTATTGAAATTCTTTCAAAAAGACCACGTTTCGAAAAAATAGCTATAAAAGATGCTAAGTTACGTACGTTTATTACTGATGATAGTAGTCGTGACGATTTAGTAGCGCATGTTTACGATGTTACTTACGGGGTGGTAAAGCCAACAGATAATTTGGTTATTATTGATGATAGTATTGTAAGAGGTACTACCTTAAAGAAAAGTATTATTAAGATTTTAGACCGATTAAACCCTAAGAAAATAGTAGTGGTTTCTTCGGCACCTCAAATACGCTATCCAGATTGTTATGGTATTGATATGGCTAAGATAAACGACTTTATAGCGTTTAAAGCAGCTTTAGAATTATTGAAAGAGACAGATCAATATCATATTATTGATGAAGTGTATCAAAAATGTAAAAAGCAAGAAAATAGCGAAGACAAAGATGTTGTAAACTATGTAAAAGAAATTTATGCACCTTTTACAGATGAACAAGTTTCAGCAAAGATTGCTCAGATGCTAAAAACAGCCGAAATTAAAGCTGAAGTAGAAGTGATTTTCCAACCAGTAAGTGGTTTGCATAAAGCATGTCCAGATAATTTAGGAGATTGGTATTTTACAGGAGATTATCCTACAGATGGAGGTCACAGAGTGGTGAATCAAGCATTCATAAACTTTTACGAAGGAAGTGATAAAAGAGCTTATTAATAATTAATTAGCCAGTAAATAAAAAAGAGTAATCGTTTGTTCGATTACTCTTTTTTATGTTGTAAAAATTATGTTTAATTACATAGGTACTACAATGGCACCAGAAAACTTTTCACGAATCTCATTCAGGGCTCTATCGGCATGCAAGCGTGTCTTATAATTTCCTACTTGTATTTTCCATTCAGGAGCTTTGTAGGTTAACTTTGTGTAAACATCAGGATATTCAATTCGAAATCTATTACGTAAGATTCTTGCGCGTCTTTCTAATCCGTTGTATAATTGGATTCTATACCCACTTCCATTTTGCTTATTATAAGCTCGTTTTTTTTCTATTAAGGAAATAATGTCTTTATTTTCAGTGTGTTTACCTTGGGCTTTAACATTAAGAATGCTACCAGAAATAATAAGTAAAAAAGTAATTAATATGCTGTGTTTTTTCATTTTTTTGAATCTTTTTACAAAAGTAATGACTTGTCAGTTAATACATTGTTAACGTGGTTTATTTAGAATTAGTATAAATTACAGATTAGGATTCTCTTAACATTTCACAATTTAGACAGAAGTAGTACTTTTGTGCAACTTTCTGTGTACTTATTTTTAAAATGATGTAACAGAAAAAATTGTACCAAAATAGATACAAAACTTATATTTTATAGTATGAAAAGTGTGAATCATCACAGTAGATTAACCAAAACTCTAGTAAGGAGTTTAGCTTTCTTTTTAGTTTTCTTAGTAAGTTTTTCGGCGTTTTCACAAGATATTGACGAAGCGCGTCAAAAAGAAGGGAAGAAATTATTTAAGTCTCTTTGTGCTTCGTGTCACAAGTTAGATAAAAAACTTGTAGGTCCTGCTTTAGCTGGGATTGAAGAAAAAAGAACTAACGAATGGTTGAAAGCTTGGATTAAAAACAATGCTGAACTTAGAGCTTCTGGAGATAAAGATGCAATAGCCATCTTTGAGGAGTATAATGGTTCTAACATGACTGCATTTCCGCAGTTAACAGATCAAAACATTGATGATATTCTTTATTATACAACTGTTGGTGAGGTAAAGAAAGCTGCAGTTGCTGGAGCTGAGGTTACAGGTGAAACCCAGGGAGATCAGGCACCAAAGTGGTTGTTGTATATTTTAGCAGCAGCAATTGTTGTAGCTTTTTTAATTATTGGTAGTTTATTAAAAACTATTAGTGAATTAAAAGGAGCTCCAAAAACCCCAGGTTTAATGGGGCAAACTGCTGAGCTGTGGGAAGGAATTAAGCAAAATACATTTTTAAAAGTATTAACAGTAATTTTCGGAGCTTTAATAGCAGCTTACTTTTTATTTGGTACGTTGTTTAAAATAGGTGTTGATGAAGGTTATCAGCCAATTCAGCCAATTGCATTTTCACATAAAATTCACGCAGGAGACAATAAGATAGATTGTCAATATTGTCACTCATCTGCTAAACATAGTAAAACATCTGGAATTCCTTCAGTAAGTGTTTGTATGAACTGTCATAAGAATATTTCGGAAGTTGCTGATGATACTAAAGTGGTAATGGATGATCATACATTAGTAAAAGCGGATTTAGATAAAGAAATCGCTAAGATTTATGAAGCGGCAGGTTGGGATGCAGATAAATTAGAGTATACAGGTAATACTAAGCCAGTTAAATGGGTTAGAGTTCATAATTTGCCAGATTTTGCATATTTTAACCACTCACAACACGTAACGGTTGGAGGTGTAGCTTGTCAAAAATGTCACGGGCCTGTGGAGGAGATGGAAGAAGTGTATCAGTACTCTCCATTAACAATGGGTTGGTGTATTGATTGTCACAAGGCGACTAAGGTTGACTTAAAAGGTAATGAGTACTATGCTAAAATTCATAAAGAATTGGCAGAAAAGTACGGTGTTGAGCAAGTAACTATTGCGCAATTAGGAGGAAAAGAGTGTGGTAAGTGCCACTATTAATCAAATTAGAAAGTAGAAAAACACATATATAAATGGCTTCAAACAAAAAATACTGGCAAAGTGTTGAAGAACTAAAAGGTAGTTCTGTTGTTGAAACGCTACGTAATAATGAGTTTGTACAAGATATTCCTACAGATGAATTTTTAGGCGACAAAGAAACCTTAGAAACATCATCAACATCACGTAGAGATTTCTTGAAATATGTTGGATTTACCACTGCAGCAGCTTCTTTGGCAGCTTGTGAAGGTCCAGTAAGAAAATCAATTCCTTATGTAGTGCAACCAAATGATATCGTAGCAGGTGTTGCTGATTGGTACGCAACTACTATTGCAGATGGTTTTGATTTTGCAAACGTATTAGTAAAAACACGCGAAGGACGTCCAATTCAAATTATGCCAAACAAAGAGGCATGGGGAGAAACTAGCGCACGTACCCAAGCGTCAGTTTTATCATTATACGATGAGAAATTACGTTTAAAAGAACCTAGAAAAGGGAAAACTCAAATTTCTTGGGCAGATGCAGATAAAGAAATCATTGCTAAATTAAATGAGTTAAAAGATGCTAACGAACCAGTAGTGTTTTTAACCGGTACTTTAGCAAGCCCTTCTACTGAAAAAGTAATTGCTGATTTTATCACTGCTTATCCAAATGTTAAGCATGTAGTTTACGATGCAATTTCAGAAAGTGCAGCTGCTGATGCTTTTGAAGCTATGTACGGTAAAAGAGCTTTACCAGATTACGATTTTACTAAAGCAGAGGTTATTGCATCTATTGGAGCAGATTTCTTAGGAGATTGGCAAGGAGGATATGAGAAATCTTATGTAGAAGGTCGTAGAGTAAAGACAGGTAAAATGTCTTATCATGTTCAAATAGAAGCTAACATGTCTTTAGCAGGAGCAAATGCTGATAAAAGAATTGTTGCTAAGCCATCTGAACAAGTTTACGCTTTAATAAACTTATACAACCAAGTAACAGGAAATAGCCTTCCTTCAAAAACAACAGCTTTTGATGCTGAGGTTAAGCAATTAGCTAAAGACCTTAAAAAAGCAGGTTCAAAAGGAGTTGTGGTTACTGGTTTAAATGATAAAAATGCACAATTAATAGCACTAGCAATTAATAAAGCATTAAATAGTGAGGTAATCGATACAGAGACTTTGAACTTAAGACGTCAAGGTAACGATACTCAAGTAGCTCAATTAGTAGCAGATGTTAAAGGAGGTAAAGTAAAAGGTTTAATTACTTACAACGTAAACCCTTTATATGCATTAGCAAATGCAGCTGATTTAGCAGAAGGAATTAAGAACTTAAAATTATCTGTTGCATTATCTACTCAAGATGACGCTACAGCTAATGCTACACAATATACATTGCCAGCACCTCATAACTTAGAAAGTTGGGGAGATGTTATGGCAAAACAAGGTGTTTATAGTTTAATGCAACCTACCATTCAACCATTATTTAATACACGTCAAGTACAAGATGTGTTGTTAAAATGGTCAGGAAGTTCAGTAAACTATTACGATACTTTAAAAGAATTTTGGAGCACAAATGTATTAGGAGGAGCTTCATGGAATCAAGCATTACATGATGGATTCTTTAAAGCTGAAAACATTGCTACAGAAGAAGAAATAGCTTTTGAATCAACAGTAGATGTAAATGCAGCAGCAGTACAATTAGTAAGAGACGCTAATAATGCTTCAGGATTCGAATTAAATCTATATTCATCAACAGCGTTAGGAGACGGTAAACAAGCCAACAACCCATGGTTACAAGAGTTACCAGATCCAATTACACGTGCTTCTTGGGATAACTACTTAACTGTTTCTATGGCTGATGCTAAAGAATTAGGTTTTGAAAATCCAGTGAAAGATAACGGTGCTATTGATGGTAACTATGCTAATGTAACGGTTAATGGAGTTACAGTTAACAAGATTCCAGTGATTATACAACCAGGTCAAGCAAAAGGATCAGTTGGTTTAGCATTAGGTTACGGTAGAACTCAAGGGTTAAAGTCAGAAATGCAAGTAGGTATTAATGCATATCCTTTCTACCAAAACGGAAACAATGTTCAATACAATGTTTCTATTGAAAAAGCTTCAGGATGGCACAAGTTTGCTTGTATGCAAGTACAAAGTACTTTAGCTGGTCGTCACGATATCTTAAGAGAAGCTTCATTAAAAGAAGTAAATAATAAAAAATTAGATCCTAAGCATACTTGGAATAAACCATTTATGGTTTCTTATGATCATCAAGAAGTTGAAGGAAGTAAAATCGACTTATGGGATGAACATGATAGAACTTTAGGACACCATTTTAACTTATCTATCGATTTAACATCTTGTACAGGTTGTGGAGCATGTGTTATTGCATGTCACGCTGAAAACAACGTTCCTGTTGTTGGTAAAGATGAAGTGAGAGTTGGTAGAGATATGGCTTGGTTACGTATTGATCGTTATTATTCTTCTACCGTTGTAGATAAGCAACACGAAGCTAAAATGACATTGGAAGAGTTCAAAGCTCAAAATCCAAACATAGCGAATCAAGAAGTTGAAAGACGTTATACTGAAAAAGTATTAGAGTTAAGTAAAGGAGATTTATTTGATGCTTTAGAAAATCCAGCTGAAAACCCACAGGTTGCTTTCCAACCTATGATGTGTCAGCACTGTAATCACGCACCATGTGAAACAGTATGTCCGGTAGCAGCAACATCACACGGTCGTCAAGGTCAAAATCAAATGGCGTATAACCGTTGTGTAGGTACTCGTTACTGTGCAAACAACTGTCCATATAGAGTTCGTCGTTTTAATTGGTTTAACTATGCTGAGAACAACGAGTTTGATTTTAACATGAATAACGAGTACGGAAAAATGGTGTTAAACCCAGACGTAGTAGTTCGTTCTCGTGGAGTTATGGAAAAATGTTCTATGTGTATCCAAATGACGCAAGCTACTATCTTAAAGGCTAAGAAAGAAGGTAGAGCTATTAAGAAAGATGAGTTTGAAACAGCATGTTCATCTGCTTGTTCTACTGGAGCAATGGTGTTTGGAGATATAAACAACTCAGAAGATACAGTTGCAGCATTAAAAGAAGATAGAAGAGCTTTCCACGTGTTAGATTATATTGGTACAAAACCAAACGTAGTGTATCAAGTGAAAGTAAGAAATACAAACGAAGCCTAATAGTAAAATTAATAAGTATATAGATTTATGTCGTCTCATTACGAATCATCTTATAGAGAACCTTTAATACTTGGTAACAAGAGTTATCATGATATTACTGAAGATATTGCTAGACCTATTGAAGGGAAAGCAAACAAAAATTGGTATATAGCATTCTATATCTCTTTAGCAGCAATGTTATGGGGATTTGGATGTATCTTTTACACCGTAGGAACAGGAATCGGTGTTTGGGGATTAAATAAAAACATCGGTTGGGCATGGGATATTACCAACTTCGTATGGTGGGTAGGTATTGGTCACGCAGGAACACTTATTTCTGCAGTACTTTTATTATTCCGTCAAAAATGGAGAATGGCAATTAACCGTTCTGCAGAAGCGATGACAATTTTTGCGGTATTTCAAGCAGGATTGTTCCCAATCATCCACATGGGACGTCCATGGAATGGATACTGGGTATTACCAATTCCTAACCAATTCGGATCATTATGGGTAAACTTTAACTCTCCATTATTATGGGATGTATTCGCAATTTCTACGTATTTATCGGTATCATTAGTTTTCTGGTGGACTGGTTTATTGCCTGATTTTGCAACGATTCGTGATAGAGCTGTAAAACCTTTTCAAAAGAAAATTTATGCTTTATTATCTTTTGGATGGTCAGGTAGAGCAAAAGATTGGCAACGTTTTGAAGAAGTATCATTAGTATTAGCAGGTTTAGCAACACCATTAGTACTTTCTGTACACACAATTGTATCGATGGACTTTGCTACTTCTATCAACCCAGGATGGCACTCAACAATCTTCCCTCCTTATTTCGTAGCAGGAGCGATTTTCTCAGGATTCGCAATGGTACAAACCTTATTAGGTATTATGCGTAAGGTTACGAATATGGAAGCATATATTACACGTTTACACGTTGAATATATGAACATCGTAATTATCTTAACAGGAGGTATTGTAGCAGTAGCTTATGCAACAGAATTCTTTATTGCATGGTATACAGGGTCTCCTTATGAAAATTATACATACTTATCATTTGGAGCAGAAGCAGGAGCTTATGGATGGGCATTTTGGTCATTATTAATCTGTAATATTTTCACTCCACAATTATTATGGTTCAAAAAAATCAGAAGAAGCTTTATTTGGTCTTTTATTATCTCTATTGTAATTAATATAGGTATGTGGTTTGAGCGTTTTGATATCATCGCAATTGTATTAAGTAAAGGACAGTTACCATCTACATGGTGGCGTTTTGAGCCAACGTTTGTAGACGTAGGTATCTTTGTAGGAACTATAGGATTCTTCTTTGTATTATTCTTATTATATGCAAGAACATTCCCAGTAATTCCTACGGCGGAGATTAAGACTATTTTGAAATCATCAGGTGAGAATTTTAAAAAATCAAGAGAAGAGAACAATGAGCACTAATAAAGTAATTCACGCATTATATAATGATGATGATATCTTAATGGATGCCGTTAAGAAAGTTAAAGCAGAGAATCATCACATTGAAGAAGTATTTTGTCCATTTCCAGTACACGGATTAGACAAAGCAATGGGCTTAGCACCAACACGTTTAGCGATTACTGCTTTTTTATACGGTATTACAGGTTTATCAGTAGCAGTTTGGTTAACATGGTATACTATGATTGCTGATTGGCCTCAAGATATTGGTGGAAAACCAAACTTTTCTTGGGCAGCGAACATGCCAGCTTTCGTACCAATATTATTCGAATTAACAGTGTTTTTTGCAGCACACTTAATGGTAATTACTTTTTACTTGAGAAGTAAGATTTGGCCATTCAAAGAAGCTGAAAATCCTGATCCAAGAACTACAGATGATCACTTTTTAATGGAAATTCCTGTTAAAGGGAGTGAGGAAGAGTTAGTGTCATTGTTAGAAACAACAGGAGCTGTAGAAATTAACGTAGTAGAAACGCACTAATAAAGAGATATGAAGAATTTAAAAATAATTATCGCTTTAGCTGTAGCAGCAACAAGCTTAAGTTCTTGTAACGATAAACGAAAACCACAAGTACAATTTATGCCAGATATGTACGTATCTGTACCTTATGATGTAAATGGAGCTGAGGGGTTAAATAAAGAAATGGTAAATAAATTACCAGTAGCAGGTACTGTAAGTAGAAACGGGGTCGTAGCTTATGATATTCCAGATACTAATGAAGGATATGAAAAAGCAAAAGCTGAATTAAAAAACCCGTTACCTACAACTGAAGCAAACTTAGAAAAAGGTAAAGAGTTATACGGTATATACTGTGCGTCTTGTCATGGTACAAAAGGAGATGGAAACGGAGTATTATCTCAAAGAGATAAATTCAATGGTATTCCAAATTACGCAGATAGAGAATTAACTCCAGGTAACATTTATCATGTAATTATGTATGGTAAAAATTTAATGGGGTCTCATGCGTCACAGTTAAGATACGATGAGCGTTGGCAAGTTGTACAATACGTAGAAAAATTAAGAAGCGAATTAAAATAAGTCTATAATAGATAGTTAAGATATGTACCAGTTTTCAGGAAAATTAAAAATGCTTGCTATTGTTTTAATGGCTGTAGGACTTTTAGGAACAGGTTATAGTTTCTTATCAGCTCCTAAAACATTAGAAGAAGCAAAAGAAATTTTAGCAAAACAAGATGCACACCATGGAGGTCATGATGCGAAAGCAGATCATGCTGAAGAGGAACACGCAGAAGAAGCTAAAGTTGAAAAGCATGAAGAAGAGGTAACAACAGAAGAACATGTTGCAGATAGTATTGCGACACATACTGAAGAAGTAGCACACAATAGTGAGCAAGAGCACTCAGATGAAGTTACAGAAAATACACAAGCACAAGACAGTTCAGCTGTACACGTAGCCGAAGATACTCATGAAGAAGCTACAGCTGATGAAGCAAATGAAACAACAACTGAAGCACATACTGAAGTAGCAGAAGCTCATGGTGAAGATCACGGAGATGCTCATGCAGAACATGCTTTACACCAAATGCAAAACAGACCTTGGTCTGCTTTGTATGTTGCTTTATTATTTTCTTTAGGAATCACATTATTAGTATTAGCATTTTATGCTTCTCAAAGAGTAGCACAGTCTGGATGGTCTGTTGTGTTATTTAGAGTTATGGAAGCTATCACTTCAAACTTACACTATGTTAGTATACTAATGTTAGTATTCTTAATAGTAACGGCAATGCACATGAACCATTTATTTACGTGGATGGGAGAAGGAGTTGTAGACCCTACAAGTCCAAATTACGATGCTATTGTAGATGGTAAGAAATGGTATTTAAATACACCAGGTTGGTTAATGAGAAGTATTTTCTATCTAGTAGTATGGAATGCTTATACTTTTATTATTAGAAGAAATTCTATTAAACAAGACAATGGAGATTTAAAATTACATAAGAAGAACTATAATATTTCTGTAATTTTCTTATTCTTCTTTATGATTACTGAAAGTATGGCTTCTTGGGATTGGATTATGACAATAGATCCACACTGGTTCTCAACATTATTTGGATGGTATGTATTAGCTACTTTCTTAGTATCTGCTTTAACAGTAATAGCTATGGTAACTATTTACTTACGTTCAAAAGGTGTATTACCATTAGTAAATGATAGTCATATCCATGATTTAGCTAAGTTTATGTTTGGTTTCTCAGTATTCTGGACCTACTTATGGTTTGCTCAGTTTATGTTAATATGGTATGCTGATATGCCAGAAGAAACTACATACTTCTTATTACGTTTTAATGAATATAAAGTACCATTTTTAGCGATGGTAGTTATGAACTTCGTTTTTCCAATACTATTATTAATTAACAGTGATTTTAAGAGCATGCCTTGGTTTGTTATACTAGGAGGTGTTGTAATTTTAGCAGGTCACTATATAGATTTATTTGTAATGGTTATGCCTGGAACAGTTGGAGGTCAATGGGGATTCGGGATAGGTGAAGTTAGTGGATTGTTATTCTTTGTAGGGTTATTCATTTTCGCTACTTTCAGTGCATTTGCTAAGGCAAACCCAGTACCAAAAGGTAACCCATATTTACACGAGAGTGAAACATATCATTACTATAATATCGAACACAGAGGAGAAGATAGTAATCATCATTAATAAAAAGAATTAATAAACAAATAGTTTAGATAATATGCTCGCTTTATTTTATATTTTCATAGCAGTTGCAATTGGAGTAAGTTTTTGGCAAATTACTCGTATAATGAATTTCCGTGGTATAATTGCTACAGATGAAGACAACGAAAAACAAGGTAAATATGCTCTAGGATTTCTGGCTTTCCTATATGCAATGATGATTTACTGCTTAATTGCCATGAACGTAATCATGTTACCAGAAGCTGCTTCTATCGAAGGAGAGCATGATGACAACCTTTTCAATATTACTTTTTGGTTGATTGGAATCGTTCAGTTTGGAATGCAGTTCTTAATTTTCTTCTTTACATATAAGTATAGAGGGAATAAAAACAACAAGGCATTATTTTATGCAGATAGTCACAAGTTAGAATTAATTTGGACAACTATTCCAGCAGTAACAATTGTATTATTAATTGGATATGGTTTATGGGCTTGGAACAACATTATGTATGTTGGAGACGATGAAAACCCTATTGTAATTGAAGTATACTCTCAACAGTTCCGTTGGGATGCACGTTATGCAGGTGAAGACAACCAATTAGGTTTAGGTAATGTAAACTTTATCAAAGGTATTAACACAATGGGTGTTGATATGTCTGATCCAAGTGCACAGGATGATAAACAAGTAACAGAATTATACTTACCTAAAGGTAAGAAAGTGTTATTTAAATTCCGTTCGCAAGATGTATTACACTCCGCTTATATGCCTCACTTTAGAGCGCAAATGAACTGTGTTCCAGGTATGGTTACTCAATTCGCATTCACGCCAAAGTATACTACAGCTGAAATGCGCCAGAATTCTGAGGTAATTGCAAAAACAGAGGGAATTAACAAAATTAGAAAAGCTAATGGAGAAGATCCATACGAGTTTGATTACTTATTATTGTGTAACAAAATTTGTGGAGCATCTCACTACAATATGCAAATGAAAATTACTGTTGTTGAAGAAGAAGAATACAACAAGTGGTTGTCAGAACAAAAAACATTAGCTCAAGCAATTAAATAAGATATTTTTAAAAAGTATATAAAGATATAGATTATGTCAGATCATCATCACAAAGAAACATTTGTAACTAAATACATTTTTAGTCAAGATCATAAAATGATCTCGAAACAGTTCCTTGTTACAGGTATATTTATGGGTATCATAGGAGGTTTCATGTCTATGTTATTTCGTTTACAAATTGCATGGCCAGATACATCGTTTTCAATTGTTGAAGCATTCTTAGGAAACCATCAAACAGATGGAATTATGAACCCAGATATGTACTTAGCGTTAGTTACAATTCACGGTACAATTATGGTATTCTTTGTATTAACGGCAGGTTTAAGTGGTACATTCTCTAACCTATTAATTCCGTTACAAATTGGAGCTCGTGATATGGCTTCTGGATTCTTAAACATGGTATCTTATTGGTTGTTTTTCTTATCATCAGTAATAATGATTATTTCATTATTCGTAGAAGCAGGACCAGCATCAGCAGGATGGACAATTTACCCTCCATTATCTGCATTACCACAAGCAATTCCAGGTTCAGGTACAGGTATGACATTATGGTTAGTGTCTATGGCAATTTTCATTGCATCATCATTAATCGGGTCGTTAAACTATATCGTAACAGTTTTAAACTTACGTACAAAAGGATTGAAAATGACAAGATTGCCATTAACAATGTGGGCATTCTTTATTACAGCAATTATTGGTGTAATTTCATTCCCGGTATTATTATCAGCAGCATTATTATTAATCTTTGATAGAAGTTTTGGTACTTCTTTCTACTTATCAGATATCTTTATTTCTGGTGAAGTATTACATTATCAAGGAGGGTCGCCAGTATTATTCGAACACTTATTTTGGTTCTTAGGTCACCCAGAGGTATATATTATTTTATTACCAGCATTAGGTATTAGTTCAGAAGTAATTTCAACAAACGCACGTAAACCAATTTTTGGTTACCGCGCAATGGTTGGTTCTATCATGGCAATTGCATTCTTATCTACAATTGTATGGGGTCACCACATGTTCGTATCTGGAATGAATCCATTCTTAGGTTCAGTATTTACTTTTACAACAGTATTAATTGCAATTCCATCAGCGGTAAAAGCGTTTAACTATGTAACTACCTTATGGAAAGGTAACCTACAGTTAAATCCTGCAATGATGTTCTCTATCGGATTAGTTTCTACATTCGTAACAGGAGGTTTAACAGGATTAGTATTAGGAGATTCGGCATTAGATATTAATGTTCACGATACATATTTCGTAGTGGCACACTTCCACTTAGTAATGGGAGTATCAGCATTATTAGGAATGTTTGCTGGTGTTTATCACTGGTTCCCTAAAATGTATGGTAGAATGATGAATAAAACATTAGGATACTGGCACTTTTGGTTAACAATAATAAGTGCTTACGGAGTATTTTTCCCAATGCACTTTATAGGGTTAGCTGGTTTACCACGTCGTTATTATACAAATACAAACTTTCCAATGTTTGATGATTTAGCTGACATTAACGTGTTTATGACTATTATGGCTATTATTGGAGGTTTTGCACAGTTAATCTTTATAGCAAACTTCTTTATCTCTATGTACAGAGGTCAAAAAGCAACGCAAAACCCATGGAATGCAAATACACTTGAGTGGACTACTCCAGTTGAACACATTCACGGAAACTGGCCAGGAGCAATTCCTGAAGTTCACAGATGGGCTTACGATTACAGTAAAACAGATGAAAATGGTGAGTATGTACACGGAAAAGATTTCGTACCACAAAATGTACCATTATTAGATGGCGAAGAACCATCTTAAAATAAAAATATGCAAACTTAAAAAGCCTTCCAATTTGGAAGGCTTTTTAAGTTTCTATGGTTATTACAAGATTTTATAATATGTATTTTAGCATAGAAAAGAGCTAAGTAACATATATTACAAAACAAACATTTTATTTCAAGTATATTTGCAATAATATGAATGAAAACCTAAACCCTGATAATACTCATTTTTCAAGTGAAGAGTTAGATGTAGAAAAGAAACTACGTCCGCTTTCATTTGAAGATTTTACTGGTCAAGAGCAGGCAATTGATAATTTAAAAATTTTCGTTGAGGCTGCCAATCAACGAGATGAAGCACTTGATCATACCCTGTTTCATGGACCTCCTGGTTTAGGAAAAACCACCTTAGCACATATTTTAGCCAGTGAATTAGGAGTGGGGATTAAAGTTACCTCAGGACCAGTATTAGACAAGCCTGGAGATTTAGCAGGTCTACTAACCAATTTAGATGAACGAGATGTTCTGTTTATAGATGAAATTCATCGATTAAGTCCTATTGTAGAAGAATACTTGTATTCAGCAATGGAAGATTATAAAATCGATATTATGATCGAATCAGGGCCCAATGCACGTACAGTTCAGATTAATTTAGAACCGTTTACATTAATTGGAGCTACTACACGTTCAGGATTGCTTACAGCTCCTATGCGAGCACGTTTTGGAATCAGTAGTCGTTTACATTACTATTCAACAGAATTATTAACAACCATCGTACAGCGAAGTGCATTTATTTTAAAAATGCCTATTTCTATGGAAGCAGCAATAGAAATTGCTGGTAGAAGTAGAGGAACTCCACGTATTGCTAACGCATTATTACGTAGAGTACGTGATTTTGCACAAATTAAAGGTGATGGTACCATTACCATAGAAATAGCGAGATATGCCTTGAAAGCATTGAATGTAGACGCACATGGTTTAGATGAAATGGACAATAAAATTTTATCTACCATTATCGATAAGTTTAAGGGAGGTCCAGTAGGAATAACAACCTTAGCGACAGCAGTAGCTGAAAACGCAGAAACAATTGAAGAAGTATATGAACCTTTTTTAATCCAACAAGGGTTTATTATGCGTACGCCAAGAGGAAGAGAAGTAACTGATTTGGCATATAAACATTTGGGAAAAATTAAAGGAACTAGTCAAGGAGAGCTCTTTTAAATAGAATGGAACTACTAAAAAAACTCATACCGATACTAGAATGGTTACCCAACTATAAAAAATCGCAGTTAAGAGGTGATGTAGTTGCAGGTGTAACCGTCGCTATTGTATTAATTCCACAAGGTATTGCCTACGCATTGATTGCAGGATTACCACCTATTTATGGATTGTATGCAGCTTTAATGCCTCAGTTGATGTATGCTATATTTGGAACATCACGTCAGGTAGCAATCGGACCAGTAGCTATGGATTCATTAATCGTAGCAACAGGAGTTTCTACCTTAGCGTTAACAGGTTCTGAAAGTTATATTGCTATAGCAATACTCCTCGCATTAGTTGTAGGAACCATTCAGTTTTTAATGGGAATTTTCCGATTAGGATTCATTGTTAATTTTTTATCAAGACCTGTAATAACCGGATTTACATCTGCAGTAGCTTTAATTATTGGGTTAAATCAATTTAGAAACTTATTTGGAGTAGAGTTTGTACAGAGCGATCAAATTCATGTACTGTTGGAAGATATTCTTTTCAGACTTCAATATTTTAAAACAAACACCACAATTATTGGCTTAATAGCATGCGCTATTATTATAGTTTTTAGGAAAGTAAATAAAAAAATACCAAATGCCTTAATTGTTGTTATACTAGGAATAGTAACCATACGTTTTTTTGGAACACAACTTTCCGATGTAGCCATCGTAAAAGATATTCCTTCAGGGTTACCAAAATTTTCAATGCCAGTAATTGATGTAGCTCTAATACGTGAATTAATGCCAATAGCCGCAACACTAGTTATGGTAGGGTATTTAGAAACGATTTCAATTGGAAAAACGCTGGAAGCCAAACAAGATGAGTATAGAGTAAGGCCAAACCAAGAGTTAGTAGCCTTAGGGTTAAGTAATATGGTAGGGTCATTATTTCAATCGTATCCGTCAGCGTCAAGTTTTTCTCGTTCTGCTATCAATGGGGAATCAGGAGGTACTACAGGAATTTCAGCAATTGTTTCAGCAATTTTAGTAGTGTTTACCTTACTTTTTTTAACTCCCGTTTTTTATCATTTACCAAAAACTATTTTATCAGCAATAATTATAGTCGCAGTTTTTAACTTAATAAATCTAAAGGAAGCTAGAAGGCTGTGGAGAGCTAATAATTTAGATTTCTGGCTACTCCTAGCTACTTTTTTGGCTACCATTTTCTTTGGAATTGAATACGGAATTTTAATTGGAGTAGTGCTGTCATTAATCGTTTTAATTTTTAGAACCTCTAGACCCTATGTAGTTGAGTTAGGTAAAGTACCAAATTCAGACTTTTATCGTAATAAAAATAGGTTTAAGGAAGTTATTTTAGACGAAGAAATCTTAGTATTTCGTTTTGATGCACAGTTATTTTATGCAAACTCTAACTATTTTCGAGATAAGTTGGACGAAATGGCAGAAGAAAAAGGGGAGGCATTAAAATTGATTGTGTTAGATGCAGAAAGTATTAATAGAGTAGATAGTACAGGAATAGAGATATTAAAAGAACGTATTATTTATTTCAATAAACACAATATTCAATTTTATTTCGCAGGAGTGAAAGGGCCGGTAAGAGATGCTTTTTTTAGGGGAGGTTTATTAGACGTAGTAAGTCTAGATCACTTTTTTATGCGTGCCAACGGTGCCGTAAAATTCTATAAAACAGGAGATAACCAAAATCAGAAGAAATACGCACAATATATACATCAAGCGTATAAATAATATATAATATCATGAGAATAGAGCAAATTTATACAGGCTGTTTAGCACAAGGAGCCTATTATATAGAAAGTAATGGAGAAGTGGCAATAATAGATCCGTTACGAGAAGTAGATCCTTATATAGATAGGGCTAAGAAAGATGGCGCTAAAATCAAATATATTTTTGAAACTCACTTTCATGCAGATTTTGTAAGTGGTCATGTTACCCTTGCAGAAAAAACAGGAGCAACAATTGTATACGGACCAACAGCGAAAACGAACTATGAGGCTCATATAGCAACAGATGGTGAAGTGTTCACGTTAGGAGATATTACTATTACCGTATTGCATACTCCAGGACATACTATGGAGAGTACTTCATATTTATTGAAAGACGCAAACGGTAAGAATCATGCTGTTTTTAGTGGAGATACTTTATTTTTAGGTGATGTTGGACGCCCAGACTTAGCACAGAAAGCTGCAAACTTAACACAAGAAGAGTTAGCAGGACTGTTATACGATAGTTTACGTACAAAGATTATGACGCTGGAAGATGATGTAATTGTGTATCCAGCACACGGAGCAGGTTCAGCTTGTGGTAAAAACTTGAGTAAAGAAACAATTGGTACTATTGGCGATCAAAAGAAAACCAATTATGCACTTCGTGCAGATATGACGAAAGAAGAATTTGTGAAGGAAGTTACAGACGGGTTACTACCTCCACCTGAGTATTTTCCTTTAAATGTAAAAATGAATAAGGAGGGATATCAATCTATCGATGAAGTTATCAAAAGTGGAGCCAGAGCATTATCAGTAGCAGACTTTGAAAAAATAGCAAACGAAACAGATGCGTTAATTTTAGATGTACGTCATCAATCGGAGTTTATTAAAGGATTTATACCACAATCAATTTTTATTGGTTTAGGAGGAACATTTGCTCCATGGGTAGGTGCATTAATTAAAGACGTTACACAGCCAATTTTATTAGTGACTCCAGAAGGGGAAGAAGAAACAACTATAACACGCTTATCACGCGTTGGTTTTGATAATGTATTAGGATATTTAGAAGGAAGCTTCAATACTTGGAAAGAAGCAGGAAAAGAAGTAGATACATTGCGTTCTGTTTCTGCAGCTATTTTAGCAGAAGCGGTTACGAAAAAAGCACCTGTTTTTGATGTTCGAAAACCAGGTGAATATGCAAATGAACATATTGTAGACGTACCAAGTACACCGTTAGATTTCTTAAACGAACATGTAGAAAAGTTTCCTACAAAAGAAGATTTTTACGTACACTGTGCTGGAGGATACCGTTCAGTAATTGCAGCATCTATTTTAAAAGCAAGAGGATTCCATAACATCATTGATGTTGCTGGAGGGTATAAAGCGATTAAAGAAACTGATATTCCAAGAACAGCAACGGTATGTCCATCAACCTTAAAATAGGTAAAATGAATAAAGGTATTTTTTTAGTAGGTTTGTTTTTAACGGTGGTATTGTCGTGTAAACCACAAAACACAGAGGTAAATAACATTACTATAGATAACTTACAAGTAGTTTTACAGAATGAAGACAATGTACAGTTATTAGACGTTAGAACTCCAAAAGAGTGGGCTGGAGGAGTTATCGAAACTCCAATTAAAATAGACGTTACTGGTAACGATTTTGAAGGAAAAGCTATAGAGAAATTAGATAAAACAAAACCAGTATACCTTTATTGTCGTTCAGGAGGAAGAAGTTTAAAAGCAAGTGAGTTACTTGCTCAAAAAGGCTTTAAAGTATACAATGTTTTAGGAGGATATCTAGAGTGGACAGATAAAAATAAAGAGTAAAAAAATCCCGAGTCATATACTCGGGATTTTTTAATGTTGTGTATTGGTTGGTATAAAAAAAGGATACTTACGAAGCATAAAACTTTTAATAGCCTATAAAGTTTGATACAAGCTATAAGTCTTATATTTAGTATTGTATCGTTTATTTTACATACCTTATTTGTTCTGCGTAGTATTTTTATTTTTCAATTATTACCATTCTATAATCAGTTTCAGATTTATGTCCGCTTTCTTTGTCCTCAAAAATATACTTGAGTTTCTTGTCAGCAAGTCTATTTAGTTGCTTTTTAAAGTCAATCGCTTGGTTAAGAATTTGAACCTTGTTTCCCGTATCTTGAATGCAAATAACCACTAAACCCCCATTTTTAACTTTTGAGATGATCTTTTGGATTAATCCGACTTCTTTTTTCTTGTCTTTTTTAGCGAAATGAAACATACTGTCGAGAAGGATAATTTCAAACTCGTCAAATTGTTCAAAATCATAAATGTCAGCGACTATACCTACCAAATCTAGGTTTTTAGTTTTTCCAATTTCGTTCATTTGGGCAATTCCAACTTTTGAGTTGTCAATTCCCGTAACATTATAACCAAGTTGAGCCAGTGCAAGCGCATCTCTTCCTTGTCCGCATCCTAAGTCAAGTAATTTTCCTTTTTTTGGGTAGTTAGCTAAAAATTCGATTAATTCGGTATAAGGTTCTCCAAATAAGTTTTCTGTCTGGTAGTATTTGTCGTAGGTTACTTTCATTTCTTTTTTTACATTAAGTGAAACGTTACTAGGGTTGTAGGTTTGTTTAAAACAAAAAAATCAAGATAGAAAAGTATGGATTTTAAGAAAAAAACCGAGACAGTTCTGTCTCGGTTTTTTGTTTTTCTAGCTTTTTCCCACTTAAAATTTTAACGTCGCACCTATTAAAAAGTTTCTAGTAGCTTGCGGAAAGTATCCTTGTACTTCAAAAGAAGTTCCAGGAGTATCCCAAGTATTTAAATAGGTATATCCTCTATCAACATATTCTTTATTAAAAAGATTGTTTACCAATCCTGTAAACACAATAGATTTAAAAATTTTATTCATTTTAAGCTCATAACTAACATTAAAATCACTCACGTAATAGCTATCTAATTTAGAAGCTTCAGTATCGGTATTACTCAAATATTGCTCGCCAACAAATTTAGAAAGTAAAGATAGTTGTACCCCTTTTGTAGGTTTGTAAACCAATGCATTTCCAGCAATAATATTTGGAGAAAAAGCAATATTTGTAGTCCCAATATTGCGTTGAACACCATCACGGTCTAACATAAAATTGTTAATTTTATTACTACTTACCGTAAGATTTTGGTTAATGCTAAACTTGTCTGAAACGTTAATATTAGCATCAATTTCTACCCCTAAACGATAACTATCTTTCACATTTTTACGTAAATATTCTCCCACATCATTCAATCCGCCAGTTTGAATTAATTGATTGTCGTACGACATATAATAGATGTTTGTATTTAATTGAATCGTTTTATTGTGTAAACGCCATCCAAATTCAAAATCATCTAAGGTTTCATGTTGTACATTCGGGCCATTTTGAAAATCATCACGATTAGGTTCTCTGTTCGCACGAGCATACGATGCATAAATACTGTTTTCTTTATTAATACTATAAGTAAAACCTAACTTAGGGTTGAAAAAACTGTATGAAGTATCAATATTTAAAGGATGTAAATCAGAAGTAAATCCTCCAGTTGTATAATCAATAAACCTACCTTGTACATCAACAAAAGCTTTTAAGTTATCAAAAACATTAAAAGTAGCTTTAGAAAAAACGCTAATATCATTTTTCTTAGCATCACTAAAATAGTAACGATCTCTAATGCTTGAACCATCTGCAAATTGTGTAGCCCAAATAACTTCACCAAAATGATCTCCTTTATAATTACTATAAGAAGCACCAGAAATTAACTCGAATTTTTCAGTTTTATAAGTAACGTTAGCATTAGCTACGTAAAAATCATTATCCAACCAACGGCGAACGATAACATCGCTTCCGTCAACAATTACATTACCATAATCAACAGCATCTTTGTCCTCTTTAAACTGTTCAAAATATCCTTCTCCTTTGGTATAATTTAATCCAATATTGGTAGACCAGTTATCAGAGAGTTTCTCATTCCAATGTAATTGGTAATGATCTTGCCAATAATTATCGGTTTCATTATCGTAGGTATACGGATTCTGGCGACGGTTTTCTTGTAATTCCCCAGCGCTTAAGCCATACCAAGCTTGATAGGTTTGTTGCTTTCCTCCAAAAGCTAAGGCTTTAATTAACGTATTGTCATCAGTATAACTACCTTGTAAGAAATACGATTTTAAATCGGTAAAGGCTCTGTCAACATATCCGTCAGAATAAATGTTAGACAAACGACCCGCAAACTCAAATCCATTATTTAATTTTCCAGTGGTAAACTTTACGGTGTGTTTTCTTGTTCCGTACGAACCAAAAGCATTTGAAATTTCTCCACTAGCTTCTTCCGAAATAGCATCGGTTAAAATATTTAAACTAGCTCCAAATGCTCCAGAACCGTTCGTAGACGTTCCTACACCACGTTGTAACTGTAAACTTTGGGTAGACGAAGCAAAATCTCCCATATTTACCCAAAAAGTACCCTGACTCTCGGCATCGTTATACGGAATTCCGTTAATCGTAACGTTCACACGAGAAGCATCCGAACCACGTACACGAATATAGGTATAACCAACACCAGCACCAGCATCTGACGAAGATGTTACTGACGGTAAATAGTTTAATAATACAGGAATATCCTGCCCTAAGTTACGTTTTTCAATTTCTTTTTTACCAAGGTTAGAATGTGTTACGGGCGCATCTGCTTTTACACGAACAGCAGACACTAAGACTTCATCTAACACAGTTTCATTAGAAATTAATTGAAACGTAATCTGTTGGTTGTTGGTAATTTCAACCTCTTGAGAAGTGCTTTTAAAACCAACATAAGAAACCTCAATAATATGCGTTCCTTTTGGTAGGTTTAACTTGAATTTACCTTCAAAGTCGGTAGAAGTCCCTTTGTTTTGAGTTCTAACTGCTACGGTGGCACCTACTAAAGGTTCTTGATTACTATTAATCACGTTACCTGATAAAGTAACCATTTGTTGTGCACTGGTAGTTAACGTTGTAAATAATACGGTTAAAAAAGCTACTATTTTCACTTTCTTGATAAAAGACATCGGTCTCATTTTATAAAAACAAAATCGAATAAAAAGAGGTAATTATTCTTTAGTTAAACATTGAATAATTAAAATTTGTCATTACGAGGAGTTTACAACAAAGTATTCCTTGGTTTATAAACAAATTTCTCGTAACAATTGTTTTCCAAATGGCGATTATCGCCTCCCTAAACAGCATTACCTGTTCCAGGTTCGTTGGGTATGATCTCAGCCTGAATTTAATTATGAATTATAAATGATTAATTACGAATTATTTTAATAATCAAAACTCGTAATTCCACAATTCTTAATTCAAATAAGGCACCCCTTTATGAGAACGGTGCAAAGGTAAATATGAAATATGAATTAAGAGCGATAAATAGCGGGTTTTTCTGAGGTTGTTAGTAAATGGATAGGAAGTAATCAAGGAAGTAAAAAAACATTCTAGCCAATTTATAGATTTAACTCAATGCATTCCGTTGTAATTTTAATATTTTAGTGGTGAAAATATCAGATATTTATGAGTAAATCTTTTAAAACGAGCGTTAATAAAACGCATGATTTTGACTTTACTGAAGCGCAAATTGAGGCGCTAGATATAGTAGAAAAGTCAAAAAACAACTACCACGTACTTGAGGGGAATCAATCGTATCAAGCAACCATATTTCAAACAAATTTCAATCAAAAAACATACACCATTCAAATCAATGGAAATACTTATGAGGTAAGTATTTCTAATGAATTAGATATGTTGATTGATGAGTTAGGGTTAGAAGTTGCAGCAGAGAAAAAAGAAAACGATATTAAGGCACCAATGCCTGGGTTAATTGTTTCTGTAGAGGTAGAAATTGGTCAAGAAGTAAAAGAAGGAGACGGAATTTTGGTGTTAGAAGCCATGAAAATGGAGAACACCTTACAAGCACCAAGAGACGGAGTCGTAAAATCGGTTGCTATACAAGTAGGGGATAAAGTAGAAAAGAATACGGTTTTAATAGAAATGGAATAAGATGAAAAAGATATTAGTAGCAAATAGAGGAGAAATTGCGTTGCGTGTAATGCGTACTGCAAAAAAGATGGGGATTAAAACCGTAGCTGTTTTTTCAGAAGCAGACAGAAATTCACCACATGTAACTTTTGCAGACGAAGCGGTATGTATTGGTCCTGCACCTTCTAACCAATCGTATTTATTAGGAGATAAAATTATTGAAGTAGCGAAGGAGTTAGGTGTAGATGGAATTCACCCGGGATACGGATTTTTAAGTGAAAATGCAGCCTTTGGAGAAGCCGTAGCAAAATCAGGAATTGTATTTATAGGACCAAAAACACATGCTATTGAAGTGATGGGAAGCAAATTGGCTGCAAAAGATGCAGTGAAAGCCTATGATATTCCGATGGTTCCAGGTATTGATGAAGCAGTAACCGATGTAGAATATGCATCGAAAGTAGCAAATGAAATTGGGTATCCGATTTTGATTAAAGCTTCAGCAGGAGGTGGAGGAAAAGGAATGCGTGTTGTTGAAAAAGAAGCCGATATAAAAGAACAAATGCAGCGTGCAATTTCAGAAGCAGAATCAGCTTTTGGAGATGGTTCTGTATTTATAGAAAAATATGTAGGGTCACCACGTCATATCGAAATCCAAGTGTTGGCAGATGCTCACGGAAACGTAGTACACTTATTTGAACGCGAATGTTCGGTACAGCGTCGCCACCAAAAAGTAGTAGAAGAAGCACCATCGAGTGTGTTGACTCCAGAAATTAGAGAAGCTATGGGTGCTGCAGCTGTAAGAGTTGCGAAAGCATGTGATTATTTAGGAGCAGGAACGGTTGAGTTTTTATTAGATGAAAATAAAAACTTCTACTTCCTAGAAATGAATACACGTTTACAAGTAGAGCACCCAGTTACGGAACTTATTACGGGAGTAGACTTGGTAGAGCAGCAAATAAAAATAGCAAGAGGAGAGGAGCTATCATTCACGCAAGATGATTTAGAAATTAACGGACACGCATTAGAATTACGTGTATACGCCGAAGATCCGTTAGATAATTTTGCACCGAGTATTGGAGTGTTGGAAACCTATCAACATCCGAAAGGAGAAAATATTCGTGTAGATGATGGTTTTGAAGAAGGAATGGAAATTCCTATTTATTACGATCCGATGATTTCTAAATTGATTACCTATGGGAATACGCGCGAAGAAGCTATTGAGTTAATGAAACAAGCCATTAGCAATTATAAGGTAAAAGGAATAGAAACTACGTTGCCGTTCGGAAAGTTCGTATGCGAACACGAAGCTTTCACCTCAGGGAATTTCGATACTCATTTTGTAAAGAAGTATTACACACCTGAGTTGTTAGAAGCAGGATACGAAAAAGAAGCGAAGATTGCTGCACAAGTTGCCTTACAGCAGTATTTAAAAGAGCAACGTATTTTAAAAACTTGTTAATACATAATGTGCGTTAGGGATTAACTCAATAATTTGTATTTTACGTGTTTCGTTGAATGCAAAGCATTTGCAGCGGCATCCTTTTGTTGTCAGTTCGAGTTTGCGGAGCAAGTATCGAGAACCAACAAAAGATATAGCGGAAAGCCCGACCCTTGGGGAACGCCCAAAAAAAGAATATAGATGAAATCTAAAATAGAAGAATTACAACATAAACTTACCGAAGCAAAGTTAGGAGGCGGACAACAACGCATCGACCGTCATCATCAAAAAGGAAAATTAACCGCACGTGAGCGTATCGATTATTTCTTAGATGAAGGTTCTTTTGAAGAAGTCGGTATTTTGGTAACACACCGAACGACCGATTTCGGAATGGAAAATCAGCAATTTTATGGTGACGGAGTGGTAACAGGATACGGAACTGTAAACGGACGCTTAGTGTACGTGTTTGCACAAGACTTTACGGTATTTGGAGGTTCGTTATCGGAAACACATGCCGAAAAAATCTGTAAGATTATGGATTTAGCGGTAAAAGTAGGAGCACCATTAATCGGATTGAACGATTCTGGTGGAGCACGTATTCAAGAAGGCGTACGTTCGTTAGGTGGTTATGCCGATATTTTTTACAGAAACGTACAAGCATCAGGAGTCATCCCACAAATCTCAGCAATTATGGGACCTTGTGCAGGGGGAGCAGTGTATTCTCCAGCCATGACCGATTTTACCGTTATGGTAGAAAATTCAAGTTATATGTTTGTTACGGGACCTAACGTAGTAAAAACAGTAACCAATGAAGAAGTAACTTCGGAAGAGTTAGGAGGCGCAAGTACGCATGCAACCAAATCGGGAGTAACGCATTTAACGGCAGCGAACGATGTACAATGTTTAGAAGACATTAAAACATTGTTGAGTTATATGCCACAGAACAATCAAGAAACTACAGCGAAATTACCGTTTGAATTAGGCGATGAAATTAGAGAAGAATTAGCCAACATTGTTCCAGATAATGCCAACAAGCCGTACGATATGCGTGCCGTAATTGATGGTATTGCTGATGCAGATTCGTTTTTTGAAATCCATAAAGAGTATGCCGATAATATCGTCGTTGGATTTGCGCGTTTAGGAGGAAGAAGTGTGGGGGTTGTTGCCAATCAACCGATGAGTTTAGCAGGGTGTTTGGATGTAAACAGTTCTAAAAAAGCAGCACGTTTTACCCGTTTTTGCGATTGCTTTAATATTCCGTTATTGGTGTTGGTAGATGTACCAGGATTCTTACCAGGAACCGATCAAGAATGGAACGCTATTATTACCAACGGAGCAAAATTATTGTATGCGTTGAGTGAAGCTACCGTGCCAAGAGTAAGTGTAATTACCCGTAAAGCCTATGGTGGAGCGTATGACGTAATGAACTCAAAACACATTGGTGCTGATATGAACTTTGCATGGCCTAGTGCAGAAATTGCGGTAATGGGAGCGAAAGGAGCAAGTGAAATTATCTTTAAAAAGGAAATTGCCGAAGCAGACGATCATGAAGCGAAACTTGCTGAAAAGGAAGCGGAGTATGCCGATAAATTTGCGAATCCGTACCGAGCAGCAGCACGCGGATTTGTAGATGAGGTTATTTTACCACAAGACACCCGCAGAAAACTAATCAAAGCTTTTGCGATGTTAGAAGGTAAAAAGGTAGAAAGACCGAATAGAAAACACGGGAATATTCCGTTGTAACAAATAAAGAAGTATTAATATTTTTTTAAAGGCGTTTCTTTTTAGAAGCGTCTTTTTTGTTTTATAAAACTTTAATAAAATAACTGAGTTTATGGGATTCCGTATAAATATGTGAAGATGTTCTTTTACGTTTATAAAAATATTAAAGTAACTAGACAAAACAGAGAGTTATATAGAGATAAGAAGCATTTTTGGAATTAAATGACGACTCAAATTTAAATAACTGAAAATAATAAAGTAATAAAGAAGAGATAGATGAAAAAACAAAAATATTGTCCACATTGTAAAACAGAGATTTTGTTTAAAAAGGATAAAAAAGGAAGGATTATTGGGACTGCTATTGGAGGAGGAGTAGGATATACATTAGCTTCTGGTTTAGGAATTGCTGGAGCTGTTTTAGGGGCGCCAATTGCAATTCCTGCTGCTTTGGTTGGTGCTGGTCTGTTTGCTGTAATGGGAAATAAATTTGGAAAAGATTTTGATAATAGTCGGTTGAAATGTCCGAAATGTGAAAAGAAGATTGTCCTCTAGAAAAACAAAAATTAAAGAGATTAGATCCCTTTCAAAAGGATGGAGTTCTTAACTATAAGATAGGAGAAAAATATAGTTTAGATTTTAGAACTACTTTGCCAGAGAAAAACTGAGCTACTACACATCTTAGAAAATTAACCACTTAAATAAAACATCATTCCAAACAAAAAAAGTAATCTTTAAGTTTATAGTTCGAAATAAACAGATTACTTTAGTCGTACCTTCTTCGAAATGACAGAAATTGTCATTTCGAACTGTAGTAGAACGGAAGTGAGAAATCTTAAAGTCGGATGTTAAGGGTTTTCAAGAATGTTTTTGGTTTAAATTAGACAGATTCCTCGCATCGTTTTTCAGACGTTTTTAAACAAGGTTTAAAAATTCCTCGTAAAAGTGTCCTTTCTTTTGGTTCGTTTTCTTTGGACAAGCAAAGAAAATGAAGACAGTAGTTTATTGAGCAATACAATTAAGTATAAATCTACCCTATACTCAGTTTAACACTACATTAATGATGAAAAAACTAACTTTTATGGTTTAAATACTTGGTTTTGAGGTTTTTTTAAATTATTTGTAAGGTTTTTTTTTAGATTTATATGGAATTGTCAAAGCAATTAAGCTGTTTTATTATCCTAAATAATTGCAGGGTAAAATAAATTGATTGTTTAGATAATAGGAGTTACTATATATTTAAAGAACTAACCAAAAACCAAATGATATGAAAAAATCAATTATAACCTCAATCTTCGGAATATTCTTAATTGTTGGATGTGGTTCAATTAATCAATCTCGGAAAAGTGCAGGAATTTCCAGACAACAATTGTACACAGCTAAAGACGAAAAAACAGGAAAAATTCTACCAACGTTATTTTGGTCTCATTATGACGCAACTCAAAGAGGCGGAATTTATTTAGTTAAGGCAGATGGAAATGTTAGAGTTATATCAGAAAATCCACCTGATGCTACTATAAGTAGTACAATAGATGTGTTAGCCAAAGCTAAAGCAGGAAGTGAAGTTGATGCGGCAGCCAAATTCTCTGCGGTAAAAGCTGTAGCAGAATTAGGAGAAAAAAATGCGGGAAACTATATGATTAGAGATTTAGCTTTTAGAATTGAAGCTTTAAAAAATAATCACGATGGAGAAATTGATGAAGATATCATAAAATTATATGAGAAATTAATTGAGTCCGCAGAAAAAATTACGATTATTGATAGCAAAAATAAGATGTATGAATCAAAAGCTATTGCCTTGGAAGAATTGACTACTTTGATTAAAATGTCAAAAGATACAACTTACAAGGAGTTAAAATTAGACTCAAATTTTATAAAAAAGATTGGAGACTTTATTGAAAAGGAATAAACAATCAAGATTAAACTACCTAATATTATGAGAACTCTTTATATTATTACAATAATTCTCGGATTAATAAGCTTTTCATGCTCATGTTATAAAAATGTAGCTAAAGATACTTCAAGTCAAAGAACTGATGTATCAACTATTGAAACAAATCCTGACCAAACATCTATTTGGACAAATCAACCGAATTCAAATTCAACTAAAATTAAAGTATTAAATGCTGCATTTACATTTGGGTCTTTACCTAATGGGCTTAAAAAAATGGGGTATACTATTATTGAAAACAATGGTACTTACCTAGTAACTAATACTACACGGGCTCTTTCTGATGATGTTAGAGTAAGGGCTTGGGTTGAGGGACAAGATATTATACTTACTTCTGAGGTTCAACAATATAAAGAAACCGAATTTGGACTTCCACAACCTTCTGGTTTTGTAAAATGTGTAAGAGGAGCTTCTACATCACTTCCTGATTGCTGGCGGACAATTTTAGTAATAGCTAATAATCTTGGAGGAGATAAACGATACCAATAATTTTAATTAAAACCACATAAAAAAACGTCATTACGAGTGATAGCGCAGTAATCTTTACATTTCTAGTTCAAAATAAACAGATTATTTCAGCCGTACCTCCTTCGTAATGACGTTGTTATTTTTATAGAAAATTATTCTTACACATCTGTACTAATCCAATAACTTCCCGTTGAGGTAGTAGACGGATTATAAGCCAAAATATTCACTTTGGTACCGTTGATAACATCCGCTAGTAACCATTCCATTGGCTGGTTGTTGATAGCGCCACTTTCCAGCTCAACCATATTGCCGTTTAGTGTAACCTCGTCGGTACTAATGTCGAACTGTAGCGTGGTTTCTCCTCTGTTTTCAAAACCAATAAATCCCTCTTTGTCATACGATACCTGAGTAATTACCTTGGTTTCATTAGGCGCTACCTGTCCCACAAAATCAGTAATAGAGCTGCTTCCTGTAGTTGGACGATAGCTATACTGTGCTCTTTTTGCAGGTTCATTGGCAAATACTAACTGAGCCGTATTTATAATTTGAACAAGCGTTGTATAACAATCGTTCAATGCCGAAATACGATCTTGAGTAATTACCAAACGCTGTTTTTTATACACCTCTTGCTGAGTGTTCGCGCTCTTTAATTCGTCTTTAATTGTTGCCAACTCTTCCACAATAGATGCAGGCATTCCGCCTTTCGTTACATCGGTCAAATCATCTAAATAGTTGGTAACTACCTTTTCTAACGTTTCTAAAAACACCAACATTTTAGGCTGATTCTTGCTTGCATCTCTATAACCAGTAGTAAACTCCTTTAATACCGCAGGATTATCAGGAAAAGCCCACATAGCATGACTCTTTATACGATTATACACACGACTAGCATTTTGCATTGCTATCAACACCTTTTGCGTTTCCACTCCTTGTTTCGCCAAGGTACTTACATCGGTAACTACCGTATCTGCGGCATCAATCTGATGTAAAAAAGCCGTCGCATACTCGCTCGTAAATCGGGTATTGAAAGCGGTAAAACGCTCCAAATCTTGCGTAAATAGGTTGTAAATTGTACGTGCGCTTTCAGCTAAAAAAGCATCAGAACCTTTGAATTTTCTTCTTGTTTCCATATTAATATTTATTGACTTATTAATTTAAAATCTGTATTTTTTTGCTTTAAAATACTGATAAATGGAACAATTTGAAGGTAAAAAC
>NZ_JAUORH010000019.1 GCF_030547425.1 Tenacibaculum sp. 1_MG-2023 | reverse complement strand
TCCTCAAGGCAACGAAACCGTCAGCGAGCTTCGCTGGTCTTTCCTCAAGGCAACGAAACCGTCAGCGAGCTTCGCTGGTCTTTCCTCAAGGCAACGAAACCGTCAGCGAGCTTCGCTGAGCTTTCCTCAACACAACGGAACCATCAGCGAGCTTCGTTGAGCTTTCCTCAACGCAACGAAATGGTCAGCGAGCTTCGCTGAGCTTTTCTCAATGCAACGGAACGATCAGCGAGCTTCGCTGGACTTTTCTCAAAGCAACGAAACGGTCAGCGAGCTTCGCTGAGTTTTTCTCAATGCAACGGAACGATCAGCGAGCTTCGCTGGTCTTTCCTCAACACAACGAAACTGTCAGCGAGCTTCGCTGGTCTTTCCTCAATACAACGAAACCATCAGCGAGCTTCGCTGGTCTTTCCTCAACGCAACGGAACCATCAGCGAGCTTCGCTGGTCTTTCCTCAAGGCAACGAAACCGTCAGCGAGCTTCGCTGAGCTTTCCTCAAGGCAACGAAACCATCAGCGCGTCACGCTGGTCTTTCCTCAAGGCAACGAAACGGTCAGCGAGCTTCGCTGAGCTTTCCTCAATGTAACGAAACCATCAGCGCGTCACGCTGAGCTTTCTTCACACATATGTAAATACAATAAAGTGTGTAGAGAACTTTATAAGCGAATTGTAGCTAAGGGTAAGAGTAAGTGGTTTACCGTATGATATGAACTATAAAAGTACTTTGGTATAAAGTTTTGTAAAATTTACTTGTTTTTTACCTCAGTTCTTTGTTGTAAAATGTTTTTTATTCAAATGTCATTTTAGCATAATAAATAATTATGATAATCAATGTTATAACTAATGCAGACACGAAAAAATTAATCGATATATCTTTTTTATAATATTCAAGTTTATTTTCTCTGTTAAACAAAAGCCATCTTATATATGCTCCAGGGTAATTTAAAATTAACCCCATTATTACTTTAATTATGATGTTCATATTTTAAAAAATTGCATATTGTATTCATTCAAATTCAATTTTTGTCCATAACCTGGATTTAACAACATTCTTTTTGGGATCGATGAAAAAGCAGTTATTTCCCTATTCGTAAATTTAAAAAATATTTATAGTCTCCTTGAATATATTGGTCAGGTTTCCAGTTGTTTAAAAGTTTGTTCAAAATCAATGAACGATTGAGAAATCTTCCATCCAAATTCTGGTACTAATTCGAAATTACCGAACTCGTATTTTCGTTTTCTAAATATAGTACTTTTTAGGACTTTCATTTAATTAGGCACAACGTTTAGCAGTAGTAAGCAATAAACTTTCGGGTTTGCACTGAGCTAAAACGTTGTATTTTGTTTTTATCTTTTTTTCTCATAAACGCCATATTTTATATTTGGCGGATTTGCAAATAAGCACAGACCTTTTGATTACCCAAGAAGCCTTATGTTTTCTTATACATTGTTAGCATTAATTATTTTATCAATTTTTGATTGAATTTCTAACACTTTTTGATTCCAATATTTTTGCGCTTCTTTAGCATTAAATTGGGGTTTCTTTTTAGAGCCAGTTTTCATTTCTGGAGGTATTTGACTTAGATACTCCCAATTATGATCTATATCCCTAGCTATTTCGCTTTGATTTTCTGGGTCAGACTTTCGTCTAGACCAAAAGTTTTGGTGTTCAATATAATCAGCTTTTATTTTAGAAAAGTGATTAATCAATTCGTCAGAATTTGACGGTATGTACCCAGGTCCACTACAACCACAAGAATGGAATGTAATTCCTACTTCATATAGAGTTGCAATGTGTTCCCAAGATTTTATGTCTTTTTTCTTAGGCGACTCAAAATCTAGTCCCATATTAGCCATTAGTTCACCACATTCAGGACATTTAGCAGGATTCTGTTCTTTAGATTTATTAAATCCACCATAAATATCTTTTTCTAATTTCCTTTTAAATGTTTTTCTACACTTAAAACAAGCATAATGAGGTTTATATGTTGTCATTCCATATCTACACATGCTTAGATTTTATTTATTATGATAAGTTCCAGTTTCATCAGATTCTAAAGATTTAATAACTATTCTTTTACTGGTAAAATTTTCATATTTAGTTAATAAAGCTCTAGGCTTATCATTTATGAAAATAGTATCGTTACTCAGTTTATGTCTTTTAAAATCTAAGACATCACCAATGTAGTAACCTCCTCCATATTTCCACCAACCTTTTTCTAACTTTTTATCATTTGTTGAGCAAGAAATTAAAAATAAAGGGAGTGATATATAAAAAATTATTCTTGTCAATTTTTTCGTTTCTAATTAATGCTAACGTGTTTGTATATGGTTTGTTGCGTGTTTAAGCACTAAATTTATCAAATAAAACGCAAATAGAAAATCCGAGAGGATTTTCAGAAGTAGGCGAGAACAAGCAATTACTTATAGCCATTGTTAGGCACTGACTTTTTTTAATTTATATTCCTCTAAAGTTGCTATATTTTCTATTTCAGTTTTCAATTGTTCCATTAAAACTTGGACGTCATCGTGCATCAGATGATATGCATCATATTCTACTCGTAAATATTCTCCGTGTGCTATGTGATTCCTTGAATCTACTAAATCATTAATTAAACTTTTTTTATGAGAAAATTTTGATTCGTCAATCCCAATTACAAATAAAATTTCTTCGAAAACACTATATCTTAAATTTGATTTAGTTTGGATAACGTTTTTAGTTTGCATATTTGAATTTTTATCTATTTCAGAGATTAAAAATTCAACAGCTTTTGTCTTTTGTTCTATGTGTTTAATATCTAAATCTCCTAATTTTTTTGATAAGGAAAGTGCAACAAATTGAGGTTTCAACTCATTATGTTTTAAGTGTTTTTTAGCTACAAATTCTAAATATAATTCGCAAGAATTTTTAACAAACCCTTCCCAATGAGCATATAAGATAGGTACAGAAAATCTTAAGGATGCATTTTGCTTTGGACTGGGGTTACTCGGTATTTGGTCTTTGATTAACTTAAGTTCCTTTCTTCTCCAAGCATAATCACTTCCAATCAAGTGAATAAGCTGATTATATGTGTAAGGCTTCCTCGCCATTATTTTGCAAAATATTCTTTAGAAAAAGGCACGAGTTTTGGTATTCTCGTTTTTGCATTCGAGCCAGAACCTGAAGTTTGGTTATATGTTTCTTGACTATATAACTCTTCAATTTTTGTTCTGATTAACTCATCATCTTCAGGTAAATTATATCCAGATATATTAGCAGATAAGCCAACAGACACAGCCTCGAAAGCTGATTCGAGAAATTTTCCTTTAAAGTCAGATCCATTATATTTTTTGAATGATTTTTCTCCTAATATCCTATTTAATGTTGAAAAAGTTAGTTCAAAATTTTCCTTTACTTCATCAAAATTAAACGTATCACTATTTAAAATATCTTCATTAATATCATCAAGGAAGTCACCAACATCTTTTTTATGGTCATACTGATATTGCGTTAAAGAAATAAATCTCAATAGTAATTCCATATGATATTGTTCTTCATATAATCTATCTGAAAGAGATAGTGTTTCTACAAAGTCTAGGTTTTTTGACAAATCTTCAAACCACAAGTATTTATCTCTATCAATCATTAACATCACATTGTTTCTGACTTCTTGATTAGAAGCGTTAGAGCCTCCAGTATTTAATCGCTGAAAAACTTCGAACTTTGCTCGAACATCCGATTCGCTTAATATAATTGTAAGGCTAATTTTGGCTCTTTTTATTGAAAGTTTTAAACCAGCAGGTAGCTCTTTGTCACCTTCCCATTTATAACCTTCTAGACTAGGAATATACTTTGTTCCTTCTAATTCTAATGGTTCAGAGTCTTTTAAAACACCGAATAATTGAAGAATTGTAGAAACTCTTTGCAAACCATCAACTAACTCCCAAATTCCATTTTCATCTTGGTAAACAAATACTGATGGTATTGGAATTCCCAAAATAATTGATTCAATCAATTTAACTTTCTGTCCGTGTGACCACCTAAATAGTCTTTGATATTCAGGTCGAATTATTATTTCTCCATTTTCATAAAGATTAACTAACTCTCCAATTGACATAGAATAGCTTTCGGTTTTAAAGCTTGTTCTTTTGTTTTCTATTTCTTTTAAAAGATTATCCATTATTTGTTGTTCTGTTGTTTTTTTTAGCTTGCACATAACTCGTTATATATCAAACTTTAGTTGTTTTATCCTGACAAAAGCATGGGATATCGTAAAGTTCAGCAATTTTTATACGTTTCCAAATATAATAAAACTGATACTTTATCTAAAGGTAAAGTTATTAACGAGTTGCTGTTGTTTGTTAATTAATTATACAATTCCAACAAACTTACTACAAGGTGTGTACAAATTCTTACGGAATTCCATAAGTCTATTAATTTTATGAAACGTTTTATTGAGTGAGCACTTTAAAGAAGGCTTTAACGATATACCTTTCGTTTGCTAATTTTTACGTCTCCCTTTTTTTCTAAAGATTTTATGACCCGAATAACCGTTTCTACGCGTAAACCTAAAATATCAGCTATTTGTTGTCGAGTATAGGCTACTTTAAACGAGTACTTTCCTTCAACTTTATATACATCGTCTTTTAAGTAATCAATAAAGCGGAGTACTCTGTGTGCAGGTTCTTGGCTCGATATTTCGGAAGCAATAATAGCTTTGTAATACAGACGCTTTGCTAAACTTTGGGTAATTTTTAAGTGAATTTCAGGATTATCTTGCAGTAATTTAAACAGGTTGCTTTTAGATAAGGCTAGAATCGTACTATCAGAAATAGCTACCGCATTGGCAGGATATTTTACATCAATAAACAAAGGTGGTTCACCAAAACTTTGGTTTTTATAAAACACCCCTTGAATAAACTCTTTACCATCATCATTAAAATTATTCATTTTTACAGCACCGCTTACTATTTGGTAATAATAATGTGCGGTTTGTTTTTCAGAGAAAATAATATCGTCTTTTTGAAAACTTTTGGTTTCAGCGTGGTATTTTAATAAGAGTTCTTCTGGTATCATTATGATTTAAGTCATAAATTGCAATTGCATAAAGATATACTTTTGTAGGGTATTTCAACAACGATTTGTAAATGGATAAAAGAGACATAGAAAATAGGGAAGATGTGTATAAACTGGTATCAACCTTTTATAATGATAAAATTAGAAAGGATGATTTTATAGGGCCTATATTTTTGAAAACAATTCCAGAAGAAACTTGGGAACCTCATTTACAAAAACTCACCGATTTTTGGGAAACGAATTTGTTTTTTGTTAGAAAGTTTAAAGGAAACCCGATGAAAGCACACAAAGATGTAGATAGAGAGTTTGAGTATTCTATTTACCAAGAACACTTTGGACGTTGGTTGCAATTGTGGTTTGAAACGGTTGATGAACTTTTTGATGGCACAAAAGCGCATGAAGCTAAAGAAAGAGCACGAAACATAGCTTCTATGCTCTTTTTTAGAATGTTTGAGGCAAAGCCGAAGCCTACGACATAAGCAGGTAAAAAATCAACGAAATATTACCCACTATATTAATAATAAATGCCCATGCAATTATTTTAAAAGGTTGTTGGCTTATGGCGGTAGCATTAGCGCCCATAGCGGTTACACAAGCAAAAATTAGGGCAAATAAATGAACCTCTCCATCTATAGCTAAAGCAGCTGTTATAGAGGCTATCATTGAGCCTACGGTAATTAATATAATAGAAACACCAATGCTATTTCGTTCGCCTTCAGCAATTTTTTTATTGATGTAAGCTGTAATTCCCATATTATTTGTCTTTTGAAGTGTTTTTTCAGCGGTTAAGTTTTCAGTGGTTACCATATACATTAGTTTTTAGTAAAATTATGTAATTGATTGCTAGTTTTTTATGACTGAGGTCATAAATAAAAAAGAAGAAAAGGTGTTTTTATTTGTTAGATATTTTTATCTTCACATACTAAAATAAGCTGAGTGGAGTCAACAACTATAATTTACATTGTATTAGCCGTATTCATAAGCGTAGCCATTGCTTTTTTTCAATATTTCTATAAGGTAAAAAGAACTCCTAAAGTACACATCTTACTTTTTAGTTTAAAAGCACTAAGCCTTTTTTTAATAGGATTGCTACTCATTAATCCGAAGATAACAACTCTTGAAACGGAGAACATAAAACCTGTGTTGTCTGTATTGGTAGATAATTCACTATCTACTCAGTTTTTTAAAGAAGAAAAGAAGGTTGAAGAATCTCTTTCAAAAATTAAAAGCAACCAAGAACTTCAAAATAAGTTTGACGTTCAGTATTTTTCGTTTGGGAATGATATTAAAGTGTTGGATAGTTTATCGTTTGCTGAAACACAAACCAATATTTCAAAAGCAATTGATGCTGTTAATGAGTTAAATAAAGGTAAAAAAGCAGCTACTATTTTAATAACAGATGGAAATCAAACCCAAGGGAATGATTATGAGTTTTCATCAACAAAGCATAAAATATTTCCTGTAGTTATAGGGGATACTATTCAATATCAAGACATTCAAATTTCACAGTTAAATGTGAACAAGTATAGCTATGTAAAGAACAAGTTTCCAGTTGAAGCATTGTTGTATTATGAAGGAAAAGAAACGGTGAA
The DNA here is from genome assembly GCF_030547425.1 of Tenacibaculum sp. 1_MG-2023. Lineage (GTDB taxonomy): Bacteria > Bacteroidota > Bacteroidia > Flavobacteriales > Flavobacteriaceae > Polaribacter. The sequence continues at coordinate 50,830 of NZ_JAUORH010000019.1, read as the reverse complement.
TACTACTTTTTCAATCGTAAAAAATGGGAACAGAGTTTTTTCAAAAAGAGTACGTTTTTCACCAGAAAACCCTGTGCAAACTGTTACCGCTAATTTAGTGTCTACTACCAAAGGAGTACACTATTACACAGCGTCGATAAGTAGTATAGCGAATGAAAAAAACACGAAGAACAATTATAAAAGCTTTTCAGTAGAAGTTTTAGATGAGCAAACCAAGGTTTTACTGTTAAGTTCTTTCTTACACCCAGATTTAGGAGCGCTTAAAAAAGCGATAGAGAGCAATAAACAACGCAAAGTAGACATTGCTTTGATACAGGATAAGAATATAAATTTAGAAGCGTATCAGTTTTTTGTTTTGTATCAGCCTAATAGTTATTTTAAAGCAACTTTAGAAAAAATACCCTCTAATTTTTTACTGGTTTCAGGAACTAAAACAGATTGGAACTTTTTGAATAGTCAAAGTTTAGGAATTCAAAAAAGAGCCATCAATCAAAAAGAAGAATATACCGCTATTTACAATGCAGATTTTTTAACTTTTTATCAAGAGGATATCGGTTTTGGTCAATTTCCGCCACTACAAGATAAGTTTGGAGAAGTACAGCTTAAAAAAGAGTCTCAAAGCTTGTTGTATCAAAAGTATGCAGGCGTAGAAACCACACAGCCATTATTATCAACCTTTGAAGAGAATGATAAAAAGTACGCAGTACTATTTGGTGAGGGTATTTGGAAATGGAGAGCTGCCAGTTATTTACAAGAGAAAAACTTTGAAAGTTTTGATACGTTTGTAGGAAATTTGGTTCAGTATTTAGCATCCACTAAAAAGAGAAAACGTTTAGATGTAAAAGCGCAACGTTTGTATGCAGCTAATGAACCTATAACTATAAGTGCATTTTATGTTGATAAAAACTATCAGTTTGACAGTAGGGCTTCTTTAGAGTTAACGGTAACTAACTTAGAAACAAAGGCAAAAAAGAGTATTCCGTTTTCTTTATTTAATAACTCGTATCAAGTTTCAGTTGAAGGCTTAGCTTCAGGAGAATATTCATATACCGTAACTGTACAGAACCAAAATATAAGTAGCTCAGGAAGGTTTAAGATTGAAGATTATCAGATAGAAGAGCAATTTACCAATGCGAACTTTAAGAAATTAGAACAACTGGCCTCAAAAACAGATGGAGCAACAGTTTATGTAGATAAAATAGATGATTTATTAAAAAAGATACAAGAAGATGCATCTTTTTATACCACTCAAAAGTCTATTACCAAAAAACAAAGTTTAGTTGATTGGAAATGGTTGTTATTGTTGATTGTAATTTTATTATCAACAGAGTGGTTTGTTAGAAAATATTATGGTAAAATTTAAAAAAAAATGAATAAAAAGTTAATAAAAGTACTGCTTTTGAGTACTGTTTGTCTAGTTTTTAGTGGTTGTTCAGATGAAGAAGAAATGTGTGAGTTTACCTATGATAGACCTGATGGAAGTGGAAACTATATAACAACTACTATTGAACACCCTTGTAAATTAGGTCCGCCAGTAACAGAACCAGCTAATAAAAAATAATTGGTGAAAATTATAATAAAATATGACGTATGAACACTTTTTTCAATGTCCGCATTGTTGGGAAGAAATTTCCATGTTATTAGATGCTAGTACGTCTGAAACGTATGTAGAAGATTGTGAGGTATGTTGCAATCCTATACAAATAACCTTTACTTTTGTAAATAATGATTTAATAGCTTTTGAAGCTAAAAATATAGAACAATAAATACGATGAGATTTCACACACGTAAATGGGTAAAACCAGAAGATTTAAATCCTAACGGAACACTTTTCGGAGGACGATTATTACAATGGATTGATGAAGAAGTAGCGTTATATGCTATTATTCAGTTAGAAATTCCTAAAACAGTAACTAAGTTTATGTCTGAAATAAATTTTGTTAGTTCAGCAAAACAAGGAGACATTGTTGAAATAGGAATTAATGTAGTAAAGTTCGGAACAACATCTATCACCTTAAGTTGTGAGGTTCGTAACAAAATAACCCGAAAAACAATTATCGCAATTGATCAAATTGTTATGGTAAGTTTGGATGAAGAGGGAAGCCCTTTTGCGCATGGTAAAACAAAAATTGAGTATGTTAAGGATAGATTGGATAATGAAGATTCATAAATTTTTATAATTTTGTAACTCTAAATTAGATTAGTGAAAAAAAGCATCATCATATTATTAACCTTACTGTTAATTGTGCCTCCTTTACAGGCACATACTGATGCTGTGGTTTTTGTAGCTGAATCAGAAGTGCATCATGATGTGTTAAATGAAGATCATCAAGATGAGCATCATCAACATGATACTGAAGAAGAAAAAAACAAAGAACATCACCATCATTGTAACGTAATTACAATTACAGCAGATTTTATTCCGACTGACTATAGTTATAACATTCCTACTTTCTTAGAAGTAAGAAACCATATTAACTTCTATAGAAACACCTATTATAATTCATACTTATCGGCTATTTTCCAGCCACCTAAGTCTTAATTCTATTTTATTATTAAAAACAGCAGTAGCTCTTGTGTAAACAAGAACTACAAACTGTTGTACCGATTATTTAATAATAACCGGTAGAAATTATGTTACATTAGAATTAAATCAATACAAAATGTTAGATAACATTATCAAATTTTCAATTAAAAATAAATTGATTATTGGAGCATTGGTTGTTGCATTGATAGGCTGGGGAGTATATTCTCTAAAGCAATTGCCTATAGATGCTGTACCAGATATTACCAATAATCAGGTGCAAATAATAACATCTGCACCCTCACAATCAGCCCAAGATATAGAACGTTTAGTGACGTTTCCTATAGAAATTAGTATGTCAAACATTCCTGATATCGAAGAAATTCGCTCTTTCTCTCGATTTGGATTAAGTGTCGTTACAATTGTTTTTAAAGAAAGTACCGATATTTATTGGGCACGTCAACAAATTAGCGAACGGCTTATTGAAGCTAAAGATCAAATTCCTGAAGGAGTAGGAACACCCGAAATGGCACCAGTAACCACAGGGTTAGGAGAAATATATCAATACACACTTTATGCTAAAAAAGGATATGAAAAGCAATATGACGCAATGGAGCTACGATCTATTCAAGATTGGATTGTTCGTCGTCAACTGCTAGGAATAGAAGGAGTAGCTGATGTAAGTAGCTTTGGAGGTTTTTTAAAACAATACGAAGTAGCTATTGAGCCAGAACGCATGCAATCGTTAAATGTTAGTATAAATGAGGTTTTTGAAGCACTGTCTAAAAACAATCAAAATACAGGAGGAGCGTATATAGATAAAAACCCGAAAGCGTACTTTATTAGAAGTGAAGGGTTGATAAAAACTCCAGAAGACATCCAGAATATTGTCATAAAAAACAATATAAACGGAACGCCTATATTAATGAAAGATATAGGGAAAGTTCAACTAGGACATGCGGTACGATATGGGGCAATGACAAGAAATACCGATGGAGAAGTGGTAGGCGCTATTGTTATGATGTTAAAAGGAGCTAACTCTTCAAAAGTGATTGATAATGTAAAAGAAAGAATAGCACAAATAGAAAAAAGTTTGCCAGAAGGAGTTGCTATAAAACCCTTTTTAGATAGAACTAAATTAGTAGATAAAGCCATAAAAACGGTATCAACAAACCTTATTGAAGGAGCTTTAATTGTCATTTTTATTTTGGTGCTGTTGTTAGGAAACTTACGAGCAGGTTTAATTGTAGCGTCGGTTATCCCGTTAGCAATGTTGTTTGCTATTAGTTTAATGAACGTGTTTGGGGTTTCTGGAAACTTAATGAGTTTAGGAGCAATTGACTTTGGTATTATTGTAGATGGTTCTGTAATTATTGTAGAAGCAACACTACATCATTTGGGATTAAAAAAGTCAGGAACGCAATTAACCCAAGATCAAATGGATGATGAAGTGTATGAGTCGGCTTCAAAAATAAGAACAAGCGCTGCTTTTGGAGAAATTATCATTCTTATAGTGTACTTACCAATTCTTGCCTTAGTAGGTATTGAAGGAAAAATGTTTAAACCTATGGCATTAACCGTAAGTTTTGCAATTTTAGGAGCCTTTTTGCTATCGCTTACCTATGTACCTATGATGAGTTCGTTGTTTTTAAAGAAAACAATAAACAACAAAAGAAATATTTCAGATAAAATCATAACAGCGATACAAAATGTATACACCCCAATACTCAATTTTGTGTTAACTCATAAAATAAAAGTAGTGATAGGTTCAGTAGCCATTTTTATACTCAGTTTAGTCACTTTTTCTAAAATGGGATCAGAGTTTATTCCTTCGTTAGATGAAGGAGATTTGGCAGTGCAAGCCATTGTATCAACCGGAAGTTCACTTTCGTATACCATAGATGTTTCCAACCAAGCATCAGCACTCTTAATTAAAGAGTTTCCCGACGAAATAGAGCAAATAGTTAGTAGAATAGGTTCTTCAGAAATACCTACAGACCCAATGCCAATAGAGGCTTCAGACATCATCATTATTTTAAAAGAAAAAGACGATTGGACAAAAGCTAGCACAAAGAATGAACTGACAGAGAAAATGCAACAGCTGTTAGATGAAAATATGTTAGGGGTTTCTTTCGGATTTCAACAACCTATTCAAATGCGATTTAATGAGTTAATGACAGGGGCTAGGCAAGATGTTGTATTAAAGATTTATGGAGAAGATTTAGATAAATTAGTAAAGTATGCCAACCAATTGAGTAGAATTATTCCAGATGTAGAAGGGGCGGAAGACGTATATGTTGAAAAAATGACGGGACTACAACAAATCGTAATTGATTATAATCGAAGCCAGTTAGCGTATTATGGACTCAATATCTCTGATGTTAATACAGTGGTAAACACTGCTTTTGCAGGACAAACAGCAGGTTCAGTATATGAAGGTGAAAAACGCTATAACTTGGTAGTACGTTTAGCAGAAAATAAAAGAGCTAGTATTGAAGACATTCGTAAACTATACATTACAACTTCAACAGGAGCGCAAATTCCTTTAACAGCAGTGGCGTCTGTAGATTTTAAAACGGGGCCGAATCAAATTCAAAGAGATGATGCTAAACGTAGAATAACAGTTGGTTTTAATGTAAGAGGACGCGATGTAGCTAGTATTGTAAACGAATTAAAAAGCAAAGTTTCAGATAAAATAACATTCGATTCAGGATACTATATTACGTATGGAGGAACTTTTAAAAATTTAGAAGAGGCTCGTGCCAGATTAGGCGTTGCAGTACCAGCTGCTTTATTACTCATCTTTTTGTTACTGTATTTTACGTTTAAATCGATTAAACAAAGTGTATTGATATTTACTGCCATACCGATGTCTGCTATTGGAGGAATTTTTGCTTTATGGTTGCGTGATATGCCATTTTCAATTTCAGCAGGAGTAGGTTTTATAGCTTTATTTGGTGTAGCGGTGTTAAATGGAATTGTTTTAATTGCTGAATTCAACCGATTAAAGGCTTCAGGAATATTAGACCTTACTGAAATAGTAAAGAAAGGAACATCGGTGCGTTTACGTCCTGTAATTATGACTGCAGCTGTAGCGTCGTTAGGTTTCTTACCCATGGCATTATCATCGTCAGCAGGGGCAGAGGTACAAAAACCTTTGGCGACGGTAGTAATAGGAGGGTTGATATCAGCAACTTTATTAACCTTACTTATCTTACCTGTGTTATACATGCTTTTTGAAAAGAAAGTCAACTTAAAAATGAAAAAAGGTGTGGCAACTATTGTGGTATTTGCTGTTGGTATCTTTGGAGTTCAAGCACAAGAAGTTCCTCAAAAGTTGACCGAACAGCAAGTTATTGAGTTGGCTTTACAAAAGTCGGTGTTGATGAAAAAATCAGCGCTAGCAATCGAAAAATCGAAAGTAGGAATTAGTAAAGCGATTGATTTGAAGCCTACAACAGTTAAATATCAAGATGTAGGTGTAGCCAATGGCATTGCAGAAAAAGAATGGTCTGTTAATCAAAATTTCGGTTCAATTTTAACACATGTCCAAAAAAAGAAGTTGGCTAAAGAGAAAAATACTTTAGCAAGCATTAATAACAACATAACAAAGAAAGAAACAGTAAGAAGAGCCAGAAGATTATACCAGCAATGGAACTATTTATATGGTTTGTTATCTTTAATGGAAGAACAACAGGTAAGTACAAATCAAATAAAATCAATTGCAAAAACGTTGCATGCTGCTGGAGAAATAGGAGGATTAGAAAACGATTTAACCTCTTTACAGTCGTTAGGGGTACAGTCGCAAAAGAATAAAATATATAAGGATTTTATTCAGGTAGAAAATGAACTAAAACAGTTGTTACAAATTGATTATTTGATACAACCGCTTGAAAAACTACCAGAAAAAAAGGACTTTTTAATTCAAAACGACTCGTTATCTAACGATTTTATTCAACGTCTAGAACAACAAAATAAGGTAGCTGCTAAAGATGTGTCTGTAGTAAAATCAACATATTTTCCTGCTTTAACGGCTGGTGTAATTAATAGAAAAACAGGAAATGAAAACAGTTATACAGGTTTTAATGTAGGAGTGAATATTCCACTTTCTTTTTGGTCTAATAATGCAAAAATTAAAGAGCAAAAAATTATACAAGAAGAAATAGCTTATGAAAACAATAACAGAGCTATGGTAATTCAGAATAATTATAAAAGCTTGCAAGAACAGCTTACTTATTTAAATGAAGAGTTAGTAAGTATTCACACAACAGTTACACAAGCAGAAAGGTTTATAAAAAAACTACAGCTAGCTTATAAGGTTGGTGAAATTGATGCCTATCAATACAATCAGAGTTTTACCGCTTACTTTCAAGTAATGCAAAATTACCTATCACTGGTTAACAACTTTAACCAGACTGTAATAGCCTACGAATTTTATACAAAAAAATAAAAATATACAGATGAAAAAAATTATAATACTGTTAGTAACTATCATCATTGTTAGTTGTAACTCAAAAAAAGAAGATCACTCAGATCACGACCATACTTCCGAAGAAAAAGTAGCAGAAAATACTAAGAAAGGTGAAGTATATGAAGAAAATGAAATTCATTTAACAGAGCAACAACTAGTTACAGCAAAAATTGAAACTTCTTTAATTGAAAAAAAGAAAATAAGAGAAAAAGTAGCTGTAACTGGTACTATAGAAGTACCACCGCAAAGTAAAGCCACTATATATGCTCCTTTAGAAGCTTTTGTTTATAAAACAGATTTATTACCTGGAGATAAGGTAAAAAAAGGGCAAACAGTTGCAGTATTGCAGCATCCTAACTTTATTGAGCTACAATATGCGTATCTTGAAGCAATAAATAAGCTAAAAGTAGCTAAAGCAGATTATGAAAGAAAGAAGATGTTGTTAGAAAACGATATTGCCTCAAAAAAATCATTTCAAATTGCTGAAGGAGGGTATCGATCTGCAAAAAGTTTAGCGAACAGTTATGAAGCACAGTTAAAAATGGCAGGATTATCGCCCAATACTGTGGCAACCAAAGGAATTCAACAATATGTATATGTTAAAACACCTATTTCTGGTTATGTTGTAGAAAATAACCTGAATAAAGGAATGTTTTTAGCAGCTAACTCAGAAATGATGGAAATAATAGACAACGATCATATGCACGCAGAATTAAATGTTTTTGGTACAGACATAACAAAAATAAAGAAAGGGGATGAGTTTGAATTTCAGCCTTCAGGAATAGATGTCACATATGAAGGATATATAAAATTAATAAGCCAAAAAGTAGATGACCAAACGAAAACGGTAAATGTTCATGGACATTTTGAAGATGAACAAAACCGATTAAAAGCAGGTATGTTTATCAATGCTCAAATTTTATTAGGAGGAGATGAAGCATTTGCAGTACCTGAAGAAGCGGTGATAGAAAATGAAGGAGAAAACTTTATTTTTATAGAGAAAATAGCAGGAAAATTTATACCAGCAGAAGTAACAATTGGAGGTTCAGATGATGGCTATATTGAAATAAAAACAATTCAAGAAAATAATTACAATGTAAAAGTAGTAACCAAAGGGGCACATTTCTTAAAAGGAAAGCTATTACAAATGGCAGGCGGAATGGAAGGTCATGCACATTAATAATAACATGGGATTATAAGTTCTATAATCCCATGTATTAAATTAATTGCATCTTTTTAAAAGAAATAAAGTCTATTAACGAAACAATTTATAATGTCAAATCATACACATTCAGAAAACGAAGTCCATGAACACAAACATGGAGGTATTTTTGGAGAAAAAACTGAACTTTATTTTTCAATTTTAAGCGGACTATTTTTTTTCATAGGAATATTGCTTGAAAAATTAACCAACCTATCAAACACGTATCTACTTATGAGTTTTATAACAGCTTTTTTCTTTGGAGGGTACTTCACTACGATTGAAGCTGTTGAAAAAATTAAAAAAGGAGAGTTTGAAATCGATTTTTTAATGTTAGTCGCCGCTATTGGAGCAGCTTATATAGATAAATGGGAAGAAGGAGCTTTACTATTGTTTTTATTTAGTTTAGGGCATGCTTTAGAACATTACGTAATGAATAAAGCAAAAAAATCAATAGAGTCTTTAGGAGAACTGTCTCCTAAAAAAGCACTTGTAAAACGAAATAATGCTATAGTAGAAGTTGCGGTTGAAGAATTAAAAATTAATGATATTATCATAATTAAGCCTAATACTAAAATAGCTGCAGATGGTGTTGTAATTAAAGGTAAATCAAGCATAAACCAAGCATCTATAACAGGAGAGAGTATGCCTGTTGATAAAGAAGCATATTTGAGCTTAGAAGCGTTACCAAAAGACTTTAATGAACTTGAAGAGAAAAATGTTGTTTACACAGGAACAATTAATGGTGATAACGCTATTGAGGTAAAAGTGTTAAAGCTAAGTAAAGATTCAACCATAGCACGATTAATTAAAATGGTAAGCGAGGTAGAAACAAAGAAATCTCCCACACAACTACTTACTAAAAAGTTTGAAAAATGGTTTGTTCCTTTTGTAATCATTTTAGTTTTTGTCTTGTGTTTTGCTTATTTGGTACTAGACGAGACTGTAAATGAAAGTTTATACAGAGCGATTACTGTATTAGTAGCAGCTAGTCCATGTGCATTAGCAATATCAACACCTAGCGCAGTGTTAAGTGGTATTGCGAGAGCAGCTAACAAAGGAGTATTAATAAAAGGAGGACGTACTTTAGAAGATTTAGGAAGCTTAACTACAATAGCTTTTGATAAAACAGGTACACTTACTGAAGGAAAACCAAGATTAACAAATGCAATCGCCTTAAATAATTTTGAAGAAAAAGAGTTTTTAAAACTAGTAGTAGAAGTAGAGAGTTTAAGCAATCACCCATTAGCAAAGGCTATTTATAAAGACATTAAAGAACAATATACTATTCAACCTTCTAATGAAGCTTCTAATATCAGTGCTGTTCAGGGTAGAGGAGTTTCAGCAGATTATAAAAAGGCAAAAGTTTTTATAGGAAATGAAAAATTATTGGAAGAAAACCAAATACCTATTTCTAAAGAAGTAAAACAGCAGGTGAAAAATTTGTTGGCTAAAGGCCATACTACTATGTTAGTAGCTTTTGATGATACATTAATTGGTTTGCTAAGTGTGATGGACGTTCCTAGAAAAACAGCAAAAGAGACGTTAACAAAATTAAAAAGCATAGGAATAAAAAAGATGATAATGCTTACTGGTGATCATCAAAATGTAGGAGATTCTATAGCTAAACAAATAGGTTTAACAGAAGCAAAAGGAAATTTACTACCCGAAGATAAAGTTGCAGCTATTCAACAATTAAAAAAAACTGAAACAAGAATAGCTATGGTAGGTGATGGGGTAAATGATGCGCCAGCAATGGCAAATAGCACAGTAGGCATAGCTATGGGAGCAGCAGGGAGTGATGTTGCATTAGAAACAGCAGATGTTGCATTACTTTCTGACAAAATTGAAAATTTACCATTTGTAATAGGGTTGAGTAGAAAATCAAAAAGTATTATTAAACAAAATTTATGGATAAGTTTAGGGGTAGTAGCTATTTTAATTCCAGCAACATTATTTGGATTTGCGTCTATAGGACCAGCAGTTTTAATGCATGAAGGTTCAACACTTATTGTAGTTTTAAATGCTCTTAGATTATTAAGGTACAATGAGAATTAATTCAGTATTTTTGAGAGTATAAAATATATAAGAGATGGCAAGAAATCAAGTAGAGTTAAAGTTTCCAAAGTTTGGATTGTTAATTCCAGTAGTAATAGTTTTAATAATTTTTGTAGCAAAATCAACAGAAACAATTAAATCAGGACAAGCAGGAGTGCTGTATAAAACTTTTGATGGAGGGGTTGTAACTGATGAACCACCTTTAGGAGAAGGTTTTCATATAGTTGCACCTTGGAACAAGGTGCATGTTTATGAAGTAAGACAACAAGAGCTTTTTGAAAAAATGAAAGTATTATCTTCAAATGGTTTAGAAATTCAAATAGATGGATCTGCATGGTATCAACCAGTTTATAACGATTTAGGTAAATTACACCAAGTACTAGGAGAAAACTATTTACAACGTGTAATTCAGCCTGCAATTCGTTCAGCGGCACGTAGTGTTGTAGGTCGTTATACGCCGGAGCAGTTATATTCAAGCAAGAGAGATGCGATACAAGATGAAATTTTTATTGAAACTAAAAAGATTTTAGAGTCTCAATACATTCAGTTGAATGAAATTCTTGTTAGAGATGTAACGCTACCATCGACTATTAAAGAAGCAATTGAGCGTAAGTTAAAGCAAGAGCAAGAATCTTTAGAATATGAATTTAGGCTGGTAACAGCTCAAAAAGAAGCAGAGAAACAAATAATTGAAGCAAAAGGTAAAGCAGATGCAAACAAAATTTTAAGTGCATCGTTAACTGACAAGATTTTACAAGATAAAGGTATTGAAGCTACAAATAGATTAGCGAACTCTACTAACAGTAAAGTAGTTATTATTGGTTCAGGTAAAAGCGGAATGCCAATTATTTTAGGAAATCAATAAAATGATTTGTTGTTGTTGTGATAAGGTATTACTACAGAAAATATAAATAACAGAAAGTTAAGTTGTTTAACTTATTGTAAATCAATTATTAAACTTTCTTAAATATCTGTTAAATACATGAAAGGTATGTAACAACTCTGTGTTATCAACGTCATATAAGTGTACAAAAATTAATATAATACTTAAAAATAATAACATGACAACAACAGATAATTTTAAAGAGGAGAAAAAAGCTAATCAAGTAGTAAGTGTTTATTCTAAAAGATATTCCTGGAACAGTAAAAGAAAATACGGCTATAAATATGTTACTTCTGTATTTTAGTTTTTAAAGAATTGTTTTAAGATAGTTTAATCATTAAGAAACCAAAAAAGCAGTGAAGTTAACTTCACTGCTTTTTTGGTTTATATAATAAATTTCTTTATTAATTAATCTCTTCTACGTTTTCTGCCAAAACCTGCTGCAGGTTTATTATCGCTTCTTCTAGAAGAGCTATTTTCACTACGTCTTCTGCCAAAACTTTTTTTACCATCAGTTGGTTTATCGCTTCTACGCTTTTTACCATTAAATCCTCCGCCGTTTCTACGTGGTTTTCTTCCGCCGCCGCCGCTACGGTCGCTTTTAGTAATTTCAATATTTACTGATCTACCATTAAAATCTGCGTCATTAGAAGCAAAAGCATCTAACGTTTCTTTTTCGAAGTTTTTGTCAATTTCAAAGAAAGAAAATGTATCTAAAATATCAATAGCACCAATTTCAATCTTGTCGCCAATATTTTGATCATTGATTAAACCTATTAGCTTAGCAGGGTTTAAACGATCTTTTCTTCCTAAGTTGATGAAGAAACGTGTCATATTCTCGCTAGAAGAACGACCTCTAGAGCTATCTTTTGAAGATAAATTGTTTAAATCAGGAGCGTTTTCGTAATATGATAAGAAAGTGTTGAACTCTAATGATACAAACTTTTGAATTAACTCTTCACGAGTTAAGTCTTCTAATTTTTCATAAATACCAGGTAAAAAACCTTCAATTTGATCAGTATTTACTTCGGTATTATGCACTTTATCAATTAAGTGAAATAATTGATTTTGACAAATTTCTTTACCAGAAGGAACAGGGGTGTGAACAAATTGTTTTTTTATAATCCGTTCAATAGGACGTAACCTACCTTGTTCTTTCTTACTTACTAAAGCAATAGAAATTCCTTTATTACCAGCTCTACCAGTTCTTCCGCTACGGTGATTGTAGTTTTCTATTTGATCTGGTAATTTATGGTTGATAACATGTGTTAGGTTATTAACATCTAATCCACGAGCAGCAACATCAGTAGCTACTAATATTTGAATCGTCTTTTTACGAAACTTATCCATTACTGAATCACGTTGAGCTTGTGATAAATCTCCGTGTAAAGCATCAGCATTGTAACCATCCCTTATTAGGTTGTTGGCTACTTCTTGAGTTTCTCTTCTAGTTCTACAAAATACAATTCCGTAGATATTTGGGTTTAAATCTGCTACTCTTTTTAGAGCAGGGTAACGTGTTCTTTCTGTTACTAAATAATACTCATGACTTACGTTGTCAGATCCTTGATTCTTTTGACCTGAAGTAACCTCTATAGGGTTTGTCATATAGTTTTTAGCAATATTTTCTACTTCTCTAGGAAAAGTAGCAGAAAATAATAACGTTTGTTTAGTGTTTGGCGTAGCTTCTAAAACTTGATCTAACTCATCTTTAAAGCCCATGTTAAGCATTTCGTCTGCTTCATCAAGTACTAACCATTTTACATTACCGAGCTTTAAAGCTCTTCTTTTAATTAAGTCTACGGTTCTACCAGGAGTACCTACAACTATTTGAACACCTTTCTTAAGTTTTCTTATTTGTTCTTCAATATTAGCTCCACCATAAACAGTGGCTACCTTTAAGTTAGGTAAGTATTTTGAAAAATCTTCAATGTTTTTTCCTATTTGAACAGCTAGTTCACGGGTAGGAGATAAGATGATTGCTTGCGTGTGTGTGCTTGTTTGATCAGCAAGCTCAATAATAGGCAAACTAAAGGCTGCAGTTTTACCTGTACCTGTTTGTGCAAATGCTTTTAAATCATCCGTAGAAGAAATTATTTGAGGAATTGCTTTTTCTTGAATTACTGTTGGCTTTTCATAACCTAAATCGGTTAACGCCTTGTTGATAGGTTCTTGCAAACCTAAATCTAAAAATGTTGACATACTGTGTTTTTAGAGAACCCACAGATGCCCCTCCGCGAATTCTATAATTAATTATTAATTAAATCGTCTAATACGATTTTTTTTGGACGGTGCAAAAGTACACTAAATAAAATGAATTGAGGCTAACTATTTGGTTTTTTGTAAATTACTGATTTCTAGGTTTATGTCTTTTGCAGATAAACTAGTATAACCGTTTTGAATAATTCCGTTTTTATCAACTAAAATCATACGAGGAAATTTACTAGAGGTAAAGTCACATACTGTACTTTCATTAGGTATGGTGTATTGATATTTTACATCTACATTTTTAGTAAACCTTTTTGAAGAATCACATAGGTTAACCAAAACAAAGTTGACATCAGGATTTTTCTTTACTAAATAGTTAAAACGAGAAGATACCCAGTCGTCTGAGGCATATTTATAATTTTTTAAAAGTACAACTGTGTTTTTGTTTTTAGAAATACGATTAAAGTCCTTTAGCTCACCATCGGCAGCTATTAGTTTAAAAGAAGGTAACTTTTCTCCTTTATTTAATATTTTTAAATCATTAATTAAACGTTGAACATTTTTTTTATGCTCATTATTGGTGTTTAATTTGAAGAAAGTAAAAAAAGCTTCACTCTTCATTTCGCTATTCGGTTCTTCATAGAAGTTTCGAATAACTGCATTATATAGCATTTTATTCTTAACAGCTTCAAGAGTTACATTTTCATTAATTGCGTGTAATAAACTTTGTGTAAACTTTTCTGATTTTACTCCGTGGTTTTTTAGGTAAGCATCATTATTAATTTTTTCTATTATAAACCTATAATATGGTCCATAAAACATCAAAGAGTCTTTATTTGTTGAAGCCTTTTCACGATAATTATAATAAGAACTACTAAAGTGTTGAACCCCCTTATTTAAGTTCTCAATGGCATACTGTTCTAACCTAGTGTATAACGGGAAATTTAAAGATATATCAAAAATATCCACAAAACCTGAAGCATCATTACTACGAGTTTTATAGTTTTTAAGAATAGTACTTTTAATAGACCTCATTGAGTCTATCTTTGATAAAAACTCATTTTTTGGTAACGAAAGATATTTATATGTGTCTTTATTGTCTTGCTCATATTGTAAAAAAGACTCAATTAATAAGTTATTTCTTTCCGCATTAACACCACTAAAAACTAACGATTCATCAAAATCCCAAGTATTTAGCCTAATTAATAAACTATCAGAAGGTTGCAAGTATACATATTGAAGCTCATTACCATGATGAAAAATGTATAAGCCTTCTTTAAAGTTCTCATAGCTTTCTAAAAATGTATTATTCTTACTAAGAGGAATAGTGTCATTAAAATCGTAATTGTTAGACAATATAACGAAGTCACATTTAGGATTGATAATTTTACCCCCAAAATAGGTAGGCTTATTTTTACTGGATTCGTTGCATCCAATAAATACAATTAATATGAGAGGTATAAAATACTTAACCATGATTCAAATTACCCTAAATACTAGAGTTCAAAAATAGATAACTCTTTATTATTAGGCTGTTAATTCGTTGTTAAAAAGAATTAAAACAAGCCAAAAGTAAGATGTTAAAAACTTCCATGCAAATTCTTTTATAGTCTTTAGTTTTTATACTTTTGCACGGAATTAAAAAATATATACATGTTATCAGTTTCTAATTTATCAGTTCAGTTTGGAAAACGTGTTTTGTTTGATGAAGTAAATACGAAGTTTACGCAAGGAAATTGCTACGGGATTATCGGAGCTAATGGAGCTGGGAAATCTACATTTTTAAAGATTTTATCAGGAAAACAAGAACCTACTTCAGGCCAAGTTCATTTAGAACCAGGAAAAAGAATGTCTGTATTAACACAAGATCACTATGCTTTTGATGAGTATACTTCTTTAGAAGCTGTGTTAATGGGGAATAAAGAACTGCACAAAATAAAATCGGAAATAGATGCATTGTATGCTGATTATTCTGACGAAAATGCAGAAAAAATAGGAGAGCTACAAGTTCGTTTTGAAGAAATGGATGGTTGGAATGCTGATGCTTCTGCTGCAAGTTTATTATCTAACTTAGGAATTAAAGAAGAAGATCATTATACGTTATTAGCAGATTTAGATTCAAAGAAAAAAGTCCGTGTGTTATTAGCACAAGCTTTGTTTGGTAACCCTGATGTGTTAATTATGGATGAGCCAACTAACGACTTGGACTTTGAAACAATTGCTTGGTTAGAAAACTTCTTAGCAAACTACGATAATACAGTAATTGTAGTATCTCACGATCGTCACTTTTTAGATGCTGTTTGTACACATATTTCAGATATTGATTTTGGAAAAATTAATAATTATTCAGGAAACTATACATTTTGGTATGAATCTTCTCAGTTAGCTGCTAAACAAAGAGCACAGCAAAACAAAAAAGCAGAAGATAAAAAGAAAGAATTAGAAGAATTTATCCGTCGTTTTTCTGCAAACGTTGCAAAATCAAAGCAAGCAACGTCTCGTAAAAAAATGATAGAAAAGTTAAATGTAGATGAAATTAAGCCATCTTCACGTCGTTATCCTGCAATCATTTTTGATAGAGATAGAGAAGCTGGAGATCAAATTTTAAATATTGAGGAGCTTTCTAAAACAGATGTAGAAGGAGAATTATTATTTTCAAAAGTTGATATTAACTTAAATAGAGGAGATAAAGTAGCCATTATTTCTAAAAACTCAAAAGCCACCACAGCTTTTTATCAAGTAATTTCAGGAAATGAAGAGCCAGATGCAGGAAAATATAGTTGGGGGGTAACAACAACACAATCGTATTTACCTGCTGATAATTCATCGTTTTTCCAAAACGGAGAATTAAATTTAGTAGACTGGTTGCGTCAATATGCACAGACAGAAGAGGAGAGAGAAGAAGTTTTCTTAAGAGGGTTTTTAGGAAAGATGATTTTTTCTGGTGAAGAAGCGTTAAAGAAAAGTAACGTATTATCAGGAGGAGAGAAGGTACGTTGTATGTTATCTCGTATGATGATGACTAGAGCTAATATTTTAATGCTAGATGAGCCAACAAATCACTTAGACTTAGAATCTATTCAAGCATTGAACAACTCATTAATTAACTTTAAAGGAACTGTGTTGTTTACTACACATGACCACGAGTTTGCACAAACGGTTGCTAATAGAGTTATAGAGATTACCCCTAAAGGTATTATAGATAAATACTCAACATTTGATGAGTATTTAGATGATCCTAAAGTAAAAGAATTAAGAGAGAAGATGTACTCTTAAAATTATAAGATATAAATAAAAAGGGAGCTAATTAGCTCCCTTTTTATTTATAGAATATTTTATTCTTCTTCGTCATTCTCAACGATTTCAAAAAAACTAAAAACATTACCTCCGTAACGTTTTTCATAGCTGTGAAAAGGATGTTTAGATAAATCTGTGTGCTTAGAGTGTTCAATAATTAAAAGACCATCTTCATTTAATAAGTCACGATCAAAAATTATATCAGCAATTTTTAAAAACTGACTTTCTTCAAAGTCATAAGGAGGGTCTGCAAAAATAACATCTGTTTTAAGAGGTGTTTTTTCTAAAAACTTATACACGTCACTTTTATAGCTATTAATTTCCATGTCTAAATCTTTAGCTGTTTGATTGATAAATTTTACACAGGCATAATGAGCATCAACAGCATAAATATTTTGTGTTCCTCGTGAGGAAAACTCGTAGCTAATATTGCCTGTTCCAGCAAATAAGTCTAGTACTGAAATATTTTCAAAGTAGTAAAAGTTGTTTAAAATATTAAATAAAGACTCCTTTGCCATATCAGTTGTAGGGCGAACAGGTAAATTTTTAGGAGCTGTAATTCTTTTACTTTTATATTTTCCAGAAATAATTCGCATTAGGCTATAAGTATAAAGTTAGAGTGGTTCGAAAAGTCGTCACTATCCGCAAAAAAACTATTCACAGGGTTCATAAAATGAATATTTCGAACGTATGTATAAGTAATAGAGTAAATATCTGAACCTTTTTCAATCTCACCAATAAAGGTTAATTGAAAGGAGTTAGGATCCATTTGTAGCTGTTCAGCAGTGAAAAGAATATAGTAGATAAAATCTTCTTTTGTGTTGTAAGAAAATGAGTTGTAAAACAACAATTTTCCTTCTTTACAAACTAGAATATCTAAATGAGAAGAAGAAACATGGACAAAAAACTGCTGCTCAGAATCATTTTCAGAATAGGTAAGTAGTTTATCTATTAAAACTGTTGAATGGTGTTTGTATTCAAATTCTCCAAAGTTTTGAAAAAGGTAGTTGTTAATATTCACATAAGGTATGTAAACTGTGTTAGCAGTTATTACAGTATGTAAATCATAGGTAATAAAATCCGTTTTTAATGTTTTAACATCATACTTTAAATATGGAGCTAAATTGTTTCTATCAAAGAGCTTGTTAGGAACCAACGTAGCTAAGTTGTTTTGATGGACAGCAAAAACAGTTGTAAAGTCTTGTTGTAAATCTTTGTCAGCGTCAAAAATACGGATGATTTTCTCTAGTAAAAGTTCTGGAGAAGCAGTAGAGCTAGAAAAAGTATACTTAGTAAAAAGAAGAAGCTCTTTTGTTTCTGAGTTTGAGATACAAAAAGAAAATCCATCCAAACTAAATTGGATGGATAGACTTTTATGTTGCGCAAAAGCGCTGTTTTTTTTACTCTTTTTTTGCAATTGCTTCAGCTTTATCATAATAAGGAGGCCAGTTACCACCTACAGTTACTTCAGTTAAAGAACCAACAGAAACAAACTCACCTTTAATTTGATCTGTTTCAATAGCTTCTAATTCTTGCTTTATCAAAGAAGGATTCATTCCTACTAAAATAGGTTTTTTAGATACTTTAGCTTCAAAAACAGGAACTTCTAATCCTGCAACTTTTTCAACTCTACCTGTAGCTAATTCAAATTGCTCTTTTGTACCAGGTACCTCAAACATTTTTACATATTCTTTACCTTCAAAATATTTTAAAACAGGCTCATATCCTACAGTGTCAATAACTTTAACAGATATGTCTTTAGTAATACCACCACCTAATTCAACTGTTTTCTCAACATTTTTAGTTTCAGTAATAGCTAATTGACCATTTTGAATAAAGGTAAGTAAAGTATCTTTATTGTTAGTATATGTTCCGTAAACTTCTTTATATTTTACTTCTGCGTCTCGAATTAATTTTAAATTCTTAAT
The DNA here is from genome assembly GCF_030547425.1 of Tenacibaculum sp. 1_MG-2023. GTDB lineage: Bacteria > Bacteroidota > Bacteroidia > Flavobacteriales > Flavobacteriaceae > Polaribacter. The sequence goes on along the minus strand of NZ_JAUORH010000019.1, from coordinate 32,260 downwards.
AACCTTAGCATAACGTACTCTCTTATCTTTGTTAAAATTAATAGGTTCCATAACACCATTATAAATTTTATATACTAAAAAGACAGTTGCTCCTAATAATAATAATGAAACTAACCATCTCATTTTTAGAGGAACAAACTTAACAACAAGTAATGCTAAAAGAACTGCAACTACAACAGCTGCTAAAATCATTAATAATAAATTCATTTTTTTAATTTTTAATGTATGATATTCGCAAATCTACAATTTTTTTTCAATGATGAAAATAATTATTTATAAATAGGCCTATCTTTGAATATTATTTGAAATATGATACAAACTGCTCCGAAATTTTATAAAGAAATACTACAAAAATTCCCGTATACACCTACACAGAAGCAAAATGAACTATTAGATGTCTTAACTGATTTTATTTTTTCTGATGATAATCGTGCTCTATTTTTGTTAAAAGGATACGCAGGAACAGGTAAAACAACCATAATAAGTACTGTTGTACATAATTTATGGAAGATAGGTCAAAAAGCAGTTTTACTAGCACCTACAGGGCGTGCAGCGAAAGTAATTTCAGGATATTCCAATCGACAAGCATTTACAATTCATAAAAAAATATATTTCCCTAAAAAACAAAGCAGTGGAGCGGTAAACTTTGTAATGCAACCTAATAAGCATACCGATACGCTTTTTATAGTGGATGAAGCTTCTATGATTTCTGATGAAAAACAAAATGCAAAATTGTTTGAAAATGGTTCATTGCTTGATGATTTGATCTCGTATGTCTACTCTGGAAAAAACTGTAAAATTATTTTTATAGGGGATACAGCGCAGTTACCACCTGTAAAATTAACAATGAGTCCAGCTTTAGAAGCAGATAAACTATCTTTTGAGTTTAATAAAGAAGTTACTGAAATTGAGTTGGATGAAGTGGTTCGACAAGAAGAAGGTTCAGGAATTTTAGCGAATGCAACCGATTTACGTTTATTAATTCAGAATGATTCAACACATTTTCAGTTTGATGTGAAGTACCCTGATATTATTCGTTTGCAAGACGGATATGATATTCAAGATGCTATAACTACCGCTTATGATGGCGAAATAGGTGTTGAGGATACGGCTATTATAGTTCGTTCAAACAAACGAGCAAACCAGTACAATCAACAGATTAGAACTAAAATCCGCGGACAAGAAAATGAAATTTCTACAGGAGACTATGTAATGGTGGTAAAAAACAACTACTATTGGTTAAAAGACTCCTCTTCGGCAGGTTTTATTGCCAACGGAGATATTTGTGAGGTAATGCGTATCAATTCAATTAAAGAATTATACGGATTTAAGTTTGCTGAAGTAGAGGTTCGTATGATTGATTATCCTGATATGAAGCCTTTTGAAACGGTTTTGTTGTTAGATACATTAACAAGTGAAAGCCCGTCATTAACCTATGAAGAGTCGAATCGTTTATACGAAGCTGTAAAAGAAGATTTTGCTCATGAAAAATCGAAGTACAAGCAATTTATGGGGGTAAAAAAGAATAAGTATTTCAATGCGCTTCAGGTAAAATTCTCGTATGCAATGACCTGTCATAAATCTCAAGGAGGGCAGTGGAAAACAATTTTTATAGAACAACCGTATTTACCAGATGGAGTATCGGTAGAATATTTACGTTGGTTATATACAGCTGTTACCCGTGCTCAAGAAAAATTATATTTGATAGGTTTTAAGGATGAGTATTTTTTAGATTAAAAAAAATTTAGTTCTTTCCTACAAAAGAAAAGTAGCTTTATTCTTTATAGCAGAAATGTTAGCATTTTGTTAATGTACCTTATACTTTAGTTAAAAAAGTTACATTTGTGTAGTATTCAAACTATTAAAAATGCACAAAAAAGTACTTTTATTGCTATCTTTTTTATTGATTTCATTAAGAATAAACGCACAAAAACCACAAAAACTTACTTCAAACCAAATTTATGAGAAAGTTCAAAAATTAAACTTTTTGGGCTCTGCATTATACATTGCAGCACATCCTGATGATGAAAATACACGCTTAATAGCGTATTTATCAAATCATGAAAAAGCAAGAACAGGATATTTGTCGTTAACACGTGGTGATGGAGGTCAAAACTTAATAGGACCTGAAATGCGTGAACTATTAGGAGTAATTCGTACTCAGGAATTGTTAGCAGCAAGAGGAGTAGATGGAGGAGAGCAACGTTTTTCTAGAGCAAATGATTTTGGGTATTCAAAACACCCTGATGAAACGTTAAAAATTTGGGATAAAGATAAAGTTTTAGCCGATGTAGTTTGGGCAATTCGTACTTTTAAACCAGATGTAGTCATCAATCGATTTAATCATAGAACTCCAGGAACAACTCACGGACACCACACTTCTTCGGCTATGTTAAGTGTTGAAGCTTTTGATTTAGCGAATAATAAAACAAAGTATCCAGAGCAATTAAAATATACAGATACTTGGAAACCAAATAGGTTGTTTTTTAATACTTCTTGGTGGTTTTATGGTAGCCAAGAAAAATTTGCCAAAGCAGATAAAAGTAAGATGTTAAGTTTTGATATTGGGACGTATTATCCTTTAAAAGGATTGTCGAATAACGAATTGGCATCAATAGCAAGTAGTCAGCATTTATGTCAAGGGTTTGGAAGGTTAACCACAAGAGGAACCCAAACAGAATATGTAGAATTTTTAAAAGGAGATTTTCCTAAAGACAAGAAAGATATTTTTTCAGGAATTAACACCACATGGAATAGAGTAGAAGGAGGTGGAGAGATAGGTGATATTTTATATGAAGTAGAACAAAACTTCGATTTTGTAACCCCGTCAACACATCTTCCTGCCTTATTACAAGCTTATCAAAAAGTTCAAAAATTAAAAAACAATCACTGGAAGTCGATTAAAACTAAAGAATTAAAAGAAATTATAGAGGCTTGTGCAGGTTTATATTTAGAAGCTTCTGCAGAAAGTTCTAGTGCAACACCAAAAAGTACGATTAGTATCGATTTTGAAGTATTGAATAGAAGTGGAGTATCAATGGAGTTATCTTCGATAAAAGTACTTCCAGAAAATAAAAAAATAAAGAAAGACTTAGATTTAGCGAATAACAAGAAGAAAACGTTTACAGAAACTATTTTGATACCTGAAGTCGTATATTCATCACCATATTGGTTACAAAAACCTTGGGATTTGGGAATGTACACGGTAGAAAAACAGGAATTAAGAGGGAAACCAGAAACTCCGAGACCAATTCAAATACAATTCAATTTAATGATTGAAAATCAATCTATTTCTTTTGTAAAACCTGTGGTGTATCGCTATTCAAAAAGAGATAAAGGTGAAATTTATGAACCTTTTGAAGTGTTACCAAAAGTAACCACAAAATTATTGAATAAAGTGCTAATTTTTTCTTCAGAAAGTCCTCAAAAAGTTACTGTTGAAGTTCGTTCTGGAGCAAAAAACACAAATGGCACAGTTGCGTTAAAAGCTCCAAAAGGATGGAGTGTTATGCCAAGTGAAGCTGTATTTTCTATAGCTCAAAAAGGCGATATTCAATTGATTGATTTTATGGTTATTCCAACACAAAAAGAATCAGAGGGAGTATTAAAAGCTATAGCAAAGGTTGAAGGAAAAAATTATGATAAAGAATTGGTAGAAATCAACTATAATCATATTCCTAAACAGTCAGTACTATTAGTATCGAAAGCAAAAGTTGTACGTTTAAATATTCAAAAGAATGGTACTAAAATAGGGTATATACAAGGTTCAGGAGATGCAATTCCTGAGAGTTTACAACAGATAGGTTATGAGGTAACAGAGTTAAACGTGAATGAAATCAATGGTAATTTAGAACAATTTGATGCTGTTGTTGTTGGTATTAGAGCATATAATACTATAAGAGAGTTACAGTTTAAGCAAAAATACTTGTTAGAATATGTGAAAAATGGAGGAAACGTAATTGTACAATACAATACCAATAGAGGAGTAGATGTACAAGCTCCGTACAATTTACAATTATCTCGTGATAGAGTTACCGATGAAAATGCAGATGTAGCATTCTTAGCTAAAGAACATTCGATTTTAAATTACCCTAACAAAATTACTAAAGCTGATTTTGACGGTTGGGTACAAGAGCGTGGACTATACTTTCCAAACAAATGGAGTAAAGAGTACACACCTATTTTATCAATGCATGATAAAGGAGAGTCAGTTAAAAAAGGAAGTTTGTTAGTCGCTAAATACGGTAAAGGAAATTATATTTATACAGGACTAAGTTTCTTTAGAGAACTTCCAGCAGGAGTTTCTGGGGCTTATAAGTTGTTTGCAAACCTATTATCGGTTAAAGAAAACACTGTAGGAGAGAACTAAAGTTTTTTTATATTTTTATAATAGAAAAAGCAGCTTTTATAAAAGCTGCTTTTTTTTGAGGTTAATAAAGTGATGGTATTTATTTAATTGTTATTCTTACTAACAGTCCTTTATAACCTATAGCTATAAAGGTGTTATCGTTTAATGCTTCAATATCATTCCAAGCAGCAGTAACATATTCATGATTTATACGTTTCCAATTATTACCATTATCTTTTGAAAAAGACATAAATTCGCCGTCTGCTAAATTATTTGATTTATTACGACCAACAATTATTATGTTTTTCGATCTTCCAGTACCAAGAGCAGCAGCGGTTAAACGATTGTTATTGTTATAGTCATAAATTTGCCAATCATGTACCGAATAAATACCAAAGATACCTCCTAACTCATTGTCAGAGTTTGTAATTTTGTTGTTACCAACAGCCATAACAGTCCCATCTTTACAAGCAATATCTTCATAACGTATATTTTGTTTTGTTTCCATTAGCTCATATTTACTTTCGTATTTTGTTACAAGAGTTCCCTTATTATTCAACCCTCCTCCAAAAATCATGAGATCAGTTTCTTTAATATAACCTACGCTACTAAGCATATTGTTTTCCATTATTTTTTTAAATTCATCATCTCCTGTATATTCATTCCATAACTCTCCTTCATCCCAAGTTAGAAAAATAACTCCTTTTTGGGTAGCTTCTTTGTATCCAACTACATATATTTCGTTGTGAATATCATAAGTAAGGTCCTTTAAAACGATTCCTCGTTTAGTAAAAATGGTGTCAATATTCCAAGTTTTACCAGCATCTTTTGAAATAACAATTTCACCACTTAAGCCTATAGCTACTATTAGATTAGGTTTTAAAACTTTAATTTTTTCTATATAGAAAGAACTATTAAATACTCGTTCCCATGTTTTTCCTTCATCTATGGTTTTAAAAATTTCAGAAGTAGTTGTGCTATTGCTTATTTTTGAAGCAACAAGATATCCAGTTGTTTCATTTAAGAAATGTATGGATGTTAAAGGAAGTTCTGTAAAACTGTTTATTTTTTCAACTTTAACAGATTGGTTAACGGGTGGTAAAGTACCATTTCCATTACCATCATCTCCTGGTGCAGGAGTATCATCACTACCAGAGCAAGATGTGATAAGAATTATACTAAAAAGGGCAATAAAGATTTCTCTTAATTTCATGTTTTAAATTTTAATATTAAATAATTTATTTTTATTAACCATTCTTTAAATGATTGAGAAGAAAGAAATAATAAGGAGAATATATAAAATTGAATATAGCTTTCTATGATATAGAAAAACAATCAAAAATAGTTACAGTATGGTAGGGTGTTATTATAGTTTGTAGCATAGCTTTTTTGGAGTAAAAGTAAAATTAAGGGATGAAATAAAGCCTTTAGTATCTGTTAAAAGTTTATTAATATCTTATAGCTATCTAGTAGGTATACACCAGGTATTTATTAGTATATGATATATGATAGCAAGAACTTCTTTATGAGTGTAATAAAGATAATTTGTGATTAAGAACAATGAGTTTAGTTGTTTGAAGATAGAATGATTGTTACTTAAAAAGATTAATTGAAACCGTTGCCAATTCCGAGTTTGGAAATTTTCTAAACGTATTTTTATCGTAGGTCAATCCAATAGCTTCCATAGCATTCATATATTCATCAAGTTCAATAATATATTGGTCGGAATAACCATGTGTAGCATCGTAGGCAGTTGCAGCTGTTTTTCCTATGTTTTTAGCAACCGATTCTGGTTTTGAGGTATGTAGTTCAATTAATAACAGCCCAAATTTACTGATATAGGGTTTCCATTTGGTAAAATGCTGTTTTAAAGACTCTACTACCAAGTTGTTATTCAAACGTTTTCCTCTGTAAGCATAAGCTCCAGTTGAATTGGTAATAGTTGAATTATCATTAGGAGTAGGCTCTTGCCAAATTCTGTTATGATCTAAAAAGGTACGAACGTTCAACAAGTCAGAAAGATTAATACCATATTTATCTTGTAAATCTTCTGAGAGAGCTTTCGGGTTTCCAATATCTCCCCAAATTACTTTGGCCCAAATATCGGCTTGGACTAGGTTTTTACGAGTTATTTTTAACGCTGCTTCGTTATAATCGACACCAATAAGTAAGAGCGGGTGATCTTCTAACATAGCGCCTCTTTTAGTTTGATGTTCAATTACATTAAATAAATGTTTTAAAAATGCACCATTACCACAGCCAACATCTAGAATACCTTTAGGTTGTTCGTTGATGGGCTTATTAAATAGGTTAATAATAATCTCATCAATTACTTTAAAATAGGTAGAATGTGCACCACCGCTTCCCCAAACATTCATTTCCCTATCTACATGAATCTCATCATTTCCTATCTCAGAAGTTCTAAAAATATCAGGATTTCCAAAAATAAGCTTGTCTAGCTTTCTAAGAGTAGGGATATACGATACTGTTACTCCGTAAGCACTGGCTCTACGAGCAAAAAATAAACCTTCATGGGTAAATTCATAAGAATCCTTTGTTTTAGTAAACCACCCCAAATTAGTTAATAAATCTAATAATCGCCCGAAATTATCAGTATCTTTATGGAATTCATCTGCACTAAACTTGGTTTGCATAAAATATTTATGAAACATACCACTCATTCCTAATAATACAGTTGTTGGACCTACAATAATTCCCTCTATATGTGTAAGGATTTGTGTTAGAATTTCTTTTTCCTTAGAAGTTGAAGGAAGTGTAATTCCGAAGTTGTTTGTAAAGTTTTTATAGAGGTTTTCTAATTTCTCAAAAGGTTCAATTTCAAATTTTCTAGCACTATAACTTTCAGAAAAACGTAATAAAGAAAAAGCGTCTTTATACAAATGAAAATAGGAAAAAGCAATGGCTGAAGCTTTGTTGATTTTAAACTGAACAGTGTTATGTGTATTATCTACATGTTGTGTTAACCAGCCTTGAGAACACAATGTTCTTAAAGCCACATTTAAATAACCGTCATTAGCGTTAAACTCGGAAGTAATTTCATTTAAACTAACAGATTTCTTCTTTAATAAGTAGTTAGTAATTCCTTTTTCATGTAAAGTGTAAGCTGCTGGACAAGTAACAATTCCGTCTAAGTGACGAAACAACCTACTCCTTAACGCAGACTTTTCTTGTTTTGATAGCATAGTTTGATAGTTTTCATTCTAAATATAACTAATTGATTTTAAAATTAAAACTAAATTATTAAAGCTAAAAAATTAAGTTAAAATATTTAAAATATGTTTATGAACAAAAGAATAATAGTCTTGATATTGAGGAAGTAATAAGTTTTCGTAGTTTTTTGTATGCAATATTGTTTCTAAGCTAAATAATTTTAAAGCTGCTACTTCTTCTTGCTGAAGTGTTAACTCTTCAATAGGAGTGGATAATTCAGCAATAAACACATGATGGAATTCATTATCGATAATTCCATTCGGGTGATTTACCATGTGCTTTCGAGTACCTATTTTATGTAAGTTTTCAGGAAGAATATCGAAATCTATTTCTTCTTTAACCTCTCTAACAGCTGCAATTTTAATGTTTTCACCGGCAGCTATGTGGCCTGCAACTGAAATATCCCATAAACCAGGAAATACTTTTTTGGTTAACGCTCTTTTTTGAAGTAGTATTTTATAATCAGAAGTATATAACCAAACATGGATAGTAGGGTGGAAGTAGCCATGTTTATGAGCTTCGGATTTTAAACAAGTTTTTCCTGTATAGTTTCCATTTTCATCAACAATGTCTATCAATTCATCCATAAAGAGCAGTTAAAAAAAGCGTCATTACTTGTTTGTAATAACGCTTGATTATTTTTTTATTTAAAGTAAGAGAAATCTTCTCCATCTTCAATTTTTAATAAACTTTCGTAAATCATTTTAATTACGTTCTCAACATCTTCACGGTGTACCATTTCAACGGTAGTGTGCATGTAACGTAATGGTAAAGAGATTAAAGCAGAAGCAACACCACCATTGCTATATGCAAAAGCATCAGTATCTGTTCCTGTAGCTCTAGATAGTGCAGAGCGTTGGAAAGGAATTTTGTTAGCTTCGGAAGTATCAATAATTAAATCTCTTAATTTTTGTTGTACAGCGGGAGCATAAGCTACCACAGGGCCTTTACCTAACTCTAAATGACCTTCTTTTTTCTTGTCGATCATAGGAGTTGTAGTATCGTGTGTTACATCGGTAACAATTGCCACGTTAGGTTTAATGGTTTGGGTAATCATTTCCGCACCACGCAAACCAATTTCTTCTTGAACAGAGTTTGTAATGTATAGCCCGAAAGGTAATTTTTTCTTGTTTTCGTGTAGTAAACGAGCTACTTCGGCAATCATAAATCCTCCCATACGGTTATCTAAAGCACGACACACAAATTTATCTCCATTTAAAATATGGAATTCATCTGGGTATGTGATAACACAACCTACATGTACTCCTAATTCTTCAACTTCTTCTTTGGTACTACAACCACAGTCTATAAAAATATTGTCTGGTTTTGGAGCTTCCTCTTTGGCTTTATTACGTGTATGAATAGCTGGCCACCCAAAAACACCTTTTACAATTCCGTTTTTAGTGTGAATGTTTACAATTTTACTAGGAGCAATTTGATGGTCGCTACCTCCGTTACGGATTACATAAATTAACCCGTCATCAGAAATATAGTTTACATACCAAGAAATTTCATCAGCATGTCCTTCAATAACTACTTTATATTTAGCATCAGGATTTATAACTCCAACAGCAGAACCATAAGTGTCGGTAATGAACTCGTCAACATAAGGTTTTAAATAGTCCATCCATATTTTTTGCCCTTCCCACTCGTATCCAGTAGGAGCAGCATTATTCAAGTATTTTTCTAAAAAGTCAATAGACTTTTCATTTAAAATAGATTTATCAGCCATAACTTAAACGTTAATTTTTATGTTATTAATCTTTCTTTTCTTTTTCTTTAATCAGTTCCCCAAAAACGTCTTTTCTCGATAAATTCTTCTTGTTCACGAAGTTGTTTTGGTGTTAATACCTTTAAAAAAGATGGGTGTTGTTCTATTGCATATTCAATTTTTTCAACAATGCTAGCTACATCTTCATTCTCGTAATCAATTTCTAAAGGTTCTTTAATAACCATAGATTGTAGTACGTTACGTTTTTTTATCATCAATCCTTTTTTATCAAAAGAACGTCTAAATCCATCAATTACTATAGGAACTACAATAGGCTTGTAGGTTTTAATAATATGGGCTGTACCACGACGAATAGGTTTAAAAGGGGTAGTCGTACCTTGAGGAAAAGTAATTACCCAACCGTCATCTAAGGCTTTACCTATATTAGAAATGTCAGACATTTTTACTTGTCTGTTAATATTTTTACCAGCATTACGCCAAGTTCTTTCTACTGAAACAGAACCTACATAAGCAAAAATTTTTGGAAGCAATCCAGAGCGCATTGTTTCACCTGCGGCAACATAATATATGTTTAATTTAGGATTCCATAAATAGCCTACGTTTCTAATGTTATCATCCCTACCTTTTAAGGCAGCATTAAATACATGAAACATTGCTGCTACATCAGCAAAATACGTTTGATGATTGGAAATAAACAGTACTTTTTCGTTGGGGAGATTTCTTAAAACATCCATTCCCTCTATTTGTAGGTCATTAAACTTACGGTAACGACCGTGAGAAATAACTCCGAGAACTTGTATTAAAAATCTTTTAATGAACAAAATATGTCCAAAAGGATTCCTTTTAAATAAAGGCATTTTTATAATCAGGTTTTATTAGTGTAAATGCTAAATTACAAAAGAAAACCATAAAAAAAACTATTTAAATAAATCTTTAATTTCTGAAAGCATCATGGCAGTTGCACCCCACACAATGTAATCATTTAATTTAAAGCATGGTACCTCGATATTTTTCATGTATGAGGTTTCCATCTCTACAGAAGTTAAGTTTGAGTCGTCTAGTAAATCAGCCAATAACACTTCAATAATTTTAGCGACTTCTTCATTCGGAGTAAAGCGAGGTGTTTTTTCCGAAATCCCTATAAATGGAGCTACTAAAAAATTACTAGGAGGAATATAAGCATCAGAAGTTTGTCGTATTACTACAATAGATTCATAGTGTACCCCAACTTCTTCATAAGTTTCACGTAAAGCAGTTGTTCGTAGGTTGTTATCTTCTTTATCAAATTTCCCTCCAGGAAAGCTAATTTGTGATGAATGTGCCCCGTTATAACTGGCTCTTTCAGTAAGTAAAAAACGAGTTTGATTGTTACTGTCAGGGTAAAATAATGCTAAAACAGCTGCTTTTCTTGGATTTTTACTTTGTATTAATTCTTCTGAAAATCGTGTTCTTAGTTTGGGAGCTAATTTAAATTGAGATGTTAAACCACCCAATTGTTTTTGCTGTAATTTTTCTATTTGATTGATGAAATCAGAAAAAGTCATTCGTTTTTAGTATTTTAGAACAAACTTATCAATTTACAAGATAAAAGTTGTAAATTTTGGCTTGAATTTTGATTTGTTAAGTGTGGAATTAATTTAATACTAAATGAATAAAGAAAAAAAGTACCAAAAACTAGCATTAAGTTTATTGTTTGACGCTATTGGGTATGTATCTTATTTAATACCTGGGCTTGGAGAGTTGTCTGATATTGTTTGGGCACCAGCATCTGCGTATATAATGACAAAAATGTATAAAGGAAATAAAGGTAAAGTAGCAGGAGCCATTGCTTTTATTGAAGAAGCAATGCCTGGGTTAGATGTTATACCAACATTTACTCTTATGTGGTTGTATACTTATGTGTTTTCTTCAAAAGAATCAAAAACTACGATTGAAGTTTAGCTCTTAATTTTGATAAAAAAACAAAGAGCTTCCTATTTTGGAAGCTCTTTTTATATTATATAGCTATAAACTATTTTTTGATAATCTTTTTAGTAAAAGATTTTTGACCGTCGTTTACTTCAAGAATATAAATTCCGCTATTCAAACTTGAAATGTTAAGATTGTTATGAGTAACTTTTCCTGTTAAAACTTGTTTGCCTGTTAAGGTTGTAACCTTAAAAGTAGCATTTCTGTCATCTGCTAATTTAATTTTTACGAAATCAACACTAGGGTTTGGTGAAACACTAGCATCGAAAATAGAAGTTTCATTTCCTAACTTTCCGTCAATAATAATATTATGGCTTCCTATACCTTTAGAGCTACTACCTATATTAACAGTGTAGTCTTCTACTTCTCCATAAGAAAATGTTTCACAAGCAGATGGAGCTGCATCCCATTTCATAGAAACACGCATTCGTGTAGCTCCTGATAAAGCAGAGGTAGGTACAGAAAAGCTGTATGATAAGTTACCAGAACTAGATGAAGAACCGCTAACAACTTCCTCAGAAGATTCAAAAGTTCCATTTTTATTAAAATCAATCCAAACTTTCCAATATTCAGTATAAGAAGAACTAGAAAACCCAGCGCTTACTACAATAGTATTACTTCTGTAAGGTAAGTTTCCAGTTAAAGAAGTAAAGTCTCCATATCCATCATTTCCTCCAGTAGTATTTGAAATTCCTCCAATAACAACGTTGTCAATCCACTCATAATTTGCATTATTTCCTTTTGCACTACAATAAGAAACGGTGTTTGCTAAAGTTGTTACGTTTACCGTATTACTAGAAGAAGAAATATTGTTAGCTGCATCTTTTGCTTTTACAGAAAACGTATAACTTGTAGAGGTTGTTAATCCACTAACAGAATAGCTCGTAGTGGTAACAGTTGTTATTTTTGTACTTCCTTGATAAACATCGTATCCAGTAACACCAATATTGTCAGTTGAAGCAGTCCAGCTTAAATTAACAGAAGTTTGTGTAATATTTGAAGCAGCAACATTAGTTGGCGCAGATGGAGCAGTTGTGTCTGGGGTAGAAGCTCCTCCATCAATGCTGTGGTTTCCCAAGCCGCTGAATATATCTTTTGCTAATATATTCCATTCAGAAGTTGTATAAGAACTGTTAGGAGATGTAACAGAAAATTTTCTTTGCATTGTTTTGTCTTGCGCAAACGTTGAAGAGCTGTTAGGATCTCCAATCAAATCGATAAGAGTACTTCCTTTGAATAAACCAACAGCATCGTTTCCGTTAAAAGATATTACACCTGTGTCTGTTCTGTCAGCTTTGTTAAGTATTGTACTAGAAGCACTGCTATTAGCGATAACATAAACATTACCGTTTGTTAGTTGACCACTTAAAGTTAATGTATTGGTCCATCCACCACCATTGGCAGCTTTCTTTAATGAATACCCTGATAAGTTTACACTGGCTCCAGTGAAATTAGCAATTTCAATAGCTTTATTATTTGAAGAACCTTCTATATATTCAGAAATTAATAAATCTGTAGCTGTTCCATTTCCTCCACCTGAACTAGTGTCAGTTGTCATAGAAACAGAATTACTTGAAGAAGAGATATTATTGGCAGCATCTTTAGCTTTTACAGAAAAAGTATAATTAGTAGCCGCTGTTAAACTTGTAACAGTATAAGAAGTTGAAGAGGTTGTAGTTACTTTAGTAGCTCCATTATATACATCATATCCAGTTACACCAACATTGTCAGTAGATGCAGACCAAGTTAAGTTAACTGTAGTTTCTGTAATGTTAGAAGCGGATAAGTTAGTAGGAGCAGTAGGAGCTTGGGTATCTGATCCATTACCGCCACCAAATAAATCTTCAGCTTGAGGGCCTCCCCATATTTCAGTGGCAAATGCAGGATTATCAATAAATGGATTACGGTTTCCTTGAATTCCTTCTAAAATAGGATTGCGTTGCTTTTCAAAGTCAGATACTGGATCATCTACATTCCACTGAATAAACATAGCAAGCATATTAGCATCTGAAGCCATTGTTGATCCTGTACCAACACCCGTAGGTAAACATTGGTTACCGTAACGTAAATACATATACATCATCATACGAGCAACATCACCTTTCCATTCATCTCCAGGGTACCAACCTCCAGAAACACTACCAGCATTACCAGAACCATTTACAAATTTTTTACTACCTCTTTGAGAGTTGAAAGAAATATCAGCAGGTCTTAAATGATGAGCATCTGCTCCCGGTCCAGAAGTTCCTAAATTAGGACTTCCTAAGGATTTAGGATATACATGTTCTCTGTTCCATTGTGTACCAGCACTACCACCGTTAGCGTCTTTACTTCTAGTTCTATTGGTTACATAATTACCGTCAGTATCACTATACCCATAAACTAATAAAACCTTACTAGCGTCGTTAGGATCTAAATCAGTTTGTTTAAGTGCATTCCACACACCAGGTGTGTATGACAGGTTTGTTGTATGTGTATTAATAATCTTAGTAGCCAGCTCATTTTTTAATGCTGAACCAGATAAATTCAAATTAACATCGTTGTAATATGAAGGGATTTGTGAAAAAACAGCTAATGAAGCTATTAAAAAGAAGAAGAGTAGTTTGTGTTTCATAATGTTTTATTGAAAAAGTTAAATTTTTGTTAATATCCTGCAAATCAATAAAAAATATAATTTTTTGATGTTATCAAAAGGTTAATAATCAATAGTATATCTTTTGTAGATAACTAGTTTATAGTTTTTCCTTTATTTTGCGTAAATTTGCACGCTAAAATTAGAGATTGATTATGAAGATATCATACAATTGGTTACAACAATTTTTACAAACAGATTGGGAAGCTGAGAAAACAGGTGAGTTATTAACTGATTTGGGTCTTGAAGTTGAAGGAATAGAAACTGTAGAGAGTATTAAAGGAAGCCTAAAAGGAGTTGTCGTAGGAGAGGTGAAAACTTGTGAAAAGCATGCTAATGCAGACAAACTAAAAGTTACTACTGTTGATTTAGGAGATGGTAACCCTGTACAAATTGTATGCGGTGCACCAAATGTTGCGGCAGGTCAGAAAGTTCCTGTAGCTACAGTTGGGACTATATTGTATGATGAAAAAGGAGAAGGGTTTAAAATTAAAAAAGGAAAGATACGAGGAGAAGTAAGTCATGGAATGATTTGTGCTGAAGACGAATTAGATTTAGGACAAAGTCATGATGGTATTATGGTGTTAGACGAGAGTTTGGTTCCAGGTACTCCTTGTTCGGAAGTTTTTAATATTGAGACAGATTATGTTTTTGAAATTGGTTTAACTCCAAACCGTGCAGATGCAATGAGTCATTACGGTGTTGCACGCGATTTAAGAGCTGGATTGATTCAACAAGGAACTAATATAGAATTGATTTCTCCATCTGTATCAGATTTTCATGTAGATGAACGTACTCATAAAATTGATATAGAAATAGAGGATAAGGATTTAGCACCTCGTTATTGTGGTATAACCATTACTGATGTTGAAGTAAAAGAATCACCAGAATGGATTCAAAACAGATTAAAAGCAATTGGATTAACTCCAAAAAATAATATTGTAGATATTACTAACTATGTATTGCATGAGTTAGGACAACCACTACACGCTTTTGATGCTTCTAAAATTAGAGGAGGCAAAGTAGTAGTGAAAACTTTAGAGGAAGGAACAAAATTTACTACTCTAGATGATGTAGAAAGAGAGTTATCTTCTGAAGATATTATGATTTGTGATGCAGATGATAATCCATTATGTATTGGAGGGGTGTTTGGAGGAGCACAATCAGGAGTTACAGAGCATACTACTTCTATTTTCTTAGAAAGTGCTTACTTTAATCCAGTGTCAGTAAGAAAAACAGCAAAACGCCACGGATTAAATACCGATGCGTCTTTCCGTTTTGAAAGAGGAATTGATATTAACACGACAAAATATGCTTTAAAGCGTGCTGCTTTATTAATTGAAGAATATGCAGGAGGAAAAATGTCTTCTGATATTTTAGATTTTTACCCAGTAAAGGTGGAAGATTTTGAGGTATTCTTATCATTTGATAATGCATACAAATTAATAGGTCAGGAAATTCCGAAAGAAACCATTAAAAAGATTTTAGCTTCACTAGATATTAAAATAAATAGTGTTACTGAAGCTGGTTTAGGGTTAGTGGTACCTTCTTATAGAGTAGATGTACAACGTGAGGCTGATATTATTGAAGAAATCTTACGTGTTTACGGATATAACAATATAGAGTTTTCTCATAAACTGAATACGTCAATTTCTTTTGATAGTGATAAAGACGTAAAAATTGAAAACATAGTAGCAGACCAGTTAACATCGTTAGGTTTTAACGAAACTATGGCGAATTCGTTAACGAAAGCTGATTATATTGAGTTGTCAGAGAACTTAAACGCTGATTTTAACGTTGAAATGTTGAATCCGTTAAGTAACGACTTAAAAGTAATGCGTCAATCGTTGCTATTTAGTGGTTTAGAATCTGTAGCGTACAATATTAACAGAAAGAACAATTCATTAAAGTTTTACGAGTTTGGTAAAACGTATCACAAATACGAAAGTGGATACCAAGAAGACAAGCATTTAACGTTATTTGTTACTGGTAATAAAACACAAGATAGCTGGAAGGTAGCTACGCAAGTATCAGACTTCTTTTATGTTAAAGGAGTTGTAACAGCTTTATTAAGTCGTTTAGGAATTGAGAAGTTAAAAACCACCCCAACAAAATCAGATGTGTTTTCTGAAGGAATTACGTTAAGCTTAGGGAAAACTAAATTAGTAGAGTTAGGAGTTGTTAAAAGAACAATTTTAAAAGAATTTTCAATTAAACAAGAAGTATTATTTGCTGATTTTAACTGGCAAAATATTTTAAGTTTAGTAGGTAACAGAAACATAAAAGCAACTGATTTACCTAAATTCCCAGCTGTGAAGCGTGATTTAGCGTTGTTGCTTGATAATAAAGTTGAGTTCAAAGAAATTTATAACTTAGCATTTCAATCAGAAAGAAAGCTTTTAAAAGAAGTTGATTTGTTTGATGTGTATGAAGGAGACAAGTTACCAGAAGGTAAAAAGTCATACGCAGTAAGTTTTGTATTACAAGACGAAAACAAAACGTTGGCAGATAAACAAATAGATAAGATAATGCAGAAATTACAGCAAACATTCGAAAAGAATTTAGACGCTGTGTTACGATAATTCAGAAGCTCCATTTTTGGAGCTTTTTTTATATTTAACAAAGAACATTTAAAATAAACTAATGTATAAATTACTGATTCGCCCAATTTTTTTCCTTTTTGATCCTGAAAAGATTCACCACTTTACATTTTCACTCGTAAAGTTTCTATCTAAAATACCGGGAATGTCTTCTATTTTTAGAGGAATGTATCAAGTAAACGATAAAAAGTTAGAACGTAATTTATTTGGATTAACGTTTAAAAACCCTGTAGGGTTAGCAGCAGGATTTGATAAAAATGCAGTACTGTATAATGAGTTGGCTAATTTTGGATTTGGTTTTGTTGAAATTGGTACCGTAACGCCTAAAGGTCAGATTGGAAACCCGAAAAAAAGATTATTTCGTTTAAAAGATGATAAAGGAATTATCAACCGAATGGGATTTAATAATGAAGGGTTAGCAGCAGCGATTGAACAATTAAAAAAGAACAAAGGAAAAATTATTATAGGAGGAAATATTGGTAAGAATACGAATACAGCTCCCGAAAATTATACAGAAGACTATGTAGCGTGTTTTAAAGGATTACACCCGTATGTAGATTATTTTGTGTTGAATGTAAGCTGCCCAAATGTATCGAGTCACGCAAAGTTAGAAGATGCTGATTATTTAAAGGAATTAATCACTGAGGTGCAAAAGATTGGTAAAGAATTATCGGTTGTTGAGAGTAGTCGAAGCAAACCAATTCTATTAAAAATTGCTCCAGACTTAAACAACCAACAATTAGATGAAATTATTGAATTGATTGCTGAAACTAAAATTGATGGAGTAATAGCATCAAATACCTCAGTAAATAGAGATAATTTAAAAGCTTCTAAAGAACGTTTACAAGAAATAGGTAATGGAGGTGTAAGTGGACAACCAGTTAAAGATAGAAGTACGAGAGTGATTCAATATTTAGCAGATAACTCTAACAAAGGATTTCCAATTATTGGGGTAGGAGGTATCCATTCTGAAAAAGATGCCTTAGAAAAGCTAAATGCAGGTGCAGATTTAGTACAGATTTATACAGGTTTTATTTACGAAGGACCTAGTTTGGTAAAAAGAATCAATAAGGCTATTTTAGCTGAAAGTTAATTTATGCTAGAAACCCTTATATCTTTTGTATTAGCTACGGCTACCTTAGCATTTTCACCAGGACCTGATAATATTTTTGTGTTAACCCAAAGTATCGTCAATGGTAAAAAATATGGGTTAGCTACGGTTGTTGGCTTAATGACTGGATGTATCATCCATACAACTTTGGTGGCTTTTGGAGTATCGGAAATCATCAAACAAAACCCGAATTTATTTTTCATCATCAAGCTATTTGGAGCAGGATATTTACTGTATTTAGCTTTTCAAGTATATAAAAGCGATGCAAAAATTGCTTTTTCTACGGATAATGTTCAGAAAAAATCAACATTACAATTATTCAAAACAGGTTTTTGGATGAATGTGCTAAACCCCAAGGTTACAATTTTCTTTTTGGCGTTTTTCCCACAGTTTTTGTTTTCTGACAGCTTGTCAAACGTACTCCAATTTTATGTATTAGGAGGATTATTCATTTTAACATCTTTTTTAATATTTTCTTCCATTGCTATTTTGGCAGGAAAAATTTCTAATTACATTAAACAGCACAAAAAGGTGGGAATATATTTAAAATGGGCGCAAATTGTAGTGTTTGTAGGTATAGCGATGTTAATTTTACTTTAAAAAACTTTCAAGATTATTTATTCCTCTTTCTTTAAAGTCAGTTTTTCTAAGTTTCTCTTAGAGCTTCTGTTTTCAGGGTTAATAGCTAAAGCTTTTTTATAGTATTCAATAGCGTTCACTGTATCTTTCATTCTGGTATAAGCATCAGCGGTACTATCATAAGTATTTGAGCTGTTAGGATACAATTCAATATTAATTTTAAAAACATTAAGGGCATTTTCAAACTCGTCTTTTCTAAGATATTGATATCCTAATCTATTCATATTTCGTTCTCTGATTACAGGGTTTAAACTGTCTTTTACTTTAATGGCTTTATAACCTTTTAGAGCTGCTTCAAAATTACCATCAGCCAAATGTTCGCTTGGTGTTTTTTCTCCTTTTTTTAATTTTTTAAATACATATTTTTTACCTTCATGTTCACGTTTTTCAGCCAATTCAATTTTATTATGAGAAGTATTAAAAATTAGTTTTTCATTCAATTCTCGAACATAAAAAGAAGAATCATTAACTTTTAAAGGCTCTAAATTTTGATTACGCCATTTTATGAGTAATTTGTTATTTTCATTAAAAGTAACTTCTATAATTTCATCAGCATTAAAATAATAGCGTCCAGCGGCTTTTTTTATAAATTCTGGGGAGTTTGATTTAGAAGTACAACTAGCAAATACTAGTATAAAGGAAAGGAATAAAAGTTTAATTTTCATTTTTTGGTTAGTTTTTATTGAAAACGATATTAGTAAGACGACTCGGAATAAAATAAGTTACAATTTAAGTTATTTATAGCTTTTGTTGGCATAAGAATTGAAATATAGATAGTAAGATAAGTATAAAGATGATTGTATTCTTTTGTTTATCAGTAGTTTATGATTTTAAAAAAGTGGTTTTCTTTGAAGTGAAAAAATTAAAGTGCCACTATGACAGAATAAGTAAGATATGAGCAAATCAAAAATATTACATTTAGACAATTTGTCGCTTCAAGATGTTTTTAATGAAGATTCAGAATTAATTCCATTATTAACACCAGAAGATGAAGAATTAATAAATAGAGAAAGTATTCCTGAAGAGTTACCAATTCTTCCGTTACGTAATACAGTATTATTTCCTGGAGTTGTGATACCAATTACTGCAGGTAGAGATAAATCTATTCAGTTAATTAAAGATGCAAATAAAGGAGATAAAGTTGTTGGAGTAGTTGCACAAAGAAATAGCGAAGTTGAAGATCCTGGGTTAGATGATATTTATCAAACAGGTGTCGTAGCACAAATATTACGTGTGTTAAAAATGCCTGATGGTAACACAACGGTTATTATTCAAGGTAAGAAGCGTTTTGAAATAGAAGAAATTACGCAAGAACAGCCTTATTTAAAAGCAAAGGTAAAAGAAGCTGTTGATGAACGAGAAGTTGACGATCAAAAAGAATTTGATGCAATTATCGAATCGATTAAAGATTTAGCATTAGAGGTAATTAAAGAAAACCCAATGTTGCCTTCAGAAGCATCATTTGCTATAAAAAATATTCAATCTAGTTCGTTTTTGGTGAATTTTATTTCATCAAATATGGAGTTAAGCGTAGCGCAAAAACAAGTATTGTTAGAGAAAGACAACTTAAAAGAACGTGCGTTGTTAACTTTAAAGAATTTAGATAAAGAGCTTCAAAAACTACAGTTACGTAACGATATTCAGTCTAAAACACGTTCTGATTTAGACCAGCAACAACGTGAGTATTATTTAAACCAACAATTAAAAACCATTCAAGATGAACTAGGTGGTGTTTCTCATGAGCAAGAGCTAGATGAAATGCGTACTAAGGCAAAGTCAAAAAAATGGAGTAAAGAGGTTGGTGAAACTTTTGATAAAGAGTTAAGTCGTTTAAAGCGTATGAATCCTCAAATGGCAGAATACGGTGTGCAACGTAACTATTTAGAGTTAATGTTAGAGTTGCCTTGGGGCGAATATTCTAAAGATAAGTTTGACTTAAAAAGAGCTCAAAAAATACTGGATAGAGACCATTTCGGTTTAGAAAAAGTAAAAGAACGTATTATAGAACATTTAGCTGTTTTAAAATTACGTGGAGATATGAAGTCGCCAATTATTTGCTTGTATGGTCCTCCAGGAGTAGGTAAAACATCGTTAGGTAAATCGGTTGCAGAAGCATTAGGTCGCAAATATGTACGTATGTCTTTAGGTGGTTTACGTGATGAAGCTGAAATTCGCGGACATCGTAAAACGTATATTGGAGCGATGCCAGGACGTTTAATTCAGAATATCAAAAAAGCAGGAACTTCAAATCCAGTATTTGTATTAGATGAAATAGATAAATTAAGTCAAAGTCATCAAGGAGATCCTTCTTCAGCAATGTTAGAGGTGTTAGACCCAGAGCAAAATACAGCGTTTTATGATAACTATTTAGAAGTAGGATACGATCTTTCTAAAGTATTATTTATAGCTACAGCAAATAATATAAGTCAGATTCCATGGGCATTACGTGACCGTATGGAAATTATTAATGTAACTGGTTATACTATTGAAGAAAAAGTAGAGATAGCTAAAAAATACTTGTTTCCAAAACAATTAAAAGAACACGGTTTATCAAAAGAACACTTAACAGTTGGTAAAAAGCAAATAGAGAAAATTGTAGAAGGATATACTCGTGAATCTGGGGTTCGTGGTTTAGAAAAACAAGTGGCAAAGGTAGTTCGTTTTGCTGCAAAATCTATTGCAATGGAAGAGGAGTACAATGTTGTTTTGACAAATGAAGATATAGAAACTATTTTAGGACCTGCACGTTTAGAACGTGATAAATACGAAAATAACGATGTAGCAGGTGTGGTTACTGGATTAGCTTGGACGAGTGTTGGAGGAGATATATTATTTATAGAGTCTATCATTTCTAAAGGAAAAGGAAACCTTTCTATTACAGGTAATTTAGGTACGGTTATGAAAGAATCATCAACCATTGCCATGAAATATATAAAATCTAATGCTGAAGAGTTTGGTATTAACCCTGAAGTGTTAGATAAATATGATGTACATATTCATGTACCAGAAGGTGCTACTCCAAAAGACGGACCAAGTGCAGGTATTACAATGTTAACATCATTAGTATCTGTATTTACGCAACGTAAGGTGAAAAATAAGCTAGCAATGACTGGTGAAATTACGTTACGTGGTAAAGTGTTGCCTGTAGGCGGAATTAAAGAAAAAATATTAGCAGCGAAACGAGCTAATATTAAAGAAATTATTTTGTGTGTTGATAATAAAAGAGATATAGAAGAAATAAAAGAAAGTTACTTAAAAGGGTTAACATTCCATTATGTAACTGACATGAGCGAAGTAATTGATATTGCACTTACTAAGCAAAAAGTTAAAAATGCTAAGAAATTAGTGTAAAAGTTTTAAGCTTAACGTAAACTTTAAAAATAAAAACAACCAGTATATCCTAAAAGATACACTGGTTGTTATACAATACGGAATATCTATTTTTTAAATTCTTCTGGCGTATCATCTATTTCAGCTTCACACCAACAGCCTAACCAGTTACATCTTAGTACTTGACCTCTTGGGCATGAAATTTGACCTCCATTAATAGCTACTTGTTCTGTTTTATTTAAAACATTACCTAAATTTGAAATTGACTTTAACATAATTAATTAGTTTTAGTTATTAGTTTTTAATGATCAAAGTCTTCAATAGGTTCTTCAACATATTCAGGTTCACACCAACACCTTATCCAATTACATTTTAAAAAAGTTCCTCTAGGACAAGTAATTTGACCTCCATTGATTTCTCTTTGTTCTGATTTATTCAAAACGTTTCCTAAGCTTGAAATTGATTTTAACATGGTTGCTTAATTTTAATTTTCCTTACTCTATTTATATGCTTTTCAGGTTCGGCATTTAAGAATTATGTATTACAAATATTGGGAGATTAGGAGAGGAAAAGAAGAGTATTAAGTGACTATTTAAGAAAAAAGCAGGTACTATTTTAAAAAAATGTCACTATTAATTTATAGTTAAATTGCTGTTTGTTAGTGTTTTATTTGTTTTGTTTAAGGGTGGGGGTGATAAAAAGAAAAACAACAGATAAAAAAATTAACTTTACCTAAACTGAAAAATTAAAACTTATGAAGTACTTATCTATTGAGTCGTTAATGAAGTATGAATTAACATCAGAAGAAAAATTTAAAATATTTGCAGGAGACCCAATTGCAAAATTAAATACAGAAGTATTTGGCGGACCTGATACAGATGGAGAAGAAGATTGTTTACCACCACCTCCTGGAGATGATAGTAAAGATAAATGCTATGAGTACAAAGTTTTTAGTATTTACAAATAATTATAACATTATAACTCTTTATTAATTTTTTCTATAAATTGATAAGGAGTTATACCTATATGTTTTTTAAAAATTCGAGTAAAGGACTTAGAGTTCTTGTATCCAGCTATTTCTCCAATAGCTTGAGTTGTATATGATCTCACTTTCTTGTCATTGCTTAATACCCCAATAATATAATTAATTCGTAACTCATTTGTATAATCATTAAAGCTCATTTTTTTATAATCTTTAATAATTTTTGATAAGTAGGTAGTATTAGTGCCTATTTTTTTAGCCGCATTATACAGGTTAAACTCTTCTTTTAAAAAGTATTTTTTCTCCTCTATTTTTAATAAACCGTTAATAATTTGTTGATGTTGTTCATCTTTTATTTTTACTGGATTAGGTGATGAAAAAGATTTTTCATTTAAATCTTCTTTTTTTGAGATTTTTGCTAATAATTCATCTAGTTTTTCATTAGCTTTTCTTTTTTCTTTAGAGTTTTTAACAACTAAGAAGCTAATAATTAATAGAATGAGGATTAGTATTATAAAAATTGTTCTGTAATAAGAACTTTTGTTAGCAATGTATTCTTTTAATTCTTTTAACTCTTTTATTTTTTTATCAAGATCAATCTTGTAAGCTCCATTGATTTGCTGTTTTTTTCTTGAAGTAAGTTTATCATAATCAATAATAAAAGTGTTTAAATGGTATTTAGCAGAGTCTATTTTATTTTGCTTAGAATGAATTTTAGAAAGATAGTAATGTGTATGTAAATAATTGTAATCTAGAATTGTGTCTTTTTTTATTTTTAAAACCTTTAGAAAGTTCTCTTTTGCTTTGTTTAGCTTATTAGACATATAATAATTATAGGCATTATTATAATAGCCTTTATATAAGTATGATTGTGATTTACTTTTTTCAAATAATTCTAAGCTTTTTTCAAGGAAAGAACTGGCTTTAGAATATTCTTCTTTTAAAGTATAAATAGTCCCTTTTCCGTAATAAACTTTGCCAGTGTAGTAGTTATTAAGATTGAACTCTTTTGTTTTTAGTATGGAATTATAGTAATGTAAAGAAGAGTCCGCATACTGTTGCCTTTCTTTATCGTTTTTATACAAAGTAGCGTAGATGGCAGCAACATTAAACATTCTTTTATACTTACTACTATAATATTTATTTGAAAGAGCTTCTTTATTAATTTCTATAAGTTCAAGAGTTTCTTTTGCCTTATTAAGAGCTTTATCTAACTCTCCCATATCTTGATAAATAAGCGCTATATTACCTTTTATTTTAATAGTTCGCTCAATATCTTCAGCTAAAAAAGCGTAGTTTTCAGCTGCTATATAATTTTGTAAAGCAGATTTAATTAACTTTTTTCTTTTATCAGAATTACCTAATAATATATGGATATCGAATAGTAAGGGAAAGTTTTTATTGGTTTTAGCTATCTTGGGTAGATACTTGTTTATACTATCTTTAAAAGGAATGTTTATAGGCTGTTTTTCTCTTACTTTTAAATATTCTGTAGCAGCATATCCAAATGTTTTATAAGCAACATCATCGCTTTGTAAAAGCCTGTCCATATAGTATAGAGAACTATCAACACCAATTTCTCTATTGAGGTAGAACTTTTTTTTAAAATTTTCTAAATCACTCTTGTTATATTCTTTTTTTGTTTGAGAATAAGATACAATGCAAGTAAAAATCACTAAGAAGAGAAGCGAAACTTGTTTAGACATGATTTTTAGAGGGATTATAAATTAATATGAACTGCAAAATAAAAAATATTTAAAGAATTTAGCTATTAAAGAGTTGGTTGTTTACTTCTTTTTTAATGATTTATAAGGTACTAGTGTTTAGCGAGTCAAATTTTAAAATTATTTTTTAATTAAAGATTTTTTTTAAAAAGTGTTTTAAGGAATAAGTAATTAGATAAAAATACTTTTTATGGGTAAAAAGCGTTGTTGTTTTAGTTATATTTAAAAATTAAAAATAATATCAAACGTAAACCCTTAAATTTCATGAAAAAACTTTTTTTATTAGCAGGTCTTTTATTTTCTGTGGCCTCGTACTCTCAAATTGAATTTATTGAAACTACTAAAACTGAAATAGTAGGAAAAATAGAATACGTTTACTTAGAGAAAATAGGAGATAAAGCTTATAACTTTTATTATAAGAACATTAATGACCCTATCCATGAATATGTTCATTTCTCATTTAAAAACTTAGATAATGATGTAGAAAAGTTACATCAAATAATTGTAAAAGGTTTTGAAGAAAATCCTAGAGACCCGTATAAAATTAAAGCAAATGGAGATGTAATCTGGTTAAAATATACTAAAGTTGATGGAGTTGTAATGTTACAAATTCAACAGTATGTAAGTAGAGATCCAGATATTATGACAGTTTCTAAATTACTTACATATGAAGAAGTAAATAAGTTATTTAGCAAATAGTTAAAATAATAGCAATAAAAAAGCAGCCTATAGGCTGCTTTTTTGTTAGGTTAAAATAAAAATATAATTAGTTTTTAGCTTTCTTTTTAAAAGCATCAAACTTGTTTGTTGTTTGTTTAGGCCAACTGTTATTTGAGGTATCAATATCGGCAGTTTCTAAATCAGGATCTACAACAATACTTTTAATTTCTTGAGTAGAAGTAAATACTCTTTTTACTTTATGCTCATTTCTTTTCCAAATTTGAGCAGGGAACGTTTCACGTTTTTTAGAACCATCAGCATACGTTAATTCCACAATAATAGGCATCACTAAACCACCTGGTTTTTCAAACTCAACTTGATAAATGTAATTAGGTATATCTTTTAAATTGGCTTTTTTGTCTGAAGGTAAACTATTAATGTATGCTTCTATTTCAGATTTATTAACATCTTCCTTCTTAGTAGTTAAATAAACTAACTTACCTAATTTAGAAAAGTACGAAGGATATTGCTGTTGCATTTTTTTAGATTCTTCGTTTGGCTTATTGGTTAAATATAAAGGCTTAACCTCTTTAATTCCAATGTCAGTATAATCAGTGGTGTAGAACCAACCTCTCCAAAACCAGTCTAAATCCATACCAGAAGCATCTTCCATTGTTCTAAAGAAATCGGCAGGGGTAGGGTGCTTAAACATCCATCTTTTAGAGTATGTTCTAAAAGCATAGTCAAATAACTCTGGTCCCATAATTGTTTGACGCAACATGTATAAACCAGCAGCTGGTTTTGTGTAAGCATTAGGTCCGAAATTATGTACATAATCACCTTGAGACATAATAGGGCTTAACCTATCTTGATCTAAACTCATGTAACGAACAATATCTTTAGGTAAGTTACCTGTGTTAAAGTTTGGGTCGTAGTCTAACTCCGCTAAAATTTCAACAAATGAGTTTAAACCTTCATCCATCCAAGTCCACTGACGCTCGTCAGAGTTTACAATCATAGGGAAGAAGTTATGACCAACCTCATGAGTAATTACTCCAATCATTCCATTTTTAACTCTATCAGAATACGTTCCATCAGGATTTGGACGTCCGTAGTTAAAACAAATCATAGGATACTCCATTCCTTGACGCTTAGCGTGTATTGATACTGCTTTAGAGTATGGATAATCAAAAGTCATTTTAGAATACTCTTCTAATGTATTAGCAACAACACGAGTAGAGTGCTCTTCCCATAGCGGGTTTCCTTCTTTTGGGTATAAAGACAGCGCCATAATAGTTTTACCGTTAATATTTACAGCCATAGCATCCCAAATATATTTTCTTGATGAAGCAAAAGCAAAGTCACGTACTTTGTTAGCTTTAAAGTGCCAAGTTTTAGTTTTAGTAGTTCTTTGTTTTTCGTTTTCTTCAGCTTCTTTTTGGGTAACAATAAATACTGGATCTTTAAAAGACTTTCTAGCTTTTTCAAGACGTTTACGTTGTTCTCTACTTAATACCTCTTTTTCGTTTTGTAATTCACCAGTAGCCTCTAAAACATGATCGGCAGGAACAGTAATTTTCACATCGTAATCACCAAATTCTAAAGCCCATTCACTACGCCCCCAAAACTGCATGTTTTGCCATCCTTCAACATTGTTGTACACACATAATCTTGGAAAAAATTGAGCAATAGTATAGTTTTTATTTCCGTCAGGAAAAGATTCAAAACCAGAACGACCACCGTCTTTAACAGAATTGTTAATTAAGTAGTTCCACTTTATCTTGAATTTAAAAACTTCACCAGGAGCTAATGGTTTAGGTAAGTTAATACGCATCATCGTGCGGTTAATAGTATGAGGTAAATCTCTACCATCAGCATATTTTACGGCTTCAATATTAAAACCAAATGCTTTTGGTTTATCCATATTGTCACTCACAAACTTATCAGGAGTTTGAAAACTTCTTGCTGCATTAGATTCTGCTAATGGAGATTTAGAATCTGGAGCTCGCATATTTTGATCTAACTGTAACCATAAATACTCTAAATGGTCTTTAGAGTTGTTGTGGTACGTAATATCTTCATCTCCATACAGTCTATCTGTAGCTTCATCTAAGCGTAAGTTCATTACATAGTCAACTTTTTGTTGTGTGTATGCATGACCTGGCGCTCCTGATGCTGTACGTTGATCGTTAGGAGTTGCTAATACATCTTTTAATTGTCGAAATTTGTTTTGGTCGGTGTGACCTTGTTGACGTTCTTTTTTAGGAGCTTCTTGGGCAAATAAAGAAGCTGATACAAAGAGCGCTGAAAATAATAGCGTAGAATATTTTCTCATTATATGCTTATTAGTTTTTGAATAAATAAGCGGAAAGTTAATGAAATCTTATTACTAAAAAAGAAGCTTTATTTAAAATTTAACAAACCTTTATCATTATCGCTCGATAAAAACAAACTTTTACGCTCCTTTTTAACAGTTGCTTTAATAAGGTTTTGTTGATCAGGGAAGTGATCTACTAAAATATCGTTTTCTATTTTTATTGACTTAGGTAGTGAAACATTTTCTATTTCTAAATAAAAGTAAACAATATTTCCGTCGTATTCTTTCCCTATAAATTTATAGACTGCTTCTTTATTATTAATAGTTACTTTAAAATGAGTTTTTAAGTATTTGTAATAATATTCGTTAATAGATGGTAACTCGTTTTTAGTAGCAATTTGTAGGTTGGTGTTGTAATCTTTATTTATAGCGAGCTCAATATCATCCATAAAAACATTCATAATCATTTGTACGCTTTGAGTATCTTCTCTGTATTCAATTTCAGTTAACGCAACATAGTATTTATGGAGAGTGAACGATAGTAAGGGAAGTACTAATAAGAAGACAAAAAGTTTTTTCATGGTTGGTAAAGGTCAATTATTGCGCCAAATTAGTCTTTTCCAATAAGTTTAAGGTACCCTGTATGTTCTTTTCTAAAGGTTTTAATAACTTTTAACACTTCACGGTCTTGATATAG
Source organism: Tenacibaculum sp. 1_MG-2023 (assembly GCF_030547425.1). GTDB lineage: Bacteria > Bacteroidota > Bacteroidia > Flavobacteriales > Flavobacteriaceae > Polaribacter. The sequence goes on along the minus strand of NZ_JAUORH010000019.1, from coordinate 4,289 downwards.
TTTTTCTATTCCTAACGGATTACAATATTCTAAAAAGTGATAATATTTATCAACAGGAATTTTAAGTTCAACAAAAAAGAAGTCTTCTCCTAATTCATTAAGTAATTTAGCAGGCATATTTTCTTTAAAAGCTAGCTCTTTACGAAGTTTCCATAGTTTTTCTGAGTCTTTCACAGGAAATGTATTAGTGGTTCCCATACCTTCAAAAGCTTTTGTAGGGTCAACTCTAACCACATTGGGCTTTACGTGTTTACTTATATAATCGTCTGAATGGTAATTACTGTAATTAACATTTGAAAAGTCGGTAGCTTTATTTGCTATTTCTAAGTTTTTATCACGCTTTACCTTTCTAAGGTCTTTGGCAAGTTCACCTGATAGTTCGTTATTTCTTAATAAAACTTCATCTAGTTCATAATTTTGTTTTTCAAGAGTAGTCCTTTTTCTGTAGGTATTAAAGTCGGCTTTAGTTAGTTTTTCATAAATGATTTTATAACCTATACTACTATATCTAATAGAATCTGTAGGTCTAGCAAAAAGTCTGTATTCTCCATTCTCGTTAGAAAACGTAGCTTGATTTGTTGAAAAGTTAACAATATGAGCATTTTCTAACACACCATTTTCATCATAAACAATTCCAAAAAGTGTTTTTCGTTCTTCTTGTGCGAATACTAGTTGAGATAAAAATAATAAGACAATTAGAGCTTTTTTCATGGTACTTTATTAGGTTAGATTAGTTACACCTAAAGGTACAAAATATTTTAAAAAAGCGTTACCAAAATAACTAGGTAGGGAAGAGGTGTTAATTGTATTTTTTAGGATTAAGTTTTTTAAATTCGTCTGATTTCTTTTGTAAAAATTCTACCATTGTAACCTCATTATGTAGGTAAAAAGGAGTGAAGTTATCTGCTGATTCAGCAAAATAAATAAACCTGTCAATATCTTCTTTTAGTATGTTTAGTTCGTGTTGAATGAGTATGTGGTAATTACTGCGTATGTTTTCTATTCTTTTTTCTTTGTCTTCAATAGCCTTAAGTTTTTTTAATTTTTTTAATCTTCCAGACATCCAATTTAGCAATAGATCTACAGGTATTATTCCTCCATAACTTGTTGTAGCAGTATGTAGCCTTCTTTCGGCAGGGGTAAGTATTCTAGAACCTGCATAAGGCAGTTTTAATGTTTCGGCATTGATTACTTTTTCAGATTTTATATGTTTTGAATCAGAAGAAATATACCCAAGCAAATTATGTTTTTTTACCTCAACTTCATCCAGCTCAATAGGTACTTTTTTTAGTAGGATACTATTTTCTTGTATCCCGAAGTGATTAACACCTACCACAAAATTTTTGGTTTCATAACCTACGAATGTAACTTGTAAAGTATCGTTAGGTTTCGCTAAAATTCTAAAATCACCATTATTATCAGTAAAAGTTCCTTGCTTAGTATTTAAGTTAATAATATGTGCGTTAGAAATAGTGCTTACTTCATCTTGTATGGTAGCGTAAAAGAATTTTCTACTTTCTTGTGCTGTAGCTATTATTATAAAAAACAGACAAATAATTGAAGGGAGTATATTTTTCATGTGTTTAGTTACTAATTACTTTTAAATAACTCTTACTTTCTTGTTGTAAGATAGCAATCACTTTCAAAAGTTGTTTTTGTTTATATAATTTTTCTATTTCTAGTGGATTGCAATATTCTAAAAAATGAAGATACTTGTCTTTAGGTATGTTAAGCTCTTTAAAAAAGAAGGACTCTCCAAATGCTGAGAGGAGCATTTTAGGAAAATTCTCTTTAAACTGTATTGTTTTTCGGGTTCTTTTTAGTTGTTCAGAATAACTATCTTTTCCTAAACTAATTGCGCCTCCAACACCAGCAAATTTAGCAGTAGGGTCAGTTACTTTTCTCATATTAGGAACCCCCATTTTATCAATCTCATCAATAGGCATAATAATAGGGTCTTGAAAATCAATCATAGAAAAATCAATAGCCTTTTTAGCTTTTTCCATACCAATATCTTTAGGTGTTTGTTTAGCATCAATAGCAAGTGAACCTATTAAGTTGTGTTTTTTTACTTCCACTTCATCCAATTCAAAAGGAACTTTAACTAGGGTAATTTTATTTTCTTGTATTCCAAAATGAATATGGGTAAGCTTAATTTTTTTGGTTTCGTATCCTACAAAAGATATTTGTAAAGTATCGTTAGGTTTTGCTAAAATTCTAAATTTACCAAAGTCGGTACTAAATGTACCTTGTTGGGTATTTAGGTTGATAATATGAGCGTTGGGTATAGCACCAAGCTCATCATTTAAAGTTCCGTAAACGAATTTTCGTTTTTGTTGAGCCGTAGCTCCTAAAGTAATTAGTAGTAAAAGTGTGATGGGTAGTTGTTTAATCATGCAATTATTTTTTGGTAACTCTTATAGTTTCATTTTCTAGTAGGTAAGGGGAAGATTTACTATTTTCAATTAAAACCGCAGTAAGTTCTAATACTTTGTCTTTATTATATAGGTTTATAATTCCTTTAGAAATACAGGCTTGTAAAAATTGATTGATGTTTTCTTTCTTTATTTTTAGTTGACGTATAAAAAAGCCATCTGTAAAGTGTTTTCTAATTTTTTCAATATTTCTATCTTCAATAGTAATCTTTTTTAATTGTTTTTTTCGTTTGTTTGTTCCGTTAAGTGCATTTATAAGTCCCGTTACACTAATAGCTAAACCCGATTCTATCTTTACTGTTTTTTCACCTTTTGGTTGTATAACGTTGGCATAAGGTAGTTTTAAGGTTTTAGCATTTACAACAGGGGCGTTGTTAAGAATGTCGGGATCAATTTCTAAAATACTTCTTTGCTTTTCAAGCACAACCTCATCTAACATGTGCGTTTTACTATCAACAAAAATTACAATGTTTTTAGTTTTTATATGCTCTTGGGTAATGGTAACCTCTTTAAACTCTAGGTTTAAGTGAGAAACTAATAAGGTGTTGTTTTCAGAAGCTAAAATTTCAAAGCGTCCGTTTTCATTAGAAACAGCACCAAGCGTTAGTTTTTTATTAATAATATGTACATCTTGGGTAGCAATACTATCTATAAACACAGTACCCGTAATAATTTTAGGGGTGTTTTGAGCAATTATAGCACAGGTAGTTATGGTAAAAAGAACAAGTAACAATTTTCTCATATCACAAATAAACTACCTACTTGTCTTAAAAATGTTTTAAGGACATGGTAAATTTTTGTTAATTTGAAGTATATAAAGCATAATGAAAGATTGATTTTGAGGAGTTAAAACTCACACTAATTAAACTTAAATAGATAGTAAACAAATGAAAAAACTACTTATAGCAAGCACATCTACCGTTCATGGAAGTGGATACTTAGCATATATTTTACCAACCTTAACTAACTTTTTTAAAGAAGCCTCTACCATATTATTTATACCGTATGCACGAGCAAGCGGAAAAACCTACGATGAATATACCTCTGTAGCTCGTAAGGCTTTTGCAACTATTGATAAAAAAGTTGTAGGTATCCATGAGTTTGATAATCCGAAGGAAGCTGTTCAGCAAGCGGAGGCTATTTTTACAGGAGGAGGTAATACGTTTGAGTTGGTAAATCAACTATATAAAAACGATATACTTTCTGATTTAACTACAGCGGTTGAAAACGGAACTCCGTATTTAGGTACCAGTGCAGGAAGTAATATTTGTGGAGTAACGATGATGAATACGAACGATATGCCTATTGTGTACCCACCAAGTTTTAAAACCTTAGGGTTTATTCCGTTTAATATTAACGCACATTATTTAGACCCAAATCCTAATTCTACGCACATGGGTGAAACGCGTGAAACACGTATTAAAGAGTATCATATATTTAATGAAACACCTGTGCTTGGGTTACGCGAAGGTAGCTGGCTAGAGGTTAACGGAGATTCAATTGTATTACGAGGAACTTACACCGCACGTTTATTTAAACAAGGAAAGGAAGCTGAGGAGTTAGATACTGATACAGAGGTTAGCCAGTATTTTTAATACACTTTTATAGTACTTAGCTTACAAAAGAAAACTCCAAATAACAGTTTGGAGTTTTTTTGTTTTATACCATAAGTTTATGGTTACTTTACTAAAAAAGCATTGTTTTGTTGTATAAGTTAGTATTGTTTTGTAGATATTGTTAAAATATTCTAAATAAATAATAAGCGTTTAAAAAAAATATTATTGACTTATTAATTTAAAATCTGTATTTTTTTGCTTTAAAATACTGATAAATGGAACAATTTGAAGGTAAAAA
>NZ_JAUORH010000018.1 GCF_030547425.1 Tenacibaculum sp. 1_MG-2023 | reverse complement strand
TATCCGTTTTGCATTGGCTTCCCTGGTTGTGTATATTTAATTTCTATAAAGTTCTTTTTGCACCAGTTCATAAAAGTTTTGGAGGTAAACTCCGGACCGTTATCGCACCTCACGTATTTAGGTGCTCCTATTTCATCTTTTAAACGCTCCAATGTTTCAATTACAGCTCTCGCAGGATAAGAAAGTCCTGCATCTATTGCTAGAGCTTCACGGTTACAATCATCTATAACATTAAATACCCGCAACTTTCTGCCATCGGTAAGCACATCGCTCATAAAATCCATACTCCAACACTCATTCAGTGACGAAGGTGCTTCCAAAGGTTGTTTTATTCGTTTGACCAAACGTTTTTTATGTTTACGGCGTAGACTGAGTTTCATTTCGCGGTACACACGTAACACTCGTTTTCTGTTCCATTTTAAGCCTTCACGACGGATCTTGTAATAATATTCATCAAAACCTCTAGTTGGGTATGATTCCGCTAACACTGTTAGTTTATCAATAACCTCGCTATCATCTTTCTTACTTTGGTAATACCACATCGACCTACTCAGTCCTACAACTTGACAGGCACGGATAATGGGAACTGCGAACGTTTTGATAAGATACTTCACACGAACTCTCTTGTCGGAAGGCTTTAGAACTTTTTTGACAATACATCCTTGAGCATCTTATTATCAAGACTCACATCGGCATACATCTGTTTGAGTTTATTATTTTCTTCTTCAAGCTCTTTTAAACGCTTAAGCTGCTGCTGTTCCATACCTCCATACTTCTTACGCCAATAGTAGAACGTGCTTTTATCAATTCCTAATTCTCTAGATAAATCACCAACGGATCTTCCTTGTTCATTTTCCTTAAGAGCTTTAATAATCTGGCTCTCGCTAAATTTGCTGTTTTTCATTGTGACAGTTTGAATTTAAAGTTAGTAAATTCGAATTATTAACTGTCCTATTTTTTGGGAAGCCTACAATATCACTATGACAAGTTTCCGCCAAAAGAATTAAATTATGGTAAAATTGTTAATTCATTATTAAAAGCAACAGATGCTTTAGCTCGATATGACCAAATGCTTAAAAACATGCATAACAGCGAAATTTTACTAGCGCCATTGAGAAATCAAGAAGCAGTAATTTCTTCTAGAATGGAAGGAACAATTAGTACAATGGATGAAATTCTAAAGTTTGAAGCTGATAGTGAAAATGATTCAGAAGAAGCAAAAAATGTTCGCTCTGAAGTATTTGAGACAATCTTATACCAACGAGCTCTTTTAAATGCACAAAAAGCAATGATAGATGGATACCCATTATCTCAACATTTAATAAAAACTCTACACCAACAATTATTATCCTTTGGAAGAGGTGCTCAAAAAGCACCAGGACAATACAAAATTGAACAAAACTATTTAGCTGACAAAATAAAACAGAAAGTCCTATTTACACCAATAAGTCCTGAAAAATTAAATGATGGATTGGAACAATTATTTACATATATAAAGGAAAGTTCAGACCCTATATTAATTAAAAACGGCTTTAATGCATCTTGAATTTGAAGCACTTCACCCCTTTCAAGATGGAAATGGAAGAATTGGACGCATGTTAATTACACTACTATTATGGTCATCTGGTACAATTTCAGAACCTCATTTTTATGTAAGTGGATATTTAGAAGAACATAAAGATCAATATATTGATACTATGAGGAACGTATCAGAAAATGACGATTGGGAATCGTGGTGTATTTTCTTTTTAAATGCAATTGAAAAACAAGCAATTAGAAATTTAGAAATAGCTGAAAGTATAAAAAATTTATACGAAGAAATGAAACATGTTTTTTCTGATACTTTATCTTCAAAATGGAGCGTAAATGCATTGGATTATATTTTCACAAATCCAATATTTAGGAATAATAGATTCACTTCAAAAAGCGGAATACCAGGACCAACTGCGGCTAGATTTACAAGAATGCTACTTGATAAAGAACTTCTAAGAACAATAGAAGAATCTTCAGGAAGAAGACCAGCCCTTTATGCATTTGAACCATTATTAAGATTAGTTCGAGTATAAAAAACTACCTACAACAAAGAACTGAGGTAAAAAACAAGTAAAAACTCATTAACTTTTCACTAAAATACTTCTATAATTATTATCATAGGTTAGCCCTGATTTTGCGATAGCAAATGCTTGCTTTAATAGTTTATTATACACGGCTATTAATGCTAACTTTTTACTCTTTCCCTTGGCTACTATTCGGTCATAAATAGCTTTACAGGCCTTGTTATATTTGCACGCATTAAAACTGCACATAAATAATAAATTTCGTAGTTTTTGATTTCCTATTTTACTTATCCTGCTTCTACTGCTTCATGACTCCCTTATAGTTGGTGTAATTCCTACATAACTACAAAGTTGTGATGCGTTCTCAAACTTTTTAAAACCATCGGTTACAATTATTAAAAATAAAGCTGTCTTTACACCCATCCTTGGAATGCTCTTTAACAAGGTTAATTTGTGTTGCTTATCTACTTTAAAGATGCTCAACTTACTGCTTTTTCATAGATGCTATACAGAGTAGTTAGGTGTAACTTGGAAAACTTACCAATTTTTGGTACTTTTGAGTAAATATTTGAATTATGAGTAAGAACACATCAATATCACTCGGAAATTATTTTGACCAATTTGTAAGTAGCCAAGTTTCAGCTGGACGATATAAAAATGTAAGTGAAGTAGTTAGAGCTGGACTTCGGCTTTTAGAAAACGAAGAAAGTAAAGTAATCGCTTTGAAAAATGCAATACAAGAAGGAATTGATAGCGGAATTGCACACGATTTTGACCCAGAGAAACATCTTCAGGAATTAAAAGCTAGACATAAAAAGAATGGCTAAATATGAACTGACTAACAAAGCTATTGAAGATTTGACTGGAATTTGGGAATACACAATTGAAAAGTGGTCTGAACAACAAGCTGACAGATATTATAACTTACTATTAGATAGTTGCCAATATATTGCTAATAATCCTGATTTAGGAAAAAATTACGAAGGAATAACCAATGACTTATTCGGACTTAAAACAAGCCGACATATCATTTTTTACCGAAAGCGAATTAACCTACCGATTGAAATTACGAGAATTTTACACGGACAAATGGATTTAAAAAATAGAATAACTAAATAAAAAAACTACGCACAACAAAGAACTGAGGTAAAAAACAAGTTTTTGCTTTTATTCTTAATATTAAAAATCAACTAACTGCTTCTCAACTTGTTCCCATTCTTCCATGAGTTTATCTACTTTGGCTTTTTTTGCTTTGTAGTTTTCAAAAAAGTTAGGACGTGAAGATACTTCATCGTAATTCTGAGCTAATTCTAAATCTATTTTTTCTATTTCAGCTTCTAAATTTGCGATTTGCGTTTCAATTTTATTAAGCTTGTTTTTTAGCTTTTTTAGCTCTTTTTCTTGCTCTCTCGATAATTGATAGGCTTCTTTTTTAGAAGTATCTTTTTCTTTGGTTACTACCGTTTTTTTCTCAGCATCACGCAAACTTTCCATTTTGTGTTGCTCTAAGAAGTAATCGATATCTCCTAAATATTCTTTTATTTCACGGTCTTTAAATCCGTAAACCGTGGTGGTTAATCCTTGTAAAAAATCACGGTCGTGAGATACTACTATTAACGTTCCATCAAAGTTTTGTAGTGCTTTTTTTAATACATTTTTAGAAGCAATATCTAAGTGGTTGGTAGGCTCATCCATTATTAACACATTAAATGGCGATAGCAATAACTTACACAACGCCAAACGGTTTCGCTCACCTCCTGATAGCACTTTGGCTTTCTTATCTACCGCTTCTCCACCAAACAAAAACGAACCTAACATATCTCGTACACGCATTCGGTTACTATCCGTAGCAGCATCTTCCATAATTTCTAGTACCGTTTTCTCTGCTGGTAATTCTTCCGACTGATTCTGTGCAAAATAACCTATTTCAACATTATGCCCTAGTTTTAAATCTCCTTCAAATGGAATTTCTCCCACCATCATTTTAGCTAACGTAGATTTTCCTTGTCCGTTTTGTCCTACAAAAGCGATTCTACTATTGCGCTCAATCAACAAATCTACATCTTTTAAGACCTCTTTTTCTCCGTAATTCTTGGTTAAATTTTCAGCTTCAACAATAATTTTACCAGGTTCTTTTGATATGGCAAAACGAACATTCATTACTGAATTATCATCTTGATCTACCTCAATACGCTCAACTTTTTCTAATTTTTTAATTAGCGATTGTGCCATGGAAGCTTTGCTCGCCTTCGCACGGAATTTCTCAATTAGTTTTTCGGTATGCTCTATTTCCTTTTGCTGATTTTTCTGCGTTTGTAACTGCTTTTCTTTAATTTCAGCTCGTAGTTTTAAAAACTCAGAATACGGTTTTTTATAATCGTAAATTTGACCTAACGAAATTTCTATCGTTCGGTTAGTTACATTGTCTAAAAACATCTTATCATGCGATACCAACACAATAGCTCCAGCATAGTTTTTTAAGAAGTTTTCTAACCAAATAATCGACTCGATATCTAAGTGGTTGGTAGGCTCATCGAGTAATAAGATATCATTATTCTGTAAAAGTAGTTTTGCTAACTCAATACGCATACGCCAACCCCCAGAAAAGGTATCTGTCAACTTATCAAAATCTTCTCGTTGAAACCCTAAACCTTGTAATATTTTTTCAGTTTCGCCTTGATAATTGTAACCTCCTAGTAACTCGTAACGTTCTGTTTTTTCGTTTAAATCAATAATTAACTGATTATACGACTCACTTTCATAATCGGTTCTTTCAGCTAATTGTCGGTTTATCTCATCTAAATCTAACTCTATTGCTTTAATTTCAGTAAATGCTTGATAGGCTTCTTCTAAAATAGTTCTTCCCTGAACAAAATCAATATCCTGACGTAAAAATCCGATACGTACATCTTTATCAAATGCTAGCGTTCCACCACTACTTTCAATATCTTTTGATAAAACTTTTAATAAAGTAGATTTTCCTGCTCCATTTTTTCCAATCAATCCAATTCTATCTCCTTTTATTAATTTAAAAGTGATTCCGGAGAACAAATCTGTTCCCATAAATGAAACTGATACATCGTGTACGTTTAACATATTTTTAGCAAATTACTTTGGTTTTGTAACTAGAGTTACAAATGATAGTTTTATTTTTGTTGAAATTTGTGCAAACTTACAAAAAGCAAATAGTTAATTGAACTTAATACCTATAAGAAATGTTTGGAAAAGGAAGTAAATTGTATAGTATTTTTAATGGTAAATGTCCTCGTTGTCATGAAGGGGAGTTTTTTAAATACAAGCTTAACTTCAACCCTAAAAAAGTTACTACATTACACGAGAACTGCCCAAAATGTAATTTAAAATACATGATGGAGCCTTCTTTCTTTTTTGGTGCAATGTATGTTAATTATGGTTTAGCAGTTGCTCTTTTTGTTGCTATTTTTATCATTGCTAAAGTATTTATTGGACTATCTATTTTACATAGTTTCATTGCTATTGTTGCTGTCTCTTTGATTCTAACACCTGTTACCTTACGACTTTCAAGAATTATTTGGATTAATCTTTTTGTGAGTTATAAAAAAGAGGCTGAAGAATTACAATCAAAAAAATAATAAAAAAACAAAAACGACTTCCTAATCACTTAAGAAGTCGTTTTTTCTATACAATACATTCTATTATTCTTGTCTGAATCTTTCAATATCTATTTCTTTATCTAACTCTTCATTTCTTTCAAAGTGATTAAAGAGGTTTTCAGCTACAGTTGGAGCTACCATTACACCTCGCGTACCTAAACCGTTTAAAACGGCTAATTTTGGATATTTTGGATGTTTTCCTACTAAAGGTCTTCTATCTTTAATTGTTGGGCGTATTCCTGCTGATTGCTCTATTATTGTATATGGAACAGATATAACTTTTTGTAGTTTATCCTCCAATTCTTTTCTTCCTTCTTCTGTTGGAATCGAGGTTTTATCTGTCCAGTTAAATGTTGCTCCTATTTTATAAGTATCGTTACCTAGTGGCATTATAAAAACACTACCTTTTAATAAAAAATCTATTTTCAATTCAGGAGCATGTATTGTTATGGTTTCTCCTTTGGTTCCGTTTAGAGGTAAATAATTAAAAAATGGATTTTTCTTCAAACCAAACCCTTCACTAAACACAATTCTTTTTGCTGTGATGTCTTCGTATCTAACTATTTCTTTTTCAATCTTTACTTTTGAATAGTCAAAGGCTTCTTTTACTAGACTTTTTAATGACTTGATATATTCTTTATAGGTTTTCACCAATAGAGGCGTATCGATTCTCCCTGTACCTTTTAGTTCTCCAAATCCATAATCACCTATAATTCCTTTTATTCTTTCTTTTGAGACCTTAGGATTCATGTAGTAAGATAACATCGGTTTATCTGATGCTATGAACCAGTTGTTTTCATCTCCTACACTTGTGAATACTTTTTTTGTGGTAAATTTATAATCTAAGGTAAGTTGTAACTTTTCTTCTAATTCTTTATAAAAAGGGATTGCTTTTTGCAATTGCTCATGTCCGTTCCAAACTGGAGTAAATCGTTTTAAAATTACGGGATTGTAAACCCCACCAGCAACTACCGATGATACTTGTGAGTTATTTTCAAAAACTATAAAGCTTTTGTTGTTTTTTATTAATTGTTCTGTAAAAGCTATTCCTGATAACCCTAAACCAACGATGATATAATCTACCTCTGCATTCATAACTCAAAAGTACTACTATTGCAATAAAAAAGAGCTTGCATTGCAAGCTCTTTTTTGTTTATATTGAAAAGGAATACTAGTAATTCCACATATCCATTTCTCTATTACGGATACCTTCTTTAATCCTATTTGCTTCTAACAATTGAAATAAAGAGTTACCACGAACATAATCAGAAATAGCTCTGTCTCCATAAATGTTCTCTTCTCTCAAAATAGTAGAAGTGAAACGTCTTGCATTTAACAAATTGTCATAAGAAAGTGGTTGAGCCGAATTTTCTGGGTTGAATACTTTAGAATTGTGTAATGTTTCACGAGCATCTGGGAAAAACACCCAAAATAAAGGATATACACTTTCGCTATCATCAATTTCTTCAACTCCCATTACCTGTACATCTGGTCCCATTGGAGCCAAAGCTAATAAACGATATTTTAACTCACCTTGACGCTTATCAAAATACCAAATGCCTTTTAACTTAAAGCCTTTAATATCCTGAGACTGTACATAATAATCATCTACATAATCTCCATTTTGACGTTGATTATGAATCATCATTTCAATATTATTCATATCAATCTTCGTAGTGAAATAAGAGTCATTATATACTTCTTTTATTTCCCCATTTTTAATCCCTTTTAATAAGGTATCAAATAAAGAACGTCTTGTTAATCCAGCATTCATAGTATCAATTGGGTAATAATAAGGAAGATTTATTTTTTGATTTAAATCTACATATTCCCACACCACTTTAGACCACAATACATCTCTATCACTAATAAAGCCATAAGGAAGTGGTTTGTTATCTTCTGAAGCAATTTGTGCTTCAGATTTAAATCCAATTTCATCTACCTTTTTTGCATTTAAAAGGTTAGCTTGGGCACTTGCATAGCTTGTTGCTGCAAATGCGAATAAAACCATATAAAAACGCTTCCAATTCATACTTTCTTGTTTTTACTTATTAATTCGTAATTTCAATACTAACAGGCAATACCTTTTTGATTCTATAATTAGATCCAGAAACAGATGCTTTAATATCAAAGATAGTAATTACATCATTTCTTCTTGCCTTATTAATTGCCGCTTTAGCTCTTGAGCTCATAGATCTTCCGTTAATAGGAATAGCCACTTGCCCTGGTACCTTAATTTTAAAGCTAGATACGTTTAGTTTTAAATCGAATAAGAAATCTGGTAATCCAGCAGCTACACTTACTCTACCTACACTTGCTTTTGGCATTTTTACTGTACCGTATTGACCTCTAACCATACCAACCGCTGGTGGTATGTCTTTAATTCTAAATTTCTTAACAGAGCGTACACCTTTTGATGCACCAGTTGGAGTTCCAGTAACTACGATGTTTACCTCACTACCTTTACCTGGATACATAGCATACTTATCTCCTCTAACTCTTTTCAGTCCTGGAGCTCTTGCGCTAACTTTGTTTCCTGGTACTCCTGGAATAGAAATTGTTAATGGATTAGATAAACCACGGTATACAACATTCATCTTGTCTGCAGAAACTAACGCTTCGTTTGGTCTAGGAATTACAGCATAAGCTCCTTTAATTGGAATAGGAACTATAGTATCTCCTTCCTTAAACTGGAATTCACCAATTAACTCTTTATCCCCAACATTACCAGCTGGACCGTCTAAAATCACCTGTCCTGCTTGAATCTTATCTTTAGCTACTTCTTCTCCATTTATAGTAACTTTCTCAGCAGTTAAATTAGGGTCTTTTTTTCCTAATACAATTCTACCTGATAAGTTTTCTCCTGGATAATAAGCACTCTTATCAAAAACAACCATTGCTTCATACTTGGTCATAGATACAGCACTTTGTAATTCTCCTTGTAATAAAGCTGTTAAAGCGTCTGATTCTGTGGCTTTAATGTCTGCTTGAATTTGAGTTAACTTAGTTAAAGATGCAATTAAAGGGAATCCTTCAAAATGATATTTTAACCAGTCAATTTTTTTACCATCTTTGTTTTCTTCTTTGGCTGTACTAAAACGAGCTGCAATTACATCAGCTACTTCTGTACCTTCTAAAGCTGTTACTGCATCGTTTCTGAAAGCATCAATCTTAGCTACAAACTCTTGTCCTGCTTTTGATATTTTACCTCCTTTAAAGAATAACTCATCTAAAAACTTAGACTTATCCATTGTTTCATATGCTTCCTTGTCTTCTAAATCACCAGTCATTTGGCTCTTTAAGTCTCCTACATAAGCATACAATTCATCCGCAGCTACTTTTAATTTATCAGTTTTCTCTTTAGCTTCACCATATTGTTTAGCTTGTTCTGCTGCTTTTTGAGCTAACGTTTCGTAAGCTGTTTTATTTTTCTCAGTTGCTTTTTCGTTTGCTACTGTTAACTTTTCATTCATTAATCCAAAGGCTGATAATACCTCTTTACTCATATTCATTGCTAACATTGCAATAAACACTAAGTACATCAGGTTAATCATCTTTTGCCTTGGTGATAGTTGTCCTCCTGCCATATTAATTAGTTTGTTTAGTTAATAAATTAGATAAACTAATTAATTATTTATTAGACATTGCAGTTAACATTCCTCCATATACTCCATTTAATGAAGATAGGTTTGTTGCTAACGATTGCATTTGTTCTTGTAAACGTTGAGAATTCTCTACCATTGCAGAGTTTAAATCAGCTTGTCTACTAGCACTTTCTACTTGTGTTTGATATAAACTGTTTAAAGACTCCATTTGAGCTGCTGCTCTAGACATTTGCTCATTGTAACTATTAGTAGCTGAAATTGATTGAGAAGCTGAAGCTAATGGCTCTACTGCTCCTTGGAAATTTTTAATGCTATCACCTAAACGAGAAACTAATTGAGCATCTAATTTAGCTTCGCTTAAAATATTATCTAACTTTTGAGATAACATACTTTGTGCTTCTTCTGGAGATGCTTCTTTACCTTTTTTACCTCCTAGTGATTGTCCATCTGCTAACTCTGGGTATACTTTTGTCCAATCTAAATCGTCTTCAACTGCTTCAAACGCTGACAATGCGAAAACTGCTGCTTCAACAATCATACCTACCATTAATACTTCATTTCCAAAAGGCCAGTGTAAAATTTTAAATAATGCTCCAATAATAACTACTGCGGCTCCTAAACCGTAAGCCATATTGAACATTTTCTTAGTTGATTTTGATTGTGCCATAATTCTTGATTTTTAAATTTTGGGGATTAATATTTATTCTTGTTTTCTTGTTAATTACTTTTATTAGTACCTAAATAATCTTGTACTGTTCTAAATCCAATATAACTTCTTGCTGTATCAGCATATTCCCAATCACGAGAACTTACCTCTAAGAAATATGCTACATCTTTCCAAGATCCTCCACGGATAATTTTTCTTCTATTCTCTTTTATTTCTACATTAGGATTCATTGTAGACCCCATGTAATAAGACATTTGGTTATAAGCTGTATTTGTCCACTCAGAAACATTACCTGCCATATTAAACAACCCATACTCATTAGGATTATAAGACATCGCCTCGACAGTATATAAAGCTCCATCTGCAGCATAGTCTCCACGAACTGGTTTAAAGTTTGCTAAGAAGCACCCTCTATCACTTGTCGTACTTGGTCCACCCCAAGGGTATTTACCATAATCTAGTCCTCCACGTGCAGCATACTCCCATTCAGCTTCTGTTGGTAATCTGAATGCTGGTACTAAACCTAATTTCTGTTTTGATCGTTGGAAGTTATTTTTTGTTTGAGTTCTCCAGTGACAGAATGCTTTTGCTTGATTCCAAGTAACTCCTACTACTGGATAGTTTTCGTAAGCTTTATGACCAAAGTATTCTTGGTGCATTGGGTCATTGTATGAATAGTTAAAATCTTTAATCCATACTGTCGTATCTGGATATACATTTATAACTTCATCTCTTAAGAAATCTTTTCTATTTTTACCAGTTCTTGCAGCCGCTTCATTATCAAACCAGTAATACCTATAATTTAATAGTTTTGTATTAAATGTTCTTATTCCATTTAAGGCTTCATCTTTCTTAATATATAGAGAATCCATTACCTCAACATAGTCTGCATCTGGATATTCTTGAGAATCCCAAATAAGTTCTTCTTCCCAATTTAATGGTTTCAATGAATCTAGTCCTTCACCTAACTCATAGTAATTTTCACGCATGTATTTCTCATACGGAGTTTCATTTACTGTGTCTTTTGATGCAAAAGCATATAACTGTATCCCTTGTGCATTTTTACCTGTAGCTTCAGCATTTTCTCCTCCTAAAGAAGCAAAATCTGCTTGGTAAGCTAATTTAGTTCTTGTAATAGAGTCTCTAACCCAATGAACAAATGCTTTGTACTCACTATTAGTTATTTCTGTTTCATCCATGTAGAATGGCTGTACAGTAACCGTTTTAGTTGGAGCATTCATAGCCCCCATAGGGTCTTCATCTTGTTTCCCCATAGTGAAAGATCCTCCTGGAATTTTAGCCATACCGTATGGCTTCTCTGCAAACCATTTTCTTTTTGACTTTACTCCTACCAATTCTCCTCTATCTCCACTTGAACCACAAGAGTAGATGATAGATGCTAACAATGCAAGTACTGTTATTTTTTTCATATTATATCTTTCTTATATAAAGAGGCGTAAACCTATTATTTTTTTTATTAAAAAACAATTACGAGTTATTATTTTTTACAGAACATACAACTTTCTACTAAACAAGCTTTTGCAAAGCTTTATACCACCTTTCTGGTGTTTTTTGTTGCAACGCCTGTTCATAATCTCGATAGTTACATGGTATTAACGCATGTCTTTTGTGTTTATTATTTGATATTAAGTTTATTTCCATCCACCAACGCCCACTTTTGTCACTCTTATAGAAATTTATGGGGTCATCATCATTCAAAAGTACTGTAAACTTTTGGTAACTTTCTTTTGTGACAAATGGATAATCTTTAGCTCTTGAGTTTACCCCTTCTATAAAGTACCAAATCACTTGAGCTATTAAATTTGCTGTCTGGCAATTTGAATCTAGCTTACTATTATACTCATATATCCCAAAGGATGTTACTTTATCGCTAATTCCTGCATAACGTGCAATAGCACACACTTCCTCTCCATAAAAACCATTTGGTGAGGCATTTTTATTCCCAGGTGCTTCACTTTGCCGAACACTTCCAATATCAATACTTACAACATCTGCATCACGCATTATAGGCTCTACTAAAGTTACATCCTTTACTTGCCCTAATCTGTAAGCATCAAAATATAATTTATCTAATAAATCTATTTCTTCTTGTGAATTGAAATATGTTTGATAACCTATATTACTAAAATTGAACAAATTGTTTGGTTGTTCCATAACAATTCTACTCACATATGACCTTGAACTTAGCTCGTCTTCTAATGTTCCTAAATCAAATCTGCTATCTACAGCGACTAGATTAACTGTTTGTTCTAACTCATCATAAGCCCTATAATTCGCATAAGTTAAATCTTGCCCTCCCCCAATTATAATTGGAAGTATATTTTTTTTCAGTAAAAATGCTATTGATGATTTAACAGCAAAATAAGTATCTTCTAGTGTATTTCCTTTCTCTATATCCCCAAGATCCGCTATACGCGTATGCCAATTACCAGGGAATAATTGATATAAATGCTTACGTATTTCGTGCAGTTCTTTACCTGTACCAAAATTATCTATTGCACCTCTATCATCTTTAACGCCTAAAACAGCTATAGAAACTTCCGTTAAATCTGGAAAACCATCTTGAACAGTATGAATCTGAATATTCCTACCTAATACAGCAGAAGGTTGTATAACTACATAAGCAGCTACAGAATCTTCAACAGGGGTAAAGAAGTCTATATTCATTGATAAGGGGAATTTAAGGGTCGCAATATACTAAACTATTTTTTTTTTGAAAGCTTCTTTATTTTTTTTTGACAGCTTTCTTTTTGGTTGTTTTTTTCTTTGGTGTTTTCGCCTCTATCATTTTAACAGCCTCTTCTTGTGTTAGCTTTTCTATTTCTGTGGTTTTAGGAAGCTCTATTTTTATTTTTCCTTTTATTACATTAAAGCGCCCCCAACGTGCCTTTTCAACACGAATACCAACTTCTTCAAAGTTGTGAATTAGCTTTTCACGCTCTTTTCGTTTTTTATCTTCGATTAACTCTTCTAAATCTGCTTGACTTAAATTATCAAAATCGTACTTTTTATTGACATTGATAAAAATAGAATTCCATTTAATAAAAGGTCCAAAACGCCCAACTCCTTTTTGAATTGGCATACCGTCGTATTCTCCAATAGGTGCATCTGCTTTCCGTTTTGCTTCTATTAGTTCTATAGCTCTATCCATGTCTACTGACATTGGATTTTCTCCTTTGTCTAACGACACATACTTACCATCAAACTTAATATAAGGCCCAAATCTTCCGTTAGCTACAATTACCTCTTTTTCTTCATAATCCCCCAATGTTTTTGGCAACTTAAATAAATCCATCGCCTCTTCGTAGGTAATTGAATTCATAGTTTGGTCTCCTTGTAAGCTAGCAAAACGAGGTTTTTCTTCGTCTGTCGCTTCTCCTATTTGTACCATTGCTCCATAACGCCCTAAACGCACATATACATTTTTACCGCTTTCTGGGTCAACCCCTAACAAACGTTCTCCTTTTGCTCTTTCAGCATTTTCAGCAACATCTTCTACAACTACATGAAAGTTTTTGTAGAAATCTTTAATCATCGCTGTCCAATCTTCTTTTCCTTCAGCAATATCATCAAACTCATTTTCTACTTTGGCTGTAAAACCATAGTCTAAAATAGTATCGAAATTAGCTACTAAGAAATCATTTACAATGTTTCCAATATCTGTTGGAACTAATTTTCCTTTATCAGAACCTACTCTTTCTGTTAAGAGTTGTTCTGACACTGTTTGGTTTGCTAAACTTAATTGTGTGTAATTCCTTTCCTTTCCTTCTACAGTACCTTTTTCTATATATTGTCTTCTTTGAATTGTTGAAATAGTAGGTGCATACGTAGAAGGACGACCAATTCCTAATTCCTCTAAACGTTTTACTAAAGCTGCTTCTGAAAACCTCGCTGATGGTCGTGTATAACGTTCAGTTGCTGTAATTAACTCATTAATTAATTGCTCCTTCACCTTCATTTTAGGTAACATACCTGCTTGTTCCTCTTCTTCATTATCGGTTCCTTCTAAATATACTTTTAAGAAACCTTCAAAAGTGATTACCTCTCCGTTTGCAGTAAATTGCTTCTTGTTTTTATTGTTGTCTATTTTTACAACAGTACGTTCTAATTGTGCTTCACTCATTTGTGAGGCTAGTGTACGTTTCCAAATTAAACTATAGAGTCTTGTTTGATCGTATTCGCCTGTAATCTCATGATTCTCCATATTGGTTGGACGAATCGCCTCGTGTGCTTCTTGTGCTCCCTTTGATTTCGTAGAGAAATTACGTGGTTTACTATATTCTTCACCATAAGAAGCAATGATTTCAGCTTGAGCAGCATTTTTTGCATCATCAGATAAGTTCACACTATCTGTTCTCATATAGGTTATCAACCCTGCTTCATACAAACGTTGTGCTACCATCATCGTTTTAGCAACAGGAAAACCTAATTTTCTTGATGCTTCCTGTTGTAAGGTAGATGTTGTAAATGGTGGTGCAGGAGATTTTTTTGCTGGTTTTTTTTGTAAATCTGCTACAGAGAATTCTGCATCTAAACAAGAATTCAAAAAGTCTTCAGCTTCTTTTTTTGTTGAGAAATTCTTCGCAAGTTTTGCCTTAAATTTTTTACCTTCTGCATTTACAAACTCTGCATCAACTCGATAAGAAGCCACAGGAGTGAACCCTTCTATTTCTCTTTCACGCTCTACAATCAAACGTACTGCTACCGATTGTACTCTACCCGCAGATAATCCTGGTTTTACTTTTCTCCACAAAACAGGAGATAGCTCATATCCTACAATTCTATCTAACACACGTCGTGCTTGTTGTGCATCAACTAGATTATAATTAATTGTACGCGGATTTTCAATCGCTTTTAAAATCGCCTTTTTAGTAATAGAATTAAAAACAATACGTTTTGTATTCTCATCTTTTAACTTTAATTGTTCCGCTAAGTGCCATGCTATTGCCTCTCCCTCGCGGTCTTCATCGGATGCTAACCAAACAGTTTCTGCTTTTTTTGCTAAATCTTTCAGTTTCTTTACCACTGCTTTTTTATCAGTAGAAACTATATATTTTGGTTTGAAATCTCCTTCTACATTTACACCTAATTCCTTAGATGGTAAGTCTGCAATGTGTCCAAAACTAGATTCAACCCGAAAGTCCTTTCCTAAAAACTTCTCTATCGTTTTCGCTTTAGCAGGTGACTCAACTATTACTAAATTTTTTGCCATACGTCTTATATCTCTTATCTCATTTACACCTTATTAATATAGGCATAATTCAGTTTGCAAAAGTATATAGTTTTTTTTTAATGAGTCATTTTTAACAAAATTTTACTTTTTCTTAAAAAAACTATCCATGTCAATTTGTCACAAATTACACATTTTGGTTGTATCTTTGCACCCTATATTTAGTACGATTTTAGGATTTATGGAACACGTAGAGAAAGTAATTGATGAGAAGAAACAAGGGAAAGCCCTTGTTACAGAACACAAAGAAGGAAACAGCAAAAAGCTTTTTATTGAAAGTTATGGTTGTCAAATGAACATGAACGATAGCGAAATTGTGGCGTCAATTTTAGCTGAACAAGGTTTTAATACTACTCAAAACCTTGAAGATGCTGATTTGGTATTGGTAAACACTTGTTCTATTCGTGAAAAAGCAGAAACCACTGTTCGTAACAGACTTCAAAAATACAACGCTGTTAAAAAAACAAATCCAACTATGAAAGTTGGTGTGTTAGGTTGTATGGCTGAACGATTAAAAGAGAAATTTTTAGAGGAAGAGAAAATTGTCGACTTAGTTGTAGGACCAGACGCCTATCGTGATTTACCAAATTTAATAGAAGAGGTAGATGCAGGTCGTGATGCTGTAAATGTAATTTTATCCAAGGAAGAAACCTATGCCGATGTTTCTCCTGTTCGTTTAAACTCTAACGGAGTTTCTGCATTTGTTTCAATTACTCGTGGTTGTGACAATATGTGTACATTTTGTGTGGTTCCTTTTACTCGTGGTCGTGAGCGCAGTCGTGACCCTAAGAGTATTATTGAAGAAATCCGCAGTATGAAAGAAAAAAACTTCAAAGAAATTACTTTGCTAGGTCAGAATGTAGATTCTTACTTATGGTATGGTGGTGGATTGAAAAAAGATTTCAAGAAAGCTTCAGAATTAGCACAAGCGACTGCTGTAGATTTCGCTCAATTATTAGATATGTGCGCTACTGAATTTCCTAAAATGCGTTTTCGCTTTTCTACATCTAACCCTCAAGACATGACCTTGGATGTAATTCATGTAATGGCAAAACACCAAAACATTTGTAAATACATTCATTTACCAGTCCAAAGTGGAAGTAATGCCATGTTAAAAGCCATGAACCGACAACATACTCGCGAAGAATACATGGAGTTAGTTAACGATATTTATAAGATTATTCCTGAAATGGCTCTAAGTCAAGATATGATTGCTGGTTTCTGTGGAGAAACGGAACAAGACCATCAAGATACTTTAGACCTAATGCGCCATGTAAAATATAGTTTCGGTTTTATGTTTGCTTACTCTGAAAGACCAGGGACTTTAGCCGCTAAAAAAATGGAAGATGATGTTCCTTTAGCTATCAAAAAACGTCGTTTACAGGAAATCATCGATTTACAACAAGAACACAGTTTATACAGAACCAAAGAAAATATTGGTCAAATTCAAGAAGTTTTAATCGAAGGAACTTCAAAGAGAAACGAAAACGAATGGAAAGGTCGTAATACACAAAACACCGTAGTAGTTTTTCCTAAGGAGAACTATAAGATAGGTGATTTTGTAAATGTAAAAATTGAAAACTGTACTTCAACTACTTTAAAAGGTACGGCTGTTGGATATTCTGACAATAATTAAAGCCCATCCTTAATCCTTCCCAAAAGGAAGGAAACTATTGTGGTTGGTAAAAATTTATAAAACTATTTTCCCTTTTAGGGGAAATTAAAAGGGCATATGGAAAATTTACAAGCTATAAAACAACGCTTTGGCATTATCGGTAACGATGTTCAGCTCAATCGCGCAATTGAAAAGTCGATTCGAGTAGCTCCTACTGATATTTCAGTATTAGTTACTGGTGAAAGTGGTGTTGGAAAAGAAAACATTCCAAAGATAATTCATCAATTATCACACAGAAAACACGCAAAATATATTGCTGTAAACTGTGGTGCTATCCCTGAAGGAACTATTGATAGTGAATTATTTGGGCATGAAAAAGGAGCTTTTACAGGAGCTACGCAGACCAGAAAAGGATATTTTGAAGTTGCTGATGGTGGTACTATCTTTTTAGATGAAGTTGGAGAATTACCATTAACAACTCAAGTACGCTTGCTACGTGTGTTAGAAAATGGAGAGTTTATAAAAGTAGGCTCTTCTCAAGTGCAAAAAACAAATGTTCGTATTGTAGCTGCTACCAATGTAAATATGCACGAGGCTATTTCTAAAGAAAAATTTCGTGAAGATTTATACTATCGTTTAAGCACTATAGAAATTCCATTGCCTCCTTTGAGGGAACGTGGAGAGGACATACATTTGTTATTTAGAAAGTTTGCTGCCGATTTTGCACAAAAATACCGAATGCCAACCATACGATTGAATGAAAATGCAGTAAAAATTTTATTAAACTATCGTTTCCCTGGCAATATCCGTCAATTAAAAAATATTGCTGAACAAGTATCAATCGTTGAAGAAGACAGATTAATTACTCCTGAAAAACTAGTTCAATATTTACCAGAAAATCGTAGTAATTTACCTGCTGTAGTCGGGGGTAAAACTGTAAATCAATCAGATTTTGCTAACGAACGAGATATCATGTATAAAATCTTGTTTGATATGCGTAACGACATTAATGATCTAAAAAAACTAACGTTAGACTTAATGCAAAATGATGACCCTGAACAAGTTCAAGAAGACAATCATCGTTTAATTGAACGTATATATCAAGATCAAGAGTTGTCAGAAGCTTCAAACATCGAAGTAGTACAAATACCTAAATCATCTTCTCACCAAAGTGAGTATGATTATGCGGAAACTATTGAGGAAGATGAAAGTTTATCATTGCAAGAAAAAGAAATTGAAATGATAAAAAAATCTCTTGAAAAAAACAACGGAAAACGTAAGTTAGCTGCTAAAGAGTTAGGAATTTCTGAAAGAACTTTATACCGAAAAATAAAACAATACGACTTATAATAGTAGTCGTATACCATTATAAAACTTGAATTTGTTTACATTTGATTTTATGAAAAATTTATTTTACACTATTACTTTCATTACCACAATCATTTTAATGTTAGGCTGTGGAGCATACTCTTTTACAGGAGGAGATACAGGAAATGCAAAAACAATTCAGGTTGATTTTTTCCCTAACCAAGCTCCATTAGTAGAGCCTACTTTAAGTCAAAAATTCACACAAGACTTACAAGATTTATTTACACGCCAAACCAACTTAACTCTAGTTTCTTCTGGTGGTGATTTACATTTTTCAGGTGAAATTGTTGATTACCGTGTTACGCCAATGAGTGCTACCGCACAGCAAACTGCTGCTCAAAACCGATTAACAATTACTGTAAACGTAAATTTTGTTAACAACTTAAATGAAAAGAAAAATTTTGAAAAACGTTTTTCTTTTTATTACGATTATGGAGCTAACCAACAGTTAACAGGTACTGTGTTAGAAACCGCGTTAGATGAAATTTTAGAACGAATTACACAAGATATTTTTAATGCTTCTGTAGGAGACTGGGGATAATTTTGAAAAAAGACACATACATACAATTATTAGAAAAACCTGAATTAATTTCGCAAGAACATCTTTCAGATATCACTGCTATTATTCAAGAATATCCTTATTTTCAATCTGCTAGAGCCCTTCGTTTAAAAGTTTTAAAGAATCAAGAAAGCTATAAATATAATAACGAGTTAAAAATAACAGCTTCTCACACTAATGACAGAACTGTTTTATTTGACTTTATTACTTCTCAAACTTTTAAAGAAATACCTAAAAAAGAAGAAAAAAATAGCTTAAAAGACAAAATTCTTAACAGAAGAAAAACAACAAAATTTTCAGTTATAGAAGAGGGTTTAGCTATAGGAAAACCTCTTTCGTTTACAGAAAAAGAAACTTTTTCTTTTAATCAATGGTTACAATTATCTTCTAAAAAAGCTATTGTAAGAACTTCTGATAATAAGGTTCCAAACAAGCAGCAACAAGAAGCTCCAGTAAAATCTGAACACGAGGCTATTATTGATCGTTTTATTGAAACTACTCCAAAAATATCTCGTCCTAGTAAAACAAATACTGCAGATATAAAAGTATCCGAAAATCAGCAAAATAATCAATTAGCTACCGAAACCCTAGCTAAGGTATATTTAGAACAGAAGAAATATGACAGTGCTATTCAAGCATATAAAATATTAAGTTTGAAATATCCAGAAAAAAGTGGTTTCTTTGCAGACCAAATTAAAAGAATACAAATTTTACAAAACAATAAATAGATGACAACGTATACTTTACTTTTAGTTTTAATATTGATTGTTGCAATAGCATTAATCTTAATTGTAATGGTTCAAAATCCTAAAGGTGGAGGATTATCTTCATCATTTGGAGGAGGTGGTGCTCAAAATATTGGAGGTGTACAAAATACAAATAGCTTTTTAGACAGAACTACTTGGACATTAGCTATTACTATGTTTGCTTTAATTTTATTAGCAAATTTTGCTATTCCAAGAGGTAACGCAGCTGATGCTCCTCAATTAAATGAAACTTTAAACAATATTGAAACTACAACTACTCCTGCTACACCGGCAGCAACAGATACTGCTAAAGATAGCGCTCAGTAGTTTTTACAAAATACAATATGAAATGCCAACGTAAATGACACGTTGGCATTTTTTTTATTTATAAATCTAATCTGTTAGAAAAAATGTCAGCAAAAATCTAATGGCATAATTTCTGACAAAACTTAACCAGTAAAAATTAATTTAATCAAAAATATATAAAATGGGATTAAACATTAAACCTTTAGCAGACAGAGTTCTTGTTGAACCAGCTGCAGCAGAAACTACTACAGCATCAGGAATTATCATCCCTGACAACGCAAAGGAAAAACCACAAAAAGGTACTGTAGTTGCCGTAGGAAACGGAACAAAAGATGAACCTTTAACTGTAAAAGTTGGTGACACTGTTTTATACGGAAAGTACGCTGGTACTGAACTTAAATTAGAAGGAAAAGATTATTTAATTATGAGAGAAAGCGACATCTTCGCTATTATCTAAAAATCGATTCCAGCTATTGGCTTTTAGCCTTTAGATACAACTTTAATAAATTAATAATTTTTAGCTAGCACCCAAGTGCTAATAGCTATAAGCTAAAAACAACAAACATGGCAAAAGATATAAAATTTGATGTAGACGCTCGCGACGGATTAAAGCGTGGTGTAGATGCATTAGCAAATGCAGTAAAAGTAACTTTAGGACCTAAAGGACGTAACGTTATTATTTCTAAATCATTCGGAGCTCCTCACGTAACCAAAGATGGTGTTACTGTGGCTAAAGAAGTAGAGTTAGAAGATGAGTTAGAAAACATGGGAGCTCAAATGGTTAAAGAAGTAGCTTCTAAAACTAACGATTTAGCTGGTGATGGTACTACAACTGCTACTGTATTAGCACAAGCAATTGTAAAAGAAGGATTAAAAAACGTTGCTGCTGGTGCTAATCCAATGGATTTAAAACGCGGTATTGATAAAGCTGTTGCTGCTATTACCGAAGACTTAACAAAACAATCAAAAGAAGTTGGTGATTCTTCAGAAAAAATACAACAAGTAGCCTCTATCTCTGCTAATAATGATCAAGTTATTGGCGATTTAATTGCTACTGCTTTTGGTAAAGTTGGTAAAGAAGGTGTTATTACTGTAGAAGAAGCCAAAGGAATGGATACTTATGTTGACGTTGTTGAAGGAATGCAGTTTGATCGTGGGTATTTATCGCCATACTTTGTAACAGATGCTGATAAAATGATTGCTGATTTAGACAATCCATATATCTTATTATTTGATAAAAAGATTTCTAATTTACAAGAAATCCTTCCAATTTTAGAGCCTGTTGCACAATCAGGAAAGCCTTTATTAATTATTGCTGAAGATGTTGACGGACAAGCATTAGCTACTTTAGTTGTTAACAAATTACGTGGTGGATTAAAAATTGCTGCTGTAAAAGCTCCTGGGTTTGGTGACCGTAGAAAAGCAATGTTAGAAGACATCGCTATTTTAACTGGTGGTACTGTAATTTCAGAAGAAAGAGGCTTCTCTTTAGAAAATGCAACCTTAGATTTATTAGGTACTGCTGAAACTGTAACTATTGATAAAGACAATACAACTATTGTTAATGGTTCTGGTGAGCAAACACAAATTAAAGCTCGTGTAAACCAAATTAAAGCGCAAATTGAATCTACGACTTCTGATTACGATCGTGAAAAATTACAAGAGCGTTTAGCTAAATTAGCAGGTGGAGTTGCTGTATTATATGTTGGTGCTGCTTCTGAAGTAGAAATGAAAGAAAAGAAAGACCGTGTTGATGATGCTTTACACGCTACAAGAGCTGCTGTAGAGGAAGGAATTGTTGCTGGTGGTGGTGTTGCTTTGGTACGCGCTAAAAAAGTGCTAGAAGCAATTACTACAGAGAACTTAGACGAAACTACAGGTATTCAAATTGTGAATAGAGCTATTGAATCTCCATTACGTACGATTGTTGAAAATGCTGGTGGTGAAGGTTCTGTTGTAATTAACAAGGTATTAGAAGGCAAAAAAGACTTTGGATATGATGCTAAATCTGAACAATATGTAGATATGTTAGAGGCTGGTATTATTGATCCTAAGAAAGTAACTCGTGTAGCTTTAGAAAACGCTGCTTCTGTTGCTGGAATGATCTTAACTACTGAGTGTGCTTTAGTTGATATTAAAGAAGATGCTCCTGCAGGTGGTGGAATGCCTCCAATGGGTGGTGGAATGCCAGGAATGATGTAGTCGAGAAATTCGACACCTAAATATTTAAAAACCTCGA
Organism: Tenacibaculum sp. 1_MG-2023; assembly: GCF_030547425.1. Taxonomy (GTDB): domain Bacteria; phylum Bacteroidota; class Bacteroidia; order Flavobacteriales; family Flavobacteriaceae; genus Polaribacter. Next base: position 36,702 of record NZ_JAUORH010000018.1, on the reverse strand, counting down.
GACATGTCTCGAGGTTTTTCACTTTTTAATTAAGCATGATTAATACTTTAATAGTTTTAGTATATTTATAAAATTTAAAAGTTTATTAATGAAAATTGCTTTACTCTTTTTGGATTTTGAAACAGACATTAAATCTATCAAGGAAAATGAATATTGGAAAGATAAAATAACACTAAATTTTGATGAAGAATCTCAAAGTAAAATAGACCTAAGTTTTAAAATAAAGCAAGTTAAAAACCTATCACACTTTTACAAAGATTCTAAACTTTTAAAAGATGAAATTCTTGAATATTTATCTAATTCTTTTATAATAGATTCAAAAATTGATTTAACAAACAATAATGACTATCAATTGACTTGTTATATAGAGATCAGTTTTTTAATTTCAGAAATTAAAAGAAAGAAAATATCACTTGAGGAGCTAGAGAATAAATCGAAAAATGAAATAAATATTAAAAACTTTTCAAAAGAAATACTACCGGAAGGTTTTAAAAAACACCCCAATAAAAGTGTTAGTTCACTTATGAAACAAGATATTAACTATATAAACTGGTTGTATTTTCATTTTGAGTGGTTTGACTTAGATCATGAAGATTTCATTAAGCTCCCTTATATAAAAAACTACATAAATACTATTTATAAAGAAGAAATAAATAAAACTGAGTCATTACTACTAGATTATAATGAGTTTGAATATTTTCAATATAAATTCCCTAACAAAAAGTTTCCAGAAAATTTTAATTACTTAAAATATTTTTATGATTATGGTAATTTCATTTATAATCTAAAAAAATGGTATAAAAACATAGAAAAGGAGTTGAAATCTAGATGGGATAGTAAAGATAGTCTCAAATATAACAACCCTAATTTTATGGATAACTCTTATAAAGATGATTGGCTAGAACAAGCTTCTGGAACTACTAATCCAGATACTATGAATGATGTATTTTGGAATTTAGACTAATTTTTAAACAACTAGTAAAATGTTCATTAATAAACTTCCATACACTCTAGGTATACCTTTTGAAGATTGTTCAATAGATTTGAAATTCATTGAAGTAAACTCTCATATGGGCAAGCTGTACAAAAGTCAAAAACTTTCTGAAGTTTATATTTTTGGAAAAAAATTCAATTCAAATTGTTTTCTTTGGTTTCAACATGAAAAGATTACTCGAATTAAATATTTATTCGATTTAAAACACTTTGATTTATTCTACAACTCTATTAATGAAAATTTACCCGAAGGCTACTTTTTAAAAGAAGACCCTTTAAACAACATTGAAATGTATGATTGCTTTATTAATAACCTATGTATAAGTTTAAATAAACTTAAAGACTACATAAGCTTAGAAATATGGGAAATTAAAAGCAATAATCCTTCCCTTTAAATCTTACGCTCTACAACATAATCAATCATTTGAAGTAAAGAGCTTTTATATTCCGAATCAGGGTAATTATTCAGAATAGCTAATGCCTTATTTTTATAATCATGCATTTTAGCAGTCGTATATTCTAAACCTCCGTTTTGTTTTACAAAAGCAATTACTTCTTTTACACGCTTTTTATTTGTATTATGTTTTTTTACGGAGTTAATTAACCACGATTTTTCTTTTTTTGAACAGTTATTCAGCGTATAAATCAACGGAAGCGTCATTTTTTGCTCTTTGATATCAATTCCTGTTGGCTTTCCTATTTTATCTTCAGTATAATCAAATAAATCATCCTTAATTTGAAAAGCAATACCTATGTATTCGCCGAACTTTCGCATCTGTTGCACTGTTTTATTATTCGCTCCAACTGATGCAGCACCAATACCACAACAAGCTGCAATTAACGTAGCTGTTTTTTGGCGGATAATTTCAAAATAAATTTCTTCGGTAATATCAAGTTTACGAGCTTTTTCGATTTGCAATAACTCTCCTTCACTCATTTCTCGTACAGCGATGGAAATCAACTTTAACAAATCGAAATCTTCATTATCTATAGAGAGTAATAACCCTTTTGAAAGTAAGTAATCACCTACAAGAACAGCTATTTTATTTTTCCAAAGTGCATTGATTGAGAAAAAACCTCTACGGCGGTTACTGTCATCAACCACATCATCATGTACCAAGGTTGCCGTATGAATTAGCTCTACCACAGATGCTCCACGATATGTACGTTCATCAAAACCGCCATTAGAAACCATTTTTGCGACTAAAAACACAAACATTGGTCGCATTTGTTTTCCCTTTCTACGAACGATATAATAAGTAATTCTGTTTAATAATGGAACTTTAGACAACATCGAGTCTTTGAACTTAGTTTCAAAGAGTTCCATTTCTTTAGCAATCGGAAGTTTTATTTGCTCTACTGGCTTCATATAGTAAACAAAAATAAGAATAAAAAATGTTTACTTTTGATTAAAAACAAAATATGAAACATTTAAAAACAAGAGGGGTTATTTTTATTATAATCTGTACCTGTTTTATATTGTTTGGTATTTATATTTCTGACAGTAATCAACGTTCTTGTTTAGGGAATCCTGTTATTTTACCGTACACTTTTTTAGGTCTTCCTTCTATATTTTTCTTAGGAATATTAGATATAACCGTATTAGCTTTCTCAAAAAAACTAAAACTTTACAAAGCTATTATCGACTTAAGTTTAATGCTAGTCTCTTTTCTTATCGTTTTTCTGTTTATGTAAACCTAGGATTTATTAGCTAACTGCCCACAAGCAGCATCAATATCTTTTCCGCGAGAACGACGTACATTTACCACAATATCATTCATTTCAAGATTGGAAATATAATTATTTAAAGCCCTATCTGAAGCTTGCTGAAACTCTCCATCATCTATTGGGTTATATTCAATTAAATTGACTTTACAAGGAACATAACTACAGAATCGAACCAACGCATCAATATCTTCTTTTCGATCATTAATTCCATTCCAAACAACATACTCATAAGTTATTTTTCGATTGGTCTTTTCGTACCAATACTCCAGAGCTTCTTTTAAATCTTTTAAAGGAAAAGTAGCATTAAAAGGCATTATAGATGTTCGAACCTCATCAATAGCAGAATGTAGCGATACTGCTAAATTAAAACGAACTTCGTCATCTGCCATTTTTTTAATAATCTTAGGCACGCCTGAAGTTGATACTGTAATTCTACGAGCAGCCATTCCTAAACCTTCTTCTGAAGTTATTTTATCAATAGCTTTAATTACATTGTTATAATTCATTAAAGGCTCTCCCATCCCCATAAAAACAATATTTGAAAGTTTATGATTATGATATAGTCTACTTTGCTTATCAATTGCCACAACTTGATCGTAGATTTCATCTGCATTTAAATTACGCATACGTTTTAAACGAGCTGTTGCGCAAAACTTACAATCTAAACTACAACCTACTTGACTAGACACACAAGCAGTGGTACGTTTTTCAGTAGGAATTAAAACTGACTCCACAATTAACCCATCATGGAGCTTAATCGCATTTTTTATGGTACCATCATTACTACGCTGCATTGTATCAACTTCAATATGATTAATTACGAAGTTTTCATCTAACATTTTTCGCGTAGCCTTAGACAGACTCGTCATATCGTCAAAAGAATGGGCAGCTTTATGCCATAACCATTCGTATACTTGATTACCACGAAAAGCTTTATCTCCATTTTCAACAAAAAAATTACGGAGCTGCTCTTTAGTTAATGCGCGTATGTCTTTCTTCTTTACTATCATCAGGTACAAAAATACACAAAACCTCACAAGTAACTTGTGAGGTTTTGTTTTTGGTTTAAAAAACTATTTTATAAAATTAACATCGCATCTCCATACGAGTAAAATTTATATTTTTCTTTAATTGCTTCTTGGTATGCTTCCATCATAAAATCATGCCCTGCAAATGCAGAAACCATCATCAACAACGTTGATTTTGGTGTATGAAAATTAGTTACCATGCAGTTAGCAATACTAAAATCATATGGAGGAAAAATGAACTTATTTGTCCATCCTTCATAAGCATTTAATTCATTACTTGAAGATACTGATGACTCAATTGTTCTCATCACCGTAGTACCTACTGCACATACTCTTTTTTTCTTTGTTATTGCATTATTTACCATATCTGCACTAGCTTGAGGAATAACAATCTGCTCTGAATCCATCTTGTGCTTTGATAAATCTTCAACCTCAACTGGATTAAAAGTACCTAAACCTACATGTAATGTAGTTTCAGCAAAATCTACTCCTTTAATTTCTAAACGCTTCATTAAGTGTTTAGAGAAATGTAGTCCTGCTGTTGGAGCTGCTACTGCACCTTCATGCTTTGCAAAAATAGTTTGGTAACGATCTTCATCTTCTGGTTCTACCTCTCTTTTAATATATTTTGGTAACGGAGTTTCTCCTAATTCGATTAATTTCTTTCTAAATTCTTCGTAAGGACCGTCAAATAAGAATCGTAAAGTTCTTCCACGTGAAGTTGTATTATCTATAACTTCAGCTACTAAACTTTCATCTTCTCCAAAAAATAATTTGTTTCCTATTCTTATCTTTCTTGCTGGGTCTACTAATACATCCCACAAACGATTTTCAGCATTTAATTCGCGTAGTAAGAACACTTCAATACGAGCTCCTGTCTTCTCCTTATTCCCGAACATGCGAGCAGGAAAAACCTTCGTATTATTTAACATCATTACATCTCCCTCATCAAAATAATTGATTAAATCTTTAAACAATTTATGTTCGATTTTTTGGGTATCGCGATGTAATACCATTAAACGTGCTTCATCTCTGTGCTCTGAAGGATACTCTGCCAATAATTCTGGTGGCAATTCAAAACTAAAATTTGATAATTTCATTTGTAAAATTTTCTTAACGGTGGCAAATATACAATTTCAACATAGGCGTTGTCAAGTGATTGTCGTATTATTTTATGGTAACATTCTCAATTCCTACACAAAGCATATCTTTCCAAAAACTTCTATAGGATTTAGTTACTACTTCAGCTTCTAAAATTTCTATAGGAACTTTTAAGGCTAACGGTGCAAATGCCATTGCCATTCGATGATCATTATAAGTTGCTATTTGAATATTTTCTTTAATTTTTGAAGATGTTTTTAAGTGTAAGCTTTCATTAGTAACTGAAATTTCTGCTCCTAGTTTTGCCAACTCTTCGCGTAGCGCTTCTAATCGATCAGTTTCTTTAATTTTTAACGTATGTAATCCTGATAAATCACAAGCAACCCCTAATCCGAAGCATGTGACTGCAATAGTTTGTGCAATATCTGGGGCATTTTTTAAGTCTTGATTAAGTGCTGCTGAATTATGCTCTCTCTCTTTTGTTAAAAGAATTGAGTTTTCTTCAAAAGTTGTGGCTACACCAAAATGCTTATATATTTCTGACAGACAACTATCTCCTTGTAAACTATCTTTTTTATACGCTGAAAGTTTTACCGAAGAACCAATTTTACTTAATGCAACAATTGAATAAAAATAGGAAGCGGAACTCCAATCTGACTCTACAACAATCACTTGCTTTTTTACAGTTGGTTTTGGCTTAATTTTAATGGCTTGTCCTTTAAACTCAGCTTCAATTTTTAATTGAGCTAATAATTGTAAAGTCATATTAATATAGGGAACCGACGTAATTTTTCCGACCAATTCAATTTCCAATCCTTTTTCTAAGCTTGGAGCAATTAATAGTAATGCTGAAATATATTGACTACTTACATTTCCATTAATTGAAACTTTCTCTTTTGTTAGTTTTCTTCCCGATATTTTAAGCGGAGGGTATCCTTCTTTTTCTACATAATCTATAGATGCTCCTAAATCGCGAAGCGCATTAACCAAAATTTCAATCGGTCGATTGTGCATGCGGTCTGATCCTTGCAATATTTTTGTAACGCCTTCTTGTGTTGCAAAAAAAGCAGTTAAAAAGCGCATCGCAGTTCCTGCATGTCCAATATCTGCAACTATATTATCAGAGGTTAACGCTCCTTGTAAATGGTGTGTATCGTCAGAATCTGACAAATTTTCAATTTGTAAACCTGAATATAATTGTTGTAAAATCAACAATCTATTCGATTCACTTTTTGAACCTGAAATGGTTATATGAGTACCTGAATTAAATTCTTCAGTTTTTAGTCTTAAATCCATAAAAAACTATTTCGTTTTTTTATTTACAATGTATATACTATAAATAAGTGCAATTACAATTTTACTTAGCCAAAAGCGAATCCATTGTTTATTTGCGAAGTGTACATTGTATACAGTTTCAAAGTCTCCTGAAAAAATAGCTCCCCCTGTTTTAAAGAATAGAGAAAAAACAGCTACGATTACTAAAAATGGGGTTCCTACTTTTAAAACATTAATCCAAAAACTTCCTTTTTGTATATTTTTTATGAGACTCATTTATTTCAGTTTTTCATTATTATGATGACGATCGTGATCTCGTTTCGTTTTAATATCTAACTTCTTATCAAAAGCTTCTTGTAAGTTTACTCCTGTTTGGTTTGCTAAACACAACACTACGAACATTACATCTGCTAATTCTTCTCCTAAATCTTTGTTTTTATCACTTTCTTTCTCACTTTGCTCTCCATAACGACGCGCAATAATTCGAGCTACTTCTCCAACTTCTTCAGTTAGTTGCGCCATATTTGTTAACTCGTTAAAGTAACGTACTCCATGATTTTTAATCCAATCGTCTACTTGTTTTTGTGCGTCTTGTATATTCATCGTTTATTTTCTTAATTAAAATATTCAAAGATAAAAACTTCTATTTCTTATTTGATTCGCCAAGGCGGATTTTTTCTATGCTCTCCTGCTTTAAACAGAATTAATTTATTACCATCTGGATCTAACAAGTGGGCTTCTCTCCATAACCATGTTTGATTTTTAGGTAACTGAGTAAATTGAATTCCTTTTTCTTGTAGTTTTTCTACTAATTCATCTAAATTTTCATCTTCAAAATACAACGTAATACCCTCTACTTTAGGCATCTTTTCTACTTGGTGAATTGAAAAAGTTGCTTCTCCATCAGGCACTTCAAACCGAACATATCTAGGGCTTGCATCTACAATAAGATGCAAGCCTAGTTTTTTATAAAATACAACAGATTGATTTACATCTATAGACGGAATTGTTACTTGGTTTAAGTCCATGCTATTACTTTTTCTCTTTTTACAATTCGTATTAACATAAATAAAAATAACACTCCAACTCCTGATAATACAATCATAAAGTTCCATGTATTATCAAATCCAATATTATCAATTAATTGCATTCCCGAATTATGTCCAAATATGTGTGACATAGAAAATGCAATACTATAATATGCCATGTATTCTCCTTGATTTCCTTTTTTTGCTCGCTCCATCACAAAGGCATTTGAAAAAGGAAATGCGATCATCTCTCCTATTGTCATCAGTAACATTCCTACAATTAAAATTCCTACCCAACCGGTTAAGTTAATTACTACAAAACTTAATCCTGTTAGTAATAGCCCAAGAAACATTAAGAACTCTTTAGTATACTTACTTTTTTCTAACCAAGTAATGAGCGGCATTTCTAATAGGAAAATGAAAAATCCGTTCATCCCCATTAACAATCCTATTTCTAACTCTGTCAAATGATGTATATCTTTATAATACAGTGGCATGGTAGAGAAATATTGTAAGAAAATAAACCCGAACACAAACATTCCTACAAAAAACACCCAAAAAGCCTTATCTGAAAAAATCGACTCTGGATTTTCTATCTTTATTTCATCTAATACTCTTGCTTTTTTAGGATGTAACACATTTACTAATAATATAGTTGCTAAAACACAAGTAACCCCATCTATCCAAAACAATCCGCTATATCCTAATGAAGTAATTATTAATCCTCCAACAGCAGGCCCTGCAGAAAAACCCAAGTTAATTGCCAGACGGATTAAGGTTACTGAACGTGTTTTATTTTCTGGTTTACTATAAGTATTTAAGGCTACAAACATAGCGGGTCTAAAAGTATCTGCTACTAGCATCACCAAAAAGATACCAATACAAAATCCCCAGAAAGTATCTACAAACTGTAAGGCTACAAAGAGTAATCCTGTTAAAAACAAACTGGTTTTCATCACCTTGTAAAAACCTATTTTATCTGCTAATTTTCCTCCCAACCAAGATCCTCCAACAGACCCTAATCCAAAGCAAGTCATAATCCAACCTACATCGTTTAAAGTAAAATGTAAACTTTCTCTTAAATACAAAGACATAAACGGAATTACCATTGTACCTGCCCTGTTTATTAAAGTTATTAAAGCGAGCCACCAAACCTCGCTAGAAAGCCCTTTAAAGGTGTTTAAATAATTAAAGTAGAGTTTTTTCATATGTTTATAGTTTAGTTGTTGTTATTAGTTATAAAAGTAAAAAGTCCGACTTTTCAGTCGGACTTTTTGTAATCATTATATTTTATATACACATAGTTATAATACATACATCGCCCGATCGTTTCTGTGTCTTACCACAGTCGATTTACATTGCTTATATGTATTAAAAATTGTCATTATTATTTCTAGATTGAAGTGTAAAACTAGTAAAAAAACGAATACACTAACATAAAAATTTTTAAATAATTTCGTAAAGTGTAGGTTTACTAGGTGTTGCATCGTTTTCAAATGGCGCTACCATTAGATTTAAAAAGTAAGTTCCATCTTTTATTTTATTGGGCACATATATAAATTCCGTAATGGTTGCCTGCATTCTAGTTATTCCTTGCGTATTCCAAAAGGCATTATGTGCTAATAATTTTCCTCCGTCTTTTTCTTTGTCCACCGACGGCAAATCAATTAGTAAATGTTCTATTCCTTTTTCTTTTAAGTATATAGCGCCTTCTTCTAACAGATAGGTTGGATTTGTATTTGAATAACGCATCGACTTTTTGTCTGACAGGTTTGGTAAGGTTCTGATGACTATTGCATCACGCTTTTTATTTCCTAGAACATTTTGTAATTGTTTTTTTGAAATTACAAAGTCCTTATTTTTTAACTGTTCTGGAGCGATAGTCACTACTTCTGCTAAAAAGAAAAATTTTGATAGTTCTTTGTTTACTGAATAAACTTCTTCTGTTATATGCCCCACGCATTCGGTATGTGTAATATGTGAGTGCGGATTAAATTGTATGTTATTAAAATTTACATCAGCTCCTTGTTGTACACTTCCAATCCAATTCCCATCAGAAACAGGGAAAATTTTAGGGTCATCTAAATACCAGGCATTTACATTTTCTTTTGAGGTATCAATAGCTATTGAAATGTCTAGTGGTTTTGATAAATCTATTTTGTACTTTCTTGAGTTGTATTCAATTGTTGCGATCATACTCAAATATACCTAAATTATGAATAACTCACTAGCCAATCCATCTGCTAAGAACTTTCCTTTTGATGTAGTTTTCAACTTCTCGATACAATTTTGATTCTTACCAAAATTACTCGAAGTGACAACTAACAAACCTTGATTGATAAACTTCTCTGCATTTTTAAGGAGATTTTTTCTAAATTCTTCCCCGAAATCTTCCTCAATTTTCTCTAGCGACACTCCCCAAATGGTTCTTAATCCTGTCATTAAATATTCATTAAACTGATCTTTCTTAGTGAGTTTCTCTTGCTCCAAAGGGAGTTTTCCTTCTTGAATTGCTTTGATATATTTTGCATTGTTGGCGACATTCCAACTACGATGTGTTTTATTGAACGAATGTGCAGAAGGACCAATTCCTATATATTTTTTTCCTAACCAATAACTAGTATTGTGCTTTGAAAAATAATTAGGTTTTCCAAAATTGGAAATTTCGTAATGTACAAATCCGTTTTTAGTGGTTTCTGCTACCAAAATATCAAAATGTTCTTTAGCTACCGTTTCGTCAACATCAGGATATTTTCCTTGCTTGATAAACGAATCTAACGCTGTTTTAGGCTCTACTGTTAGCGCATACGATGAAATATGATTGATCTCGAAATCAAAAGCTATTTGCAAATTTTCTCTCCAACGTTCATTACTCATATTCGGAACTCCGTAAATCAAATCAATAGTAATATTATCAAAGTAGCGTGTCGCGACAGACAAGCAGTTTTTTGCTTCTTGTGCATTATGAGCTCGATTCATCAATTGTAAATCTTCTTCAAAAAAAGATTGTATTCCTATGCTTAAGCGATTAACAGGGGTTTCAGATAATTCAATTATTTTTTCTTCTGATAAATCATCTGGATTTGCTTCTAAGGTAATTTCTAGATTTGATACTACGGTATAGTTCTGATAAATAGTATCTATCAACAACCTTAATTCTTCAACCGACAATAAACTCGGTGTTCCTCCTCCAAAATAAATCGTTTCTATTTCTTCATTTTGTAACTCTTCCTTTCGCAATTCTAGCTCTTTCACCAAGCAAGAAACTAACTCCTCTTTCTTTTTTAATGAAGTAGAAAAGTGAAAATCGCAATAATAACATGCTTGCTTACAAAATGGGATATGTAGATAAATTCCTGCCAAATTATTTATGTAAGCTTTCAGTAATCAAAATTAATTTCTCTTTAATCAATTGTAATTTTGGATACAGTTCATCCATGTAGGTTTTAGAAGACTTCGAGTACTTATCTACTATAGAATCATAATAACTGATTTCAACTTCATCTTTTTTTAGTTTGAATTTAAAGTCTACTATTTCTAAACCTATTTCATAAAGTAAAAGATGTTTTTTTATTATCAATTTAGAAAAGTCTCCAATTATTCTCTTAAACTCCTCATCTATAAACTCATGAAGTTTTAATTCAAAAGAATATCTATTTAAAGTAAAGTTCTCATATGATTTATTAATATCTCCTTTAAAATGGTTGTAACTGTCAAAATCATCAATATTATAGTTAAATATATTTATAGACTTCTCTGTCAACAAATTCATACTGCTCCAAAAGTCATAAATAGTTTTTCTCTTTTCATTAACTAGGTTAACTTTATGAGACTTCAATATCTCTAAATTTACTTTTAATTTTTCTAAATCTTCATTAAATTCTTTTTTTACATTCTCCACCTCTCTAGTCAAATCAGAAATATCATCTTTATCTGCTAAGTTTTCAAATTTTTTCTTGAAAAAGAAATAGCTTCCTATCAAAACTAAACCTAACAAAAATAAAATTGGGTTCTGCAAAAAAATCTCTAAAACTTCTTTCATAATTAACTAATTTTTTTCGGGTTTTGTTTTACAAACGCTGCCCAACCTGTATAGTTCTTACCTCCTACTTCTGTTCCTGAATTATAAAAATGACATACCGCAGCTGCTAAACCATCAGTAGCATCTAGATTTTTAGGTAATTCCTTTAAGTTCAACAGTGATTTTAGCATTAACGCTACTTGTTCTTTACTTGATGTTCCTTTACCTGTAATTGCCATTTTTATTTTCTTAGGTGCGTACTCCGTTACTGGTATTTGTCTTGACAATCCTGCTGCCATAGCCACTCCTTGTGCGCGTCCTAATTTCAACATGGATTGTACATTCTTCCCATAAAAAGGAGCTTCCAACGCTATTTCATCTGGATGATAAGTGTCAATCAATTCAATGGTACGTTCAAAAATAATTTTGAGTTTTAAATAATGATCGTCATATTTTTTTAAGAGCAATTCATTCATCTGAACAAATTCCATCTTTTTTCCTACCACCTTTATAATTCCGAACCCCATGATAGAAGTTCCTGGATCAATCCCTAATATAATTTTTTCTGTCTTCAAACTCTCGTTTATTTAACTTCTAAAGAAGTAAATTTAAATGTGTTCCCATCAAACAAGCCTTTGTCTGATAGTTTTAAGGATGGAATTACTAACAATGCCATAAAAGATAGGGTCATATACGGAGCTCGTAATTTACTACCTAATTGTTTTGCCATGGCATCCAATTCTGCATAGGCTTTTCCTATTTCAACTGCTGGTTTATCTGACATGATTCCTGCAACGGGAAGCGGAACTACTTTTTCTTCAGAAGATGTTACAGCGCAAACTCCTCCTTTATTTTCAATCAATAAATTTACCGCCTTACAAATCAATTCATCCGATACGCCAACGGCAATAATATTATGAGAATCATGTCCTACAGAACTCGCTATTGCTCCTTCTTTTAATCCGAAGTTTTTGATAAACGCAATCGAAGGTTCTGCATTTTGATAACGATTTACTACCGTCATTTTTAGCACATCGTTTGCTACATCAGAAACTAAATTTCCTTCTTTTATTAACGAATCTACTTCTATTTCATTCGTCACTAATTCTCCATCTAGAGCTTCTATCACTCGAATCTTTTCAGATGCTGAATGAAACTCAAAATCAACAACACTCTTTTTATCATTCTCAAAATTATTCAACACTTCAAAGTCTACATGCTGTACAAATGATTTTCCGTTTTCAGCCACTAACTCACCGTTAATGTATGTTTGAAGCACTTCAAATTTTTGTAAGTCTTTTACTACGATAAAATCAGCCGTATCTCCTTCATTCAATCTTCCTACATCTAAATTGTAATGCTCAACTGGATTGATACAAGCAGCTTGTAACACTTTAAAAACATCTATTCCTTTCGCTACTGTACGCTCACATAATTGGTTGATATGTCCTAATAACAAATCATCTGGATGTTTATCATCGGAACAGAACATCATATTCTCATAATATTCAGGAAGTAAATCGATTAATGCTTCAAAGTTTTTTGCAGCACTTCCTTCACGGATAATAACTTTCATCCCCTTTTCTAACTTCTCCAATCCTTCTTCATAGGTAAAGCATTCGTGATCGGTATAAATTCCTGCCGCTATATATTTATCTAAATCTTCTCCTCGTAGTCCAGGTGCATGACCATCTACAGGTTTGTTGTAATGTTTTGCCCAAGCGATTTTTTGCAACACTTCTTCATCTTGATAAATAACCCCTGGGTAATTCATCATTTCTGCTAAATACTTGATATCAGGATTCTCCATCATCTTTTTTATATCTTCTGAATCAATGACAGCTCCTGCACTTTCAAAAGAAGTTGCTGGTACACATGATGGCGCTCCAAAATTAAATTTTAACGGAACTTTTTTTCCGTTTTCAATCATAAAATCTACTCCTTTTACACCTAATACATTGGCTATTTCATGCGGATCGGATACTGTTGCTACCGTACCGTGTGTTACGGCTATTTTAGCAAACTCTGATGGCACTAACATAGAGCTTTCTATATGAATATGCGCATCTATAAATCCGGGTAAAATATAGTTTTCTACAGTATGTTCTACTGCTCTAATTTGTGTAATCTTTCCTTCTTTAACCTCAACTTCTCCTTTAAAAATTCGTTTGTTTTGAATATCGACTATATTTCCCTGTACAATCATGCTAAAATTTATTTATTGCTAAAATACTGAGTATTTTTCACAAAAAAAGCATCCATAGTGGATGCTTTCTTAGTATTTATGTTATAAAGGTTACGCTATTGGTCCTCCTTTAATAATTTCCTCGCTTGCCATTTCTTCAAACTGAGCAAAGTTCTTTCTAAATGAATTTGCTAATTCCATAGCTTTTGCATCATAAGCATCTTTATCTGCCCATGTTTGCTTTGGATTTAACACTTCATCAGGAACATTTTCACAAGTAGTTGGCATTGATAATCCAAAAATTGGGTGTTGTACAAATTCAACGTTTTCTAAATTACCTTGTAAAGCCTCAGTAATCATAGCGCGAGTGTACTTTAATTTCATTCTGCTACCAGTACCGTAAGCACCTCCTGTCCATCCGGTGTTAATTAACCAAACGTTTACTCCTGCTTCTTGCATTTTCTTGCTTAACATTTCAGCGTAACGTGTTGGGTGTAATGGCATGAATGGAGCTCCAAAACAAGCTGAAAAACTTGGTAATGGCTCATTAATTCCAGCCTCAGTACCTGCTACTTTTGCTGTGTACCCAGAAATAAAGTGATATGCAGCTTGACCTGGTGTTAATTTAGAGATTGGAGGCAATACTCCAAAAGCATCTGCTGTTAAGAAGAAGATATTCTTTGGATTTGCACCTTTAGATGGTGTTTGAATATTTTCAATGTGATAAATAGGATAACTTACACGTGTATTTTGTGTAATTGATGTATCAGCAAAATCTACATTTCCTTTGTCATCCATTACGATATTTTCAAGAATCGCCCCTCTTTTAATCGCTCCGTAAATTTCTGGTTCTTTCTCTTGAGATAAGTCGATTACTTTTGCATAACATCCACCTTCAAAATTAAAAATTGTGTTTTCAGCAGTCCAACCATGCTCATCATCACCAATTAAACTACGATTTGGATCGGTAGATAAAGTAGTTTTACCTGTTCCTGATAATCCGAAGAAAATAGCAGTATCTCCATCTTTACCAACGTTTGCTGAGCAGTGCATTGGTAAGGTGTTTTTAAATACTGGTAAAATAAAGTTTAACGCAGAGAAAATTCCTTTTTTAATTTCTCCTGTATACCCTGTACCGCCAATTAATGCTATTTTTCTAGTAAAGTTTAAGATAGCAAAGTTATGTTGACGTGTTCCGTCTATTGCTGGATCAGCCATAAAATTTGGAGCATTTACTACTGTCCATTCTGGCGAAAAAGTCTTTAACTCCTCTGTTGTAGGACGTAAAAACATGTTGTGTGCAAACATGTTAGTCCAAGGGTGTTCGTTTACTACTCTAATATTTAACTTATAATCTTCGTCTGCACATGCATAACTATCACGCACAAACACTTCTTTATTTGATAAATAATTAGTTACCTTATCGTATAACTTGTCAAATTTTTCTGAATCGAAGGGAATGTTAATATCTCCCCACCAAACTTGGTCTTTAGTTATATCGTCTTTAACGATAAAACGATCCATTGGAGAACGACCTGTGAACTCACCTGTTTTAACAGCCAAAGCTCCAAAACTGGTTTCTACTCCTTGTTCTTTTTCAATAGTGATGTCGTGTAACTCGTCTGAAGTTAATTGATAACGAACCGTAGCGTCTTTTATGCCTAAGTTATCTAACGATATCGTTTTCGTATCAAGATTTGTCATCTTAAAAGATTTTAGTTGTGTTTAATTTTGGACAAAAATAGTTCTTTTTGATTAAAAAGGTGAATCATATAAAGATTTTATCAACTTTAACCTTTAATAACTTTTTTGAAAAAGCTATATATTAATAGACTCCAGCCCACGATTAATAGTATTCCTCCTAAAGGTGTTATAAACCAAATTGCTTTTGCTGGAACATTCGCTAGGTAAATTAGATAAATTGATCCTGAAAACAATAAAATTCCAGCTATTAAAAAATAGCTAATCCTGTTCTTTTCTTTGTTAGTAAATCCAGTAAACATGTTTACAAAAAGTAATAATAGCACATGAAAAAACTGATAACGTACAGCGGTTTCAAAACTCTCTAAAGCTTCTGGTGTTAATCTTGTTTTTAAAGCGTGAGCTCCGAAGGCTCCTAAAATAACAGCAATTACTCCTAAAACCCCTGCTATTGTTAAATTTTTATACATTATCTCAGTTTTTGTTTAAATTTAAACTTTTTTAGCGATATTGTCGCCTCAAAATTTATTGATAACAAAAATACATTATAATGAGAAATATATTGATAATTGGTGCTGGTAGATCAAGCTCTTCACTTATAAAATATTTATTAGATAAATCTTCACAAGAAAAACTACATATAACTATTGGTGATGTTTCATTAGAAAGCGCTCAATCTAAAGTTAACAATCATTCAAATGCTACAGCAATACAGTTAGATGTTTTTAACGCTGAGGAACGCTCACAAGCAATTCAAAAAGCAGATATCGTTATTTCAATGTTACCTGCTCGTTTTCATATTGAAGTAGCTAAAGATTGTATTGCTTACGGAAAGCACATGGTTACCGCCTCATATATTTCTGATGAAATGAAAGCTTTAGATGAAGAAGCTAAAGCTAAAGGATTAGTATTTATGAACGAAATTGGTCTGGATCCAGGAATCGATCACATGAGTGCTATGCAAGTTATTGACCGCATAAAGGAACAGGGTGGAAAAATGTTGTTATTTGAATCTTTTTGTGGTGGATTGGTAGCTCCTGAAAGTGATACTAATTTATGGAATTATAAATTTACTTGGAACCCAAGAAATGTGGTATTAGCTGGTCAAGGTGGAGCTTCTATGTTTATACAAGAAGGAACTTACAAGTACATTCCATACCAAAAATTATTTAGAAGAACTGAATTTTTAACCATTAATGGTAGTGGAAAATTTGAAGCGTATGCTAACCGTGATTCTTTAAAATATAGAAGTATTTATGGTTTAGAAGATATTAAAACCATGTATAGAGGAACAATTCGTAAAGTTGGATTTTCTCGTGCTTGGAACGTATTTGTTCAATTAGGAATGACTGATGACACTTATACTATTGAAGACTCAGAAAACATGAGCTATCGTGATTTCACAAATCTTTTCTTAGCATATTCTCCTTCCGATTCTGTTGAATTAAAGTTCCGTTCGTATACAAAGATTGATCAAGATGATTTAATGTGGGATAAATTTGTAGAGTTAGACATATTCAACCCAAATAAAAAAGTAGGATTGAAAAATGCTACTCCTGCTGAAATTTTACAAAAAATATTAATGGATTCTTGGACTCTTGAAGCTGAAGATAAAGATATGATTGTAATGCACCATATTTTTGGATATCAATACAAAGAAGACAAGTACCAAATTGAAAGTAGTATGGTGATTAAAGGTGATGACCAAACTTACACTGCAATGGCAAAAACTGTTGGACTACCTGTAGCTATGGCTACAGTACGTATTTTAAACGGTGATATTACCACTCCTGGTGTACAATTACCTATTAATAAAGAGGTGTACGAACCAATTTTAAAAGAGTTGGAAGATTACGGAATTAATTTTGTTGAAAAAGAAGTACCTTATTTAGGCTATAATCCTGAGAGTATAAAGGGATAAAAAATTTTCAAATAACTAATAAAAAGGCACCTAAACAAGGGTGCCTTTTCTTTTTTAGTTAAAAAGAACTAATTATAAAGTTAGTATTTTTACATTTCAATACTAAACTAACAAATGGCCGAAAGTATTTTAACAGAACATATTAAAGGTTACACTTCTTTTTCCGAAGAAGAGCTATCTGAAATAGTAACATTTTTTGATCATCAATCCTACAAGAAAAAAGAAACCTTACTATTTACTAGCCAACGATGTGATAAACTATTTTTTGTTGCTAAAGGTTGCTTGCAATTATACTTTATTGATGATTTAGGCTATAAAAAAACAACACAGTTTGCTTTAGAGAATTGGTGGCTAACAGACTTTTTAGCTTTTCAAAACCAAAAACACGCTAACTTTACGATAGAAACAATTGAAAGTTCTGAGGTTTTATCAATTTCCTTTTCAAAATATAACGAGTTATTAAATAAGTTTCCTTTATTAGAAAAATACTTTAGAAACATATACGAAACAGCTTATGGAGCTGCTTTAATGCGTTTAAAATATATTAACAGTTACTCTAAAGAAGAAATGTATTTTAGGTTTAGAGAAGACTTCCCTGAATTTGTACAACGAGTACCTCAATATTTATTAGCTAGTTTTTTAGGGTTAACTCCAGAATATTTAAGCGAAATTAAAAGAAAGTAGTTTTTCTTAAGCTAGTTTATTTTTTACTAAAACCTACTTAACTACCTTTGCACTTATATTTAATTTAAGGGCATAATAGCATTATGAAAAACATGAAAAAACTTGTCGTTGTTGGCGGCGGTTTTGCTGGATTAGAACTTATAAAAGGATTAGGAAATTCAGAAAGTTATCAGATTATTTTAGTAGATAGTAACAACTACAATTTCTTCCCTCCTTTAATCTACCAAGTATCCACAGGTTTTATGGAACCTTCTGCAATTAGTTATCCATTCAGAAAAATTTTAAGAAAATTTAAAAACGCTCGTTTTCGACTGGGTACTCTTGAAAAAATTGTTCCAGAAGAAAATAAAATAGTGGTAAGTAATGGAGAAATAGCATACGACATCCTAGTAATGGCAACTGGTACAGAGAGTAATTTTTTTGGAAACAAAAACATTGAAAAGTACAGTTTACCTATGAAAACCATTAGTGATGCGCTGTCTCTTAGAAATGTTATTTTAACTCGATTTGACCGAGCTACAAGAATTCACAACCCAGAAGAAAGAAAAAAGTGTTTAACTTTTGTTATTGCTGGCGCAGGTCCTACAGGTGTTGAACTTTCAGGGATTTTATCCGAGATTAAAACTTCAATTATCATAAAAGACTACCCTGAACTAGACGAAAATGATTTTGGAGAAATTCACCTTATTGATGGTCAAAGCTCTGTATTAGCTCCAATGTCCAAAAGAGCACAAGAATATACCTCTAAGAAATTAAGTGAACTTGGGGTAACTTTGACAATGGACACCATGGTTAATGATTTTGATGGTGAAACTGTGTATTTATCAAACGGAGAAAAAATACATACTAAAAACCTTATATGGGCAGCTGGTGTGTCTGCTAAAACATTTGATGGTTTTTCAAAGGAGAGTTTTGGTGCTGGTAGAAGGTTAAAAACAAATCAGTTCAACCTAGTACATTCATATGATAACATTTATGCTTTAGGGGACTGTGCTTTGATTTTAGGAGACAAAAACTATCCTAAAGGACATCCTCAATTAGCACAACCTGCATTACAACAAGCTAGAAACTTAGCTAAAAATCTTTCTAGAAAAAATAGTAACTGGAAGACTTTTCAATACAATGATAAAGGTTCATTAGCTATTATTGGACGAAATAAGGCTGTACTTGATTTCCCTGGGCAAAAACAATCTTTAAAAGGTTTTGTTGCTTGGTTAATTTGGATTTTTGTACACATTATGGGACTTGTAAACTTCAAAAACAAAGTAAGAACACTCTATAACTGGTTAGGCTATTACATATATAAAGACCAATACTTTAGAATGATTATTAAACCTACTCAAAGAGATACTAAATAAAAACACACATGAAAAACCTAAGTATTGTAGTAATTTTAATTTTTGCAATTATTACTGTTAGTTGTAATTCAGAAAAATCAAAAACCAACAAAAAAACTGATCAAGTTGTATCTCCATCTGATACTCTAACTAAACATTTAAAACCATTTAATCCTGAATTACCAACTATAGGGCTTTTAATGTTTAACGGAGTTTTACAAGGAGAAGTTATAGCAACATCTGATGTTTTTGGAAAAGTAGACAAAGAGGGCAAACAACTTTTTAATGTAGTAACGATAGCTGAAACAGCTAAACCTATTACTACCGAAGAAGGAATGCATTTTGTTCCAGACTACACTTTTGATAATTGCCCCAAACTAACAGCTTTATTTGTTCCAAGTGCTTACGATATGTATACGCAGGTGCATAATGATAAAATTGTAGATTTTATAAAAACAAAAAATCAAGAGACCCAATACACTGTTAGTAATTGTGCTGGTGCTAACTTAATTGGTAAATCTGGTATAGCTGATGGCCATAAAATTGTAACATGGATTGGTGGTGGTGAACAACTACAAAAAGATTACCCTAATTTAAAAGTTCAAAACGACAGCTTGGTAACTTTTATTAAAGATGGTAAGTTTTTATCTTCAAACGGAAATTTAGCAAGTTATATTTCAGCGTTAGAACTACTCGAAATCATGACAAATATAGAGCACAGGAAATTCGTTGAAAGCTATCTATACTTAGATCAACTTAAAAACTGGGAAAAATAACAAAATTTAAAATCTTGTTAAAACTCAAGAAGCATCAGTATACTGATGCTTTTTTTATTACCAGTTCTAAAAAAATAATACATACATTTACCCCGATAAGTTCTTTACATACTTCATCAACCGGAAAGGTTTTACTTAGCTGTAGATTAATAGGGAATCGTGTGAAAATCACGAACTGTCGCGCAACTGTAAGTAACACACCAAAAGTTTTTATCCTAGTATATCCACTGCAAAAGCGGGAAGGATGATAAAAACTGTTATAAGTCAGGAGACCTGCCTATTCGGATATTGACAATGCTTTCGCGATTTGAAGCCTTTGGGTCATACCGATGATATATTTTAACGTACACTTTCTCTTATGAAATGCTGTGCTTTTTTGGTATGTCATTATTTCTTCTCAAGCATCACATCGTTTTTTAGCATTGCGAAGCATCTAAAAGAACTTTTAAAATTAATGTTTAATTATAAAAGTTAAAAAGAAATGCAAACGCACATTCTTGGCTATCCGCGTATTGGTAGCAACAGAGAACTCAAAAAAGCCTGCGAGCAATATTGGTCGGGCAAAACAAGTTTACAGGAACTTCTTGAAACAGGAAGAAACATCTGTCAACAAAACTGGAAAACACAACAAGAAGCAGGTATAGACCTTATTCCTTGTAATGATTTTTCTTATTACGATCAAGTGTTAGATATGACACTCAGCGTTGGCGCTATCCCTAAACGTTACAACGAAGTAGCTTTAAAAGCTTCAAACTCTGAACTAGATCTCTATTTTGCCATGGCAAGAGGATATCAAAAAGATGAGCTTGATATTACTGCTATGGAAATGACTAAGTGGTTTGACACTAACTACCATTACATTGTTCCCGAATTCTATAAAGACCAGGAGTTTAAACTATTCTCTAATAAAATTGTTAATGAATTTGTTGGAGCTAAACAATTAGGAATTAATGCTAAACCTGTAATTATTGGTTTAGTTAGCTACCTTATTTTAGGTAAAGAAAAAGAAGAGGGGTTTAATAAGTTAGATTTAGCAACAAAACTACTTCCTGTGTATATGGAAATTCTTCAAGAGCTTCAAGCACAAGGTGCAAAATATATTCAATTTGATGAGCCTTTTTTAGCGTTAGACCTAAACGAAAAAGCTAAAGAAACCTATCAATTTATCTATAATGAAATTAGAAGGAAGTTTCCTAATTTAAAATTTATAGTTACCACTTACTTTGAAGGTTTAAAAGACAATCTTTCATTAGCTAACACACTTCCTATCGATACATTACATATCGACTTAGTTCGTTGTGAATACCAATTAGACGATGTATTAAGCACTCTTTCTGAAGACAAGTCTCTATCGTTAGGTATTGTAGATGGAAGAAACATTTGGAAAAACGACTTTGAAAAATCGTTACAACTTATTCAAAAAGCAACCGATAGATTAGGCTCTGACAGAATCTTTATTGCTTCCTCATGTTCTTTATTACATTCTCCTTGCGATTTAGAACTAGAAACATCTTTAGATAATGATATTAAACAATGGCTTGCTTTCGCTAAGCAAAAACTTACAGAAGTAAATTTGTTAAAACAGTTATCTGAAGATACTACTAATAAAGCTATTTTGAATGCTTTTGAAGAAAACAAAAAAGCTATCGCAAGTAGAAAATCTTCAGCTTTGATTCATCATAACGACGTAAAACAACGTATTGATGCTATTACTGAAACTGATTCTCGAAGAAAAAATAGCTTTTCTGTTCGTAAAGAAGCGCAAGAAAAAGTATTGAATTTACCATTATTCCCTACTACAACCATTGGTTCATTTCCCCAAACTAAAGAAGTAAGAAGCTGGAGAGCACAATTTAAAAAAGGTACTTTAAATAGTGAGGAATATAAATATTTACTAAAGAAAGAAACTCAAAAAACCATTCAATGGCAAGAAAAAATAGGTCTTGATGTTTTGGTTCATGGTGAGTATGAGCGAAACGACATGGTAGAGTATTTTGGTGAACAACTTGCAGGAGTTACATTTACTAAAAAAGGCTGGGTTCAAAGTTATGGTAGCCGCTGTGTGAAGCCTCCTATTATTTACGGTGATGTTTACCGCCCCCATCCAATGACTGTTTATTGGTCACAGTACGCACAATCTTTAACTAATAATTGGGTTAAAGGAATGTTAACAGGACCTGTTACCATTTTACAATGGTCTTTTGTACGCGATGACCAGCCTCGTTCAACTACCTGTAAACAAATTGCATTAGCTATTCGCGATGAAGTTACAGATCTAGAAAAAGTGGGTATCAGAATTATTCAAATTGATGAACCTGCTATAAGAGAAGGACTTCCTCTACGAAAATCAGGTTGGAATGATTATCTAAAATGGGCTGTTGAAGCTTTTAAAATTTCATCATGCGGTGTAGATGATGCTACACAAATACATACACACATGTGCTATTCAGAGTTTAATGACATTATTCAAAACATTGCTGATATGGATGCTGATGTTATTACGATTGAATGCTCTCGTTCTCAAATGGAACTATTAAATGCTTTTGCTGATTTTAAATATCCAAATGAAATTGGCCCTGGAGTATATGACATTCATTCACCTAGAGTTCCTTCTATTCAAGAAATGCTTGAACTCTTACACAAAGCTCAAAAAGTTATTCCAGCCGCCCAGCTTTGGGTAAATCCTGATTGTGGTCTTAAAACCAGACATTGGGATGAAACAGAAAAAGCTTTACTTGCTATGGTTTCGGCTGCAAAAGAAGCTTCATTAAGGTACAATACTAATACACTGGAAACTATTACCTAACAGCTGACTAATTATAAAGTGCCCAAAAACACAAAACTTTTTGGGCACTAATTATCATATAAACTCCCACTAAAAATGACCACAGAAGAAAAAATAATACAATCGGAAACACGTATTTTTAAAGCCGTATTTCCAAACACAACCAATCATTATGATACACTGTTCGGAGGAACTGCCATGCAATTAATGGATGAAGTTGCTTTTATTACTGCGACACGGTTTTGTAGACAAAAAGTTGTAACTGTAAGTAGTGATAAAATTGATTTTAAAAAACCAATTCCTGCTGGAACTATTATTGAGTTAATAGGAAAAGTTAGCTATATAGGTAACAAAAGTTTGAAAGTTACCGTTAAAATTTATACAGAGCATATGTACTCACATCATAGAGAAAAAGCCATTGAGGGTGAGTTTACCTTTGTTGCTATTGATGAGAATAAAAACCCAATCGAAGTTATAAAAACTGACACTCAAAAACTCCATTCTTCACAACAAGAACTGAGTTAACATTAAATGACGTTTTTGAAAAGGTATCCACATAAAAAATCACATCTTCAAATAAAAATCTTTTGTAAGATTTATATAGGCATCAGTATACTGGTGCCTTCTTGTTTCTATAATTAATTCTTCTTCTTGAACTGTAGCTTTAGTAAACGAAAACTCTAACAAACTACGTTTTATTTCTGATGTTGGATTTCCTCTTACTCTACAAACCCTGTTTAGGTATAAGTTATGTTTTTTAGCTAGCTTGATAAAATCCGCTTCTTCTTTAAACGGTATAATGGTTGAGAACCTTCCGTTTTCGGACAATATTTCACTTACTCCCTGTATTAACTCTTCAAAAGACAATGAGCTTGTAAATCGTGCTTTATTTCTTGCTATATCTTCCGTTTCATAGTCATCAGTATAAAATGGCGGGTTTGAAACAATTATATCGTATTCTTCTTCTTCCTCTGCCATTTCTTCTACAAACTCTACAAAAGAAGCATTGTAACAAAAAAGTCTATCTCCCCAAGCTGATTGCTCAAAATTTTCAACCGTTTGTTCATAAGCACCTTCATCAACTTCTACTGCATCAATAGTCATCGCATCACTTCGTTGTGCTAACATCAATGAAATAACCCCTGTGCCTGAACCAACATCTAACATTGTATCAGGGTATCCTCCTAAATCACACCACGCACCTAGCAATACCGCATCGGTACCTATTTTCATTGCAGTTTTATCTTGGTGTACTGTAAACTCTTTAAATTGAAATGGCTTCATTTATAAAAATCTTCCAATAATTTTTTCTACATTGAAAAACAAATACAATACAATGATTAATAAGATTACTAGAAATAACCCTTTTTTAGGATTTCCTTTTTTTCGATTACCAAAACGTCTTTTAAACTCCATTTATTTGTTTCTATTTACTAAACTAATTGCATTAGGCTTTTAATTATGTTAAATGTTACTCACTACTTACTTTTGTTGCTCGCAACATCTCTCTTTTCCCTGGAGGTCCAGGTAAGCGTTCTACATCAAAACCTACCGCCTGCATTGCTCGTCGTACACTTCCTTTTGCTGAGTAAGTTACTAAGACACCTTCTGGTTTTAGCGCAGCAAACATAATTTTAAAAATATCTTCTGTCCACAAATCGGGTTGTACTCTAGCTCCAAAAGCATCAAAATAAATCAAATCAAAGCTATTTTCATCAGTAATTTCAGTAAAAAACTGTTTACGCTTAGTCAATGAAAAATTGGAGGCTATTTTGTGTTTTTCTTCCCAAGAAACTTCGTGAATTTTCTCAAAAAATTCTCTTTTATCATCAGCATCCAATTCCTCAACATAATTTAATTTCACCACTTCTTCTTTAGCTACAGGATATGCTTCTACCCCAACATAATCAATCTGCTTTTTAGCTTCCAGTAATGTGATAAAACAATTGAGTCCTGTTCCGAAACCTATTTCTAAAATAGAAACATTTTTAACATCTACATACTTTAATCCGTTTCTAATAAATACATGATAGGCTTCTTGTATTGCTCCGTGTTTAGAGTGATATTGTTCATTCCACTCTGGCAAATGAATGGTAGTAGAACCATCGGACGTTATGATAATTTCTCGTTTTATAACTAAACTATTTAATCAGTAATTTTTTAATTCTTGGTATTGGTCCTGTACAAGTTGTTTTATGACAGGCAATACAACTATTTACAGCTTGATTAAAATTCTGTTTTAAAGAATCTTTTGAACCCGAATATACTTGCTGCATATCTTGAATATACAGTTTTGAAAAAGCTTCAAAACTTGTATTTCTATCTGCTGGATCGGTTAAAACCGCAGAATGAATATTCAGATAGGTTTCAGGAAAGTTACCTATTGATTCACCTGCTAAAATTTTATTCTTAATTGTCATGTTCCCTTCATACATAGCATTCATTAAGGCTGCCATTTCTGAAGATTGATACATTATAAGTTCCTCTTTTGGTTCTTTCTTTTCTTGTTTACAAGAAAAAAACACCAAGGACATCAATAAAACAATAATTAATTGTTTCATTATTTTTTCATTAACACTCCATCAGCTTCAAAAGCGTAGGTGTATTTTGGTTCTGTAATTTTTGCTATTTCTTCTTCTGATTTTCCTGCATCTTTAGCATAATGCTGTAATTCATCAATAGAAATCTCAGTAACAAAAGCTTTACCGTTTACTATCACTTCTTTATCATCTGCGTTTAAAGGCATGAAAAAACCATAATCTTTAAAACGTACCATTGATTCTTGTTCTTCACCTAAATCTAACTTCATCCAACACCCTTTTTTCTTACATACTTCATTTATTGTTGAAGTAAATTTTATATTTAAAGTATCTCCTTTTTTTAAATTTTTGAATTTTGTTCGCATTTCTTCAGCAGAAATAGCATTGCTATCTGTAATCTCATTTCCAAACGACGCATAGGCTATCTTTTGTTCTTTAATATCATTTACAGCAGAAGTTGCATCTTTCTTTTCAGTTTTACAAGCACTAAACATTACGCTTAAAAACGTAGCAAAAACTAGTAGTCTTTTCATTTTCAAAAAATTAAAATTAACATATCAACAAATATACTCATATTTCTTCAAGCTAGTAGCTAACCTCAAAATATACCACTAGATTTTGTATCTTCGTAGCACTTCTAAAATTAATCACATAATGAATATTGATATTGAGCTTATACAAGAGTCTAAAATAAATACGGTAGATTTTAACAACTTAGCGTTCGGTCGCACTTTTACTGACCATATGCTAGTTTGTGACTTTGCTAATGGAGAATGGAAAACGCCTAAAATTTTACCTTATGGACCTTTAACTTTTGAGCCTTCTGCTAGGGTTTTTCATTACGGACAAGCTGTTTTTGAAGGAATGAAGGCTTATAAAGATGAAAATGATGATGTGTTTTTATTTCGTCCTGATGAGAATTTTCATAGAATTAATAAATCCGGGGCTCGTTTAGCAATGCCACCAGTTCCAGAAAACGTATTTTTTGAAGGGTTAAAAAAACTTCTTAAATTGGATAATGCATGGATTAAAAAAGGAATAGGAAACTCGTTATATATTCGTCCGTTCATTATTGCTTCTGAAGGAGCTATTGCTGCTTCTCCTGCCGAAGAATATAAGTTTATAATTATTTGTTCTCCTGCACAATCATATTATGCTGGTGAAGTTAGAGTTCTTTTTGCTGAAAAATATAGTCGTTCTGCTGATGGTGGTGTTGGTTTTGCAAAAGCGGCTGGTAACTATGCAGCTCAATTTTACCCTACTAGTTTAGCGCATAAAGAAGGGTATCAACAAATTGTTTGGACTGATGCTAATACACACGAATACTTAGAAGAAGCAGGTACAATGAATATCTTTTTTAGAGTAGGAGATAAACTTATAACTGCACCAACAAGTGACCGTATTTTAGATGGTGTTACTCGTAAATCGATTATTCAACTTGCAAAAGACTACAACATAGATATTGAAATTAAAAGAGTATCGGTTGCTGAAATTAAAGAAGCTGCAAGGCAAGGTGAACTAAAAGAAATTTTTGGTTCTGGTACTGCTGCTGTAATAAATCCTATAAAAGGGTTTAAACACCAAAATAATACTTTTGAATTACCAGAAGTAAGTGATTCTTATGCTTCCTTCTTTAAAGAAAAACTACTTAACATTCAATACAACAAACTAGAAGATAAGCACAACTGGAGGGTTAAAGTTTAATAATTTCATTAAAAAAAGCTATATTAGTAAACAGAATTAAGTTTTTTAACAAAAAATTCTAAAGAAATGAGAAATATTGTACTAGCTTTATTATCAATAGGAGTAGGTTTTGCAATTTCATTTTTTGGATTAGATATTTATTCTAATTCAATTTCAAATGAAGATAAAACCATAGCTCAAAGTAATAAAGTAATTACTCCCAAAAAGGAAGGAGAACCTCCTATTAATGAAGATAATACTTCTGAAGAAACCTTAACTGTTAAAGGTTCTTCGACAGGTTCATTTTCTGTTGATACTGAAGATATTCAAAAAAACTTTGATAACTGGGAAGCTTATACAAAGGAAAATATTGATTTAATGTCAACTTTCATTCCTATGGATGATAAGGGTGCTATTATGGAAAAAGGTATCTTTTTAACCTTACTTCGTACTGGTGCATACATTCCTATTAAGTCTAAAAAAGATGGTAAAGTACAATATCAGCTTACAGGTATTGATGATTCTTCGAATGAAAAAATAAAAAAATCAATTGTTAGTAAAGCTTCAATAGCACATCAATACTTTAAAATGGAAGGTAAAAAACTTCCTAATTACAACTTTATTGATTTAAATGGTAACGCACACAATAAAGCTGATACAAAAGGGAAGTTGTTAGTACTAAAATGCTGGTTTATTACTTGTAAAGTATGTGTTGAAGAATTTCCTGAATTAAATGAGTTGGTAGATAAGTACAAGGATGAAAAAATTGAATTTGTTAGCTTGGCTTTTGATAAAAAAGATGAACTGGTTAAATTTTTAGAAACCAAAGAGTTTAAATATCCAACTATCCCTGAGCAAAAGGATTACATGACTAAGAAACTAAAAGTTAAACAATATCCTACACACTTAATTATAGATTCTAATGGTATCATTATTAAAATGGTTAATAATGTTAAAACATTAACATCGGAATTAGAAAGAATTATGGGTAAATAAAAGAACAAAATAAAAAAGACTCCTTAATAAGGAGTCTTTTTTATTTATCTAAGATTTCTTTAATGTTTGGTTTAAAGTAATTTGGTCCTTTCAATACTTTACCATCTTCACGGTAAATAGGCTTGCCATCTTCTCCTAACTTACTCATGTTGCTTCGTTGTATTTCATTGAATACTTCTTCTATTTTATGCTGCATACCATGTTCTATTATGGTTCCACATAAAATATATAACATATCACCTAAAGCATCTGCTACCTCAACCAAATCGTTATTTTGGGCAGCTTCTAAATATTCTTCATTTTCTTCTTTCATCAAATTAAAACGAAGTAAGTTTCGTTCTTCTCCTATATTTGCTGTAGGTTCATTTTTGACTCCTAATCCGAATGCTGAATGAAATTCGTGTACTGCTGCTATTCTTTTCTTCATTGTAATTAATCTGTTTTATATTGGTTTATGTTGCTTTCTCTGACACTTTAACTAGCATCAAAAATAATTGCTATTTTAGTTTTTTTCATTCTAAAATCATTCTTTAACTTTGCTAAAAATACAATTTTATGTTTATACTTATTGCTGCAAAAATGTTTACTACAGGCAGAATTGTTTTTGCGAGTTTATTTGTGATAGCTTTTATTCTTTTAATGTATTTTAGTTATAAGAAAGATGCTAAAAACAATAAAAAACATTATCAGAATGGAGCTTTATACGTTGCTATAGCAATAGCAGTAGTAATTGCTTTATTGTTTTTATCAAAATTATTAACAAAATAACACTTCCTTTTAATAGTTTCTTATAAAATCAAAAAACCGATTCTAAATAGAATCGGTTTTGATTTTTTCAACTATTTTTAAAACTGGACTTCTTAGTTTTTAACTGGCAAGAAGTTATAGTTTTTAGCGTAGAACTTCATTTGCTCTTCAAACGTTTCTGGTTGCTTAATCTTGATATCAGTAATATTTCCATCAGTATCAGTTACTGGCTCTAAGACTGGATTTACAAATCCGTTATAAGGAGCTGATGTAAACTGTGCATTACGATCTAAAACTTCTTTATGAATATCTTGATCTACTTTTACTCCGTAACCTTCTACTAATGCTTTTGCCGCTTCAAAATCTCCTTCTGATTTAATTCTTTGTGTTTCTTTTAATAAACGTCCAAAAATTTCACGAAGTTTTTCATAATCATTAATGTTATAAAAAGTTTTTCCATCTCTAGTAACTTTTTCAATTACATTATCTTTCACTCCTTGTTCAAAAGCCCACGCTGAAACCCATTGACGGTTTACCATGTGATCTTCTTCAATATCGTCTCCTAAGTTAATTCTGATTAACTGCGTCATTAACCCATTTCTGATATATCCGTCATAAGCAGCTTTTCCTACTTTTTGCCAATCATCAACTAACCTTAATTCTTGTAATTTAGGATCCATTAAATAATACAACCCAACTAAATCTGCTCTACCCTCTTCCATTGTAGAAGCATAGTTCTTTAATGTCTCTTTTGGTTGACCAACTCCGTCGTTAATTACACCTGAAGCATGCCCGATTACCTCGTGTAATGCCGTGTGTAATTTATCTGCTAACTTCCCATATTTAATCTCTAAATCAATTTCTTCTTGATCGTTAGCAAACTCTTTTAAACGTCCAGTTCCTCCAGCATTGTTATAAGAACCTATAATATTTCCTAACGATACCGATTTAGAACCGTGTTGTTGACGAATCCAGTTGTTGTTTGGTAAATTCACTCCAATTGGCGTACTTGGAGATGCATCTCCAGCTTCACCTGCTACATTTACTGTTTTATATGAAACTCCTACAACATCTTTCTTTTTGTGGGTTGGGTCTAACGGAGCGTTATCTTCAAACCACTGTGCGTTGTCTGATAATACTTTCATTTTTTTAGACATATCAAAGTCTTTGATTTGTACAACCGTTTCGTATGAACCTCTGTATCCTTTAGGGTCATTATACACTTCAATAAAACCGTTAATCCAATCAATGTTACCTTCAGTAGATTCTACCCAAGCAATTGCATATTCGTCCCAAGTATGTAAATCTCCTGTTTTATAGTACTCGATTAACAACTCTAACGTTTTTGCTTGTTTTTCGTTCTCGGCTACTTCCTTAGCTTTTTCTAACCAATAAATAATTTTATCGATTGCTTGCCCGTACATCCCGCCAGATTTCCAAACTTTTTCAACTAGTTTTCCATCTTCACGAACTAACTTAGAGTTTAAACCAGCCTCAATTGGTTGCCCTTTTGGTCCTTTATCTGCTTTCACATAAAAATCTTCTACCTCTTTGCTGGTAATATCTGCACCATAAAAGTTTACTGCTGATGCTAATACATTATCTACCCCAGCTTTTTTGTTTACTTTTTTAGCATCTTTATCATTAAAAATAACGTCTAATGCTTCCGTAGATAATTCAGTATTAGTTTCTTTTAACAACGTTTCTAAATATTCTTTAGAAAATGTAGGTTTTAACTTATCGTTAGAATAATGATGATGGATTCCATTAGAAAACCACACTCTTTTCAAATAGGTAGTGAATGCTTTAAAATCTTCACTTTCTTTGTCTCCTTTAAAATTATTATTAATGTTTTCTAAAGCAGCTCTAATTTCTAGATTATGACGGTAGTTTTGATCCCACATAATATCACGCCCAGATAAACCAGCTTGTGTTAAATAGTACACTAATTTTTTTTCTTTTAGTGTTAATTCATCAAATCCTGGAATTTGATAACGTAACACTTTTATATCGGCAAATTGCTCAACAACATACTCAAACTCTTTTGCCTTTTTTTCTACTACTTTAGGTTCTTTTTTGGCTTCTGTTCCGCATGAAGTTAATACTCCAGCTGCAACAACTGCACAAAGCATTTGTTTTAATTTCATTTATATAGTTTTAAATTTATTTTTTTTGAATGCTAAAATTACGAAATTTAAACTTCACGGTATCGAAAACAGTCGGTTGTATGGTCGTTTACCATTCCTGTAGCCTGCATGTGTGCATAAATTACTGTTGAACCAACAAACTTAAATCCTCGTTTTTTTAAATCTTTTGAAATCGCATCAGAAAGCTCTGTTGTTGCTGGTACTTCTTCTCTCTTTTCAAACTTATTCACTATCGGTTTTCCATTAGTAAAGCTCCAAATATATTTTGAGAACGAACCAAATTCGTCTTGTACTTTCATAAAAGCCTGCGCGTTGGTAATTGTGGCTCTTATCTTTAATTTATTTCTTATAATTCCAGCATCCAAAAGCAATTCTTCATATTTATCTTCAGAGTATTTTGCTATTTTTTTATAGTCGAAATTATCAAACGCCTTTCTAAAGTTTTCTCTTTTCTTCAAAACTGTAATCCAACTCAAACCTGCTTGGAAAGTTTCTAATATTAAAAACTCAAACAGCTTATCGTCATCATATACAGGCACTCCCCATTCATTATCGTGATACTCAACATATAGTGGATCATCACTAACCCAAAAACATCTTTTCTTCATTTTTTAGTATTTAATGCTGAAAATTACTATTAAACAAATTAAAAATCAATGAAAAATGGAATAATTTTTGCAACTTTATAATTACAAATCACACTGATTATGAAAACCTTACAACATATTCTTTTTCTTAGTGTTATTGGAACTATGATATGGGCTTGCAGTTCCTCGCCTATAAAAAATACTTCTAACACTCCTAAAGAGGAACCTGTTGTAATTGCTAATGATAGTTTAGAGTATGAAATTATAATTATTGATCCTGGTTTTACTACTTATTTAAACAGTATAGCCAAACCAGAGGACTTTTACTCACAACAATACCTAGAAAATAAAAATTGTTTGTATGTAAATACATGGAATTATCGAGCTAGAAATCCTCTTCAATTTAATTCAAACATTTATGAAAATGTAATTGATTATAGTCCACACGTTGATTATGGTTATGAAGTAAATTATAAACTTTTTAATTATTTTGAGTTCGCCCAACGAAAATACCGCATGAACTTGGGTGTAGGAATAAATCGTTGGAACTAACAAAACCTTAGTAAAAGGCGTCTCTCTAAAAACTGTATATTTGCTCAAAAAAATTAACCATACAACATGAAGTTTTTAAGAAATTTACTTGCCTCTATTCTAGGCTTTTTCATTGCTCTATTTTTGCTATTTGTATTCTTTTTTGCTATCGCTGCTATTGTAGGAGCTGAAGAAAAAATTGTTGTAAAATCAAACTCAGTTTTAGAGTTAGATTTATCAACACCCATTAAAGATTATGCTCCAAAAGAAGACAATCCTATTGCTGAAGCTTTGGAGCTAACAGATGAAAAATTGGCTTTAAACAAAATTATCAACGCTATTGAAAATGCAAAAACTGATGATAAAATAAAAGGAATAAGTATTAAAACACCTTTTATTAATGCTGGTATCGCACAAACACAAGCCATACGAAACAAAATTGAAGAGTTTAAAGAGAGTGGTAAGTTTGTATATGCTTATAATGACATTTATACTCAAAAAAATTACTACCTAAGCTCTGTTGCTGACAGTTTATTCTTAAACCCAGTAGGAGCTATTGACTTTAGAGGTTTATCTACCGAAATTTTATATTTCAAAGACTTTGAAGACAAATATGGTATTAAAATGGAGGTTATTCGTCACGGAAAATATAAAAGTGCTGTTGAACCTTTCTTGGAAAATGAAATGAGCGAAGCTAACCGCGAACAAACTACTTCATTTTTAAAGTCAATTTGGTCAGAAATTACAGATGATATTAGTAAAAGTAGAAACATTTCTATTGAAAAGCTAAACCTTATTGCAGATAATTCTAACGGAAGAAATGTTACTGTTGCAAAAGAAAACAATTTAATTGATGCTTCTATTTACGAAGATGAATACGAAGAAAAATTAGCTATGGGTTCTGACAAGAAACTAAATACTATTTCTATTGAAGACTACATAAACTCTGGAAAAGGAAGAATTTCTTCAACAGCAAAAGATAAAATTGCTGTAATATATGCACAAGGAGACATTATCTACGGAGAAGGAAATGAAGACTATATTGGACAAGGAATTATTAATAAAGCTATTAGAAAAGCTAGAAAAGATGATAATGTAAAAGCTGTCGTACTACGCGTAAACTCTCCTGGAGGTAACGCATTGGCTTCTGAACTAATATGGCGTGAGTTAGAATTAACTAAAAAAGAAAAACCTTTAGTAGTTTCTATGGGTAACTTCGCTGCTTCTGGTGGTTACTACATTGCTTGTAATGCCGATAAAATTATTGCAGAACCTACAACAATAACAGGTTCAATCGGTGTTTTTGGCGCTATTCCTAACTTTAGTCAATTTACCGACAATATTGGTATTAATGCAGAGCAAGTATCTACCAACAACAGTGCTTCTTACAGTGTTTTTGAACCAATGAATAAAAAGTTTTACGATGTTACTAAGGAAGGTGTTGAACAAATTTACACCACATTTGTTAACCGTGTTTCTGCAGGACGTAACATGACTTTTGAGCAAGTAAATGAAATTGCTCAAGGTAGAGTTTGGACAGGTAAAGAAGCTATTGAAAACGGCTTAGTAGATCAATTAGGAGGATTAAATGATGCTATTAAAGTTGCCGCTGAATTAGCAGAGCTTGAAAACTACAGAGTTCGTAATTACCCTAATTATAAAACAGATTTAAAAGAAGCCTTAAAATTCTCTCCTTTTGCAAAAGCTTCAAAAGAAGAAATTTTGAAAGAAACAATGGGTGATGAAAACTATCAGTTATACAACAACATTCATAAAATGAAAAACCTAAAAGGAATTCAAGCTAGAATACCCTTTGTATTTCAAGTAAAATAAACTATTAAAACTACAAAGCCTCGACAATGTCGAGGCTTTTTTACTACTAATTTTGTTTTTTACAAACCAAAATTCTCTTTTACTTTAGAAACATAATCTAATTTTTCCCAAGTAAATAGCTCAACTTCTACGGTTTTACTTTCTCCGTTAGGTTGCGTAAATGTTTTGGAAACCACTTCGTTTGTTCTTCCCATATGCCCATAAGCAGCAGTTTCACTATATATTGGGTTACGTAACTTTAAACGATCTTCAATAGCATGCGGGCGCATATCAAAAATTTCAGAAACTTTTTGAGCTATCTCCCCATCATTTAAATTAACTTTTGATGTTCCATAAGTGTCTACAAAAACCCCCATTGGCTCTACAACTCCAATCGCATACGATACTTGTACCAATACCTCATCAGCAACTCCCGCCGCTACTAAGTTTTTAGCAATATGACGCGTTGCATACGCTGCAGAACGATCTACTTTACTAGGATCTTTTCCTGAGAAAGCTCCACCACCATGTGCTCCTTTTCCTCCATAGGTATCTACAATGATTTTACGTCCTGTTAATCCAGTATCTCCGTGAGGTCCACCAATTACAAATTTCCCTGTTGGATTAATATGATATTTAATATCATCATTAAACAACGCTTGAATTTCTGGAGTTAATTGTGCTTTAACTCTTGGGATTAAAATTTCAACAATATCTTTTCTAATTTTTGCTAACATAGTTTCATCATCAGCAAAATCATCGTGCTGTGTAGAAACAACAATTGCTTCAATACGTTGTGGTACGTTATCATCAGAATACTCAATCGTTACCTGACTTTTAGCATCTGGACGTAAATAAGTAATTTCTTTATTCTCTCTACGTATCGCTGCTAATTCCTTTAAAATTATATGTGATAAATCTAACGCTAACGGCATATAATGCTCAGTTTCGTTTGTCGCATAACCAAACATCATTCCCTGATCTCCGGCACCTTGCTCTTCTCTAGATGCTCTATCTACTCCACGGCTAATATCATCTGATTGTTCATGAATTGCAGATAATACTCCACAAGAATTACCATCAAACATGTACTCACCTTTCGTATATCCAATTTTATTAATTACCTCACGAGCAATTTTTTGAACATCTAAGTAGGTAGAAGATTTTACTTCTCCTGCTAATACTACTTGACCAGTTGTTACCAATGTTTCACATGCTACTTTAGAATCTGAATCAAAAGCTAAAAAATTATCTATTAAAGCATCAGAAATTTGATCTGCTACTTTGTCTGGATGTCCTTCAGAAACACTTTCCGAAGTGAAAAAATATGACATAAATACTTCTTTTTTAAAATTTAACTATAAAGAAAAAACTTGGATTGCTGAGTCGCTAAAAGGAGTAGAAAATTACTGCTTTAGCATTTTTATTTTGAACTATTGTTCAATGAGGTTGCAATCAGTCAAATTTTTCCTCAAAATATATTTGGCAAAGTTATAGATTATTTTACACACTTAAAAACAAACTTGTAAGTAAATAGAAAGTATTGATATTATAATAATAAAAAGTAATTTTTGTAGAATTGTATTGGTAAAATATTTGTTTACATTTGTAGTGAATAAATAAGAAAATAACTTAGATAAAAACATAAATAAAATGGCATTAGAAATTACAGATGCTTCTTTTGAAGAAGTAGTATTAAAATCTGACAAACCAGTATTAGTAGATTTTTGGGCAGCTTGGTGTGGACCTTGTAGAATGGTATCTCCTATCGTTGATGAAATTAGTAATGAATACGATGGTAAGGCTGTAGTTGGTAAAGTAGATGTAGATGCAAATCAAGAATTTGCTGCTAAATATGGTGTAAGAAACATCCCTACCGTATTAATCTTTAAGAATGGTGAAGTTGTTGACAAACAAGTAGGTGCCGCTCCTAAAAAAGCATATACTGATAAAATTGATGCTGCTTTATAATATATAAATAGTATTTTAATTTGATATTATAGAAAAGGTTTGGCAATTGCCAAACCTTTTTTTTATCTTCGGAACTATATGATTGATCTTAAAAACACAACTTCTGAACTAAAAAACCTCGAACTACTCGCTAAACAGGTTGTTGAAGGTTTTATAACAGGCATGCATAAAAGTCCGTTTCATGGCTTTTCAGTGGAGTTTTCTGAACATAAGCTTTATAACAAAGGTGAAAGCACGCGTCATATTGATTGGAAGTTATTTGCTAAGACCGAAAAGTTGTACACAAAAAAATATGAAGAAGAAACCAATCTTCGATGTCATTTAATTATAGACAATTCTGCTTCCATGCACTATCCTGTTAGTAAAAACCAATCAATAGACAACTTAAATAAAATTGGTTTTTCGGCATTAGCAGCAGCTTCTCTAATGGATATCTTAAAACGACAAAGAGATGCTGTAGGATTAAGTATTTATTCAGATTCTTATGAATATTATGCTCCCGAAAAAGGAAGTGAACGTCACCGTAAAATGTTGTTGAATCAATTAGAGCTATTATTGTCTTCAAAATCAAACACCTCAACAGAAACTTATCAATACTTACATGAAATAGCAGAAAAAATTCATAGAAGGTCTTTGATTTTCTTATTTACTGATATGTTTCAAACCTCAAAAAATGAAGAGGAGCTTTTTGACGCCTTACGACACTTAAAATTTAACAAACACGAAGTTGTATTATTTCATACTCACGATAAAAAAACAGAGTTCTTATTCGATTTTGACAATAGCCCAAAAAAATTCACAGATGTTGAAACTGGTGAAGAAATAAATTTATACGCTGAAAACGTACAACAAAAATATCAAGAATTAAGCAACATCTTCTTCAATAAGCTAAAAAACAAATGCTTACAATACAAGATAGATTATGTTCCTGTAGATATAAATGAAGGGTATGACAAAATACTTACCTCCTACCTTATCAGTAGGCAGAATTTTTTATGAAATAACTCTTTTTTATTTAAAAAAAGGTTATATATTTGCATCCGCTTAGAGCAACGGTCTGGTAGTTCAGCTGGTTAGAATACATGCCTGTCACGCATGGGGTCGCGGGTTCGAGTCCCGTCCAGA
>NZ_JAUORH010000017.1 GCF_030547425.1 Tenacibaculum sp. 1_MG-2023 | reverse complement strand
ACGGTCTGGTAGTTCAGCTGGTTAGAATACATGCCTGTCACGCATGGGGTCGCGGGTTCGAGTCCCGTCCAGACCGCTAAAGTTTCTCTAAAACATACAACATATTGCTTCAAGCAACGGTCTGGTAGTTCAGCTGGTTAGAATACATGCCTGTCACGCATGGGGTCGCGGGTTCGAGTCCCGTCCAGACCGCAAAAAGCTTCTCAATTTTTGAGGAGCTTTTTTCTTTTTCTACATTTTTTCAAAAAAAAGTTTGGTTTAGTTAAAATTATTTCTAAGATTTGCTCCATACAAAGAACACAAATACAATGATGTTACAAAACGTATGGCAAGGTTTTTATTTTTACTTTTACTTTTTTAGTAAGAGACGAGACTTTGTACAATATTGTTAATCTGACAGAAAATAATATAACCCAATCAAAGTCTCGAATTTATCGAGGCTTTTTTTTTGATGTAAAATGAAGAAAATAGCCATTCAAGGAATACAAGGAAGCAACCACCATATCGTTGCGAATAATTACTACGGAAAAAACATTAAATTAAACGAATGTTTGTCTTTTGACGTACTGGTTGATAGTCTCTTGAACTCAGAAAGTGAACAAGCTGTTATGGCATTAGAAAACACTATTGCAGGATCTATTATCCCTAATTATGCACTAATTGATAAATACAATTTACATATTTCTGGTGAACACTACCTGCCGATACATCATCATTTAATGGCATTGCCAAATCAAACAATTGAAGACATTACTGAAGTTTGTTCACACCCAATGGCTTTATTACAGTGTAAAGAGTTTTTCAAGCAATACAAACACATTAAACTGATTGAAGATGTTGACACTTCTGCAGTCGCTAAGAGAATAGCTGAACAGCAACTAAAAGGTGTTGCGGCAATTGCTCCCAAAATAGCTGCAGAAATTTTTGATTTGTCAATTATTGAAGATGAAATTCAAACCATTAAAAATAACGCTACACGCTTTGTTTTTCTTCAAACAACCCTTCCTGAAAACGGAAAAAGCGAAATCAACAAAGCATCATTAAAATTTGAATTAGATCATAAAAGAGGGAGTTTAGCCGCAATGTTAAATGTAATGAGCGATTGCAAGTTAAACCTTACCAAGATACAATCATTACCAAAAATTGAAACCCCTTGGAAATATGCCTTTTTTGTGGATGTAACTTTTGAAGCATACAAAGATTACGAAAAAGCAAAAGCTATAATTCAGATTATGGCAGAAGATTTTAAAATATTAGGAGAATATAAAAACGGAAGATTATGATACAGTTTGCTAACCGATTACAAACCGTACAAGAGTACTACTTCTCTAAAAAATTACAGGAAGTACGTCAATTAATTACAGAAGGAAAACCAATTATAAATATTGGTATTGGTAGTCCTGATTTACAACCACCATCATCAGTACTAAAAGCTATTCAAGATAGTTTATTAGACACTGGTGCGCATAGTTATCAGAGTTATCAAGGACTTCCAGAGTTTAGACAAGCGGTTGCTAATTTTTATCAGAACAACTATAACGTTACTATAAATCCTGCCAACGAAGTACTTCCTTTAATGGGAAGCAAAGAAGGAATTATGCATATTTCTTTAGCTTTTCTAAATGAAGGAGATCAAGCGTTAATTCCTAATCCAGGGTATCCAACCTATAGCTCTGTTACCAATTTGTTAGGAGGTGAACCTGTTTTTTACGATTTGGAAGAAGCTACTAACTGGCAACCTAACTTTGAAGCTTTAGAAAAACTAGACACTTCAAGAATAAAGTTGATGTGGATAAATTATCCGCACATGCCAACGGGTGCTGATGCTACTAAAGAAACTTTTCAAAAGTTAATTGACTTTGGAAAAAAACATAACGTAGTTATTGTAAATGACAATCCGTATAGCTTTATATTAAATGAACACCCTCAAAGTATTTTACAAATTGAAGGCGCAAAAGACATTGCTCTTGAATTAAATTCTGTTAGTAAATCATTTAACATGGCGGGATGGCGTGTTGGAATGTTACTTGGGAAACCTGAGTTCTTAACTGAAATTTTAAAAGTAAAAACTCAAATGGATTCAGGAATGTTTTACGGAATCCAAAAAGGAGCTACAAAAGCTTTAGAATTAGATAAGGATTGGTTTACACAATTAAACAATACCTATAAGAAGAGACAAGAATTAGTCTTTGAACTAGCAAAAAAGCTAGGATGTACCTACGACAAAAACGCATCTGGAATGTTTGTTTGGTGTAAACTTCCCAAAGGAAAAACAGCTGAAGAAATGATTGATGATTTGTTATACGACAAGCACATTTTTGCTGCTCCAGGAATCATTTTTGGCAACCAAGGTGAAGGGTATATTCGTTTTTCACTATGCGTGCCTGAAGAAAAAATTAACGAAGCAATTAACAGAATATAATGAACGTATTTATCATAGGACTAGGATTAATCGGCGGAAGTTTTGCCTTAGATATTCAGCAAGGATTTAAAAATACTACTATCTATGGAATTGATTCCAACGAAGAACATGGTAATCTCGCTTTAGAAAGAGGAATCATCCATCAAAAATCAACTTTTTCAGAACTACATAATGCAGATATCGTTGTTATTGCCATACCTGTAGATGTTTCTCAAGGTATAATTTTTAAAACATTGGATACTATTTCAGATACTTGTTTGGTTTTCGATGTAGGTTCGACTAAAGAAACAATTTGCGATGCTGTTAAAAACCATCCGAAAAGAAGAAATTTTTTAGCAACACACCCCATTGCTGGAACTGAGTTTTCAGGACCAAATGCAGCGTTGACAAATTTATTTAGAAATAAAACTAATATTATTTGTGAGGTAGAAAAAACAGCATTCAAATTACAGGAAAAAGCATTAGACATATTCTCAAAATTAGGAATGCGTATTCGATACATGGATCCAAAGTCACACGATAAGCATATAGCCTATGTATCACATTTATCGCATATCAGTTCTTTTATGTTAGGAAAAACAGTCCTAGAAAAAGAAAAAAATGAACGAGATATTTTTGATATGGCAGGTAGTGGATTTGCTTCTACTGTGCGTTTGGCAAAAAGCTCACCTGCAATGTGGACACCTATTTTTGAGCAAAACAAAGAAAACGTTATTGAATCTTTAAGCGAATACATCCATAACTTACAGAAATTCAAAACATTACTAGAGCGCAATGATTTTCCAGAAATTTATACCGAAATGGAAAATACAAATTATATAAAACAGATTTTAAACGGAATTCAAGAGGTAACACCTCAGTAATAAAAACTAAAAATGGAGAATACGAAAGAATTAAAAACATGGTTAGATGCCTTCGGGTTAGGGCATCCATTAGTAATTGCAGGACCTTGCAGCGCTGAAACTGAAGAACAAGTGCTACAAATTGCACACGAATTAAAAGACACCGACGCTACCGTTTTAAGAGCTGGAATCTGGAAACCTCGTACCAGACCTGGCAACTTTGAAGGTGTGGGTGCCCTAGGATTAAAATGGTTACAGAAAGCTAAAAAAGAAACCGGAATGTTAATTGCTACAGAAGTGGCTAACAAAGACCATGTAAAGTTAGCTTTAGAACACGATGTAGATATTTTATGGATTGGTGCTCGTACTACTGTGAGCCCTTTTATTATTCAAGAAATTGCTGATGCTTTAGAGGGAACAGATAAAATTGTACTAGTAAAAAACCCTGTAAACCCCGACTTACCTTTGTGGTTAGGTGCTATAGAACGTTTGTATGCTAAAAACATTAAAAAATTAGGGGTTATCCATAGAGGTTTCTCTACTTACGAAAAAACAAGATACCGTAACAATCCTGAATGGCAAATTCCTATTGAGTTACAAAATCGTTTTCCTGATTTACCATTAATTTGTGACCCATCTCACATTGCTGGTCGTCGTGATATTATTTTTGATATTTGTCAAACTGCGTTAGATTTAAACTTTGATGGTTTAATGATTGAAACTCATTATGACCCTGACAATGCTTGGAGTGATGCTGCACAACAAATT
Source organism: Tenacibaculum sp. 1_MG-2023 (assembly GCF_030547425.1). GTDB lineage: Bacteria > Bacteroidota > Bacteroidia > Flavobacteriales > Flavobacteriaceae > Polaribacter. The sequence continues at coordinate 68,645 of NZ_JAUORH010000017.1, read as the reverse complement.
ACTCCTAAATCATTAGTTCAAATGATGATTGACTTAAAAGTTAGAAAAGCTACTGATACAGAAGCTGAATATCGAAATGCATTAAATACACTACGTACTCAAATTGATGTTGTTGACCATCAACTAATTGAAATGCTAGGAAAGCGTATGAAGATAGCAGACTCTATTGGTGAGTTGAAAAAAGAGAAAAACGTCGCTATTTTACAAACTAAACGTTGGAATGAAATTCTAGGTAAAATGATTTTAGAAGGTGATGAACGTGGTTTAAGTGAAGAGTTTGTGCTTAAAATGTTCAAAGCAATACACCAAGAAAGTATAAATCATCAAGAAAAAATAATTAACAACTAAATACCTAAAAAGACCGCTAACAAACTAGCGGTCTTTTTTATTCTATTTATTGTATTTTCATCCTGCCAAACTTTAAAAAATGAAACCTATACATACAATAGATGTATGTAATAAATATATTACAAGATATCATTAACGAATCTATAGAAAACAAAAGTCCATTAGGATATTTTGCTACTTTATACCAAAAAGTTACTATCAAAGTAAAAGAGGGCATACAAAACGATTATTTTTGATAACAACCAACGAATGGAAAAACTCGATATAATTTTTGCTAAAAGATATATAGATGCTTATTACAATTACAAAAACAATACACCTATTACTTCTTCTTGGGAAAAAGCTTTTAACATAACTAATAAGTATTGGTATATAGTTTTACAACATTTATTAGTTGGCATGAACGCACATATTAATTTAGATTTAGGAATAGCAGCAGCAGAAGTTTCTAAAGGTCAAAACATTCAAAACTTACATGATGATTTTAATAAGATAAATGAAATTTTATCCTCTTTAGTTAATGATGTTCAAGATGATTTATCTAAAGTATATCCTTTTTTAAAGAAAATTCTTGTCTGGACTAAAAATGTTGATGATTTTTTAGTTGACTTCAGTATGGAATTAGCAAGAAATGGTGCTTGGGATTTTGCTGTTGAATTAGCCAACACGCCTGCTAGTGAGTTTGAAAACGCTGTACAAAATAGAGACATTAAAATAACTGAAAAAGCTGATTTAGTTATTTCCCCAGGTTTTATCCCTCAATTAATTTTCATGATTATTAGAATTTCAGAAAGAGGAACTGTTGCTCAGAAAATTAACGATTTAACAGATTAATCAATACTAAAACATTCAATTTTTATTCTCATCTTTGTTCTATGACAGGAACGGTTTATAAATCTACAGGAAGTTGGTATTGGGTAAAATCTGAAGGCGAATTATATAAATGCCGTATAAAAGGTAAATTCCGTCTAAAAGGAATTAAAAGTACCAATCCTATTTCGGTAGGTGATATTGTTGATTTTTCATTAGAAACTAAAAATGATGAAGAAACAGGTTTAATTACTAATATTCACGAACGAAAAAACTATATCGTTCGTAAATCTGTTAATCTATCGAAACAAACTCATGTAATTGCCTCCAATATTGATCAAGTATTTTTATTAATCACCATTGACAACCCTCCTACTTTTACCACATTTATTGATCGTTTTTTAGTTACAGCTGAAGCCTATTCAATCAAAACCATATTAGTTTTCAATAAAATTGATTCTTACGAAATTGAGCAACGTGCCGAAATTATGTATTTAAAAGATGTTTATGATGCCATTGGTTACGAGTGCATTGAAGTTTCTGCTACAGAAAACACCAATGTTGACAAAATCAAAACACTAATGACCGGAAAAGTAAGTATGTTTGCAGGACATTCAGGTGTTGGAAAAACTACTTTAGTAAATGCTATTGAACCTTCTCTAGACTTAAAAACAAAAGAAATTTCTGAACAACATAAACAAGGACAACACACCACTACTTTTGCAGAAATGTTCGATTTAAGTTTTGATGCTCGTATTATTGACACCCCTGGAATTAAAGGCTTTGGTGTAGTTGATATAGATAAAGATGAACTAGGTGATTATTTTCCAGAATTCTTTGCTTTAAAGCAAAACTGTAAATTCAATAATTGCATTCATATAAATGAGCCACAATGCGCTGTAAAAGACGCATTAGAAAATGAAGAAATTGCTTGGTCTCGTTACAAAAGTTATCTACAAATCTTAGAAGGAGAAGAAGAACACTATAGAACTGATATTTGGGAATAGTTAGTTCTTTCTTTTTTTGACTAAAAGATTTAAATAGCTCAACAAATAACAATCCATATAAAATGAAAATTGTACTTCAACGCGTTTCAAAAGCTAGCGTTACTATTGAAAATAAAAAAGTAGCTGAAATACAAAATGGCCTCTTAATTTTACTCGGAATTATTAATGAAGATACTCAGGAAGACATTAACTGGTTATCAAATAAAATAACAAACCTTCGTATTTTTAATGATGATAGAGGTGTTATGAATAGGTCGGTTAAAGATATTAACGGTGATATAATTACTGTAAGTCAGTTCACTCTACATGCTTCCACTAAAAAAGGGAATCGTCCTAGCTATATTAAAGCAGCAAAACCTGATGTTGCTATTCCTTTATATGAAAAATTTGTTCAACAAATTGAGGTTGACCTAGGTAAAAAAATACAAACGGGTCAATTTGGAGCTGACATGAAAGTAGAGTTACTAAATGACGGACCCGTAACTATTATTATTGATTCCAAAGATAAAAAATAATTTCCATGGAAATTATTTTTTATTATATTTGTACCTGATTAATAATCATTATTAAAAACACAAAAATGAAAAAAACAATTTTAGCTATTGCATTTGTTGCAATTGGAGCTGTTTCTTGTAAAACAGATAAAAACAAAGCTGCTGTTAGCGACGAAGTTAAAGAAGTTGCAAAAACAGAAAACATCATCAATACTTATAAAGCTAATGTTGCAGAATCTACTGTAACTTGGAAAGGTAACAAACCTACTGGTTCTCACAATGGTGTGGTAAGCTTAAGTAAAGGAACTTTAGAAATCGAAAGCGGAAACGTAAAATCTGGTGAATTCATTATTGATATGACTACTATCGTTTGTGAAGATTTAAAAGCTGGAGATGGTAAAGAAGATTTAGAAAAACACTTGAAAAATGCTGATTTCTTTGATGTTGAAAAATTCCCTACTGCTAAATTTCAAGTAGCTAGCTCTGAAGTAAAAAGTGGAAAAGTACACGTTACAGGGAACTTAACTCTTAGAGACGTTACTAAAAGCATTACTATACCAGCTACTATTACAGAAGCTGATAATATGGTAACTTTTAAAAGTGAAACTTTTAGTATCGACAGAACTGATTTTGGTGTTACTTACAAGTCTAAAAAAATTGACGCTGCTTTAAAAGACAAATTCATTAATGATTTAATGGAAGTTTCTTTTGATATTAAAGCTAAAAAATAATTTTAGTTTTTAAAATTTAAAAAAGGTTGACAATTGTCAACCTTTTTTTATACTTCTATAAATTCTTCTACTTCAAACAGTTCTTTAAAATGTTTTATAATTTTCTCTTTTACTTCTTCTTCCGAGACCTTTCTACCTAGTTCAACTTCCATCGAAGTAACGGCTTTTCCACGTATTCCACATGGTATAATATTGTCAAAGTACCCTAAATTAGCATTCACATTCAAGGCAAATCCATGCATGGTAACCCACCTACTGGCTCTAATCCCCATAGCACAAATTTTTCTAGCAAACGGTGTACCTACACCTAACCAAACACCTGTTTCTCCATCACTTCTTTCTCCTTCCAATCCATATTCAGCTATTGTTAAAATAATTGACTCCTCTAACAAACGTAAATATTTATGAATGTCTGTAAAAAAGTTTTCTAAATCTAAAATTGGATAACCTACAATTTGTCCTGGCCCATGATAAGTTATATCTCCTCCTCTATTGATCTTATAAAAAGTTGCTTCTTTCTCTTTTAACTTTTCTTCGTTCAACAAAAGATTATTCATATCTCCTGATTTCCCTAAAGTATACACGTGCGGATGTTCTACAAATAAAAAGTAATTAGGAGTTTTTATTTCACTATCTCCATTCCTTCTCTCTCTTTTTAATGATACTATTTCATCTAAAAGGTTTGTTTGATAATCCCATGTTTCCTTGTAATCTTTTCTTCCTAGATCACTAATTCTTATTTTTTTATTCATAAATTGTGCCGCTAAACTACCTTACAAAGGTAGGGAAATTTAGAGTTTTACTGTTATAAACTAAACGTATATCAATTACAAAAATCATGTTTAAAAAAAGTACCCTTCCTTTTTTAGTTGCTTTCTACTTTTCAATAGTTAGCTTGTATTCACAACAACTATGGACAAGAGTTCATAAAGATGCTATTGCTCAACAAAAAAAACAAACTTTCAGTACAAACTCTTCACCAAAACAATACGTTTTAATGAGTTTGGATTTAGATGTATTTAAAAACACATTACCAAACTTAAAGTCTAAAAGTGCACCTAATTCAAAAATTATACAACTTCCTAATGCTAATGGAAAACTAGAGAGTTTTTCAATAAAGGAAACCCCTTATTTAGCATCAGGTTTAGCCGAGAAGTTCCCTATGATTAAATCTTTTTCAGCACAGGGAATTGACAACCCTTCCTCTTCAGCCAAAATAAGTATTGGAAAAGATGGAGTTCACGCAATCATTTTTTCAGCAAATGAAGGTACTTCATACATAAACCCTTATACTAAGGACTATAAAGAGTATATAATATATAAAAAGAGCAGCTTATCTCCTTCTAAAGATGAATTTTTGTGTGAAGTTGAAGACGCTATACAAGACGAAAATATATCGCCACGCCAAAGAAGAAATGCTAATGATGGTAACTTACGAACTTATAGAATGGCTATAGCTTGTACTGGTGAATATGCTCAATTCCATATAAATAATCAAGGAGTACCATTAACAGCTAGTGATACAGAAAAAAAAGCAGCTGTACTATCTGCTATGAATACTACAATTACTCGTGTTAATGAGGTTTATGAAAGAGATTTAGCTGTAAGAATGGTTATCGTAGACAATAATGATGCTTTAATCTTTTTAGATGCTGATACAGATGGCTTAACAAATGATAGTGCCAGAACCTTGATTGATGAAAGTCAAGAAAAATGTGATGAAATTATTGGTGATGCTAATTATGATATTGGACATACGTTTAGTACTGGAGCAGGAGGACTAGCTCAGCTAAACTCTGTTTGTGCTACAAACTATAAGGCTCAAGGAGTTACAGGAAGAAGTCGACCTATAGGAGATACTTACGATATAGATTATGTTGCTCATGAAGTTGGACATCAATTCGGAGCTACTCATACATTTAATAATTCTTGTGATGGGAACAGAAGTACTAGTACAGCTGTTGAACCTGGAAGTGGTTCTACAATTATGGGGTATGCCGGTATCTGTTCACCAAATGTACAAAATGTAAGTGACGATTATTTTCACGCTGTTAGTATAGCCCAAATGTGGAGCCATGTACAAGGAACAGGAAGTTGTGCTACCTCAACAAGTACAGGTAATAATGCTCCTACTGCTAACGCAGGAAATAATGTAAGTATACCTAAATCTACTCCATTTATTTTAAAAGGACAAGCCACTGATGCTGACGGAACATCTTCTTTGACATATACCTGGGAGCAAATTGATAATGAAACCGCAACAATGTCTCCATTACCCACAAACACTGGCGGACCTATGTTTAGATCATTATCTCCTTCTAAATCTCCAAACAGATACTTTCCCGCTCTTTCAACCGTTCTAAGCGGAAACACTTCTACAGAATGGGAGGTTTTACCATCAGTTGCTAGAGAATTAGACTTTGCTTTTACAGTAAGAGATAATCATGCTGGAGGAGGTAACTCTGCTAGAGATGATATAAAAGTGACTGTTACAAATGCTGAGGCTTTTACCGTTACTAGCCCTAGTTCTGCTGTATCTTGGGGAGTTAGTTCTACTCAAACTATTACTTGGAGTAAAGGAGCTACAAACCAAGCTCCTATTAATTGTGCTAATGTAAATATAAAACTTTCAACAGATGGAGGGCTTACTTTTCCTATTACTTTAAAAAGCAATACACCTAATGACGGTTCAGAAGACATTGTTATACCTGATACTCCCACAGCTAATGCTCGAATATTAGTTGAAGCAGCAGATAACATTTTTTACAATATTAATAACACCAACTTAACAATTTTCCCAACAGCGCCTACTTATTCAATAGTTAATAATACTGGAGACATCTCTGTATGTAAAGTAGCTACAAATGAGCTAGTTTTTGATTTTGACTATAATGCTTTGTACGGTTTTAATGAAACAGTTAATTTATCTTACTCTGGAGCTCCTGCTAATTCTATAGTTACATTAAGCAACTCTACAATTAATACTAGCGGAAAGTTTACCTTAACTGTAACAGACCTTACAAAGGTTACTAAAGGAAATCACACAATTACAGTTACTGCTACATCAGGCTCAATAACCAAATCTGTAGACATACTATTAAACGTAAACGATAGTCTTTGTAACTCTTCTGGTAATATTGTATCTCAATTAGGTATTACTAATGTTACTTTTAATAGTATTAATAATAACTCTACCAAAACAACTGGTTATTCAGACTTTACTAGCCAAAGCACAGACGTTGTTAGAGGTGAAAACTATAATTTAACTACTTCTATCAATACTGATGGAAATAGTAACATAAAAACATTTGCTTGGATTGATTGGAACCAAAATTGTGTTTTTGATGCTAATGAAACCTATGACTTAACCTCATCTAATACTATTTCTGTTGCTGTTCCTGAAGGTATTCCAACAGGACCAACAATTATGAGGGTTTCAACAAGATTAAACAACGATCCTAATTCTTGTGGATTAAATTTTAATGGTGAAGTAGAAGACTATACTATTACTGTTTTAGAACCTACTTTCTCTATTTCAAACAGTACTGGAGATATGTCTGTATGTAAACAAGCGACTAATGAAATAACCTTTGATTTTGATTATACTGCTCTCTATGGTTTTAATGAAACTGTTAACCTTTCTTATTTAGGAATTCCAACAAATTCAACTGCAACGTTGAATCCTACTAGTATGAATACTAGCGGAAAATTTACCTTAACAGTAAGTAATTTAACCGCCAAAGAAGTAGATACAGGAGATTACACAATTACAGTTACTGCAGCATCAGGTTCAATGACTAAGTCAGTAGATATACTTTTAAACGTAAATGATAACCTATGTAATTCTTCTGGTAATACTGAGTCACAATTAAGTATTACGAATGTTACTTTTAATGCTATCAACAATAATTCTGATAAAACAAATGGGTATTCAGATTTTAAATCAACAACGACGCAAGTAGTTAGGGGTGAAAGCTACGATTTAACAACTACTATCAACACAACTGGGAACAGCGACATTAATACTTTTGCTTGGATAGACTGGAACCAAAACTGTGTATTTGACGCTGCTGATGAAACTTATGATTTAACTTCTTCTAACACGCTTTCTGTTTCCGTACCTGAAAATGCACCACTTGGGGCTACAACTATGAGAATTTCTACAAGACAAGATAGTAATCCAAATTCTTGTGGGTTAAACTTTAATGGTGAGGTAGAAGATTATACTGTAACAGTTGAAGAGAGTTTTGCTACCGATAACACTTTATTTGATGACTTAGAAATAGGTCCAATCCCAATAGATTCTGGAAAAGCTTTTGAAAAATTTAAATTCACTGTAAAGGATAAAAACTTAACAATTATTAGGCTTTTTGATTTTAGAGGAAGAATACTTGAAATACAAAAGTTCTCAACTGTTTCTAGTCAGTTTAATGAAAAGGTACAATTAACTAAAGCTGCTAGCGGACTTTACCTTTTACAAATTGAAAATGCAGGGAAACAAGTAACAAGAAAAATAGTTGTTAAATAGCTATTTTTGAACCTAAAAAACACAAAGCAACCCAAAATTGGGTTGCTTTGTGTTTTTACAAATTATATTTTACTGTAAACATGGCTATTCTAGGCTGAATTACATACGAAGAATTACTCACATAAATATCATTACTACTATTCTGATTCAATCCTGTTGAATTTAATAAGTTGGTAACTCCAACTTTATACTCCCATTTACTGTCTTTTTTCTGATACGTAAGATCGGCTCTTAAAAAACCATAACTATCAATTGTTTCGCCATTATTAAGCACGTTATTATAGATATATTTTGATGTAAAAATAAATTCTTTTAAGAAAAAAGCATCAAAGTTTATATACGGACTATGGGTTGTAAAAGTGTTTTCAACTCCTCCAATATCTGAATTGTTTATAGACACGTTATAACCTACATCAAAATTCGGAGCTTCTTTAAAGTTTGTACTGAATTTTGAAGTATATGTTTGTGAAAATGTTTTCGCTAACCTATTTCTTGTTTCATTCGTTTGTCGATCAGTTATTAAACTATTCGATTTTCCATAAGACACATTACCTCCTAATCGTAGTTTAAACTTTCTAAAACTCTTTTGAAAGTTTGCTCTTACTGAAATAGACTCATCAGGAAAAGCAGAGTTTACTGAGGTTCTCACTTGGTTAACATCAATAAACGCTGTATTGCTCTTAATTTCTTTAATACGCTTGCTATAATTAATTGATCCAAAAACATTGGTGTAATTAAACATATTAAAACTAAAATAATTCAAGTTTATATTATGATATAACGAGTTTTCAAGAGTTCTATTCCCTGAATATAAACTATTGTAATTATTAAAAACATAACCTTCTGCTAATTTATTTACATCTGTAAAGCTAGTTTGCATTGCATAGTTTAAACGTAGTGTTTCCGATTTTTTTAAGTTAATTTTCACCGAAGCATCTGGTAATAGTTTGATGAAACTATCTTCATAAGTTGACCCTAATTGGGTGTTTTTAGAAACGTAGTTATGTAATGTGAAACCTTGATTAAAAGTAAAAATACCTGTTATGAATTTATAATGTAAGCCCATATACAAATCATCAAAAGAAAAATCTACATCATTAACTGTATTTAGCTCAGTAATTTCATTTTTATTTCCTTCTAAAACTTCAAAAATAGTTGAGTTAAATTCTTGATTACTTAAGGTAGCACCCAAAGTTATATTTAAATTACTTTTAGAATTTAACACATAATAGTAATCTAACTTTGCATCTAACTTGTTTATTTTTATTCTTTTATTCTGACTTACATTAAATAAATTATGATCCCCCGGATTTGGATTAACATTGGTCAACGATAATAGGTTATAAAAAGATAATTTTTCTAGTTCAGCATTGTAAAATGGATCTTCGTTTTGCCATAAATGTTGCGCCTCAAAAGCAAAAATATTTTTATCATTTAAAGTATAATAATAATTTAAGTTTTGATTAATTGAAAACGGACTTTGCTCTGATACTTGATTAATTGGCACAACCTCATTATCTGCATTCAAATAAGTTCTTGACGAGAATGTTGTTTGTAATTGCTGCTGTTTTGAAACCTTTGCAAAAATATCATAATCAAATTGATTGTTTGCATTTGGCTTATAACTTGAACTTAATTTAAACAAACCTAAATCACTTTTTTGATTTGTTACATCTTGTGTTTGCTCGGTATCAATATACTTTATTGAAGACGGATTATTCTCATCATACGGAGGTAAACTATTTACATCAACTCCTGCATTTGAATACACACGTTGCGTAGTTTCTTCCATATCTGTTTCATTTCCTGAATAGATAGCAAACCCACTAATATTCCAAGTTTTCTTTGGGGAATAACTAAAATTTAAAGCTCCAAATTTCGATTCAATTTCTTTCGCTCTATTATTTTTTAAAGTTAAAAAAGCAATATCGTTAGATCCTACATTAAAATTTGTTCCACTATTATCTCCAAACTGTCTAAAGCCTCCTGTGAATTTAAAATAGTCTCTCATAGTAAAAGGCACTTCTCCTATATTATTCATATCTGTAATAATATTTAAGCTATACTTCGGACTATAATAAAATAGTTTTGGGTGTGCTATATACCTATTATCCTCCATACCTAATCCTAAGCCAGCAGAAACTTCTCCAAACCAAAAATTCTTTTTCCCTTCTTTTAGTTTAATGTTAATTACTACGTTATCCTCATTATCAGTAACACTACTCATTTGCCCTACTTCACTATGATTTTTGAGTACCTGAACTTTATCAATAGCATTTGCAGGGATATTTTTAGTCGCTAATTTAGAATCTCCATCAAAAAAATCTTTTCCTTCAACCATCACCTTTTTAACTGTTTTTCCTTCTACTTCAATTTCTCCATCATCATTTACTTCAACTCCTGGTAGTTTTTGAAGTACATCTCCTAACTTTTTTTCAGTTCCGCTTTTAAAACTATCCGCATCATACACTATTGTATCACCTTTAACAGTTACAGGCATTTTATAAGTTATATTTACTTCATCTAGACTATCATCTCCTTCTAAAACAAGGTCTTTAAGCAAGTTACTGTCTTTTGTTTCTACATCAACTTCTTCCGTTTTCAAACCTATATAACTTACCTTTATACTATAAGTAGTATTTTTAACTAGATTTAATTTATAATTCCCTTTTGCATCCGTGAAACCATAAGAATCTAGTTTTTTAGTTGTTTTGTTTATGGCAATTACATTTGCCATTTCTAGCGGGGTTCCAATACTATCTTTTACAACTCCTTTCAGTGTAACTTGAGCACTAGAAGCCCAAGTAGCTAAATAAACAGCTATCAGTAATAATTTTTTCATTATATTATTTTCTTATTAAGTAGGTTATTGTAGTTTAACGGAAGTTTCTTCCTCCTCTATCTCCACGCCTATTTCTAAATCGTTCTCTCATTTCTTCCATCTTTTCTTTTACAACCTTATTATATTTTTCTCTTGTTATTTTTTTCCCTTTAACAGGTTCTTTTATTTCTGCTTTCTCAGAAGAGTTCATTATTATTTCCGAACAAAGTATTGTGGTTCTCCCCTCATTAATTTCTAATATAAGTCCTGGTAAACCCCAATAATTCCCAGGCCCGCTACTTACGGGTATTTCTGGTGTATACCAAGCTGTAACTAAAACTTCTTTGGGAACTTCAAGATTTTTAGTCACTTTTTTAACGGTAGAAGTATCTCGTTTTACCTTAGTAGCTCTACCTCTTCTTCGTAAGTTCCCCCAATCAAAACCTGTCGCTTTCTTTACCATGGTTGCTTTAAAACATGTATAATCGCCTATTTGTTTTGTTTCCTCTCCAAGTTCCCATGTTGGCTGTTCTCTATTTTCTGAAATCAAAAATTTCTTTCCAAAAAACTCTGTAGACTCTAGCAACTTCCTCTCCTTAAAGTCCTTGTAAATTATTCCTCCACCAGTAAAACCTCCAAACCGAAACCCTTTATCTGTACCAGGAGCTTCTAGCTTTTCTTCCTCCTTATAGATAGATTTACTTCTATTAAAATTTAAAACATATGTTTTCTCTAATATGCTTTTCATACGTTGTAAAACTTGTTTCTTTCGTTCTTCAGATAATTGTCGACCTCCAAAATTAGGGTCTATAGTTGTCTTTGATTGATAAATTGCTTTTCCTTGAAAATTAGTTTGTGAAAAAACAGTACCGGAAACACATAAGAGAAGAACTGTAACTAAACCTTTCATTACTTTCGTTTTTAAATGATACTTATAACTTTTTGTAGTTAAGAGTTAGACTTTCAAAAACATAAAAGGTTTAACACAGTCTAACTATCCTTGTATTTCTATTTGAAAAGAATTTCCATCCTTACTTTTTCGTTTGTTTCTAAAACGTTCCTTTATATCTTTAGTATGTTCATCCATTATAGTATCGAACTCCTTTTGAGTAACCTTTTTACCTTTGGTAGGTTCTTTTATTTCTATTTTTTCTGACGGATTTAAAACGATTTCTGTACACGCAATCGTTTGTTTTCCATCTTGTACTTCTAAAATCAATCCTGGCAAACCCCAAAACTGTCCTGGACCATTACTAATAGGGATTTCTGGAGTATACCAAGCCACAGTTTCAATAGTTACTTCTTCTTTTTTCTCTTCTGTTTCCCCATCAGTCATAGACATTGACGTTCTGGTTTCTTTTCTTGTTTTAGTAGCCTTATAACAAGTATAGTTTCCAATATTCTTAGTTACTCCCGTCATTTTCCAATCAAAGTTTTCTAACCTGTCTTTTATTAAAAAACGTTTACCGCTTATCTCAGTTTTGTTCACATACCTTTTATCTTTTATGTTTTTATACAACACATCATTTCCCCCTCCACTACCCATCACTTGAATTTGCACTCCTCCTACTTGAGCTTGGGGTGAAGAAAGTTTTTTGTTTTGTTTGTAGGTAGATACTGATTGATCAAAATTTAACGTGTAGGTTTGCTGAAACTGCTTCATTAATTGCGCTTGTATTTTTTTTTGAATTTCTGAGTTTGGAGCTCCCTTACCCTTTTTATCATTATCTATTTTAAAATCGATTTTTCGATGAGTCTTATAAGTAGCTTTTCCTTGAAAATTTTGCGAAAACATTGATGCACTTAACAACAATATGAATAATGTAACATTTTTCATTTTTTTAGTATTTATATTAAACACTACAAATATGCTTAGCTACATTATCTTTTTGAGTTAATGAATGTTAACGAATGTTAACCGATGTTTTTATTCGTTTTAACATTCTATCTTTGAAACATGAACACAAAAAAACATCGTTGGGTACTATATTTAATTAGCCTTACAATTATTGTCACAATTTTGATTCAGTTTTATTGGAACTATAAAAACTATCAACAAAACAAACAACGTGTTATAAATGAAATTCAATTAAGTTTAGATAATGCTGTTGAAGAGTATTACGCTGCTTTAACCAAACAAAACTTTTTTGCCATCGTAGAATCTGGTAAAACAACTTCAAAAAGCAATCTCAGCAATAAAAATATTTGGAAGGAGGTCTTCTCTTCACAAGTTGATAAAAAGAAGGACAGTATAGAGTTTGAAATTTCTTCTTTTGACATTAAAACAGACGATCCAAAAGAGTTTAAAAAGATGAATTCTTATTTTGTTGACTCACTTTTACTTGATATAGAAAATAAAATTAAAGATTCAACCCCTGAAAAATATTCTAAAATCACTCAGGTTACTCAATTTAATAAACCCCATACATCTGGCATTCATATAGACTCTTCTGGAATTAAAGAGGTAAAAGTTTTTAAAGGAAAGAAAGCTACCGATAGCTTAAAGCTAATAAAAGGATTACAAACCATTTTTATTTCTGTTCAAAATGATGCTTTAAATCATGGAAAACTAGATTCAATTATAAAAAAACAATTAACAACTAAAGGTATTTCAACTCCTTTTTACTTAAATCACTTTAAACATGACACCCTATTTTACTCATCAAAAAAGGAAGGAGTATCTATACAATTCCTACAAAGTGATGCTAAGTCTACTTATGTTAAAAGTGATGAAAAGCTAACCCTATTATATGAGAATCCGTCAAGTGAGATTCTTAAAAGAAGTTCGACAGGAATTATTCTATCTCTTCTCCTTTCTTTAGCTGTTGTAATGAGTCTTTTTTACCTGTTAAAAATTATCAATCAACAAAAAGAACTGGCTGAAATTAAAAATGATTTAATAAGCAACATTACTCACGAATTTAAAACCCCTATAACTACTGTTTCAACTGCGCTAGAAGCTATTAATAATTTTAATGCTATAGATGACAAAGAAAAAACTAAAAAATACATTTCTATTTCATCTGTACAAATAGAAAAACTACATTTAATGGTTGAAAAGTTATTAGAAACTGCTACCCTTGATAGCGAAAAATTACTTTTAAAGAAAGAACCTGTCAATTTAGTTGAGTTAATAGAAAACAACACTAAAAAACATCAGTTTACCAACTCTGAAAAGACAATTCAATTCTCATCAAACAAACATGAAATAGTGACAGATATTGATGTATTTCATTTTGAGAATGCCATTTCAAACTTATTAGATAATGCGATCAAATATGGCGGAAACAAAATAGAGGTACATATTAACCAAGTATTAAACGCTATTGAAATAACTATAGCAGACAACGGTAAGGGAATTGACAAAAATCAACAAGAAAAGATATTCGATCAATTTTACCGTATCCCTAAAGGAAACACCCATGACGTTAAAGGTTTTGGGATAGGCTTATATTATACTAAAAAGATTATTGAAAAACATAAAGGTGTTATATCCTTAATTTCAAAACCGAATAATACCCTTTTTAAAATTGTTTTAAATAATGAGTAAAACTATTAAAGTGTTGTTGGCAGAAGACGAACCTAGTTTAGGCCAAATTGTAAAAGAAAGTTTAGAAACTAGAAATTTTAAAGTGTTTCATGCTCTTAATGGAGAAGAAGCTTATGAAATTTATCAAGTAAATCCTCCTGATATTTTAGTTTTAGACGTAATGATGCCTAAAAAAGATGGTTTTACACTAGCTAAAGAGATTCGACAAGAGAACAAACATCTTCCTATTATTTTTTTAACTGCAAAATCGCAAGCTAAAGATGTTGTTGAAGGTTTTGAGCACGGTGGAAATGACTATCTTAAAAAACCTTTTTCAATGGAAGAATTAATTGTTCGTATTCACTCATTGTTAAACAGAGTTGAGTTAAAAAAGAACTACGACGCAATTAACATTGGTAATTATACTTTTAACTACACCAAGCAAGTTTTGTCTTTTAATAATGATTGTAAAAAATTAACACATCGAGAATCTGAATTACTATTCCACCTATCACAAAAGAAAAATGAAGTTTTAGACAGGTCTTTTATTTTAAAAAAATTATGGGGAGATGACGATTTTTTTAATGCTCGAAGTATGGATGTTTTTATTTCTAAGCTGAGAAAGAAGCTAAAACACGATGAGAATATTCAAATTATAAACATAAGAGGCTATGGTTATAAATTGATCTGTTAAATTGTTTATGAGTTCCTTTTTTTATGTAATTTTACCGTCCCCTAATCTGGCAGTGCCAGCAATATAAAAAAACACTTTACAACAAATAATTATGCACGTAGCAATTGCCGGGAACATTGGCGCGGGTAAAACCACTTTAACAAAATTATTAGCAAAGCACTACAATTGGGAAGCTCATTTTGAATCAGTTGATGAAAACCCGTATTTAGATGACTTTTATGCCGAAATGGAACGTTGGTCTTTTAATTTACAAGTTTACTTTTTAAATAGTCGTTTTCGTCAGGTACTAGAGCTACGTAAATCTGGTAAAAAAATAATTCAAGATCGAACTATTTACGAAGACGCTCATATTTTCGCACCCAACTTACATGCAATGGGATTAATGACAAATAGAGATTATAGCAACTATTCTTCTCTATTTGAATTAATGGAAAACTTGGTAACTCCACCTGATTTATTAATTTATTTACGTGCAGATATTTCTACATTAGTAGGTCAAATTCATAAACGAGGCAGGGAGTATGAAAACTCTATTAGTATCGATTATTTAAGTCGATTAAATGAACGCTATGAAGCTTGGATTAGCCAGTATACTAAAGGAAAGTTATTAATTATTGATGTAGATAATTTAGATTTTGTTGATAATCAGGAAGACTTAGGTTCTATTATTGACAGAATAGATGCTCAAATAAATGGATTATTTTAAGTTTTAAAGAGCTTAAAAACTATAATAACAAACCCTTTGTTCTTTAGTAAAGAACAAAGGGTTTCTCTTTTTAACTCTCTCTTAAAATAACAAGAACTAACTAACCTATCTTTCAATTTTCACCAAAACACTGACGCTCTTTATAAAGAAGAATTAGAAGCTTTTTCTGAAAAAATCAAGCAATAGCGATTTAGTTTTATCAGTTAAGTTAATTCTCTTTTAAACTCACTTAGTAATATAGCTGTTGCTGTTGCTACATTTAAACTTTCAGTTTGTTGTAACTCCCCAAACCTTGGGATGGTTACAGTGTTTTTTACAATATCAGCAATTTCAGGAGAAATTCCATTTGCCTCATTTCCCATTACTAAAACTGCTTGTTTAGGTAATGATGTAGTGTATACATTTTCACCATCCATATCTGCTGTATAAATAGGCAATGAAGTACTCTTTAAAAATTCAGGTAGGTCAACGTATGAAACCTGAACTCTTGTTAACGATCCCATAGTAGATTGTACCACCTTTTGATTATAACAATCAACCGTATTTTTAGAACATACCAACTCAGAAATCCCAAACCAATCGCATAGACGGATAATTGTTCCTAAATTCCCTGGGTCGTTAACTCCATCTAAAGCAACAATAAAACTGTTTTTATTAATTTCTTCATCTTTCGGAATCTTAAACAGACCTAATACCTTATTTGGTTTTTTTAGAGTACTTACTTTTTTCAACTCATTTTCAGAAATCAAAACAACCTCTACTTCTTTTAAAGTCATAAATGACTCATCAGTAGTATATAATTGCTCTACCTTTAAAGAAGACGCAAGTAATTCATTAACCACCTTCACTCCTTCTGCAACAAATAATTGATGCTTCTGTCTATACTTTTTTTGTTGTAAACTAGTTATTAACTTTATATTGTTTTTAGATAAACTCATTAAATTGTTTTTAACACTCTAAAACCACTAAAAAATAGTATTTTTGATTCTTAATACGAGGTGTAAAGTTAATGAAAAAACTTTCTTTCTTCTTTTTATTAGTAGTCTTATTCAGCTCATGTAGCACGATTAAATATGTTAAAGAAAACGAGTTATTGCTAGCCAAAAACACGGTATATATTGACAGTGTAAAAAACTCTAGTGGTAATATTACTGAACTACTAATGCAACGTCCTAACGCTAAGGCTCTAGGTATGCCTTTATCATTGCATTTTTATAATTTAGGGAATCCTGAAACACCTAAAACACCTAGTGAATGGGCTAAAAAACATCCAAAAACCTATAACTTTTACAAAAATATTTTCTCTGAAAAACAAAGTATTGCTGTAGCTAAAACATTTATTGGGTTTAATAACTGGTTTTTAACAAGTGGACAAGCTCCAATTATAATTGATGACAAAAAAACTAGTAGGACTGTAGATAATTTAAAAGCTTACTATCAAACTGAAGGATATTTTAGAGCCAACGTTTCTTCTAAAAAGGATACTATCGGTAAAAAGAAAGGAAAAGTTAGTTATCATATTACAAAAGGAAATCCTTCTTATTTAGACACCATAAAAACCTTTATTACATCACCTGTTTTAGATTCTTTATACCAACTAACAAAAGACAAAAGCTATTTAAAATCTGGAGATCATTATAAAAATGACAACTTCATAAAAGAAGCAAATCGACTTGTAAAACTTTTTAGAAACAAAGGAGTCTATCATTTTAATGAAAATTATATTTCATTTGAAAATGATACTTTAAAAAACTATGAAAAAACTGACGTAGATATTAATATTTCCGACAAAACCGTTCCTTTTCAAATTCAAAAGCTAAAGAAAGTAAATGTTTTTACCGACTATACTTATAGTACTAGAAACTCTAAACACAAGGACACCACCTCTTATAAAGGAATTAACTTTTACGCTCTTCGAAAATTAAAATACAACCCTAAGTACTTATCACAGTCGCTATTTATAAAACCCAATACTGTTTATAGTGATTCTCTTAGAAATTTAACTCGTACCCACTTAAGAGGATTAAAAAACTTCAAAGCAACCTCTATTCGATATAATGAATTAAGTGAAAACGAGCTAGAAGCAAATGTATATTTAACCCCTATAGAGAAATACACTTTAGGTTTTGAATCCGAGTTATCACGTTCCAATATTCGTAACTTTGATGTTTCTTTAAAATTTTCATTAACCAATAGAAATACATTTAAAGGTGCTGAGCTTTTTAAATTCTCTGCTTTTGGTTCTTATTTTAACTCTAATAATGGACCTGGTTGGGAAATAGGTTCAGATATTTCACTAGAAGTTCCTCGATTTATGGCTCCTTTCGGATTACATAAATTGGTTCCAAAAAGAATGTTTCCTAGAACTAAGTTCTACTCAGGTATAGGTATTCAAAAAAATATAGGATTAGATAAACAAAACATATCTGTTGGTATAGATTATAAATGGGACTATAACAAAAGAAAGTCTATTCAATTAGAGTTATTAAATACTCAATATATTAGAAACCTGAATGTTGATAATTATTTTTCCATATATAATTCTGAATATCGAAAATTGTCTGAAGTTGCTGAGATTTATAACCCTTCATATACATTTCCAGACAATACACCTAGTAACTCTGGTGAAATAATTAACTTCATTTCAGGCGTTCTTACTGATGCTAATTTTGCAGCATCAAACCCAACTGAGTTTCAAAATGTCTTAAACCTTGCTAACAGATATAATATTGTAACTTCCGACTTTTTAATTCCAGAAATAGCCTACAGTTATACCTATAATAATCAAGAAAGCATTAAAGATGCTAGCTTTTCTTTTTTTAAGTTTAGAATTGCTAACTCTGGGAACATTATGGGACTTTTATCAAATAAGACCAATAGTTCTGGGCAAAAAACTGTTTTTAAAATTCCTATTGCTCAATATTTTAAAACAGATATTGAGTATAAAAAATATTGGAATTTAGGTGACAACAATGTTTTAGCACACAGAACTTTTCTTGGAGCTATTTTTACTTACGATAATTCTGGAGTTCCTTTTTCTCGCAGTTATTTTGCAGGAGGTTCTAACGATATACGTGCATGGAGAACCTATGATTTAGGTCCTGGTACACGAGCTCCAGTTCTTGAATACAACATCGGTAGTTTGAAGTTTTTAACTAGCTTTGAATACCGTTTTAACGTTTTTGGTTCTTTAAAATCTGCTTTATTTGTAGACGCTGGAAATATTTGGGACATAACTAACACGGATTTTGTTGATGATCCCGCTAAATTTAATGGTTTTAAATCGTTAAAAAATATGGCTGTAGGAGCTGGTTTTGGGCTTCGTTATGACTTTAAATTTTTAATTGCTAGACTAGATTTAGGATTCAAAGCGCACGAACCGTATCTAACTAAAAATAAGTGGTTTCAAAACTTCAATTTCTCTAACTCTGTACTAAATATCGGTATAAACTACCCCTTCTAACAAAGTACTTTCTATTAAAAATTTATCGCAACTTGTATAAAAAAGTGTAGATTTGTTCCATAATTTATGTAACACACTACTAAACAAATAAAAAATGATTAAACCTGGAGTTGCCACCGGAAAAGAAGTTCAAGAAATTTTTGAATTAGCAAAACAAAAAGGCTTTGCTTTACCTGCTGTTAATGTTGTTGGATCAAACACTATTAACGGTGTTTTAGAAACAGCTAAAGAACTTAACTCGCCTGTAATAATCCAATTTTCTAATGGAGGTGCTCAATTCAATGCAGGTAAAGGCTTAACAAACGACAACGAAAAGGCTGCTATTGCTGGTGCAGTAGCAGGTGCTAAACATATACATTTATTAGCAGAAGCTTATGGAGTTCCTGTTATTTTACATACCGATCATGCAGCTAAAAAACTATTACCTTGGATTGATGGTTTATTAGATGCTAGTGAGCAATTTTATAGAGAAACAGGAAAACCTTTATACAGTTCTCACATGATTGATTTAAGTGAAGAACCAATAGAAGAAAATATTGAAATTTGTAAAGAATACCTTGCTCGTATGAGTAAAATGGGAATGACTTTAGAAATTGAATTAGGAATTACTGGTGGTGAAGAAGATGGTGTTGATAATTCTGATGTAGATGTATCTAAGTTATATACACAACCAGAAGAAGTAGCTTATGCCTATGAAGAGTTAATGAAAGTTAGCCCACAATTTACAATCGCTGCTGCTTTTGGAAATGTCCACGGAGTATACAAACCTGGAAATGTAAAATTAACTCCAAAAATTTTAAAGAATTCTCAAGAGTATATTTCAGAAAAATATAACGTTCCCTACAATACAATTGACTTTGTATTTCACGGAGGATCAGGTTCTACTTTAGAAGAAATTCGCGAAGCAATTAGCTACGGAGTTATTAAAATGAATATCGATACTGATTTACAATATGCATTTACCGAAGGTGTTCGTGATTATATGAAAGAAAAATCTGCATATTTGCAATCTCAAATTGGTAACCCTGAAGGAGGTGATGTTCCTAATAAGAAGTATTATGACCCTCGTAAATGGTTACGTGAAGGAGAACAAACCTTCAAGGCTCGATTAAAGAAAGCTTTTGAAGATTTAAATAATGTAAACACATTATAATATTCTTTGAAAAAGGAAAACCAAACAACTAAAGAATAAAAAACTAAATTATGGCTTGGTTTAAACGTAAAGACAAAGGGATTCAAACCCCAACAGAAGAAAAAAAAGACACACCTAAAGGCTTGTGGTATAAAACCCCAAGTGGAAAAATAATTGATACCGACGAGTTAAAAAAGAATTTATACGTAAGTCCAGAAGATGGATACCACGTGCGTATAGGTAGTAAAGAATATTTTGAAATTTTTTTTGATGATAATAAATTCAAAGAATTAGATCCTAAGTTATCAGCTAAAGATCCTTTAAAGTTTGAAGACACTAAAAAGTACCCTGAAAAATTAAAAGCAGCTCAGAAAAAAACAGGATTAAAAGATGCTGTACGTACTGCCGTAGGTAAATCAATGGGAAAAGATTTAGTAGTTGCTTCTATGGATTTTGCTTTCATCGGAGGTTCTATGGGTAGTGTCGTTGGAGAAAAAATAGCACGAGCTATTGATTACTCAATCAAAAACAACATTCCTTTTTTAATGATTTCTAAATCAGGAGGAGCTCGTATGCAGGAAGCTTCGCTTTCTTTAATGCAGTTAGCTAAAACTTCTGCTAAACTTGCACAATTAGCAGATGCCAAAATTCCATACATATCTTTATGTACCGATCCTACAACAGGAGGAACGACAGCTTCTTTTGCTATGTTGGGAGACATTAACATTGCAGAACCAAATGCGTTAATAGGTTTTGCTGGCCCTCGTATTGTAAAAGATACTACTGGTAAAGATTTACCTGAAGGGTTTCAACGTTCAGAGTTTTTATTAGAGCATGGCTTCTTAGATGCAATTTTTGAGCGAAAAGACTTAAAAAAACAAATCAACTTATATATAGATTTAACACAGAATCAACCTGTAAGAGCATAACAAAAAAGCTGGCGTTTGCTAGCTTTTTTGCTTTCTAACTTTTTCCATTTCCTTTCCAAAAAATAATCGTACATTTGCAACTTCAATGTGAATGCATTGAGTACATAATAATCATTTAAATAATATTGGCATGTATTTAACAAAAGAAGTTAAAGAACAAATCTTCGCAAAACACGGTAAAGGAGCAAATGATACTGGTACTGCAGAAGGTCAAATCGCGTTATTTACGCACAGAATTAACCACTTAACTGAGCATTTAAAGAAAAATCGTAAAGATTTTAACACAGAGCGCTCATTAGTACGTATGGTAGGTAAGCGTAGAAGCTTGTTAGATTATCTAAAGAAAAAAGAGATTAACAGATATCGTGCGATTATTAAAGAATTAGGAATTAGAAAATAATTCTACAAAAAAAGAGGCTCTATAAACGTGCCTCTTTTTTATTTTTACATGAAATTTATTTCTGACTAACAAACAGAAATTTATATATAAAAAGCTCAAAATTACTAACAACAATTTTGATTTTCCATTGGAGCAACAACAACACAACAACAAACAAAACAAAAACATTAGAATTAAAATTTATGATTCCAAAAGTATTTAGAGAGGTCATAGACCTTGGAGATGGAAGAACCATCTCGTTAGAAACCGGTAAATTAGCAAAACAAGCACACGGTTCAGTTGTTGTTCAGATGGGAAAAGCAATGTTATTATGTACTGTAGTATCTAACTACAAGCAATCTGATGTTGACTTTTTACCATTAACAGTAGATTACAGAGAAAAGTTTGCAGCTGCAGGACGTTACCCTGGAGGCTTCTTTAAAAGAGAAGCAAGACCAAGTGATGGAGAAGTATTAACAATGCGTTTAGTAGACCGTGTTTTACGTCCTTTATTTCCAAAAGACTATCACGCTGAAACACAAGTAATGGTTCAATTAATGTCTCATGACGAAGAAGTAATGCCAGATGCTTTAGCTGGTTTAGCTGCTTCCGCTGCAATTCAATTATCAGATATTCCTTTCGAAACCCCAATTTCTGAAGCACGTGTTGCTAGAGTAAATGGAGAATTTGTAATTAATCCAAACAGAGCACAATTAGCCGAATCTGATATCGACATGATGATTGGAGCTTCAGCAGATTCTGTAATGATGGTTGAAGGTGAAATGGATGAGATTTCTGAAGAAGAAATGGCAGATGCTATTAAATTCGCACACGAAGCAATTAAAGTACAATGTGCAGCTCAAGTTCGTTTAGCAGAAGCTTTTGGTAAAAAAGAAACTCGTGAATACGAGGCAGAAAGAGAAGATGAAGAGTTAGCTAAAAAGATTAACGATTTAGCCTATGCTAAATGTTATGACATTGCTAAAAAAGGAACGTCAAAAGCCGAAAGAGGTTTAGCTTTTTCTGAAGTAAAAGAAGAAATTATAGCTACTTTTTCTGAAGAAGAAATTGAAGACTACGGTAATTTAATTGGAAAATACTTTAACAAAGCACAAAAAAATGCTGTTAGAGAGTTAACATTAGCTGAAGGATTGCGTTTAGACGGGCGTACAACTACAGATATTAGACCTATTTGGTGTGAGGTTGATTACTTACCGTCTACACACGGTTCTTCTATCTTTACACGTGGAGAAACACAAGCGTTAGCAACTGTAACCTTGGGGACTTCTAGAGAGGCTAACCAAATAGATATGCCTTCTTACGAAGGTGAAGAAACTTTTTATTTACATTATAATTTCCCTCCTTTTTGTACTGGAGAAGCACGTCCTTTAAGAGGAACTTCACGTAGAGAAGTTGGTCATGGTAACTTAGCGCAAAGAGCACTAAAAGGAATGATTCCTGCTGATTGCCCATACACCGTGAGAGTTGTATCTGAAGTGTTAGAATCTAACGGTTCTTCTTCTATGGCAACCGTTTGTTCTGGTACCATGGCATTAATGGATGCTGGTGTACAATTAAAGAAACCTGTTTCTGGTATCGCAATGGGATTAATTTCTGATGGTGATCGTTATGCCGTTTTATCTGATATTTTAGGTGATGAAGATCACTTAGGAGATATGGACTTTAAAGTAACGGGAACCGCTGACGGTATTACAGCTTGTCAAATGGATATTAAAGTAAAAGGATTAAGTTACGAAATTTTAGTAAATGCATTAAAACAAGCTCGTGATGGTCGTTTACATATATTAGAAAAACTAACAGACACCATTGCTACTCCTAATGTAGAAGTGAAAGCTCATGCACCTAAAATGGTTACTAGAGTGATTCCTAACGATATGATTGGAGCATTTATTGGACCTGGTGGAAAACACATTCAAGAGTTACAAAAAGAAACAGAAACTACTATTGTTATCAACGAAGACCCTGTTACTGAAGAGGGAATCGTTGAGATATTAGGAACAAGTCCTGAAGGAATTGATAAAGTTATCGCTCGTATCGAGTCTATGATGTTTAAACCTGAAAAAGGTTCTGTTTACGAAGTAAAAGTAGTGAAGTTATTAGATTTTGGTGCTGTTGTAGAATATACTGAGGCTCCAGGAAATGAAGTTTTATTACACGTTAGTGAGTTAGCTTGGGAACGTACTAACAATGTTACTGATGTTGTTAATTTAGGAGATATTTTAGATGTAAAATATTTCGGAACTGATCCTAAAACTCGTAAAGAGAAAGTTTCTAGAAAGGCTTTACTACCTAAACCTGAAGGTTATGTAGCTAGACCACCTAGAGACAATAAAGGTCGTGATAATCGTAACCGCGATAATCGCCGTGACGATAGAAAACCTAGACAAGAGAAAAAGGAATCATAAAAATTCTTTTTAGATATATAAAAAAGCAACCAAATTTAAATTTGGTTGCTTTTTTTGTTTTATATACTTTTTAATAAAGAAAAAAGACTACTAAAACTAGCAGTCTTTTACTTAGAGTTGTTTCAGATCATTCCCCAATAATCATATGAAAATCTTACTCTATAAAGAAATCCAACACTATAACAGTTGAAAAATAAAATACCCTACCCTATTTTTAAAAATATATTTAAATAAAAAATCTTTTTTTAGCTTTTCTTTTTTTAGTTTTAGTTTTCTTTGCATCCCATTCATGAAAATACAACGAATTACATATATTTCTATAGGAACCAACCAAGGAGATAAGCTTGCAAACATTCAGCAAGCAATCAACTCAATTGCTGATAAGGTAGGCGCTGTATTAAAAGTAGCATCTGTATACGAAACGGCTTCATGGGGGTTTGATAGCAATAACTTTTTTAATACTTGTATTAAAGTTTCAACATATTTACCTCCTGAACAATTAATACTTAGACTACTTTCTATAGAAAAAGAACTTGGAAGAACTCGAAAAAATACCGAAGGATATTCTGATAGGTTAATTGATTTAGATATTTTATTATTTGATGATGAAATTATCTTTTCTAAAACCTTAATCGTACCACATCCACGAATGTTAGAACGTAAGTTTGCACTGGTTCCTTTGGTTGAGATTGCACGTAATGTTATCCACCCTATAGAGAAAAAACATTTGTATATCTGTCTAGAGAATTGTACTGATACTTCAGAAATCACAAAGCTTAATAAAAAACTAGAGCGACCTATCCCTATTACTGAAAAGTATAATTATATCGCTATTGAAGGTAATATTGGTGCTGGAAAAACTTCATTAGCCAATATGATGTCTGACGAGTTTAATGCGAAAATAGTATTAGAACGTTTTGCTGATAATCCGTTTTTACCGAAGTTTTATAATGACAATGATCGTTATGCTTTTCCTTTAGAAATGAGTTTTTTAGCTGACCGTTACCAACAACTTTCTGATGATTTAGCGCAATTCGATTTATTTAAAAACTTTATTGTTTCTGATTACTACATTTTTAAATCGCTCATTTTTGCACAAATTACGTTGCACAGTGATGAGTATAAGTTATACCGAAAAATGTTTGATTTAATGTACAAAGAAATCACAAAGCCTGATTTATATGTGTACTTGTATCAAAATACAGAACGTTTGTTAGATAACATTAAAAAACGTGGACGCGATTACGAGCAAAATATAGAAGCGAGTTACTTACAAAAAATTCACGATGGTTATAGCAATTTTATCAAAACACAACCTGATTTAAACATTCTAATTGTTGATGTTTCGGATTTAGATTTTGTAAACAACCCTGATGATTATGAAACTATCATTAATAAGATAAAAAACTACAAAGCATAAAAAAAGCAGCTTTAAAAGCTGCTTTTTTTTATTTCTGAATTAACTCTAGCTTTTCAGCAAAGTAATCACAAAAATCACGCATGGTTGCGCTCATTTTTTCGTCGTTTGTTGCTCTTTCAAAAGAATTTGCCATAGACACCAAGGTTTGATGAAAAAACTGCTTCATTTCATCTACAGGCATATCCTTAGTCCACAAATCCATACGTAAAGTATCTTTTTGTTTGTGATCCCAAACAGATAGCATAATTGCTTTTGATGCTTCATCTTTTATACCTCCGTCTTCCGCATTCCAAGTAATTTCTTCAGGAACTTTGTTTTCATCTAATCCTACTTTAAATGTTATTTTTGATGTGTGCTCTATCGCCATTATCTTTTTGGTTTATATCTTGAGTTTTTGAAGATTTCCTCTTCACTTGTTTGTAATAATTGATGCAAAGATACATCATTCTTTTGCATGTACGAACGTACGATTTGCCAACCAATCCACTCTCCTATTCTACCAGGTGATTGACTATCTTGTTCCATATAAAACTTAGAAAATGGAGCTAAATCTAGAAAACGTTTGTCAACATCTTTACTTGTACTGTACAACAAATCTTTTTCTATAAAATACATCCATATTTGTTCTTCGTTACTTTTTGCCCAATCAAGTTTTTTTTGTGAATATCCTATTTTTACAGCATCAGGTACGTTAGGTAAGTAAGCATCTAACAAATACATTTTTTTTCCTCTGTAAATCATTTTATCTATGAAACTCCTTGCCATACTAGGTAACATTTGTTTACTAATAATGGCTTTAGCAACATCTACAACAATGTGTTCTTTGGTATTATTTTGTTTTACATAGGCTGGGTAGTCATTATAAAATTCATGTTCTTCTCCTAAATAGGAATCTAAAGAAATCAACAATAAGCTATCATTATAAACTATTCGATTGTTGTAATCAATATTTGTTAGCATGGTAATCACTTTAGGGCTTACAAATCTTGGATTGTAATATTTTACATGCTTAAACAGTGATGTTAATTGCTCCTTTTCTTCTACAACATCAGAGAAGACTTTTTGTGTCTCAGTAAATAACTCCTGCTCATCTTTATTATTAATCTTATTTATCCAAACACTATCTGGTTGTGACGGAAAGAGCATAAGGTACTTTTCTTTTGTCTTATTTAATTCATTTGGTTTTGTTGTATAAAAATCAATATCAAAACGTTCTAAATTAATAGTTACATTAATATTTGACACATCAACATTTAACTTATTACTTTCATCATTTTTACATGAAAGACTTATAAGAGCTAAACTAACTAGTGCTAAAATTTTTCTCATGAACTTTAGTATATTTACATTCTAAATTACAACGTCGAAATTACTAAATTAGTTTTTACAACTTAACTGTAAACTATTAAAATATCACAAAAATGAACACTCCTAAGGTTGCTGAACACATTATAAACTGGTTAAAAGATTATGCTACTAATGCTAAAGTAAATGGTTTTGTTGTAGGGATTTCTGGTGGAATTGATAGTGCAGTTACCTCAACATTATGTGCTAAAACTGGTTTACCTACGTTGTGTGTTGAGTTACCAATTCATCAAGCAAAAAGTCACGTAAGTAGAGCGAACGAACACATTAAACTATTAAAAGAGCGTTTTAGTAATGTGAGTGAAGTGGAAGCAGACTTAACCTCTACTTTTGAAGATTTTAAAACGGTGGTTCCTCCAGTAGAGCCTTCTCCTAAAGTAGATTTGGCCCTAGCAAACACTCGTGCTCGTTTACGTATGACAACTTTATATTATTTTGCTGGATTACATGGTTTACTAGTTGCCGGAACAGGAAATAAAATAGAAGATTTTGGTGTAGGTTTTTATACTAAATATGGTGATGGTGGTGTAGACCTAAGTCCAATTGCCGATTTAGTAAAGTCTGAAGTTTATGAATTGGCCGCATATTTAGATGTTCCTTCTTCTATTCAAAAAGCACAACCTACTGATGGTTTATTTGGTGATAGCAGAACAGATGAAGACCAAATTGGAGCTTCATACGATGAATTAGAATGGGCTATGCAAATGCAAGACACAGGAAAAACTGTAAATGATTTTTCTGACAGAGAGTTAGAGGTATATAAAATATATACGCGTCTTAACCGAATTAATCAGCATAAAATGATTCCTATTCCTATTTGTGAAATACCTAAAGAATTAAAGTAAGTTAACCGACATCATTTGTCGTTTAATCCTTTGGTAAGCACTCTTTTTTTGCCCGTTAGATATATTAAAAGGCAATATAACTAGTAATCTAAGCAGCTCTAGAATTTGCAGCAACTTTCTCATTTTTTCTTTGGTTTCTTGTTCTTTTCACGAGTAAAGTTACAAAAAAAATGTTAAGACTCTTAAAATCCTAAACATTCAGCAATTTGTCAGCCTTAAATTACGCGGTTCAGTTTTTCGAAAAGACGCTTTTTCAACCCTGTATAGTTCCCTATTTCTTCTAGGTTAGGTATTGTTTTTTGTTCTTGACTTTCTTGCATAATTTCTTTGATTTTTTCTTCAATTAAAACTCTACGCAAGTTTAAAATAGCATCTGTTACCAACTTTGGAAGAATTTTAACTGTTTCTGTTACAAAAACTTCCTTACGCTCCCAATCACTCAAATTATATTTTTCTTCATCCATCAAAATATTCGTTACTAAGCTAGATATTTGAGGGTTTTCATGCATTACCAAATGATCTACTTTAATTTTTTCTTCTTGATTTAATTGATGAATTAACTCATAGTAGGTTAATCGAAATATTTCGTTGGTGAACTCTATTTCGTCTTCTTGTAAGTTTAAGTACAACTCGTTTGAAACCGTATTTTGATATTCTTCCTTTTCTAAAAAAGGACGACCTCTTTCGTCAACAGCATCTACCCAGTTCACAAAGTCAACAACTTCGTTACCATACAATAACAATATTCTAATCACTTCTTTTTCTAGAATATTTAATTGATTGATACTTTGCTGTAACTTTCCCTTCCCTCCTTTTATAGCTTCCATAGAAGTTTGTTCTTGGAAATAATCTGGAGGTGGTTGATTAGAGTCTTGTCCTACACCACTCTTTCTCGTTGCTATTGCTCCTTTTTTTAGCAATTGAGCAAGCTCACTGAATAACACTCTCTCTGAAATATCCATAACACGAGCACATTCTTGCACATATACTTCTCGCTGAATACCATCAGGGATTTTGGATATACTTGTAACAATATCTCTAATTAATCCTGCTTTTTTTACAGGATCATTCGCCGCTTCTTTCATTAATAAAGAAACTTTGAACTCAATAAAATCTTGCGATTTTTCTTCTAAATATTGTTTTAATTCAGCATTAGAGTGTGCTTTGGCAAAACTATCAGGGTCTTCTCCTTCAGGAAAGGCTACTACCCTAACATTCATTCCTTGTTCAAGAATTAAATCAATTCCACGAAGTGAAGCTCTAACACCTGCTGCATCACCATCAAAAAGCACGGTTATGTTTTGTGTTAATCTATTCACCAAACGAATTTGGTCCGGTGTTAATGCAGTACCTGAAGATGCTACCACATTTTCAATACCAGATTGGTGAAACGAAATCACATCAGTATATCCTTCTACTAAAAAACAGTTGTCTTCCTTAGCTATTTCTTTTTTAGCTTGGTATAAACCGTAAAGAATTTTACTTTTATGATAGATGTCACTCTCAGGAGAATTCAGGTATTTTGCAGCTTTTTTATCGTTGGTAAGTATTCTTCCTCCAAAACCTAAAATACGTCCCGACATACTATGGATAGGAAACATCACACGCCCTTTAAAGCGGTCGAACTTTCTATCTTCTGCTCCTCCTTCTTTTACAATGGTTAAACCAGTAGATTTTAGATATTTTAAATCATAACCTTTAGCCAGTGCTGCTTTGGTAAAATTGTCCCATTCGTCTTTACAGTATCCTAAATCAAACTTTTCAATAGTATCTTCTCTAAATCCTCTTTCTTTAAAATAAGACAACCCAATTGCTCTTCCATTTTGAGTATTTAACAACACATCGTGAAAGTAATCTTTGGCAAATTTAGAAACCAAAAACATGCTTTCACGCTCATTCATCTGTTGCTTTTCCTCATCAGACTGCTCGGTTTCTTCTATTTCAATATTGTATTTTTTTGCTAACCAACGTATTGCTTCAGGGTAAGTGTAATGCTCGTGTTCCATTAAGAAAGAAATCGCATTCCCTCCTTTCCCTGTACTAAAATCTTTCCAGATTTGTTTTACCGGCGATACCATAAACGAAGGGGTGCGTTCATCAGTAAACGGACTTAACCCTTTAAAGTTACTCCCTGATTTTTTTAACTGAACGAATTCTCCTATCACTTCCTCTACTCGAGCGCTCTCAAAAACTCTATCTATGGTTTGTTGGGTTATCATATACTATATAAATACAGCAAACAAATATACTACTAGTTTTAAAAGTTATCTTACTATAACAAAACTCTAGGCAAAATTAATTTGCTAAAAACATATAATTACATAATTTTGGCAAAAATTTCCCCTTATAATGAAAACAATTATCCCTTTTTGTTTTGCAACATTTTTTGCATTTAATGTTTATTCTCAAGAAACCATTCGTATTCCTGATATTGGCTTAGAAGAATGCTTGATTAATTTAAAAATTGATTCTAACGGTTTAAACGGTAGTATAACAATTAGTGATGCAGAATATGTTACCAACTTAAATGTTAACGATCCTGTTACAAACAAAGATTTACCTAATGTATATTCAAAAATTAAAGATTTAACTGGTTTAGAGAGTTTTCCTAATTTAAAACGTTTGGATTGCTTTGGTAATGAAATTAAAAAAATTGACTTATCGCAAAGTTCCTCTATAAGTTTCTTAAACTGTAGCGAAAATAAAATTGAGCGTTTAGATGTAAGTAAAAACCATAACTTAAC
This sequence comes from Tenacibaculum sp. 1_MG-2023, assembly GCF_030547425.1. Classification (GTDB taxonomy): domain Bacteria; phylum Bacteroidota; class Bacteroidia; order Flavobacteriales; family Flavobacteriaceae; genus Polaribacter. The sequence goes on along the minus strand of NZ_JAUORH010000017.1, from coordinate 38,274 downwards.
CTATATAAGTTGTGATTATAACAAATTAACCTCATTAATACTTGGTAAAAACCCTAACATTCAAAGTTTATATGCTAGTTACAATCAACTTACTACGTTAGATGTTTCAAACTGTCCTAATTTAGAAAGTATGGATGTTACAGGAAATAAGATTAAAACTATCATCGTTAGTGAAAAACAATTAGCTAACATTCCACAAGGATGGTATAAAGACGAAAAAACCACGTATGCAACAAGTAATGGTGTTATTGCTGACAATAAAGTTACTGAAGAGATTGTTGTAAAACAGGAAGAAAAGAAAGTAGAAACTACTGAAGACAAACCTAAAGAAGTTAAAAAACCTGTGCAAAAGTATGCTGAAAGCTTTATACAGTTAGTTGTTTCTGAATATGAAAAAAGTGTATTAAATGAAACATATTTAAAGCAAATAAGAGAAGATCTTATGTATAAATATGACATTAAAGATGAAGAAATTACTAAATGGATTCAACAATACAGTAAGCTACGTAAAACAGAATAATAGCTTTATTTAGACAATAAAAGCCATCAAAGAATTAATTTGATGGCTTTTTTATTTCTTCAGAAAATATAATATTTAAGACGCTGCTCTTAATTTTTTTAATGCCGATTTTGTTAATTTCGATTCAGCATATTCTTTTGTTACCTTAAACTCTTTTTCATCAGAACTTGGCATATCGAACATTGCATCGGTTAAAATAGCTTCGCATAACGAACGTAACCCACGAGCACCTAATTTGTACTCTACCGCTTTGCTAACAATAAACTGTAATGCTTCCTCAGTCATTTCAAATGTCACCTCGTCCATTGCAAACAACTTAGTATACTGTTTTATAATTGAGTTTTTAGGTTCTGTTAAAATAGCTCTAAGCGTTTTTTCATCTAACGGATTCATATAACTTAATACTGGTAAACGACCAATAATTTCTGGTATTAAACCAAACGACTTTAAATCTAAAGGTGTAATGTATTGTAATAAGTTATCATGATCTATTTTATCTTCTTCTACTGAAGCACTATACCCTACCGCTTGCATATTTAAACGCTTACTAATAATTCTATCTATACCAGAAAAAGCTCCTCCAGCAATAAATAAAATATCTTTGGTATTTACTTCAATAAACTTTTGCTCTGGATGTTTTCTTCCTCCTTTAGGAGCCACATTTACAACTGATCCTTCTAATAACTTCAACAAAGCTTGTTGCACTCCTTCTCCAGAAACATCACGTGTAATTGACGGATTATCACCTTTACGAGCAATTTTATCTATTTCATCAATAAATACAATACCTCTTTCTGCTTTTTCAACATCGTAATCAGCAGCTTGTAACAAACGACTTAAAATACTTTCTACATCTTCTCCTACATAACCAGCTTGCGTTAACACGGTGGCATCTACAATAGAAAATGGTACGTTTAACATTCTAGCAATTGTACGAGCTACTAAGGTTTTTCCTGTTCCTGTTTCTCCTACTAAAACGATGTTTGATTTTTCAATCTCAACTTCATCTTCATCATCCCTAGTTTGTAACAATCTTTTATAGTGATTATAGACTGCTACAGACATAGCTCTTTTGGTTTGATCTTGCCCTATGATATATTCATCTAAAAAAGCTTTAATTTCTCTTGGCTTTTTTAAGGTAAGGTCTTTTGATAAATCACTTGTTTTTGCTTCAGCTATTTCCTCTTCTACAATTCCATGGGCTTGCTCAATACATTTATCACATATATGTGCATCTAAACCTGCGATTAATAAATCGGTTTCTGGTTTTTTACGCCCACAAAAGGAACATTGTAAATTTTCTTCTTTCGACATCTTATCAGCTTATTGCCAACAGCTCACTGCTATTAGCTGTTTATTATTTTCTAGTTAAAATTTCATCTACCATTCCGTAAGCTTTCGCTTCGTCAGCCTTCATCCAATAATCTCTATCAGAATCTTTGTTTACTTTTTCTACTGTTTGACCTGAGTGCTTAGCGATGATTTCGTACAACTCATCTTTTAATTTTAAAATTTCACGAGCTGTAATTTCAATATCAGAAGCTTGTCCTTGTGCTCCACCTAATGGTTGGTGAATCATAATACGAGAATGTGGCAACGCTGAGCGTTTTCCTTTTTCTCCCGCACACATTAACACAGCTCCCATAGATGCTGCCATACCTGTACAAATGGTTGCTACATCAGGTTTTATAAACTGCATGGTGTCATAAATACCTAAACCAGCATATACTCCACCTCCTGGTGAATTGATATAAATTGAAATATCTTTATTAGCGTCTACACTTTCTAAGAATAATAATTGTGCTTGAATTACATTAGCTACTTGGTCATTAATTCCTGTACCTAAAAAGATAATTCTATCCATCATTAAACGAGAAAAAACGTCCATTTGAGTAATATTCATTTGGCGTTCTTCCATAATATATGGAGTTAAACTACTTGTTATTTTTCCTAAGTAATTGCTATTTATTCCGTGGTGCTTTGTTGCGTATTTTTCGAACTCTTTTCCGTAATCCATTTTTAAAATGTTTTTGGGTTATAAAGATGTAAATATAAGAACTATTTTGTTACAGTTAATGGCTAAAAAAACCTGAATGTACATTCAGGTTTTATTTATATCATCAGTAATTAACTGTTATTTGTATACTTCTTTAATAAAATCTTCGTAAGAAACTTCTTTAGTATCAAAGCTCATGTTTTCTTTATAAAAAGCTAATAATTTTTGGCTTATTAATTGAGATTGTAATTTTTGAGCTTCGTCTTGGTTTTGTAAGATTCTTCCAGCGATATCATCTAACTCTTTTTCCTCTGGGTTCATGTTTCCGAACTGAGCCATTTGAGTTCTAATAAATCCTTTTGCATAGTCTACTAACTCTGCATAGTCTAATTTGATATCGTTATCCTTCATAACCTTTCCTTCGATTAATTGGTAACGTAATCCTTTCTCAGACTTATTATATTCTTCAACAGCTTCTTCAGAAGTTAATTCTTTTTCTCCAGCAGTTTGTAACCACTTTTGTAAGAATTCAGCAGGTAAATCAAATTTTGTGTTATCAACTAAGCTCTCAGTAATTGCGTTTAACAATTGTTGATCTGCTTGTTGTTGGAATTGCTTTTCTGCGTCTTCTTTAATTTTTTCTTTTAATTCAGTTACAGTTTTTACACTTCCGTCAGAAAATAATTTATCAAATAACTCTTGATCTAATTCTGCTGGTTCTATTTCGGTAATTTCTTCAATAGTAAATGTTACTGAAATGTCTAAATCGTGAACCTCATCGTGAGATACTCCTATAGCTCCTTGTAACTTGTGCTCATCTTCGAATAAGTTTTTAGTTTTTAATTCTAAAACATCTCCTACTTTAGCACCTACAAACTTTTTTAAGTTTGTTTTTCCTTTAATATCTTTTACAGAAATTGTAGATTTTTTGTTGATTTCTTTCTCTTCGTTTACGAAAGTACCAGTAACATTAGTTTCTTCTGTAGCTTCGTCTTTAGCAGACATTTTACCATAACGAGATTGAATGTTTTCAATTTCTTTCTCGATTAACTCGTCAGTAGCAACAATGTTATATTGAGTTACTTTATTTTTTGGCTTTAAGTTTACATCGAACTCAGGCGCTAATCCTAATTCGAATTCAAAAGAGAATTTATCTGCATCCCAATTGAAATCTTCTTGAACTCTTGGTAATGGGTTACCTAAGATATCTAACTTCTCTTCAACTAAGAATTTGTTTAACGACTCTTGTAAAAGCTTGTTTACCTCATCAATCATTACTGATTTTCCGTACTGCTTCTTTACCATTCCCATTGGTACATTACCTTTTCTAAAACCAGGAATGTTAGCTGTTTTACGGTAATCGTTTAATACTTTTGTTACTTTATCTTGATAATCTTCTGCAACAATATCAACTTTTACAACTGCATTTAATGCATCTACGTTTTCTTTTGTTATATTCATCTTAAAAATCTGTTTCTTAAAAAAATCGGGTGCAAAATTACTACTTTATTTATTGATAACCAAGACTTTTAGCTATAAGAATATTATCTTTTTTACTTCCCTTATTTTCTAGTTTTTAATGTTTTAGGTTACTTATTCGTCTCCTTCTTTTAATAGTGAAAACATTATTGATCTGAAAATTGACAGCAATACACTGAACAAGAGTGCTGTAAAAAATCCGCTAACTGCAAATCCTGACACTAATTTATCTGCCAATAATATAATAACCGCATTAATTACAAACAAGAACAACCCTAGCGTGACAATGGTTGCTGGTAGTGTAAAAAACACTAACAACGGACGTACAAACAGGTTTAACAACGCAATTACTACTGCTACAATTATTGCGGTTGTATAACTAGCTACTGTTACTCCTGGTAAAATATTTGCCAAAATAATTACTGCCAATGCCGTTAATAATACTTTTAAAAATATTTTCATTTTTCTTTTTTATTTAATTGGTTATGAATTATAAATTTACTCTTTTTTTCACTGAAACTAGTAATTCGTAACACAACATACAACTTACCACAACCATACCAAAAACAGAAGTCTGCTGTTTTGGCAGGTTTAAAACTTTGTTTTAGTTTTTAAGGGATTTACTTTAAATTCGTTTGATATACTTTAATTCATAAAATGATAAGATGCCTGTAAAAAAAGACGGAAAATTAATGTTCACTTTAAACGATTTAAAACCTATAACAGAAGGTGGAGGAATAGTTGACGGTACTTTAGGTGGTTTAATTCTAGGAAATTCTCATGCCAATGGAGGTATCAAAGTTATTCGTCAATATCAAAATGAAGAACTCTACGAGGTAATTGCTGAGTTTGAAGGTTGGGAATATATTTTAAACCCATTAACAACAAAAGAAATACAACAATTAACGTTAATAAATTCAGAATTCAACAATACAAAAGACGAATTTATAGAATACAAAATCCCTAAAGACATTAAAGTTATTGATACTAGACCCTTACTTGAGAACATAAAAGAAACTAACAAACTTATTTTACTTGATAAATGGTCGCAATTCATAATCAATAAACACTCAACAAAAAAGTATTTGACAGAATTAGACTTTCTTAATAAAAAACACAATTAAATATAATTATTATCCTTCATCCCCTTACTTTCTTTTAAACATGTCACACCCTAAATCATCTTTATCAAAACAATAAAATGCTCAAAAAATACTTAGCCTCCTATAATATTCTTACCGAAGAAGAAATAGACAACTTTGTAAAGTTAGTCAGGTATAAAAAACTTAACAAAGGTGATTTTTTTATTCAAGAAGGAAACACTTGTAAAGAAGTTGCTTTTATAGCTTCGGGTATTTTTAGGTCGTTTTATCATTCTTCAAATGAAAAAGAAGCTACCTATTGTTTTTTATCCGAAAACTCATTTGTTACCGCTTACTCGTCTTTTATTTCTCAAACAAAAACCAACGAGAACATTCAAGCGTTAACCGATATTGAACTATATAGCATCACCAAAGAACAATTTGTATCACTAGAAAACTCAAGCACCAATTGGTTACGTCTTTTTAAAATATTTGCAGAACAAGAATATATAAATCTTGAAAACAGGATTTTTGTTTTGCAAAATGAAAGCGCTGAAAACCGTTACAAAAAACTGTTAGAAACGCATCCAAACTACTTAAAAACTATCCCATTACAGTACTTAGCTTCTTATTTAGGAATTACACAACGACATTTAAGCCGAATTAGAAAATCAGTTTTTTATTAGACAATTGTCCTTTTTAGGCTTGTAAAACCGCCCGTACTTTGCTTCATAATCTTAACTATATTATGAAGCATATTTTATTAATAAACGGACATCCTGATAAAGAAAGCTTTAACCATGCACTAGCAGCTTCCTACAAAAAAGGTACTTTGGAAACTGACGCTGTTATTGAAGAAATAACCATAACTGACTTAAACTTTAACCCGAATCTAAAATTTGGTTACCGAAAAAGAACCGAGCTTGAACCTGATTTAGTAGCGTCTTTAACTAAAATTAAAAAAGCAGATCATATTGTATGGCTCTTTCCTGTTTGGTGGGCAGGTTACCCTGCAATGATGAAAGGCTTTATCGACAGAGCTTTTTTACCTGGCATCACTTCCCAACCTATTGAAGGTGAACCATTTCCTGAAAAGCTTTTAAAAGGTAAAACCTCTCGACTTATCATTACTTCTGACACCCCTGGTTGGTATGATTATCTTTTTATGAAAAGACCTGCTATTAGGCAGTTTAAAAAAGGAACATTGGAGTTTTGTGGTATTAAACCTGTAAAAACTACGTTCTTATCAGCAATAAAAGACTCAACCCTTAAACAAAGAAATTTGTGGCTAAATAAAGTATACACATTAGGCAAGAACCTACAATAACAAACTCTACTCTACAAGCTAAAGAATGTTTTTAGCTTGTAGAGGCTCAAAGACTTCTTGTTTTTAAATAACTTTGCTGAAACTTCTATTAAAAACCTAAATGGACACTAGCAATATTATAACATCTGTAAAAGTCACCGATTTTGATCAAAACAAAGTTGATTTACTTGAAAAGTATGCTAACAAAATTCTATTACTTTTATTTTACAACAATGCTTGTTTAGGCTGTACTGGTAGAGCTATTCCACTTGCCTATAAATTCAAGCAAACCCATGAAGATATTGAAGTTATTGGTATTCATAGTAATTTTAGCAGTAACAATGTTTCTAAGGAAGACATTCTTAGTATTTTTACCGTTAACGAGATTCCATTCCCTATTTATATAGATAACGACCACAAAATGTATGATTTTTTTAATTCAGAAGGAACACCACAGTGGGTATTATTAACTCCTAAAGGTGAAGTGTTTCGAACTATTTTTGGTTCTCAAGACAACGCACAAAATAGGCTGTACTATGCTTTAGAGAGTTTAACCGGAAATGCAGGTTAGTTTTAGGGTAAAATATTTTGCATTTATTTTTTCAAAACTTCTGATACTTGCGTTGCTATTGCCTCTTTTACTTCTTCATCTTCTAACAACAAGTGTATTAAGTTATCTTTTACCTTGCCTTTTATGTCTAATAAATTGTATTTAGAAGCTGGCTCGTTAGCATTTGTTACACTATTGTTTGTTAAAAGCATTTTTCCTTTACCTGTTAGCAACCATGTTGGATTAATTTCTGGAAAAGAATGTAGAATTTTGTTTAACACATTACTTTTAAATGACGACTTTCTTCTTATCGCTGTACCAACTGAATTGTTAGACACATCAATAATCTCCTCAAAAGACCTAATATTAAGCCTTTTGTAATTAATTACTTCCTCTACTCGTTTATATGTTTCATCTACAAAATCGCTCATTAAAAAATAACTTTTTTCTAAATTTTATTTAATTTTGTTTTCGTGTTTAGATTTTTGTTTGTATTTTTACTTCGTAATAAGTACACAATACGTACAAATATAAATTAAAAAGTGCTATCAACTTCTAAAAAACAACTTGAGTTTTTATGATAACTGCTACACAACGAAAAGAATTAGAAAAAATTAAACCGCCTAAATACCGCGAAAAGGTAAAAAACTACCTGAGCAAAAATGGTTATGATTTCTCTTTAGAAACCATACAAAAAGTATATTCAGGTAAGAGAAAAAATTTAACTATTGAAGAAGCTATTGTAGCTGTTTTTTATAACCACTTAAAAGACCAACAAACAACTGACAGTAATATTACTAATTTGATAAATAAAATAAACAGAGATTTCCCTTAATTTTTTTTGTTTTTCGCCGGGGGGCGAGTATTGTAAGCGAGGAAATCAGGAATTGACAAATTCCTCCTCGCTTTTTAACTTATTTATTGTAGAAAAACTATAGCTTCTTCATAGAAATCCTTTGGGTTTTCAGCATGTAGCCAATGCCCAGCATTGGCTACAGTTTTTACCACTGATTTTGGAAAGTGTGCTTGGATTAATGGTTCATCTTCTTTTGAAATATATCCTGAATTTGCTCCACGTAAAAACAACGTTTCACCTTCAAAAATTGTAAAAGAAGGTAACGCTACCCCTACTTCACTATGATTTTCTGTTAACGATTTTAAATTAAAACGAAATGCTAATTTGTCTTTCGTTTTTCTGTATACATTTTTTGCCAAAAATTGACGGATTCCTTTTTCTGGAATTAACTCAGCCAGTTTTTCATCCACTAACTTACGTGATGTTTGTACCGAAAAATCTACAGAGTTTAACGCTGCTAAAATTTCGTGATGATGCGGCGGATACATTCTTGGGGAGATATCAGCTACAATTAACTTATTCACCAATTCAGAATATTCGGTTGCAAACAACATTGCTGTTTTTCCTCCCATGGAATGCCCTAATAAATCAACTTTTTCAAGATTATGATGTTGAATATAATTATACAAATCACCGACCAATAATTCGTAATCAAAAGCTTCCGCATGAAAACTTCGTCCATGATTTCGTTGATCTATCAAATGCACTTCAAACCCGTCTTTAGCAAATTTATTAGCATGTGATTTCCAATTATCACCCATACCAAAATATCCATGTAAAATAAGTAACGGCTGTCCTTCTCCAGTTATTTTTGAATGTAGTATTTCCTCCATAATTATTGCAAACGATGCAAATACATATTCACAACATTTTCTAAGCCCAAATACAAACTTTCTGATATTAACGCATGCCCTATAGACACTTCAGCCAAATGAGGAATGTTTTGTTTAAAAAATTGAATATTATCTAAACTTAAATCATGACCAGCGTTAACACCTAAACCAACTTCATTTGCTAAAACAGCAGCTTCTGCGTACAGCTTTATCGCTTCTTTGTTCCCTTTTTCGTACTGCGTAGCGAACTCCTCGGTATACAATTCAACTCGGTCAGCTCCTGTTCTTGCAGCAGCTTCTATCAGTTTTAAATCAGTATCAATAAAAATTGACGTTCTTATTCCTGCATTTTTAAACTCTGCTATTACTTCTTGTAAATACGATTGGTGTGTTATGGTATCCCAACCTGCATTTGAAGTAAGCTGATCTACACTATCAGGAACCAATGTTACTTGCGTTGGCTTAATTTCTAACACCATTTGTTTAAACTTATCAATTGGGTTACCTTCAATATTGTATTCAGTCGTTACAATAGATTTTAAATCATAAGCATCTTGGTAACGAATATGACGTTCATCTGGTCTTGGGTGAATCGTAATTCCTTCCGCTCCAAAATCTTGTATATCGGTTGCTACTTTTAGTAAATTAGGTACATTTCCACCTCTAGAATTACGGAGTGTAGCTATTTTATTAATATTAACACTTAACTTTGTCATGTTGTAAAATTAGATTACAAAGGTAACGCATTCCAACATTTTAAACTATATTCGTAGTAATGAAAATCAACGATTTTATATTAAAAGAAATTAAAGCACTCACGCTAAACAGCACCGTAAAAAGTGCCCAAAAGATATGTAATGATTTGCCTATAACTCATATTCCTGTTGTAGAAAACAACAGGTTAGTAGGTTGCTTGCCTGAAAGTGATATTCAAACTATTGAAAATAAAAATCGTATACTTAGAGAGTACTCTTACTTATTAGATCATTTCTACACAAATGAAAATGCTACACTACTCGATTTAATTGCCTTATTTGCTGATAACGACTCAAATTTAATTCCTGTTATTGATAAAAACCTACATTATGTAGGCTATTATGAATTGAGTGATATTTTAGACGCTTTTGCTAATAGTCCATTTTTACATAATGAAAGTGATACTTTAATTATTGACAAGAATAAAACAGATTATTCTATGGGGCAAGTAGCGCAAATAGTTGAGGCTAGTAATGGCAAATTACTAGGCGCATATATTTCTTCTGAAAACATAAATAGCGTTGAGGTTACACTAAAAATTGTTTCTGAAGAAATAAATGAAATCATTCAAACATTTCGTAGATACGGTTACAACGTTATTACGCAACATGAAGATGATTTTTATTTAGAAGAACTTAAAGATAGAGCCGCCTATTTAAGGAAGTACTTAGACATGTAGTTTTTTCAATAACCAAACAAACATTTCAAAAGTGAAAAAAGTCGCTATTTACGGACAAGCTTATACTACACTAGCAGAAAGAGAAGTAAAAATTCTTTTAACTGTTTTAGAAAAAAATAACATTGTTGTTTTTTTTGAACAACAATTCTATAATTTATTTATTGAAAATAATTCATTAAATAAAAAATATCCTACCTACGCACATTTTAATGATTTATCAGACACCTTTGATGTGATGTTTACCATAGGTGGAGATGGTACTATTTTAAGAGCTGTGACCTATATTCGAAATTTAGATATTCCTATTATGGGAATAAACACTGGACGCTTAGGTTTTTTAGCTACAATTCAAAAAGATCAAATTGAAGAGGCAATTAATTTAATGTTAAAAAAAGAATATACACTTCAAGAACGGTCTTTATTACAAATAAAAACATCTCCTGCTACAGAAGATTTTTCTGAACTTAACTTTGCACTTAATGAAGTTACCATTGCCCGAAGAAATACAACGTCTATGATTGGCATTAAAACCTCATTAAATACCGAATATTTGACTAATTATTGGGCTGATGGGTTAATTATAGCAACACCAACGGGATCTACAGGGTATTCACTTAGTTGTGACGGCCCCGTAATTTTACCAGATTCAAAGAGTTTTGTTATTACTCCTATTGCGCCACACAATTTAAATGCACGGCCAATGGTAATTCCTGATGACACAAATATTCTTTTGGAAGTTAGTGCTAGAGAAAAAGATTTTTTAATATCTCTAGACTCACGTATCACCACTGTTCCCTTAGGAACTGAGATCAAAATACAGAAAGCGCCATTTACCATAAAAAGTATTTTACCCAAAAATCAATCTTATTTAAATACCTTGCGAGGAAAACTTTTATGGGGAGAAGATATACGAAATGAATCGTTATAACGATAGTAATTACAATAAAACCGTAAAAAAAAAGTTAATCAAAAAGACGGATTATTAACTTTTTAAAGCAAATTCAATTCCCTATATTTGCACGCTATTTTACAATGAGAGGACTTATTTTATTAATATTATTGGCTTGTGTAGTAACATCATTACAATCACAAACACACGAAATTGGTTTCTTTGCCGGTGGCTCTAACTATGTTGGTGATATAGGTAGTACAAACTACATACATCCTAACGAGTTTTCAGGTGGGCTTGTATATAAATACAACCTAAATCCTAGAATTGCTTTAAGAGGAACTTACACATATATACCTGTATCTGGTAATGACAAAGATGCTGATAATACTTTTCGTCAAAACAGAGGAACGAGCTTTTCTAACACCATACATGAGTTTGCTGTTGGGGTAGAATTTAATTTCTTTGACTATAATATTAATAATTACAGCACTACATTTACACCTTATATTTTAGCTGAAGTTGCCGCTTTTAATTACAAAAGTCCTGAACCAACCTCCTCTAGTAATACAATACTTTTAAAAAACAAATTTTCTTATACCATACCCGTAGGTATAGGGCTTAAAGGAAGATTAGCAGATAATTTAGCCATTGCATTTGAAACAGGTGTGCGATTTACATTTGTGGACGATATAGATTTTACAACAGACAAAATAAACTCATTAGACTTTGGGGGTAACGGAAACGACTGGTATGTATTCTCAGGGGTTTCCATTGTGTATACCTTTGGAAGACCACCTTGTTTTGGTGGAATAGCAGAATAAACTATGGAAGAAAAACTACAGCGCATTGATTTACAAAACGTACCAAACCACATTGCTATTATTATGGATGGTAATGGTAGATGGGCAAAAGGTAAAGGAATGCAGCGTGTTTTTGGGCATAGAAATGCTTTAACAGCTATAAGAGAAACAGCAGACACAGCTTCTGAACTAGGCGTAAAATTTTTAACCTTGTATGCTTTTTCTACCGAAAACTGGAACCGTCCAAAGTTAGAAGTAGATGCTTTAATGAGCTTACTAGTAACCACCCTTAAAAAAGAACTCCCCGAATTTCAACGTAAAAATGTAAAGGTCAATGCTATTGGTAACTTAGCAAATTTACCAAGCAATGCCCAAAAAGTGTTGAACAAAGTTATTGATGCAACTAAAAACAACACTAAAATCACTTTAACCTTTGCTTTAAGCTACGGTTCAAGAGAAGAAATTGTTAATGCAATCAAAAACATTTCAAAAAAAGTTGTTAATAACGAGATAGAAATTGAAAAAATTAACGAGAAAATTATAAATAATCATTTATATACGTTTAATTTGCCCGACGTTGATTTAATGATACGTACAAGTGGGGAACAAAGAATAAGCAATTATTTACTTTGGCAAATGGCATATGCTGAGTTGTATTTTACAGATGTATTATGGCCTGACTACAGAAAAGAACATCTTTACGATGCAATAATTGATTATCAAAATAGAGAAAGAAGATTTGGAAAAACCAGCGAACAGATTGAAACCAATGAATAAATATTCGTATTTACTAGTATTTTTTATCACCTTATTTACGGTGAGTACTCAAGCACAAGACACAACTCCTAAAGACAGTACTGTCACAAATATTATTTCCTACGAAAAAGGAAAAGAATACTTTCTTGGAGGTATAACTGTAACTGGCTTACAAAAATTTAGCGAACAAACGGTAAGAATATATACTGGTTTAGTTGATGGACAACCAATTAAGTTACCTGGAGATAAACTTACAAGTGCTATTAAAAAACTATACGAAAGCAAACAGTTTAGTGAAGTAGATGTATATTTATCTAAACGTGATGGAGAAACTGTATACCTACAATTTGATGTAACTGAGTTACCTCAATTAACTAATGTTATTATTTCTGGAGTAAAAAAATCACAAATTAAAGAGATAAAAAAAGAAACTGAATTAAAAAAAGGGGCCATGGTTACAGACAACCTTATTGTAACTACACGTAACTTTATTAAAAAGAAATATACTGATAAAGGTTTCTTAAAAACAAAAGTAACATTAGACACAAAAAAAGACACTACTGATGTTAACACCGTTAGTATGGCTATTTTTATTGACAGAGGTAGTCGTATAAAAATTAAAGACATTAACTTTACTGGTAACAAAGCTATGTCTGATGCTTCTTTACGAGGGGCAATGAAAAATACCAAACGTAAAATTTTTGGTCGTTTCTGGAAGGCTTCAAAGTATATTCTAGATGATTATAAAGATGATTTAAAAAGTATTCTTGAAAAATATAGCGAAAACGGATACCGTGATGCTAGAATTTTATCGGATAATGTTGTTTGGAATGATGACAACACCATAAACCTTGAAATAGAGGTTGAAGAAGGTCGTCAATACCGTTTTGATGAAATAGTTTTTATTGGAAACAAAGAATATACAGATGAGCAATTGAGTAACATCTTACGAATTGATAAAGGAGATATTTATAACGGAAAAGTTTTAAAAGAAAGAATTTCTGGTGATGGTACTCCTAACTCTCAAGACATTCAAACATTATATCATAATAATGGTTTCTTATTTTCTCAAATAAATGCTGTAGAAACGAAAGTGAAAAATGATTCTATTACTGTTGAAGTTCGTATCAGAGAAGATGAACCTGCAACTATAAAGAAAGTTACAGTTAGTGGAAACGACAAAACAAACGACCATGTAATCTATAGAGAATTACGTGTTAAGCCTGGAGATTTATTTAGTCGTCAAAACATTATTCGATCTATTCGTGAAATAGGACAATTAGGTTTCTTTGATACCAATGTAACTCCTGATGTTAAGCCTAATTATCAAAATAAAACAGCAGATATTGATTTTTCTGTTGTTGAAAAAGGAGGAAGTCAAATTGAACTACAAGGTGGTTATGGTGGAGGTTCTTTCATTGGTACTCTAGGTTTATCTTTTAATAATTTCTCTGTTAGAAATATTTTCAACAAAGAAGCTTACAAACCACTTCCTATGGGAGACGGACAAAAGCTATCTCTGCGTTTACAAGCCAGTAGAACATATAACACTTATAGTTTCTCTTTTACAGAACCGTGGTTAGGAGGTAAAACACCACAATCACTATCTTTCTCTGTATACTTATCAAATCAGTATCGTTTTGATTACACAACTTATGACGTAAACAAGGATGAGAGCTTAAGTATTATTGGTGCCTCTATTGGACTAGGAAAACGTTTAAAGTGGCCTGATGACTATTTTACGCTTTCTCAAAACATAAGTTATCAAAGAATTGAACTACAAGATTATGGATACCGAGTAGGTTCTTCTAATAATATTCTTAGTCAAGGAGATTTAAACAACTTAGCTTATACATTTGCGTTAAGTCGTAACTCTGCTGGTCCTAGTTTAATTTTCCCTACGTACGGTTCTGAGTTTACAATAAAAGCTAAAGCTACTTTCCCTTATTCACTAGTTAACGGAAAAGATTATACAGAGCCTACAAATCCAACACCCGATGAGCGTCAAGCCTACTTAGCTGATAAGTACAAATGGTTAGAATATTACAAAATCTCTGCAAAAGGTAAATGGTACACATCTCTAGCTAACAAATTAGTATTAATGTCTAATTTTGAGATGGGTTACTTAGGTTCTTATAATGATGAATTAGGGTTAACTCCTGTTGAAAGGTATTTTGTTGGAGGAGATGGTATTGCTCAAGGACAATTAGATGGACGTGAAACAATAGGTTTGAGAGGCTATGAGAATAATCGTATTTCTTCTCTTGATGGTGGAGCTATTTACAACAAATTTCAATTAGAACTACGTTACTCTATTACAGATAAACCGTCTGCATCTATTTACACAGTAGGGTTTTTAGAGGCAGGTAATTCTTATGACAATTTTAGCGAGTTTAATCCGTTTAAATTAAAACGTTCAGCTGGAGTAGGTGTTCGTATATTTATGCCTGCATTTGGATTATTAGGTATCGATTTCGCACATGGTTTCGATTCATTACCAGGTTTAACTGAAAAATCAGGTTGGCAAACGCATTTTATAATTGGAAGACAGTTCTAAAATCATGCATTTATAATGCGTCTAGGTTTTGGCACGGTTTTTTCTAAACACATTATACAAGATGAAAAAAAATATTTTATTAATCGTTCTTTTACTTATAACAAGTATAACCGTTGCACAAAAAAATCAACGTATCGCTTATATTGATATGGAGTACATTCTTCAAAGTATCCCTGCATACTTAGAAGCACAAAACTCTTTAGATGCCAAAGTTGAAAAATGGAAAACTAAATTAGACAAAGAAGCTCGTGCTATTGAAGTTTTAAAAACAGATTTGACTAACGAAAAAGCCATTTTGACTAAGGATTTAATCGAAGAACGTGAAGAAGATATTAGTATAAAACAAGAATCTTTACGAAGGTTAGAGTCTTTATATTTTGGACCAAATGGTGATATGTATAACTTAAGAAAACGATTAGTAAAACCTGTACAAGACCAAGTATACAACGCTGTACAAACAATTGCATCTAGAAAAAAGTACGATTTTGTTTTCGACAAATCTGGCGATTTAGTTATGTTATATTCAAACAAAAAACACGATATTAGCGACCTTGTTGTACAAATGATTAATATCGACCAAAGAAGACAAGCAAAAAAAGATAAAATTGAAGCTAAAAAGTCATTACTTAAAAATGATAATTTAAGTGATGAACAAAAAGAAAAAATAGCTAAAAGAGCTGAATTAAAAAAGAAAAAGGAAGCTGATAGGCTTGCTAAGATTAAACAAATTGAAGAAAAAAGAAAACAGCGTTTAAAAGAAAGAGCTGATAAAAAAAAGCTTTTACAAGAAAAAAGAAAGGCCTTAATAAAAGCTCAAGAAGAGGCTAGAAAGAAAAAAGGAGAAGAAACAAAAGAGAACAAATAAATCAAGAATAAAATAGATTAATTAAATTAAACAAAGATGAAACATTTAAAAACGTTATTATTAGTTGCAATTTTTACGATTGGATTAGGTGGTGTGGCAAATGCACAAAAAACTGCACATATTAACACTGATAAATTATTAGCTGAAATGCCTGCTACAAAAGCTATGAAATCAGAATTAGAAAAACTAAACAAAACATACCGTGACGACATTGAGACAATGTATAAAAAGCTAGAGGCTAAAATGAAAAAATATGAAGCTGAAGGTAAAAGTCAAACACAAGAAGTAAATCAAAAAAGAGCTATTGAAGTTCAACAAGAAAGACAAAGAATAGCTCAAGCTGAACAAGCTGCTGGTAAAGATATGCAGAAAAAATATCAAGAAAAAACTATTCCTATTTTAAAGAAAGCTGAAGATGCTATTAAAGCCGTTGCTGCTGAAAAAGGAATTATCTATGTTTTTGATGCTGCTCCAGGTAAAGGTTTAATCGTTTACGATAAAGGAGAAGACATTTACAATGCTGTAAAAGCTAAATTAGGGTTCTAAAAAAAGAATACATATATTTTATATAAAAATCCTGCTGTTTAAACAGCAGGATTTTTATTTTTGCTATAACGTATGAAAACTATTGCACAACAACCTATTGGTATATTTGATTCTGGTATTGGTGGTACTTCTATTTGGAAAGAAATTCATCAACTATTACCAAAAGAAAATACTATTTACTTATCCGATAGTAAAAATGCTCCATATGGTCAAAAATCAACACAAGAAATAGTTGATTTATCGATTAAAAACACCGAGTTTTTAATTAATAATAGAGCTAAAATTATCGTTGTTGCTTGTAATACAGCTACGACTAATGCAATCCAATATTTAAGACGTAATTATAATATTCCTTTTATTGGAATAGAACCTGCTATTAAACCAGCATCGTTAAATACCAAAACGGGTACAATTGGCATACTTGCAACAAAAGGTACCTTAAATAGTATTTTGTTTGAAAAAACTACTTCTAGTTTAAACGATGAAATTAACATCATAGAACAAGTTGGAGAAGGTTTAGTTGAATTAATAGAAAATGGTAAGATTCACTCTGAAGAAATGACTTTTTTATTAGAAAAATATATAAACCCTATGCTAGAACAAAAGTGTGATTATATTGTTTTAGGATGCACACATTATCCTTACCTACTCCCTCAAATACAAAAAATAACTGGAGACAAAGTAAAAATCATAGATTCTGGTGAAGCTGTTGCTAAACAAGTTAAAAGCATTTTATTACAACAAAATCTTCTTAATACTGATAAGTATGAGCTGACTAATAATACGTTTTACATCAATAAAGATACAAGTGTTTTAGAAACTATGCTTAAAGACTATGAAAACAGTAAAATTAGCTTCTTAGATTTTTAATACGTAAAACTACCATTTATATTAGGGCAAGCAGCTGCTCTTCTTTTTCTACAAAACAAGTTTACTCCTAAAGATAATTGATGAAATCCTCCATTTGAAAAAACTACATCACCCGTTTGTTGTGTATAAGTGTAAGCAAACATCCATTTTTTATAGTTAACCCCTACTATAGGCGTTATATATTGAGAATCTCCAAAAACATTACCTCCAAAACTTCTTCTGTAAGATAACGCCGCCCAAAATTGAGTTTCATTTAATGTCTTGTAGACTTTAAAGTTTATATCTGCTATTTTTTCTTCAGTTTGTTCTTTATATTGAAACATGAAAGATGGTTCAAACTGTAGTTTTTCTTTATCTCCAAAAAAATACCCTCCTCCTAAAATATAATTTCTAAGATTATATGATTCAAAATCAGGGTTTAAATTGTTCTTTGCTGATAAAAAGATGTTTTTTACTGTAAAATAAGACGATAATCCATTTTTATGATATGCCATACCAAAATCAGCATTAAAATAAAAATCACTTTCTATTATTTGGCTAACAGTAGGATCATTCACAAAATTTCGTTGGTCTCTTTCATTCTGAACCACAGAAAAAGACAATCCAAAAGATAATTGATTAAAAAGATTTTCATTTCCCATATCTATGTGATATGCATAGGTACCTTGAACACCTTTTTGAGAATGATACCCGTTTTTATCATTAAAAAGAATTACCCCTAATCCTGTATTAGAATACTCTCCTAGTTTTGTATGAAAACTCGCTGTTTGTAAAGCTGGAGCATCATCCACCCCTAGCCATTGTTGGCGTGCTGTCAATCGTATTTTTCCACAATCGCCTATACCTGCAGCAGCTGGATGTAATAAATATACATTATCTGACAGATAATCTGTATAAATTGGTAATGTTTCTTGTGCAGATAGTTCAGTAATGATTGATAATACTAAAAATAATAAATACGTAATTCTTTTCCCCATTAAGTTTAAGTAAATAAATAGCCCCACCAAATATAATCAACAGTTTTTATATATTTTGAGAATATATATGTTTTCTTACTATAATACAACAGTCTAACTACTTAAAACCCGAATTTTTTCTATATTTTGATGGACTAATTGCTTTAATTTCTTTAAATTTTCGATTAAAATTAGATAGGTTATTAAAACCGCATTGATAAGCTATTTCACTTATTGATAACGTATTTCCAGAGTTTAATAACTTACACGCATTTTCAATACGTAGTTCATTTAAAAAGGTAAAGTACGTCTTATTAGTTCGCTGTTTAAAATACCTACAAAAAGCATTAGGTGTCATGTTCGCTTTTTCTGCTATTTTATATAAATCTATACTCTTCTCAAAGTTATTCATTGTAAAATCCATTACATTACGCATCCTCTTTCCTTCGTTATCTGTATACCTCTTCGGATAAACAAAATTCGCCAGCTCAACTGTTTTTGAGTTTACTACTATTTTTAAAACTTGAAGTAGTCCGATAAAGCGATTAAGATTGTTTGATTTTTGTAAATCTAAAAAAATCTTCATCACTTTATCTTTATTTTCAATGAGTTTAAATCCTGATGTTGATTTTTCAAAAAAAGGAATTAACTCTTTAAAATCATCCAGTAAAAAAAAGTCCTTTCCGAAAGAACCTCTTGTAAAAAATAATGAAATCATAAAAGACTTTTTAATAACAGAAGCGTCACTTTTAAAAACATGTGGCAGGTTACTTCCTATAACTAAAACATCTCCAGACGAATATTTATTAATAGTATCACCCACAACTAATGTTCCCTCACCTTTAACTATCACGCATAACTGTATTTCTTCGTGCTGATGAAGTTTATCATAAAAATATTGCTCTTTATCTTCCTGATAAATCAATCCAATATTTTGAGTTTTTGGTATTTTAAAAGGTAAAACTTTCATTGGTAAAACTACTATTCTAATTCAAAAATATGCAAATACTATTAATATAAAGCCATAAAAATACTATATAGGATAATATAGTATTATTATATGATAATTTGAAGTTAAAGCCCACGCTCTCTTCCCTATAACTTTGCAACAAAAAATAGTATTACAATGAGTATAAATTGGAAAGGTGTAATGCCTGCAGTAACTACAAAGTTTACAAACGATGATACTTTAGACTTAAACATGTTTGAAGTAAATATAAAAGCACAGCTTGATGCTGGCGTTCATGGAATAGTATTAGGTGGTACTTTAGGAGAAGCCAGTACACTATGTGATGAAGAAAAAAGAACATTGACAAAAACTACTGTCAATCTTGTAAATAATCAGGTTCCTGTACTAATAAATATAGCAGAACAAACCACTAAAGGAGCTATTGAAGCAGCTCAAAAAGCTGAAGAGGATGGAGCAAAAGGATTAATGATGCTGCCACCTATGCGTTATAAATCTGGAGATAGAGAAACCGTTGAATACTTTAAAGCAGTAGCAAACAATACTTCACTTCCAATTATGGTTTATAATAATCCTGTTGATTATAAAATTGAAGTTACGCTAGACATGTTTGAAGAGTTATTAAAATGTAATAATATTGAAGCAGTTAAAGAATCTACTAGAAATATCTCTAACGTTACAAGAATTAAAAACCGTTTTGGTGACCGATTAAAAATAATGACTGGTGTTGATACGTTAGCTTTAGAAAGCTTATTAATGGGAGCTGATGGGTGGATTGCTGGTTTAGTTTGTGCTTTTCCTAAAGAAACAGTTGCTATTTACGAGTTACAAAAAGCAGGTCGCATACAAGAAGCTTTAGAGATTTACCGTTGGTTTTTACCGTTGTTAGAGTTAGATATAAACCCTAAATTAGTACAAAATATTAAACTAGCAGAAGTAGCTACAGGTATTGGTACTGAAAACGTACGAGCTCCTAGATTACCTTTAATTGGTGAAGAGCGTAAACATGTTTTAAACGTAATAGAAACTGGTTTAAAAAACAGACCAACACTACCTGATTATAAATTGTTAGCTATTTAAAATTTCATCATTTACTCATTAATTTATTGAACATGATTACAGGAAAAAATTATATAGGAAGTCAATTAATCGCATCAGGAAATAAAACGTATAAAACATTCAACCCTGAATTGAATCAGGAAAATAAGCACATTTTTACAGAAGCAACTCAAGAAGAGATAAATGATGCTGTTAACTTGGCTTCTGAAGCATTTAAAAAGTACAGAGTTATCTCTGGCAAAAGGAAAGCTGAGTTTTTAAATACTATTGCTGATGAAATTTTAGCCTTAGACGAGGAATTAATACAAACTTACTGCTCAGAATCTGGGTTACCAGAAGGACGTGCAAAAGGAGAACGAGGAAGAACTGTATTTCAATTACGTTCTTTTGCCGATTTAGTTGAAGAGGGCTCATGGATAGAAGCTACTATTGACACCGCTATTCCAGATAGAGAACCAAATCCAAAATCTGACCTGCGTAAAATGAATATTCCATTAGGCCCTGTAGTTGTTTTTGGTGCTAGTAATTTTCCTCTTGCCTATTCTACAGCTGGCGGAGACACTGCTTCTGCATTAGCTGCTGGTTGCCCTGTAATAGTAAAGTCGCATCCAATGCATGCAGGTACAGGTGAACTTATAGCTTCAGTAATTAGTAAAGCCGCTGAGAAAACAGGAATGCCTAATGGTGTTTTTTCTAACTTAAATTCCAGTGGTATTGAAGTAGGACAACAGTTAGTTGTGCATCCAAAGGTGAAGGCAGTTGGATTTACAGGAAGTATTCGCGGTGGTAGAGCTTTGTTAGACTTGGCTGCAAAACGCGAAGAACCAATTCCAGTGTTTGCTGAAATGGGAAGTATTAATCCGGTAATTATGCTCCCTCAAGCATTAAAAAACAGAGCAGAAAGTTTAGCTACTACTTATGCTAGTTCTATTACATTAGGTACAGGGCAATTTTGTACAAATCCTGGTTTAATTTTAGGTTTAAAAGGAGAAAACTTAACAAGCTTCATCAATTCACTAGCACATAAAATTGTAGAAATCAACCCTACTTGTATGCTACATCCAAATATTGTTGGAGCTTATGAGAGCAATAAAACCAAAGCTCTAACTCAAGAAGGTTTAACTATAGTGGCTAAATATGAAGAAAAAACGCAAACTAACTATGCTTCGCAAGTAGTTACAACTGTTGAAGGAAAAACATTTTTAAATAATCCAACCTTACATCAAGAAGTTTTTGGACCGTACTCTATAATTGTTCAATGTGAAAACGAAGAGCAATTAGAAGAAATTATTTCAACCTTAGAAGGACAACTTACTGGAACAGTAATTTCTGATACTAATGAAGTCGCAAACTATCCAACTGTAATTGCTGCCATACAAAACAGAGTTGGAAGAATTATTTTTAACGGTGTGCCTACTGGAGTAGAAGTTTGTCCTTCAATGGTTCATGGAGGTCCTTATCCTGCATCAACAGATAGTCGATTTACAGCAGTAGGAGTTAATTCAATTAAACGTTGGGTACGCCCTTTCAGTTATCAAGATTGGCCTAACCATATATTACCTGATGAGTTAAAGAACGAAAACCCTTTACAAATTTTACGTTCTGTTAACAGTACACTAACAAAAGAAGAAATAATATAACAAAATTTAATAATTTCTTTAGAAAATCTCTGAGTACAAAGTCTTACTTTTGGTGCATCTAAAGAAATTGAAATAAAGCCAGCTTCGTCTTTCCAAAATAGAAAAATTTGAAGGGTTTTTTCTACTACAGAATACAAGCTGGCCATTCAATTTAAGATGAAAAAAACTTTTTTTTGCGTTGATGCACATACTTGTGGAAACCCTGTTAGGGTAGTTACTGGTGGCGGCCCAAACTTAGTAGGTGCCAACATGAGTGAAAAACGTCAACACTTTCTAAAAGAATACGATTGGATTCGAAAAGGGCTGATGTTTGAACCTCGTGGTCATGATATGATGAGTGGTAGCATCTTATTTCCTCCTCATAATCCAGAAAATGATTTTGCTATTTTATTTATTGAAACCTCTGGGTGTTTGCCTATGTGTGGACATGGAACTATTGGAACCATTACTATTGCTATTGAAGAAGGTTTAGTAACTCCTAAAGTTCCTGGGAAAATTAAAATGGAAGCACCAGCTGGATTGGTTGAAATTGAATATCAGCAAACTGGTAAAAAGGTAGACTGGGTTCGGTTAACTAATGTAAAAAGCTATTTAGCTTCTGAAGGTTTAACAATAGATTGTCCTGAATTAGGAGAAATTACTTTTGATGTTGCCTACGGCGGAAATTATTATGCAATTGTAGATCCTCAAAAAAACTTTTCAGGAATTCACGATTTTACTGCTTCTAAAATTATTCAATACTCACAAGTAGTTAGAGAGCGAATCAATGAAAAATATCCTAATCAATTTATTCATCCAGAAAATGATACTATTAGAGATGTAACTCATATGTTATGGACAGGCAACCCTATTGATCCTAGTTCTTCTGGAAGAAATGCCGTTTTTTATGGTGACAAAGCGATAGATAGAAGTCCATGTGGTACTGGAACCTCGGCTCGTTTAGCACAATTATACGCTAAAGGAAAACTACAACTTGGAAAAGAATTTATTCATGAAAGTTTTATTGGAAGTAAATTTATTGGTCGAGTAGAAAAAGAAACTACTTTAGATGGTAAACTAGCCATTATTCCAAGTATTCAAGGATGGGCAAAAGTATACGGACACAATACTATTTTTATCGATGATGAAGATGATCCTTATGCCCATGGCTTTCAAGTTATTTAATATTATATAATCAACAACATGCCATCTCGAGCATAGTCGGGAGATTCTTTTATGAATAAAGAAATTATCATTATCGGTGGTGGAATTATAGGTTTAAGTTCCGCATATTACCTTCAAAAAGAAGGACACAAAGTAACTGTTATTGAAAAATCAGATTTTTCATCAGGAGCTTCATTTGCTAATGCAGGTATTATTACTCCCAGCCATATCGTTTCTTTGGCTGCTCCAGGAATGATTACAAAGGGTTTAAAATGGATGCTCAGTTCTACCAGTCCATTATCTATTAAACCTCGTTTAAATTATGACTTCTTACAATGGGCTTGGTTTTTTAAAAAATCAGCAACACATAAAAAAGTAGCTGCTTCTATTCCTGTTATTAAAGACATTAATTTGTTCAGCAGAGAACTATATGAAGAAATTAAAGCTTCAAAAGATTTTGACTTCCACTATCAACATAAAGGATTGATGATGTATTATAAAACTGATAAAATGGGGGAAGAAGAATGGAATGTTGGCAAACTTGGTATAAAAGAAGGATTAAAGGTTGAACATTTAACCCGAGAAGAAACTCAAAAATTAGAGCCTAATATTCAACTGAATATTAAAGGAGCTGTGTACTACCATTCTGATGCTCATATGACTCCTAGTGAATACATGAAACAATTGAAACTGTATTTAGAACAAAATAATGTTACTTTTTTATCTAATGAAGAAGTTCTAGATTTTCATATTTCTAACAATACAGTAAAATCAATTAGTACAAAAAACAACACTATTGTTGCTGATGAATTTATTTTAACCACCGGGTCTTGGACACAAAAACTAGCTAAAAAATTAGGTGTCAACATTCCTGTTCAGGCTGGTAAAGGTTATCGTATTAATGTAAAAAACAATACAGGTATTACTATCCCTGCTATTTTAACAGAGGCTAAGGTTGCAGTAACTCCAATGAATGGCTTTACACGTTTTGGAGGTATGATGGAAATTGCTGGTATCAATAACAAAATAAATAAGAAGAGAGTACATGCTATAGTTAATGCTAGTAATAGTTATTACAGCAATTTAAACATCAGTCAAAAAGAAATAGATAAGGTTGAGAGTGGCTTACGCCCATGCTCTCCTGATGGGTTACCATACATTGGTAGAGTTTCAAAAATTAAAAATGTAATTATAGCTGCCGGACACGCTATGATGGGGTGGAGTTTAGGACCTGCTACTGGAAAATTAGTGTCTGAAATTATTGCTAATAAAAAAACAGGCTTAGATATTACTCCTTTTAATGTTGAACGTTTTAACTAAATTAAAAACTCAAGAAACTAAAATAATAGCTCTTGAGTTTTTTTTAAAACAAACAATAAAAAAACAGACTTTTAAATCTTTTTTATGTAAACTTTATCTATAAACTTAGAAATCAAAAGTCTAGCAACTCCCATATAACTAAGTTTAAACTTAACCTTATCACCTACTTTATATTTTGTTTTTCCTGATTTATTTTTATTAAGCCCTACATCAATCACCATCATATCTGAAGTAATTCCAACAAAAGAAATATCTTTATCTTCTACTTCAATATCATCTTTATCAACATCTAATAATCCAAAATCTAAAATAGCTTTGTAAGATGTTTCTTGTATATCACTTTCATCGTACTCTGAAGTGTGACCAATACTTGCTTCACTAATAACACCATCAGGCACTATTTTTTTCTTTTCTAACTCTATTACATTAGCATAAAACTCAAATGTTTCAGTATGTAAATTCTTAAATCGTTTATTTTCTAGTGGGCTTACCCCAAAAAACGCTGCTTCTCCTATTCTAAAGTGGTTAATGTCTTTTGGAACAACTTTATTTTCTACCAATGGCAACGTAATTGATGTTCCGCCAGAAACATACTTTAAATCTTTATTGAATTTTGCTGAAATAAGTTCTTTATATAATGATAACTGTAATAACTTATCATACGTAGGTTCTACACCATACATACATCCTAAATTCGACCCTATACCTATTACTTCAATATTAGATAAGTTAAATACCTTTTCATAAAAACTTAAAATATCATCTCTTTTTACCCCTTCTCTTAGCTCACCCATTTCAATCATAATAATGATTTTATGAATTTTATTTTTCTTCTTAGCTGCTTCATTTAGTGACTCTATAGTAGATAAGGAACTATTCAAAGAAATATCAGCATATTCTACTACATCATCAGCATAGATATTTGCAGGAGGTTTGATATATATCGTTCGTAAATCTGGATTTACTTCTCTTAAGTTTCGTAAACTTGTTAACCTAGAGTCTCCTATCGAGTTAATTTTTTCTGTTACATCAGGTGTTAGAATTGCTTTTAAGAATGTTTTATCACCTGAAAATACTTTTGTTACCAAACTCCATTCAATATGATTTTTTTCAAAAAAGCTACTTAACTTTTTTATATTATCTTTTATTCTTTCAGAATATATAATTAATTCTGCCATAATTATTTTGTTATTATTCTTGGTAAATTTTCAGGAAGTCGTGTTAGTAATTCATAATTAATGATTTGTATTGAATCGTTGAATGATGAAACTGTCAGTTCAACATCTCCTTGACTTCCTATTAATACAACTTCATCACCTTTTTCTATAATATCGGCATGTGTTATATCTACCGCCATCATATTCATGTTAATCGTTCCTACTATTTTATGTCTTTGTCCTCTTATTAAAACTTTTCCTTTATTACTTAAAGAGCGGCTATACCCTGAAGAATATCCCACAGGAATAATTGCTATCTTAGTTTCTTGGTTTGTAAAATACGATGTACCATAACCAATAAACTGACCTGCTTTTATGGTTTTAACATCCATTACTTCTGTTTTCCAAGATATTATTCTTTTTAACGGATTTTCTACTATTTTTTCTTTGGTTAAGTAGTGCACCAATATTTCTTTTGTAGGAAAAAACCCAAACTGTAAAATACCTACTCTTACCAAATCTAACCTTGTTGTTGGGTAGCGGATTGTAGCTGCTGAACTTGCTAAATGGTATGTTGGATTAAACAAATCAAGATCTTTTACTCTCTTTCTTACGTTTTTAAATTTTTTCTTTTGATCAGTTATTCTTTTATAGTTTGAAATGCTTTCTGCTCCTGCTAAATGAGAACAAATTCCTTTTACATCAACAAATTCTTTTTGTTTTTCAACGTAATTAAGAATTTTCACAACTTCCTTAGGAACAAATCCTGTTCTATTCATTCCCGTTTCAATTTCTATATGAACTTTGGCTTTTCTTTTTACTTTTTTTGCCGCTTCAATTGTTCTTTCTAGTCTGTCTAGTTCAAAAACAAAAAACTCTATTTCATTTTCTATAGCCCATGGTAGCTGACTGTTTTCAATCATTCCCATTATCATAATCGTTACATCTTCAAAAGGTAGTGTTTTTTTTACATCAAAAGCCTCATTTGCGTCAGAAACACTAAAATGTCTTACACCATACTTATATGCCAACATACAGTAGGTTTTTATTCCATGACCGTAAGCATTTCCTTTTACTACAGATGAAAAAACAGTATTATCTCCTATTATTCCACGTATAAAGTTAATATTATTTTTTATTGCTGATTCAGATAATTCTAAATACGATGTATGCGTCATTATTATTGAACTTCTTTTAAGATATTATAAAATATTTGTGCTCCTGTAACTGTTATTTCATCAGGAAAATCATAATCTGGATTATGCAGCGCTGGGGTATTCTTTCCTGCTCCCAGACCAAACATAGCTCCTTTGTATTGCTGCGTAAACAACCCAAAATCTTCTCCCCATTTAAAAGGTGTATTTATTTCTTTAATTGATAAATTTAGTTGTTCAGCTGCCTTTTTTATATACTCAACAGCTTCTTTGTTGTTTTTATTTGCGTAAAACTCTTCAAACCAAGAAATATTGATACCAAGAGTTTCTCTTTCTTCAAGTTTTTGAAGTAGTTGTTCAAGCTTTTTTTGTTTCTCTCTCATTAAACTTGTACTCCAACTTCGTAAAGTAAGATGTACCTCTCCATATCCTGCTGATACTCCGTAGGCTCTTTCTCCCATAATTATATGCACGGGGGTAGCCAAGAAAAAATCAGAATCTTCAGGTACATTTTTAGTTTCATGTTTTACAAAATGAAGAATTTCAGCGATTGCATTAGCTGGATTAAATCCTTTTTCTGGCTCTGCTGCATGTGCTGTTTTTCCTTCCAAAGTAATTATAACACTTTTTACATTGCTAGTAAACTCTTGTTCTTTTACAATTATTTCTTGTTTGGTAAAACCTGGTAAATTGTGTAGCGCGAAAGCATAATCAATATTAAATTGCTGAAAATAAAAATCTTTTAAAACCGACTGTGCCCCTCTTCCATTTTCTTCTGAAGGTTGAAAAAGCAATAGTACTTTTCCTTTGTGCAACGGTTTTTCTGTAAGTAGTTTTGCAACTCCAAGTAAAATTGTTGTATGCCCATCATGTCCGCATTTATGCGAAACTCCTTTATTTACAGATTTATGTTTAAAAGTGTTTACTTCTTGAATAGGTAACGCATCAATATCTGCTCTTAACAGAACTGTTTTACCCTCTTTATTTCCATTGAAGATTGCTAATAGTCCTGTATTAGCCACTGGTAGTATCTCACAAGAAGTATCCTCTTCTAAAAAAGTTTGTATTCTTTTCTTAGTTTCGTATTCTTCTTCAGAAACTTCAGGAAAGGTATGTAATTCTTTTCTTATCTTCTCTAAAGCTTCCTTTAGGCTTTCCATTTTTTTTGGCTGTTAATTAACTGAATTGTTGAAAACACAATGGCTGATAATGTAATTCCAAAGAAATTTGCATCTAAACCAAAAGGTAATTTTACCTCTAAGATAATTAATAATAAAGTGGTAAGCCCTCCTGAAATCATAGCATAAAAAGCGGCAAGTGGTGATGGCTTTTTTAGTAATAAAGTTCCTAAAACAGGAACTAACAAACCTGATACCATAAAAGCATATGAATACAACATCAGCTCTAATACATTTTGCATTTTTGTTGCCAATACAATCGCTAAACCTCCTATTAAAAAGGTTATTAATTGTGAATTTTTTATACTGATACTTTTCTTAAAATATCCAAAAATATCTGTAGTTAAGTTTCCTGAAGCTGCCATTAAACAACTATCGGCTGTAGACATGATTGCCGAAAAGTAAGCCGACATCATTAACCCCATTAAACCTACTGGTAAAATACTTCTTAATAATAACGGAAGACCTAGTTCTGCATCCAATTCTACTCCTGGTGCATATCCTATACTTGCAAACATTCCTTGTTCGTAGGCCACTCTTGAAAATAACCCTAAGGCAACTCCCATAAATGCCATTATTGGATATTCAAACAATCCTGCTATTCTCCAAGCTTTTTTTGCTGTTTTTTCATCTTTACAGGCATAAATTCGTTGATATAAAGTCATTCCAACAAACCAAATGGGTACTATGGTTATTATCCAGTTAAACATATCAATAAACGTAACATTTGTTAATGATAAAAAACTATCAGGTAATATTTCTTGAATCCCGTTCCATCCTCCTATTTCCATATAACCAATAGGAATTCCAATACCTATCAAACCTACCATAAGAATTATCCACTGAATAGTATCTGTGTAAATCACTGCTTTTATTCCTCCAATAACTGTATATACAACAGCTATTACTCCCATAATTAAAACTGCTTTTGTTATGGATATTGATGGAAATGTAGCTGATGCTAATTTTGCTCCTGCCAAAATTTGTGAACTGGTAAAACCAATGTAACCTATTAACGAAATAATTCCCGCCATTAATGCTACTTTAGCATTGTAGTGAAAGGCTAAAGATTCTGGAAACGTTAAAAAATGATGTTTTTTAGCTATAGGGTATACTTTTGGAATTAAAAAAACGGCGCTAATCCAAGCACCTAATAATCCTGTAAAAAGCATCCAACTACCAGAGAGTCCCATTAAAAAACCCAGGCCTCCTAACCCTATAGAAAACCCTCCTCCTACATCAGTCGCAACAACAGATAATCCTATATGACCTGCTGACATGTTCCTTCCTCCTACATAGTAATCGTCTTTTGATTTGTTTTTATTCATGAAATATACTCCTACTCCAAGCATAAAAACTAAATATACTATAAAAATTAATAGATCAATAATGTGTATGTCCATATCTTATTTTCCTTCTCTACTAAAAATTGCTCTTTGTATTGAGCCTTTTTTAATTACTCCCTTCTAGCTTACAGATGGTTTTGTGTATTCTTTTTTTTAATTACCACTAACTCATATTTTGAGTTAATTGTATAAAACTGAAACTAACCTAAATAAGTTTGTAATACTTTAGTTCTTGATCTTTGTTTCAATCTTCTAATTCCTTTTTCTTTAATTTGACGCACTCGCTCTCTTGTTAAATCAAAAGTTTCTCCTATTTCAGTTAAGCTCATAGGTCGGTAGTTTCCTAGACCATAAAATAATTTTATAATGTCCGATTCTCTTGGTGAAAGCGTTTCTAAACTTCTACTAATTTCTAATCGTAATGACTCTTGTATTAAGTCTTTGTCTGGCTTAGGCGCTTCTGAAGCTCTCATAACATCATATAAATTTGATGTTTCTCCTTCTTTTAAAGGCGCATCCATAGAAATATGCCTTCCTGAGTTTTTCATAGACTGTTTTACATCAGAAACTGTCATCTCTAGAACTTTCGCAATTTCTTCTGGTGTAGGCATGCGTTCATTGCTTTGCTCTAACTTAGAAACTGCCTTGTTAATTTTACTAATACTTCCTATTTTATTCAATGGCAAACGAACTACACGAGATTGTTCTGCTAAAGCCTGTAAAATAGACTGACGTATCCACCAAACTGCATACGATATAAACTTAAATCCACGTGTTTCATCAAAACGTCTTGCTGCTTTTACCAAACCTATATTCCCTTCATTAATTAAATCAGAAAGTCGTAACCCTTGATTTTGATATTGCTTTGCTACCGATACAACAAAACGTAAGTTTGCATTTACCAAAGTTTCTAATGCTCGTTGGTCTCCTGCTTTGATTTTTTGAGCTAATTCAACCTCTTCATCTGCAGTAATCAAATCAATCTTACCAATTTCTTGTAAGTACTTCTCTATAGATTTTGACTCTCTATTGGTAACTTGTTTTATTATTTTTAACTGTCTCATATTATCTCTTTAGTCTCATTTCTAAATACGGAGTAGTAAACCCTAGCTTTTCGTACAAAAACTTAGCTGGATTATCTTTTTCAACATGTAGAGCAATATCTCCTTTACAATTTTCAATAGCGTGTGTCATTATTTTC
This sequence comes from Tenacibaculum sp. 1_MG-2023, assembly GCF_030547425.1. Classification (GTDB taxonomy): domain Bacteria; phylum Bacteroidota; class Bacteroidia; order Flavobacteriales; family Flavobacteriaceae; genus Polaribacter. The sequence continues at coordinate 7,810 of NZ_JAUORH010000017.1, read as the reverse complement.
CTTCCAATGCCTTTTCCTCTATACTCATTGTGAGTTGCTATATACACTAAAATATTTTCTGGAATATATTCATCCATTCCTGTCTTATTTATTATAACTGCTCCCACAATATCATCTTTATCTTCTATTGTAAAAACATATCCTCCTAGTCCTGTTCGCTCCTTAGCAGCATAGTCTATTGCTTTACGAATTGCTGTTTTTTCATCTCCATATTTTTCAAGGTGTTTGTATAAAAAGTTGGTTACTCTTTCTATTTCTAAGGGGGTTATACGATTAAATGCATCGTAAGTTTTTATTGTCATAATTTTTATTTTATAAAAAAGAATAGGTATGTAATAATTATAAGCTTCTTTAGTTATTTTCTATTGAAACTTAAATAGCAGTAAGTACAAAACCTATTTTATTTAGTGTTTGTTTTTTAATGCAGAATACTTTTTTCGAAAAGTGTACGATTATCTAAAATCGATATTCGTAAGGTCAAAAAAAACATTTTATAAATCTATTTTAATTGGTAAATAGCTCTACAAAGTGTTTTATATATTAGAGAGTCTTCTCACAAAAAAGAGAAGCTATTAAATTAAATTTAGAACCCTGGTGGGATAAATTTGTCCGATTGATTACGGAACACAAGGTAGTTGAATGTAAAAACTCGTTGATTTTTTTTCTCGTGTGTAGTATCTACCATATCATACAAAGGTACGAATTTTATAGATAATTTCAAAACAGCTACTGTAAAAGAACCTCTTACATTATTTTATATAACTTTGACAAAACTTACTTCAATAAAAAAGCACTTTAGATTAATCTAAAGTGCTTTTTATTTATATGGTAATTTTTAATTATTTTTTAAAATTAACAACCCCATTCTCAAGCCAATTATAGTATTCATCTACATCTGGCGTATAAGCTATCGGATCAATTATATTTGATTCATCATGGTTCATTAACACATAAAATGGTTGTGAGTTTGCTTTGTACTTTATTGTTTGCATTTCACTCCATTTTTGACCAATATACTTTAATTTCTTACCTGGGTTTAACTTAGATTCAACCACTTCATCTTCTTCTAATGGTCGTTTATCATCCACATATAAAGAAATTAAGATCACTTTGTTTTTTAACACGTCTAAAACTTTTGGTTTTACCCAAACATTTTGTTCCATTTTTCTACAGTTTACACAAGCATGACCTGTAAAATCTAACAGTACTGGTTTTCCTACTTTTTTAGCATAGGCCAATCCTTTATCATAATCATGAAACGACATAATATCGTGAGGAGGCATTAAATGTGCTCCCTCTGGTAAATTCTCATGCCCATTTTCTTGACTTCCCGAACTTACAACTGCTTGTTTTGTAAACCCAACTCCGTAAGGTGATTCACTATAATGTTGTGGCGGTGGAAAAGCACTTATTAAGTTTAATGGTGCGCCCCATAATCCTGGAACCATATATATAGTAAATGATAACACTATTAACCCTAAACTTAATCTTCCTACAGATATATGACTGATTGGGCTATCGTGTGGTAATTGTATTTTTCCGAATAAATAAAATGCTAACGCTCCAAAAATAGCAATCCAAATAGCAATAAATACTTCTCTTTCTAACAAGTGTAATTGCAATACTAAATCTGCATTTGATAAAAATTTAAATGCCAATGCTAGTTCTAAAAATCCTAGTACCACTTTTACGGTGTTTAACCACCCTCCTGATTTTGGTAAAGAATTTAACCACCCTGGGAAGGCTGCAAATAACGCAAATGGTAAAGCAATAGCCGAAGAGAACCCTAACATTCCTACAATAGGAGCTACTCCTCCTTTTGAAGCTGCTTCCACTAACAAAGTTCCTACAATAGGCCCTGTACATGAAAAAGAAACAATTGCTAAAGCCAAAGCCATGAAAAAGATTCCCACTAAACCTCCTTTATCTGCTTGCGAATCTACTTTAGTTGCCCATGAACTAGGTAACGTAATTTCAAAAGCACCTAAGAAAGATACTGCGAAAATCACCAAGATTAAAAAGAAGATTATATTAAACCATACATTCGTTGATAGTGCATTTAGAGCATCTGCTCCAAAGGCTGCAGTTACTACTGACCCTAACAACACATAGATGACAACAATACACAATCCATAGATAACCGCATTTCTTATTCCTTGTGATTTACTTTTACTTTGTTTCGTAAAAAAACTTACCGTCATCGGTATCATTGGGAATACACACGGAGTTAATAGCGCTGCAAACCCTGATAAAAAAGCTATAAAGAAAATTCCTAAAAGGCCTTTCTTTTCTTCTTTTTTAAAATCTTTTGAAGTTGCTACTTCTGTTGTTGTCTTTGTGTCTTTTGTTTCATCTGTAGAATTTTTAACAGCTATGGCTTTAGATAAATCAAATGCTAAGTCTACTTCTTTTGGAGGTAAACACATTTCGTCTGTACAAGCAATAAACTCTACAAAAGCATTTAGTTGAGTTATGCTAGCATCAACCAATTCTATTTTTTGCTTAAAAACCGCTTTGTTAGCAAAGGATTTAATATTCATTCCTTCTTCACCAAAAAGTGTTGTAAATTTAATTTTTCCTTCTGGTTCTAAAGTGTTTCCTACAATTTTAATTTTCCCTCCTTCATCATCATACGTAAAAGTTGTTGGAATTGGACCACCACTCGGGACTTCTTGAGCATACAAATGCCAATCTCCCTGAATCGTTGCTGTACTTACTAAGTTATATGTTGTTTTTGAAACTTTCTCTACACTCGTTTTCCACTCTATTGGATTATGAATTTGGCTCATTGCCGAAAATCCAATGGTAAAACAAAGCAAAAATGCTAATATTTTTTTCATCATGTTGAGGTAAGGAGATTAATTTACGTTGAAAGTCAACTCTACTTCTTTTGGTGGTAAACAGTTCATTCCTGTACATACCATATATTCTACCGTCCCTTTAACAGTAAGTTTTTCTGTAGTTTTTAAACGAATTTTTTGAGTAAAGGTTGCTTTAGTGTCAAAATATTTAATTTTCATTTCAAAAATTGGATCATCCACAACGTGTCCTTCTTCCTCTTTAGTATTTCCTTTTTTTAGATATCGAGTATCTCCTTCAAAAGTGAACAGCGTTGGAATTGGCCCGCCTTTTGGAATATTTTGCGAATATAAATGCCAATCTTTTTGAATTGTAGCTGTTGCTACTAACTCAGCCTCTTTATCGGATATTTTTTTTACTGAAGTACTCCATTTTACTGGCTCATGAACTTGAGCAAATGTAACACTACCAATAGCTAGTAATAGGATTAAAAATAATTTTCTCATTGTTTTTATTTAGTTGCATTATCTTCAATCTGTAAATGTAATGCCTTTATTAGCTAAAACACAAAAGATTAAAAAAAGTTTAACATTAACAATTAAGCACATGTATTTTTAACACCATATGTAATAAACTTCCTTACTTTTTCATGATTATTTAATAACGTCTTTAGCTTACGTTTCATTCTTTATCTATAAGGTTATATGCTCACATAATCTCTACAGTGATAATAGTAAAAGCATCCCTCAAAAGTAAATATTAGTCCGCCTTTTACTAGACCATAGACTTCAGTAAACGAAATACTACCAACTGCCATGAATAGGGTTATAAATAATAAACGCTTAGAAAATCTTTATTATACTCATAAAAACAACATGTTTCACCCTTGTATAAGAACAATTAACATTTTATCCTTATACCCTATCCTTTTTTATCAATAAACAAATCTCATATAAGAAAAAATTAAAAAAACATAAAAAAATGTTAAAATATTTTTCATATATTTATACTATATTTTTAAAAATATTTTTTTTAGCAATTACCCCCTTAAATTGTCTCATTAAATGAAATTATAGATAAAATAACAGTATTATAAGTATAAACTAAACCCAAGTCTCCCAGCATGAAACACTTTTATTTTCAAAAGTTTAACGTAAGGTTTACGTTAGGTTTTAGCATTCTTCTATGTAAAACTCAAACCTCTACTTTTAAAAAAGAGGTAGTTACTAAACTCTCAAAAAAACACAAAATATATTTAATGAGTTTTTTCAATCCTTTCAAAACAGTTTATGGGATTTACTCTAAAATATATCCATACAAATTTCACGTAATTACGAACCACAATTAACTAACTATAAAAACACTCTAATATATTTTTATATAGTTTTTGTAGCCAATTTACACATAATTCACACCATCAATATGGTTAATATGGTTTACCATACTCTTTATTTGTATCATACTCTATTTTAAATAAAAATTAGCTTTATATGAAAAATAAGCTCCCTCACTATAATATATATAAAAGCATACTATATGTAATTTTATTAACATTTACTTTAACTATTAATGGTCAAGTATTTGTAAAAGAAAACCTAAAAAAAGGCAACCTTAACAAAGTTTTGTCTTACAAACCAATACAAGATACGAAGCTAAGTTCTTCCAATAACCCTCTTAGCTCCATAACTAGTTCTTTGTTGACAGGAAAAACACCTAAAGTCAATAAAAGTAGAACAAGGCAAAGATTTTCCTCTTCTTCTTTTAACATGATGATGGCCGCTCCTACTTTAGACCTAAATAACATAACCTCTGGAAACAACTATGATTTTCAGCTACAACCAACAACTTCTAATGTATTCCCTTTAACAGTAAATCCACAAGTCACAACAGATGCAGGGGTTTTAAGTGCAACTATAAATTTTTCAGGCGTTGTTGATTTTCCTTTTGGTGAATTGCTAGCTATTAATAACGGTGGTGGTTTTGACTTATTATGGTTACAAATACCTGTTTCTGGACCATTTACTTATACCATTGGAGGCTCTACAATACAGATAACTCAACTAACAAACACAACATTTAGCATTATAGAAACCTCTGGGAACCCAATCTCTAATTTTGAATTTGAAACGTTTTTATCCACCTTGTTTTATGGAGATCTGCAGAGTCCATATACGGATGGAGTACGCACAATGGATATTACCATCTTTGACACAAATGGAGATTCTACTACAGCACAAACCATTATACGAATTTACACTACTCCTCCAACAGTTGTTGATGAAACTAATAGTATATCAGCAAACTCAACTGGGACAATCACGGGCAATGTTTTAACGAACGATTCTGGCTCTACCGCCATATCGGTAACAGAAGTAGATGTCTATCCTTCAGCTGTTAACAACACTTATACTACTTTATATGGAGACATTACAATACAAGCTAATGGTACTTATACTTATGATGTAGATGAAACAAATGCCTCTGTTACAGGTTTAAGAAACGGAGAGAGTTTAGATGATATTATTTCTTATACTGTAGCTGATGCCATTGGTATAAAAGATTATGGTATATTAACCATAACAATTAATGGTGTAGATGAAGCTCCTGACGCTATTGACAATACCGACTCTCTAACTGCTTTTATTGATGCAAGTGCCACAGGAAATGTAATTATAGACCCAGGTACAGGAGGTTCTGATACTGTAGACAGAGGTTTATCAACATTGTTTTGGGAAAGTAATTTTACAAGTGGAGAAACCGTCGATGGAAAATCTAAAACTGTAGATGGTGTAGGTCTCTCATTTACAACCTTAGACCCTGGTGGATTTGGTACATCTTTTAATCAATCGGTAGACTATACTACCAACGGAGGCCATACTGGTTATTTATTATATAATATAGATGGTACAACTAATCCCACTGACGACACTGTTTTAGTCATAGACTTTGATCAACCAGTATTCAATTTAGGATTTTTATTAACAGATATCGATTTTTCTCAGGGAAGTTCATGGCAAGATCAAATGAAAATTGAAGGAACATTAAATGGAGTAAATGCCTCATACAAATATGTCACTACTGGAGGAATAATCGATGCAGGAGGAAATACTTTTTATGGGATAGGTAGTGCAATACCTAGTGACGCTACAGGAAATATTAATGTATTTTTTGAACAACCAATTAATCAGTTAAGATTAAGTTATAATTATGGACCTAATGTTACAGATTCTGACCCTCTTGGGCAAATTGCTGGTGTTTCAGATATTTACTGGCAAGGCTCTGGTTCTGTTACTACTATTAGACTTGGTACATCATTAGCTAATCTCAATGCTGCTAACCTTAACACTTCATATCCTGGAACCTACGGTACAATTGTTATGAATTCAGATGGAGACTATGAATATATTGTTGACACTTCAAACCCCGCAGTAGCAGGTTTACTCGTAGGTCAAACATTAACAGATACATTTTTTTATGAAATTTCTGATGGAGTGTCTTCTGATACAGCCAATTTAGTAATTACTATTAATGGATCAGGAACAGACCCTGATGGTGATGGAATAGCCGATAGGCTAGATTTAGATGATGATAATGATGGAATATTAGACACAGAAGAATCATTAGCTTGTGCAGGAACTCCATTAGATTTAACAGGAATTGGAACTACCTTAACCTCTGGTACTTATTATGATCAAGATACAGAAAAAATAATAGATGTAATAATTACTACAACTGGTACAGTAGACCAAGGTAATGCTAATGGAGATATCTTAATTACTCAAGGAGGAACAGCAACTTTTACTTTTTCATCCCCAGTAACAGTTTCCTTAAAACATGAAGTTGGTATAACTGGAAATTTTGATTCAGGAGATACTTGGGAATTAACTTCAACTGGAGAATTTACAGTAGCTGATCCAGATAGTGATTTAACTATTAACTCTAACTCTGGTGGCGTTTTGAACTTTGATGCTTTAGGTGCTATTTCAGCATCTGAAGCTTGGGAAGTTAAAACAACCACAACATCTTTAAAACTTGATCTAAAATCTGGAAACACAAAATCTCCTATTAACTTAGCTTTAATTTGTGGTGGTTTTTTAGATTCTGATAATGATGGAATACCAAATCATTTAGACTTAGATAGTGATAATGATGGATGTTTTGATGCAATAGAAGCAAGTGAAAATGCTACTTCGGGTCAATTAGACGGGAATGGAAGAATAGATATAGCGGGGCAAGGAGGCATAGATAGTAATGGGGTTCCTAACCTTGTTAATGCTTCTGGAGCAGCAGATATAGGAAGTGATCAAGGACAAGAAACCACAGGTAATGAAATAATTGCTACCCAAATACAAATAGACACACAACCAAGTAGTAGTACTATATGTTCAGGAAGTAATGTTACTTTTACAGCTACAGCAAGCTCTTTAAGTACAACTAGTTACACAGGAAGTGCGCCATCCACCACACCTGATTATAGTGGTAGTACAAGTACTACAACAGGATTAGTATATCAATGGCAAGAACAAATTTCAGGTGTTGGAGCTTGGAATAATATTTCTAATGGAGGAATATATAGTAACACAACTACTCCTGCATTAACCTTAACCAACCCGCCAGTAACAGCTTCTACTAATAAATATAGATTAGTAGTAACCAGTACACTTAATACCTGTCAGACTTTAACTTCGGATGAAGTATCTCTTACAATTATACCTACTTCGGTTGGGGGAAGTATTGCAGGAAGTACCAATGTGTGTACCGGAACCAACTCAACCACACTGACAGTAAGTGGACAGACAGGAAATATCATCCGCTGGGAGAGTTCTACCGATAACTTTACCACCGATACCGATATCGCCAATACCACTACTACTTTAACGGCTACCAACCTAACAACTACCACGCAATACCGTGCGGTAGTACAAAGTGGGGCCTGTGCGGAAGCGACTTCGGCTACGGCAACCATTACCGTAGATCCTACTTCGGTTGGGGGAAGTATTGCAGGAAGTAC